>JBGSYC010000231.1:0-41656 GCA_041751095.1 Flavihumibacter sp.
AAACTAACGCTGATATTGCTGTTTATTCATGTAATCTCTTTTGCACAGCAAGGGCCGAACATCCTCTGGATAACATTTGAAGACACTTCGCCTCAGTTCATCGGTTGCTATGGCAACAGCGATGCCAAAACCCCCGTAATAGACCAACTGGCGAACGAAGGAGTCCGGTTCACCAATGCATTTGCAACGGGCACCGTTTGCTCCCCATCGCGCACCACGCTGATCACCGGCGTAAAAACGTATGTCGCAGGAACAGGCAATCACAGGAGCAGCTATCCCCTCCCGGATTATATCCAGGGCTTTCCTTACTACATGCAAAAGGAGGGATATTATACAACGAACAACGCTAAAACAGACTACAACGTAAAAAGTCCCGGTGAGTTTATTAAAAAAGCATGGAACGAAAGTTCTGAAAAAGCAGGCTGGTGGAACAGAGAACCCGGCCAGCCGTTTTTCGCGGTCTTCAACTTTATGGATTCCCACCAGTCGAGAACCATGACCGCTCCTTACCAGACTTATGTAAAACAGGTATTGGATCAACTACCTTCACCTGAAAGAATTGATGACAATGCTTTTAGCATGCCTCCATTTTATAAGGATAATCCGGAAATGCGAAAGCAGTTTGCGAGGGTATATAATTCCATTAAGCTCACCGACAACAACATCGGAAAATTATTGAAACGTCTTCAGGATGATCACCTGACTGACAGCACCATTATTTTTTGCTTTGCCGATCATGGCGAAGGCGTTCCCCGGGGTAAAACAAACGGCATCAACCTTGGTTATCGGGTTCCTTTTGTGGTGTGGTTCCCTCCCATGTATAAGCACCTTTCTCCCTGGAAGACCGGAGGTATTGTTACTGATGAGTTGATTAACTTTAACGACATAGCGCCCACGATGCTCAGCCTGGCGGGCGCAAACATTCCACCGCATATGAAAGGCCGTGTTCTGATCGGAAACAAACGTTCCAAACCTGTTGACCACCTGGTGTTATCCAGCGACCGCGCTGACAACGGCATTGATATGGTAAGGAGTGTTACCAACGGCAGGTACGTTTACTCGCGTAACTACATGCCCTTTATGCCGGAGGTGCGCTATATCCGGTATATGGAAATAGGTGATGTTAAACAGCAAATGCGCAAAGACCTTGCCGCGGGCAGGTTAAACGGGCTCCAGAAAAGTTTGTTTGATGACCGGCCTGCTGAATTTTTATTCGATATCGATAAAGATAAATGGGAAACGCACAACCTCGTGAATGATGCAGCATCCCATCGCGTTTTAGATGCCATGCGCAGGCAACTGGATAATGAAGTATTGACATCAAGGGATATCATGCTTTTACCCGAATATGAGATTGAAAAAATTTCTGCGGGCACCACACCATATGAATACCGGCTAAGTGATAAAAACTTTCCCGTGAAAGAAATATACGCTGCTGCGTCGTTATCCGGTAAGAGAGGCGGTGAAATTGCAAGGCAGCAGGTGAAACTGCTAAACAGCAAAAATAATATTGTTCGTTTCTGGGCAATCACCGGGCTGCGCTCCCAAACAGAGGCAACAATAAAACAGTACGAAAATGCCATCATGGCTGCAATGAAAGACAACTACCCGCCGGTAGCCCTTACTTCTTCGGCGATTGTATTCCAGTGTTTTGAAGATAAGACTGCCGAAGCCAACCTGGTAAACTTTTGCAAAAATGATAATAAGATGTTGTCTTTGATGACGATAAATTACCTGTTGTATTTGAAAAACAAACAGCCCTTTATCAGCACGATAAAGGCGCTGCATCAAAACAAAGACTTAAGTTATGATCAGAAAGCGGCTTGTCTTGATTTCCTGGGGAGCCTGGGTTTAGTGCCAAATACCTTCCCGAATGCTGAATAAGATTAGTAAGAAATATTGATCCCCGAAACGCCTCCAGGACCACATCATAAAATTTAGTCACCTAACGCAAAGGCCACATATTTATCACCGGATTTGGTGTTTAATTTTCCGCCGCCACATGCGATCACGATGTATTGTTTCCTGTTAACAGCATAACTGCTGGGGGACGCATAACCGGCAGCAGGGAGTTGTGTTTGCCAAAGAATTTTGCCATCAGACTTATCGAAAGCCCTGAATTTTTCATCTCTTGTCGCGGCAATAAATATCAATCCGCTCGCTGTTACCAGGGGGCCACCATAATTGTCCGTTCCCGTAGGAGGTATTCCTTTTTCGATCAGAGCCTTATATTCGCCAAGCGGAACCTGCCATTTGTGTTCACCGGTATTCAAATCTATAGCGGTTAGCGTTCCCCAGGGCGGAGTGTTAACCGGATAACCGTTTCTATCATACCACCTGTTATAGCCCGTGTGTTGATAAGGGATCTTTTGTTGAGAATTGCTGCCAGTGGCAGCGACGGCAAGCACCTTTTTATGGAGCAGGAAATCATTGATGGCTTTTCGCTCAGAAACAGAAATGTGAGAAAAGGAAGGCATCATGCCCTTACCTTTGAGTACAACCTGCTCAACCGATGCTGCCGACAGCCGCTTTTCAATGCCGAGTAAAGAAGGGTAAGAGCCATCATGGTTTCCCTTACGGTCTTTACCATGACAGGACGCGCAATAGTTATTATATAACCTTGATCCGGTAACTGACGCTCCGGCAGGAGGTTGCTCTTTCTTAACGAGTGACGTATACACCGGTAGTTCTTTTGCCGGAACATATAAAATTCCACCGGGGTCAGCGGCCGCGCCACCCCATTGAGCACCACCATCAGTGCCTGGGAAAATTATTGTCATGTTTTTACTGAGTGGAATGTAAGCCGTTCCGGTGTGCGCCTTTCTTAATACATTAATCAAAGAATCTTTATCGGCAACAAAGGGATTAAAATCCTTTTCTGTAAACGACTGGCGCGTGAAATGAGCCGGCTTCACCGGCACTGGCTGAGTCGGACTCGGAAATTCCCCCTCGATAGCGGTTGTTGGGAAAGATCTCTCCTCAATTTTAAAAAGTGGTTGGCCCGTTACCCTGTCAAAAACAAATACATATCCCTGTTTAGTGACCTGTGCTACGGCGTCCACTTTTTTTCCTTTCTGAATTATGGTAACAAGATTAGGAGGTGCCGGAGGATCCCTGTCCCAAATATCATGATGAACCAGCTGGTAATGCCACAAACGTTTACCAGTAGCCGCATTCAACGCCAGTAGGCAATTGGCAAAAAGGTTATTACCCTTGCGGTTGCCTCCGAAAAAATCAAAGGCGGCCGAACCTGTAGGTATGTACACTATTCCGCGTTCACGGTCTATCGCCATGCCGGCCCACGCGTTGGCCCCGCCGATATTCTTTCGGGGTTCCGGCGGCCAGGTGTTGTATCCAAAATCACCTTTGGCAGGAATTGTTCTGAATGTCCATGCGAGCTTTCCTGTATAAACATTGTACGCCCGCACGTCACCTAAAAGTGCCGTTTGCGATTCCGAAACCCGCACACCGGTGATAAGCAGGTTTTTAAAAATAGTATTCGGCGTATTCGATAAAACATAGTCATCCGCACCGGGACGGTCCAGACCTTGTTTCAAATCAATTCTGCCGTTATCACCAAAACCTGGGATCGGGCTGCCCGTTTTAGCGTTCAGGGCATACAGCCATCTTCCCGCCCCAAAAAAAATCCTTGCGGAGGTGCCATCTGAAAAATACGTTACTCCCCTGCTGGTAGTGCCGCCATTGTCCTTAACAGACGACCTCCACAATTCTTTGCCGGTGGATGCATCCAGCGCAAAAACCTGCGTACCCGGGGTAACGCCGTAAAGGATCCCGTTGATGATGATGGGATTGCATTGAATTTGTGTGCGGTTGCCCGGTGTATCGATTCCACCGGAAGAATATACCCATGCTGGCTTTAAACGTGCTATATTCTCCTTTGTAATCTGATCAAGTGCCGTATAATGATTCCTGGCACCATCGCCATTGTACTCAGGCCAGTCCGATGCTGCCGTATCCTTAACAACATTCTTTTGCATCCCGAATTTCTCTGCATTTGCATCCGAAAAAATGCAGCCAGCTAAATACATCCATGAAAATAATACAAGAGTGCCTCCCTTCAGCAGCGGAACAGATATTACGGGTATCATTTTCATTCAATAAAATAAATGGAAATCTACTCTGTTTAGTCTACGATCCGAAAAATAAGATTTAAACCGGAATTTTTCTGCGCTGGTTATGTGTGTCATTGCAACAGTGTAGAGAAACAGAGAAGGGAACCACGGAGGGCACAAAGAAGAAAGACACAGAGAACGCCGGGAAGCACGCCTAAATTCAAAACGGCATGCGGTTATGGTAGAGGAACAGAGAAATAGAACCGCAGAAGAGGCCGGTAAAACTTTACACTGAAGCTGATGAATATGGGTTACCTTAGCAGTTGATATTCCAGTTCCCTGCGGCAACTTTATTATCCAAATCAATGAAAAGATCACCAGCAATAATATACGTATTATCAGGTATATTATCATTCTCCTGCTCTCAAAGTCAGGAACAGACCAGCAGGATAACCGGTAAATTACAGGAAGCTTACTGCAACGAGATATCTGGTATCGTGGCTTCCCATATCAATAAGGGGGTGTTTTATGTTCATAATGACAGTGGCGATACGTCACGTGTTTTCGCGATCAATAATGAGGGTAAAGTGATGGCAACCTGTTATTTCGCTGGTGAACCGGCACTGATGTTTGGTGTTAAAGATTGTGAGGCTATCGGTTATGGCCCCGGACCTGAAATTGGAAAGAGCTACATTTATCTTGGTGATATCGGTGACAATGCCCAGCAGAGACCTTATGTAAGTATTTACAGGTTTGAGGATCCGCCGGGGTTACAACCCGTTATGCAGATAGAAAGGCAGGTAGCCTTCCTGAAATATCCCGACGGCCCACGCGATGCCGAGACTTTGATGGTTGATCCTGTGCATCACTTATTGTATATTCTTTCCAAACGGCAGGATACTATTGGCATCTATTCTACGACGCTGAATTTTAGTAACGGCGATACCATTACGTTTTCCAGAAAAGCCTCCTTATTTATAGAAGATACTTCGCCGGGGAAATGGATCGTTGCAGGGGATATCTCATCTGATGGCAGGCAGATACTGATTAAAAGCCAGGTCAGGGTATACCACTGGAACCGGAACGGAACGGAGGCGATTGAACAGACGTTAACACGCAAACCAACGACACTCCCATACACTATAGAAACCCAGGGAGAGGCTATTTGTTTCACTCCTGATGGAAAAGGATATTATACCGTGGGTGAAGGCCGGGATGCGGCAATCTATTATTATAGCATCCGTGGTTTGTAAGCGCAGATTCAAAGGCGATGTTGCATTGATTCTGCACGGCGAAGATTAACTTGTTCAAATGAAGCGATACATTTTTTTACTAGTTTGTGTACTGCAACTGTCATGTAATACGGCCTCCCGTTCTGCAACCGGAGCAATCAGCGGGCCGCCAGCTAACATATTATTCATCATTGCCGATGATATGTCCAGGCATGGAGGTATTTATGGCCATCAGGTGATCAGTACACCCGGCATAGACAGTCTCGGCAGAGATGGGGTCGTTTTTGAAAATGCCTTCTGTGCCGCGCCCTCCTGCTCTCCTTCACGGGCGGGCATTCTCACTGGCAGACATCCTCACCAGTTAAAAGAGGGCGGAAATCTATGGGGCACGTTGCCTGTGTCTTATTCGAACTATGTTTCTTTATTGCAGCGAAAGGGGTACAAAACAGGGTTGTTCGGTAAAGGCTGGGGACCCGGTGATTTCAAGGCAGGTGGCTATATAGAAAATCCGGCGGGCCCATCATACAAAAGCTTTGAAAACTTTATGTCGCAATTGCCCGGCAAAACTCCATTTGCTTTCTGGATCGGCAGCCACGACCCTCACCGCCCCTATGAGCCCGAACTGAAAAAAACGGCCGGGATAAATGAACAGGAACTGAAAGTCCCTTCCTGGTTGCCGGATAATGCTCTTGTAAGAGCAGACCTGATGGATTATTATGCTGAAGTCCGGCGCTTCGATCAAACCGTGGAAAATGCCATTTCTATATTGAAACAAAAGGGGCTGTATGACAATACCCTGATTATCGTTACCAGCGACAACGGAATGCCTTTCCCCAGGGCCAAGGCAAATTTGTATGATGCCGGAAGCAATATCCCGCTGGTTATGCGCTGGGGAAAACTTTTTAAAAATGGTAACCGGTATAAAGAACTGGTAAGCCTGATAGATATAGCGCCGACCATATTGGAAGCAGCCCGTGTTGACATTCCTGCATCAATGACCGGAAAGAGCCTCCTCCCCCTGCTGTTAAAAGGAAAAACAGACAAACGGTTCGATATGGTCTTTCTCGAACGTGAACGCCATGCCAACATCCGAAAAAATAATTTGGGCTACCCTGCAAGAGCGGTTAGAACAGTTGATTATCTGTATATCAATAACCTGAGACCAGACAGATGGCCGGCAGGAGAACCGGATTTTCCCGGTGCTCTTGGTGCATTTGGCGATATCGATAACGGTTTGTCTAAAAAGTACCTTGTGGAGAACCGGACTAACCCGGCATTTAAAGAACAGGCATCGTGGAGCCTCGAAAAACGTTCTGCTGAAGAACTGTATGATCTGAAGACAGACCCGGATCAGTTGCACAACCTGGCACAAGATCAGTCTTATGACAGGATCAAAAAACAGCTTCAGGTAAAACTTGACGCGTGGCGTAAAGAAACCGCGGATCCATTGCTACATTCAGATGAAGACATATTCGATAGTTATCCCTATTATGGCGGCGGCAATAAAGCGGCAGAAAGGTAAACAGTCATTGCACGTGCTCAATTTCTGCGCGAAACGGCGCCGAGCTCTGTGCTCCCATCCTGGTAACGGAAAGCGTAGCTGCCGCACAAGCCAGGTGGATGGCTTCTTTCCAGGGCATGTGTTCACCTAAGAATACAGCCAGCGAGCCGTTGAACACATCACCTGCTGCAGTAGTGTCTACCGCCGTTACTTTTTGCGCATTGATCATAAAGGAAGCCTCCTTATTTTTCAGGTAGGCGCCCTGTGAGCCGAGGGTGATGATAACATTTTCTACGCCAAAAGAAAGCAGCATATCCGCTGCCTTTTCTGCGCTCTCTGTATCATTAACCTCAATACCTGTTAACAAAAAAGCTTCAGACTCATTAGGAGTTATTAAGTGCAGGTGGGTATACAGCTCGCTGGGCAGCGCCTGTGCAGGGGCAGGGTTCAGCACCACTTTTTTACCAAGCTCACTTGCAAGCTTCGCAGCAAATGTGACCGCAGGTAATGGCACTTCCAGTTGCAGCAATACTATACCTGCTTCTTCAATTGCTTCCTTTGCTTTAATGATGTCGGCTTCATTGAGCTTACCATTTGCGCCCGATGCTACTACGATCGAATTTTCCCCTTTCTCATCCACTGTAATAAGGGCTACTCCCGAACCTGCCGTCGGATCTTCAGATATATAATCGACAATGATACCTTCCTTTTGAAAGCCGGCCAGGGCTTCTTTTCCAAATACATCTTTCCCCACCTTGCCAACTAATGTTACTTTTCCTCCCATGCGGGCAGCAGCCACAGCCTGGTTAGCTCCCTTGCCACCCGGAAACATAAAGAATTCACCGCCAAGTATAGTTTCACCGGGTAACGGGAAACGTGTGGTTTTAACCACCATATCTGTGTTGGTGCTGCCGATGACGACAATAGAGGACATAATCGTAAATTTCTGCATGATGATATTTTAACGGGCGGCGATGATGAGCCCTAATCCCACGACATAAAGCAGGAGCATGAGGTTTAATAGAGCAGAAGTTCCCTTCGGCGCTGCTTTAAATTCTTTCCAGATGAAAATGCCCCAAACGGCCGCCACTACAGTTGCACCCTGTCCAAGTCCGTAGGAAATGGCAGGACCAGCTTTGCCGGAAGCAATAATAGAAAAAGCCATGCCCACGCACCAGATCACTCCGCCCAGCACTCCCATTAAGTGATCTTTTCCTGTTCCCTTAAAATATGTGCGATAGCTTACGGGTGTTCCCGTAAAAGGCCAGCGCATCAATAAGGAGTTGAATAAAAAATTGCTTAAGAGAATGCCAAGTGAGAACATAACGATGGCGCTGTAAGGGCTCAGCTTTCCCGGCTCCGGCCGGGAAAAATCCGGAAACATGGAAGCGGCCACATACTTATAAAAAAATCCCATGAGCACACCCGCGATCACGGCCAGCATGAGTCCTTTGGTGGATACGGCTTTCGAACTGGAGGTTGTTCTTCTATATGCAGTGGCATTCATCACAATGGCAATGGCAATCGCCGTGGTGCCGCTAAAGAGCAGGGCCTGGTTTCCTACCGGATTTTGAAAGTAGTTTACCACTACGCCGATCACCAGGGCCAGACCGATGCCCACAGGAAAAGCAACCGCCATGCCGGCGATCGCAATGGATGCTACCAACAGCATATTTGCAGCATTAAAGATGACGCCTCCCAGTAAAGCAGACCTGATATTTTCGGCACTGGCCTGGCCCATATCGTTTGAAAAACTTCTTCCCTCGTTTCCTGTGCTTCCCAGGGTGAATGCAAGCAGAAGCGCGAGCAGCACAATGCCCAGCACATAATCCCAATAGAATAGTTCAAAGCGCCATGATCCGGACGCGAGCTTTTGGGTATTGGCCCACGATCCCCAGCAAAGCATGGTGATAACACAGAGAAGAACAGCCAGAGCGTAATTATCAATAAGAAACATAGCGGCTGGTATTTGGGTTTATCTTTTTAAACTTTTTTAGGTTGATGTTGCATAAGCTGCTCTATAATGGCCTGTATCTCCTCCGGTTTCATTTTAAAGCCAAGATAAATAAATTTCCCGCCGGGTATTAATGTATTGCTGCCATCGGGCTCTATTTTCAGGTTTATTCTGCGGGTGGAAAAGTAGGGCTCGATGCCCCTGACAGCAGCAAGTACTGCGGTCTGATCCCAGCTCATTCTGCCGGTGTCATTTTTATCTTTTTGCAGAGCCACCCTGTAGGCGTCTTTAACCGGACTGTTTGTAATGGTGCTGTCCCGTATCAGCGGAATACCTGTATAAATTTTTTCACCTACTTCGAAAGGGCTTAAAATAACGGGGGTATTCCATTCTTTGAATACCGTATCTGCGGCCCTGGTGTCGACGTACACGTTGTACTCCCTGCCCTTACTTTTGCCCTCCGGAAGGCGTGCGGCCATAGAAACCAGTACCCTGACCTTTTTTTGCACCAGCTCTTTTCCTGTAAGTTTCGAATAATTATCCGGGGACGAAGCGATCAGCCCCGCGAGGTTTGTAAAAAAGCCCACGGTAACAATGGTTACCGACTGGTCAGGCTGGACGGCAAGAAGCTCACGGTAAAGGCTAACCGCTTCTCTTGCATCGTTATTAGCGGTATGCTGGTGCGGGTATTTTTCTATGATGGCCTGAGCCCACTGTTGAGGACAATCCTTATTCGGCTGGTTGCGCCTGGTGACCCCTACCGGGAGGCCGGGCCTGCCAAAATAAGTGTTCAGCACGCTGATCGTTGGCACCGTTGTTTCAAAAGCATTGCAGGAAATGGTAGCTAAAATTTTTGCCTCCCCCTTGTCTGCAAAGGCGTGCAAAAGGGCCATCGCGCCTACATCGTCATAGTCTCCTGCGATATCCGTATCGAATATAACGGAGACAGGCACCTTACCCATATTAGCCGGAGACTGACCAAAACCGTGAAGACCTATAACCGACAAAAAGAAAACCAGAATTCTGTTTAACATACTGCATTATTTTTTAAGAATAGAAGCCGGAGCTATATACAAGGTTAATATTAAATTAAAACAACCGAAAGACCTGAGTCTATTTTTTGCATGTTTAAGCGATGAATGAATCCCGTGGCAGCACTCCCTCTGCCATCGCCGGCTAAGCGTTCAGGATAACACCAACGAAGCCGAGGGTTGCCGCGGCAGTACAGCGGGCGGGCGTAATTTGCACCGGAACCAACACATACTCCTGCTACGTAAAATTACCCGTGAATGTCCGGGAAGTTTTGAACCCAGGTTTATGAAAAATTAACTTTTTATTGAATATCGAACAAAACTTTGAATGCATGGTTAATTGAAGTACTTTACCTTGATGATTTTACTCCTGGCTTTCATGAAATTGTCTCAATTAATGCATACTACCAACGAAACCAGCCGGGGGTTGTTGCCATTCCGGCATAACAAGCAGATGCCCGCTATTATAGAAACAAACATTCTTAAAGCACTTTCTTTTTATCCCGAATTGGAGCATACCGCCATAAATTTTGTCCTTAAAAAGAACCTTAAATCTTCTGTCATGCAGGCTCAGCCTGTTTTTGGCTCCCTGCTGCGGAAAAGGAAAAACAGAAGCTACAGAATTAATATAAGTGCTTATTTCAGGCTGACACATTCGGTAATGGCCATACAACAACTTCCTGATGATGTTATGATAGGATGGATCGGCCACGAGCTGGGGCATATCCTCGATTATGAAAGCAAAAGTAATGCGGCAATGGTCTCGTTCGGATACCGGTATTACTTATCACCGGATTATGTGAAGATGGCAGAGATAGTTGCAGACACCAACGCAGTTAATCACGGCCTCGGGCACTACATCATCTCTACCAAACGTTTTATTTTAGATCATGCTGGACTGCCAAAGGCTTATAAAGACAAGATAGCACGCTTATATTTGTCGCCTGATTTGATTGTAGAACAGGTAAAAAAACTGGAAGAAAAGAAACTGGAACAACAAAAAACAGCCTTAAGATAATTGTTGCACATAGCTCCGGAAGGCATGAAAATCTTCTTCTTTCATCACTCTGGGAATTTTTGCCTGTCCTCCGAGCTTCTTGAATTCTTCGCTCCAGCTATAAAAGCGTTCCACAGGAATCGCTTCTACTTCCACCCCTGTCAGTGCTTTCTGACGCGCTACTTTATAGTTTTTGTTGTTTTCACATAATTCGGTATCTATTACTTCAGCTGCTTTTACGGCGTCAATATCCTTATCACATCCAATGATCCATTTCATTACGAATACGTCATTTTGAAGAATAGTGGAGGCGATAAACTCTTTAACTTCCACGTCGAAAACATCTTCGAGCTTTTTGATGGCCATATTCATTTTCTGAACGGAGAGTTGCTCACCAACAACGTTTAAATAATGTTTGGTTCTGCCGCTTATCCGGATCTCCGATCTTTTCTTGTCGGTTATGATAATGGTATCTCCGATCATATACCTCCAGGCCCCTGAAACGGTGGAAATCAGCAAAACGTATTCAGTATTTTCCTTTGCCTGTTCCAGGGTGAGCACTTTTGCTTCTTTTGTAACCCGTCCTTCGTCGTCGATATTTTCACTGATAAAAGGAACAAATTCGAAGAAGATACCGTTATTGAGGATAAGGGCCATAGCACTTGTATCAGGCCGTTTCTGCGTCGCGAGGTATCCTTCCGAAGCGAGATAGGTATCGATATAGATCAATGGCGTGGCGAATAATTTTTCAAGGCTCTTTTGGTACGGCTCAAATGCAACACCGCCAGTCGTATATACATGCAGGTTAGGCCAGATATCATGGATCGTTTCGAGCTTATTATACGCAATGATCTCCTTTAGCATGAGTTCTACCCAGGAAGGTATTCCTGAAATGCTTCCGATATCCCACCCCGGAGCTTCCTGCGCGATTCTCCTAACCTTTTCGTCCCAGTTCTCAATTGATGCGATTTCAAGGCCGGGCTTGTAAAATGCACTAAACCACGCAGGGATGTTTGCGGCGCTTATCCCGCTGATCTCTCCTTCAAAATGATCTTCCTGTTTTATTAAACTTGTGCTGCTTCCAAGCATCAGGATATGCTTTCCAAAAAAATCAGCAGGAAGATCAAAATTTTTCAGGCTCATCACCTGCTGCATGCCGGATTTCCTGATAGCATTGATCATATCATCGGTGACGGGGATATATTTTTTGTTGCTTGTTGTACCGCTGCTCAGGGCAAAATATTGCTGGCCCCCCGGCCAGGTGACGTTCTGATGTCCTTCGAGCAGGTAGTGCCACCATTCATCATACATCATGTCATAATCATATACAGGAACATTTTCCTGAAAAGCCCGGATGTAATCAGTGCTTTTCGAAATATGACTAAACTTATACTTTAAGCCGAAAGCGGTAAGTTTTGCTTTCTTTAAGAGCTTCAAAAGAACTGACCTTTGCGCTTTGGCAGGATTTGGTTCAGCCCGGATGCTACCGGTGATATCAATTGCTTTTTTGATTACCCCGCCAATCAGTGCCATAGGAAGTTTTTTTATCCAAAACGCAATATCCATGCCGCGTACAGCAAGAATCGCCAGAGATCAGTTGAAAAATTGTCTTTTCTTTCATTAACCTACCTCAAACCTCATACCCCCTACCTCATATCTCATACCCCCACTATAACTTCCTCAAATAAACATAATAAGCCGGCCATTCCCGGCCTTCATCCCCCTGCAACACAGTATGCAAATCAAAATCCCCTTTGGGCAACTGAACCCTAAAGGAAACATTTGTTTCATTGCCCTGCACCTCTTTTTCCCATTTCTCTGTGCCTATCATTATTTTTACCTTTCGAATGGGTAGCGCTTCCCCGGGAAGATATGCTTTTCCACCTGGTACCGGCTCTCCTTCCGGTGCTATCCCGGCAAGTGCAAGATTACTCTCTTCGGGATACCTTCTGAGCTGAATTTCGTATGTGGCTGCCCCGTCTGCTTCCAATGCCCAGAAGCCGTTGACTTTATTTGCGGCCCGTACCATATCCTGGTTCCAGGCCGGGTAGTCTTTTTCAGCATGGAGGTCATGGGCAGTCAGCCGGGTGACTTTTTCATGAGGAGAACCGACAATCACCCGGCTGTACTCCTTCGCTCTTGCCGACACATCTATCCACCAGGCCTCATAATCTTTTTCAAGTTTACTGACAACATCAGGAAATTTGTCTGCTACGTTAGTTCTTTGCCCAGGATCCTGCTGCATATCATACAATTCTGTTCTGTTTACCAACCGCCATTGTTTTGTCATCACAGACGACTGCTTCCACTTTACCAGGAACTCGTCTCTCTGCACGTCAGCGACGAATGTGCGATCGGGCCAGTTCTTTTCCTTTCCTGCCAACAGGGGAACCAGGCTTTTTCCTTCAAAAGCAATGGAGCGGGTATTGCTTATCCGGCACATGTCCATCAGCGTTGGCAATACATCAGTATAACTAGCAAGCGTAGTGATATCAATTCCTTTGGCGTAACCTCCTTTTGGCCAGTGTAAAAAGAACGGCACACGGTGACCACCTTCATATGGCGTGCCTTTAATGCCTCTCATACCCGCGTTGTACCCGGAAACGATTGCTCCCGCGGGGTCAAATCTTACGCCTCCGGCGGTGCCGTTATCAGTCATGAAAATGATGATGGTATTTTCGTATACGCCTTCTTTTTTTAGCTGCTCTATTAATTTCCCTACCTGATCATCAATGTATGTGATCATACCATAGAAATTCGGGTTTGGTATCGAAGCATTGTTTTTGTACGGGTTACTGTACTGATCGGCTATGTGAAACGGGCTATGCGGAGCGTTTGTTGGTATGTAGCAGAAAAAGGGTTTGTTTTTGTTTTTATGGATAAACTTCGACGCTTCCCTGAACCATATATCGGTGCAGTAACCCGAATATTTCTCCGGGCGGCCATTATGAAAGTAGGTATCATCGAAGTAATCGTTCCCCCAATAGTCGGGGGTCTGGGTAACACCTCCGCCGCCGTGAACCAGTACTTCCTGAAACCCGCGGTCCTGAGCACGAAAGGGATAGTTATCACCTAAGTGCCATTTTCCAAATATGCCCGTTGCGTAGCCGGCGCTTTTAAAGATATCAGCCATGGTAACTTCGTCTTTTCGCAACAGCTCCCGCCCGATGATCGTATGCCAGGCGCCAACTTTATTACAATTTTTTCCCGTAAACAAACCAGCCCGGGTCGGGGCGCAGGTTGTCGCCACGTGATAATCCGTAAAGCGTATGCTTGAGGCATGCAGTTTATCAAGGTTGGGCGTGTTAATGAGGCGGTTACCATGGCAGCGCAAATCACCGTAGCCCTGGTCGTCAGTTAAAATAAATACTACGTTCGGACGCTGCGCATTCACAAACGACGCATTCACAAGAAAGATCATGATAAGCAACAAGGAGCCACGATAGCGGGTCATATCTTACAATTTGTTTTTTTGTCCTGTTTATATCTGAATGCCAATAATTTTGATCAACCAAATCATTCCACTACCACCATCTGATGAATCGCAAAACCAGGCACGTCTGCTTCAAGACGGCCCCTGCTATATTCCCAGCCTTGTAATACCTGGTTTTGCGGTTGCAATTTTACAGATGCCGGCCGCGCCGGAAGCCTGATGGAAACATGAGTTGTCTCCACGGGTGGAATATTGCTGATCTTATAATATTTATGCCAGGTCGTTTTTATTAGCTCCCTCTCTCCTTCCGCATGATTCACCAGGTGCAGGATATGCATATTATCCTTCTTCCGAAGAACTGTTTCTACGAACGCGGGAGCAGACGTCGTCAACAGGCGTTGTTCAACAGGCAACACCTGTTCAAAGAAACGGGAGATCAATGCAGCCGGTACCTTATACGGCCCGCCCTTTTCCTGGCTCAGTAAAGGCACCATTACTGCGAAAGCTCTTCCTTTGCCTACTACATTACTGGTGAGCAGGGGCAATCCGGTGCCTTGCGCATCAGTCGCGTTTAGCAATACCTTACTATTCTTCGTTTTGATATGGTACAATAGGTGCGTAAACGAATGAAGCTGCTTATTTACAGTGATCTTCAGCTCTTCCGCACGCAGCGGTTTTTTGATATCCGATATACCCAGCAGCTCCTGCATTTTGTCCGGCATGAGTCCTCTTCCGGTAACCAGTATGGTGCCTCCTGACTCCGTATATTTCCGCAGGGCCTTTATATTGCTTTCACTCAGCGCCGCAGGGTTTTCAATAATTAAAACTTTGCTTTGGATGTCACCTGCTGCGAGCTTATACTCCGGGATAATTTCGTAATTTAATCCTGCATTCCAGATTTTGTCGGTCACAGCGATGAAATTCGTGGCGGGCGGAAAGGCGTTACTCATGGTATCACTTGCGGCATAACGCTCAGTGGCGCTGTATAATATTGAAACGTCGGGTACACGCGTGGTTTGTAAAAGCCAGGGTTCCCGTGTTCTCAGGAACGGCGATACTACGTCGCGCAGATGCTTTCCCATTTCTTCACTGATCGCGCTTTTGGAATCAGGATTATCCCAGCAGTTGTACCGGCCTCCGTTAGCAATGATCGTTGCCATTTCCTGTTCGAGCTGCCTTGCGGGTTTAGGCTGCCGGCCTTTCCCGCTGCCACCGTCAAGATGCACGGTGGTCATGATTTCAAAAGGTTTACCCTGGTTATCGTACCAGTGAGCTTCCTGCGAGAGCTCTTCGATCTCGTTGCCAAAATCAGCTGTAAAATAGTCAATGCCGGGGTAAGGCTTTTCAGGCATGTGTAAAGAATAGGCCAGGTTGATGGTTACCAGGCATTTCGGATCTTTCTGCTTGATCCGGTCAACGGTTTCATACAAAAACTCGCGGTAGACCTGGCGCTGCATGTCCTTGTAGGCTGCCCACCCCGGCTGGTTGTGACGGGTAGGCGCAGCCATGCCTTTTTCCGCAAGAAACCGGGCCTTGCACACGTTGCAATAGCAGTTTTTTATCGTAAACACCGACCCGTCGAACCAAAGTCCGTCCGGCCGGTAATTATCCATGATCTCTGCTATCATAGGCCACAGATATTCTTTAGCAACGCCTGAATGGTAGCACAAAGCAGCGTCCTGTAATTTGCCTTCGGGGCCTAACCTGTTCCATTGTGGTTTGCGTATCTGAATTTCCGCATCACGCCCCAGGTTATAATAAATCGAAAAATTGTAGCCTTCTTTCCGGGCCACATCCCTCCATACTTTTAATACGTCGCGCTGGTATTTAGGCGCCATCCATCCGATTTTTGTAGGATAAGAAGCGTAGCCCGGACGGCCTTTGGCGTGTATCTGAATGGCATCCGGTTTAGATAAGGCAATGATCCGCGCCGTCTGCTGAGGATCGGCATTTTTGCCTACCTCGGTTTCGGCTTTTATGTGATGATCTTCATGAAGCATAAAAATGCTTTTCTCAAACCAGTTCTGCCCTTCCACGGGTTTATTGTTTGTTTTGAGGCTCACTGCCTCACTGTTTAATCTCATAGTCCATTCTTCATGCAATTGCCTGAGACGCCTTACGACATCAGGGTGTTCGGTCGCATAATTCTTCATTTCCGAACTATCTTTCGCCAGGTTCACCAGGAAAAGCGTATCCCGGGGTTCGAGTTTCCCCTTGTTGGATTTGTCGACAGGGTTACCCAGCAGCTTCCAATCGTCATCACGTACCACCCATTGTTTTTCGTAAGCCCAGTGCAGGGTTTTGTGCGGGCTTGCGGCATTGCCGGTAATAACGGGTACCAGGCTTTTGCCATCCAGCCGGCTGGCGGGTGACACCGGCGTTCCACACAGCTCAGCGATCGTCGGGAACCAGTCTGTGGCTATCCCCGCCTGGTGACGGGTCTGATTTTCCGGTATATGCCCAGGCCAGCTGATGATGGCCGGTACACGGAGACCGGCTTCGAACAAACAGGCCTTAGCGCCGCGGAACGGCCCGGCAAACCCGGCTCCCCCCATGGCGCGCTCTTCAGTAGAGTGGCCGTGGTCTGACATAAATACGATAATAGTATTTTCCCGCAATTTCAACTCGGTTAGCTTTTGGAGTATTTCGCCGATTTTTTCGTCCATCGTCGAAACAGCTGCGGCATAATCCCGGCGCGGCCGCGGCAAATCTTTGTACTTTAAACGCCATTTATCTGAGCCTTGCATCGGGTAATGCGGATAATTCAGCGCCAAGTAAAGAAAAAAGGGTTTTGCCT
Source organism: Flavihumibacter sp. (assembly GCA_041751095.1). Classification (GTDB taxonomy): domain Bacteria; phylum Bacteroidota; class Bacteroidia; order Chitinophagales; family Chitinophagaceae; genus JADCRZ01. The sequence goes on from JBGSYC010000231.1 coordinate 17,019, forward strand.
TATTTTGCTCTATGAAGGTGGTAGCTTCCTGATTGAGCAGGTCCGGAAAGAACTTTCCATCGTACCACACTTCTTTGCCGTTGCGCCACAGGTCATGCCTGTTGGGCCCATCCCAATAAAAATAGTGGGAATAATTATCGATGCAGCCAACCATGTGCCCGAACGAATAATCGAATCCCTGCCCATTAGGCCTGGAAGCAGGTAAATAACCCAAATGCCACTTGCCAATGTGGCCCGTCACGTAACCAGAGCTCTTCAACATTTCAGCCATTGTAAACTGTTCGGTTGGCATGCCCTCGGGGATTCTTCCCGGGGCAGCATTGCCTGTTAAGCCGGCCCGTTGCGGCACTTTGCCTGTTAACAAAGCAGCACGCGAGGGAGAGCAGACCGGCGCGGCAGCATAGAACTGGGTAAACCGCACGCCTTGTTTAGCCAGCTTATCTAAATTGGGCGTTTCGAGGTCTTTTGCGCCGTAAATGTTCAGGTCGAGCGTACCCTGGTCGTCTGATAATATAAAAATAACGTTCGGCTTGCGTACGGGTGCGCGATGATCCGGATAGCCCGATACAATTCCGGAACTAAAGGCTGCTATCAAAAAAATAAAACATCTGATCATGGGATGGACAATTTTAGAAATACTATCCGGAGGCATTTGTTCACTCCTGCTGAATACAAACAAAGGCTGTATTTAATTACTGAAAGTTACATCCGGATCACTAATGAACCACGCGACAGCTCCATTAATTCACTTTCCCTTTTAATTTTATAGTGGTGATCGAATGCGCCGGGAAAGTGTAGTCAAAGGTGTTATTTACCGCGAGCTTGGCTTCACTGATCACCACGTTGTTCGGATCCTCGACGGTATTGAACGCGTGAAAAGAATCTCCGGCAAGCGTTAGTACAGTGGCATTCTTATCAGTGAATGAATATCCTGGAAGCTCTATAGAAGCTTTTACTTCATCGGTCGAATTACGGTTTACCACCATGATGTAAACGTTGCCTGAGGCATCTTTGGTAGCATTTAGTTTCAGCTTTTCCAGGATACCGTTATTATGCAGTTTCCGGGTATTATCTCCTACAGCTTCGTATGAGGGATTATTCTCTACTGAAGAAGCAATGCGTGTTTGTCCAAAATGCTTTGTAAACAGGGTGAACATATGAGCTGTCGGCGTTTTTAGAAAGTGCGGAGCGTTGCCGATTACGCCTCCTGTTAAGCTGTGCTTGCTGCCAACGGGAACATCCTGTTCAATACATCCGAACAAAATCGTGGCGCTGTATAAAGCCTGGGCGATCGAAGGCTGGTAATTCGGCGCTATGTCGTTATGCGCAATGCCGTATTCGGAGTTTATTACTCTCATGGCGGCCCTTCTTTCCGGACTTACCGTTTTTTGCATATGCGCCAAAGTGTTTTTGATACTATCGGTTTCCTCATCGGCGATCAGCATTACCAGGTCGTTCATTTGTGACAAAGGCAACCCGCTTTTCGGAAGGTTCCAAAAGCCGGCATATGGGTGCATGCCTATGCCGTCATATGGCGACTGCCCCATGGTTTCAATAAAGCGGGTATCTATAAGGCATGAATAGACTTTTACACCTGAATCTACGGCCTTCATAGCCCGGTAATAGTCGTCAAGCCCATCACGCTTAGCTGTGTAGCTAACCGTTGCCTGGTTTTTCGCCCCCCTCTGGTACGGGTTATTTCCATGGACACCGTCTCCAAATTCAATCCTGCCGCTGACTTCATCAAGGGTATACACATTCGCTTTCCCTGCGTTTTTTAAAGTCCTTACTTTCTTCCAGGCAATATTGTCAATAAAAACGGTATCTGTTCCTGCAAGCACAACGGGGTATTTTACATACTTTACCTTGTTTGCGGGGCTTGTAATTACCTGGGCATTTAGCGCATTGGAGGCATATTCACCAAGGGGTTGCCTGAAAAATTTAACGGTATCCCCGAAGCAATATTTTTCCTCATAGGTTTTGTTTGAAATCCCATCAAGCCAATAATGCTGGCGGGCGTTTCGATACATTTCGTTGCCCATCTCGAAGGTTACAATATGATAAGGTTCAGGATGCCCGTTCCTCGCCCGTACTTCGGCCCACGCAACCCCCCCATTCGGATTTTTTCCTACAGGCGTATTCAAGTATTCCACCAGATCGGCAGCATCAGCCGCGTTTCCATTGCCGAAATTGTACATGTAGTTCAATTTGGTGTTATTGGCTTCGCAGAAACGGGCGGCTTCATCTAAGCCAAAGTTGGTAGGAGCCGGTTTTGTTTCATTTTCCCACGAATGTCCTTCAATGGCATCAGTCCGTTTTTTGAGGGGCCCTATAGAACGCTTCCAGTGAAACAAGCTGGCAGCAGTGCCGGCCGGGTAACGCATGGAACGGAGGCCAATTTCGTTGTATATTCTGGTAAACGCAGGAATAGCCTGATGCTTTACCGGATCCCACATTGTTGAGCCGTTATTGGTATAGCGGTGGTTGGTTCCATACAGTTCGGGTTGGATCTGACCTAACACGGTTGCCGGTGTAATTTTTATTACCGTTTTCTGAGCACTTACTGAAGTGATGCTGCCTAAGAAAGCCAGTCCCGATAATAAATGGAATGAAAAGAATCGTAGTGAAATCACGAGCATGACAGATGAATATTTAGTAATCTTATTAAATCCGGAATGACCGGCGAACGAAAAAAAATTGAGACAATCAACCGGCTTTACATCATTCTGATAACCGGTTTTGTGCCGTTGGTTTTGGCAGCATTAATCTGCTGGCTTAATTCGCGGACCACTTTGGCGTATTGAGGTTGCCCGGCAACGTTTTTCGTTTCGTGAGGATCGTTCTGATGATCATAAAGCTCGGTGGCTACTATCTTATTTTGTTGTTTGTCCTCCCAAACTACGAAACGGAACCGGTCCGTCCGCATAGCGTACCCCATCATATCCTTTCGCGGATACTGGCTGAAAGCCGCTTTTTTCCAGCTCATGCCAGGATTACTGAACAACGGAGCAAAACTATGCCCCTGTAAATGTGAAGGCAGCGGTAATCCGGCCACTTCCGCTAACGAAGGATAAATGTCAACGAACTCAACCAAAGCTTTGGACTTCTTTCCCATAGCGGGCATCCGAGGTATCTTAACGATGAGTGGTGAGCGGGTATCTACCTCGTAATTTGTGTGTTTGCACCATTGGCCATATTCACCGAGCTTCCATCCATGGTCGCCCCATAGCACCACTATGGTATTCTTGTCTAAGTTTAAGCGTTTCAACTCCTGAAGCACCTTTCCTATCTGGGCATCCATGAAAGTGACGGCAGCATAATACCCGTGCATTAACTCAAGTGCTTTTTCTTTGGACAAAGGTCCTTCGTCCGGAATGTCTGTGTAATTTCTTAATTCGCCGGAATAAGAAAGCCCGAATGCAGGAGCATCCACGGGTATTTTATCATTGTCGGGCAATTTGAATTGCGACCGTTTGTACATGTCCCAGTACTTTTGAGGCACCACAAAAGGCAGGTGAGGTTTAGCCATACCGACAGCAAAAAAGAACGGCTGGTTTTTTGTTTTTAACTGGCTGAGCATGGTCACCGCTTTCATGGCAATTTGAGTGTCTTCATAAAGCGAGTCAGGCGAATTGCTGGCTTCCGTCGAAGGCCCATTCCCTTTTGAGTCGACCTGGTTTTCGGCAATCCTGATATTATCGGGAAGTAAATAACCACGCCACCCTTTTCCCCTGCCCTTTGGCGTGTTGGGTTTTTCACTCCACGATAAGTCATCGTCTAAGTTATTATGGAATATTTTTCCAATGCTTACCGCATGGTAGCCATTGTTCTTAAAATGTTGAGGTAACGTCACCACATCAGGTACTGTGCTCCTGAAGTGCTTTACGAGATCGTACACTTTTGTTCCATCGGGTCTCAAGCCGGTAAGTAAACTCGTCCGCGAAGGCGAGCAGACTGCCTGCTGGCAATATGCCCGCTCAAATACAAGGCCTTCGGAGGCAAGTTGGTCAATATTTGGAGAAATTATTCCCTTCACGCCGTAACATCCCAGCTCAGGCCTCAGATCGTCGACGGCAATAAATAAAACATTATATTTTGATGTAGGAGCAAGACGTTCCTGTGATTTTAACAGCTTGGAATTGACCACCAGAACCAATGTCATCAATATGGCTGCACAAAGATCGAATCCGGTTTTCTTTTTAACATTCATAAGCATGTACTAATTTTTAAACAGTAGAAACATTAAGCTCCCGTAAATGCCCGCGTGGTAATAACAGGGAATATCCTATCCGGTTGTGTCAGACCTCCGGGTTATTATCCATTTTGCTCTATTTGTGCGCATGCGGCACAGCACCAGACTTTCCTTCTGCCTTATATTTTTCCATCCGTTTTGTAAGCTCCTCTACTTTCGCATGATGGCCGGCATATACATTTCTTGTCTCTGACGGGTCTTCTTTCAGATTATATAATTCGCCTTTTACCGGTTTGGTTTCAACATGGCCCCATTGTCTCTGCAAGACACCGGTTCCATTACCAAAAATCAGTTTCCAATCACCTTCGCGTACTGTATGCCCCTCCACTATCAATCCATTTCGAGGGGCGACTCCTTTATTGAGAAAAACCGGTAGCTGGTTATAGCTGTCTGTGCGTTCAGCAGGAGAAAGCGTATCTCCCACGACTGCCGCGAAAGTGGCCAGCATGTCAGTAAAGCAAAGCATTGAAGCCGAAGAGGACTGAGGTTTTATTTTTCCCGGCCATCTCACGAGGAACGGCACGCGGTGAGCGCCTTCATAAGCATCCAACTTCATCCCCCTGTACGGGCCCGCTGCCCGGTGGCCATATTTTTTGATGTCTTCTTCAAACCATACCGGTCCATTATCTGATGTAAATATCACAAGGGTGTTCTCTTTCAGGCCAAGCTTTTCCAACGTTTTCAGCACTTCTCCAACGCTATAATCCACCTGCATCGTAAAATCTCCGTATTCTCCTGCGCTACTTTTACCGGTGAACTTTTTTTGTGCTAACCATGGCGTGTGGGGAGCTGTAAGGGCTAAATACAAAAAAAAAGGCTGGTCTCTTTTCGTCGCTGCGTGTTTTTCCAAAAACGAGACGGCCGTGTCGGTAAATGCCGGCATTACTTCTTCATGCCTAAAGCCGGGTGCGATCTTCCCACCGCGCCAAAATGCACCTGAAATAGTACTGGTAGCGCCGGGGCTTTGATTTTCTTTGATTGAATCAGAAGGAGCTGTTACTGTTTGTTTATTTTCAATAAAGAAATACGGGGGAATATCAAGTGAAGCATGCATGCCGTAAAAATAATCGAACCCGTGGTCAACGGGGCCACCCAGCAAAGGCCGGCTGAAATCCGCGTTTTCCCAATCTTTTACTCCGTCGAAACCAAGGTGCCATTTTCCGATCATTGCCGTGCGGTAGCCATTTCGCTTTAGCAATGAAGCAATGGTTATGCGATCGGGAGCGATTAAGCTTCCTCTCTTTACGTCCATGATGGTGCGAACAGGGTATTGGCCGGTTATGAGCCCGTAACGTGATGGCACGCACCACGAACCCGGGGAATGCGCATCGGTAAGCGTCATCCCTTCTTTAGCCAATTGATCCAGAACCGGCGTAGAGATTTTGGATAACGGATTTATACTTTTCACGTCGCCATACCCCAGGTCGTCAGCAAGGATAAACACGATATTCGGCAGGGCAGTCGAAGGCGATTTAGCGGGGGGCCATGCAGCGGCGCTGTATGATATCCGCCCGGCAATGCCCGGGAAGACAAGTAAAAACACTAAGAAGAACCGGTACCTCATATCATAAATTTAACCGCCGGACGATGATCTCATCAGGCTTTCCCAAAGATAATATTCATACAATCCGCTGGAGCAAACGCTTATAGCTTTTGGGCTTTTGGCCAGTTATAGTTCATTTGGCCGGCTCCGGGTTGTGCACTACCAGGTATCGTCTTTTTCCATGCGGCCAGTTGCTGTGTAAGGTTTTTTACTACGGCGGCGTTCTGAAAAGCTACGTTACTAACTTCTGTAGGGTCGTCGGTAATGTGATACAACTCAATACGGCTGCCATCGGCGTTCATCAATAGCTTCCATTGTTTATCACGAATGGCAAGGGTGGGATTACGATTGATCACAGGTCCGATCACAGCCATTCTCCCTTCCCACATCAGCGGGCGCGAGCGGGCGCGAACCTTTCCCATTAAAATATCACTAACGTCTTCCCCATTAAGAGAGTGGCCTTCCGGCAGAGGTACTTTCGCGAGGGAACTAAAGGTTGGAAACATATCTACCCCAGTTAAGACAGCATCATTATCAATGCGGTTTGCCGGCACGTGGCCCGGCCACCTAACAATAAACGGCACGCGGATACCACCTTCATATAAACTACGTTTGCGGCCACGAAAGGGCCCGGGATTGCCAGCACCGCTATGCGAAGCATTTGCCACCGCTATTTCTTCGGGTCCGTTGTCGCTGCTAAAGAGAACGATCGTATTGTCGGAAAGCCCCATTTCATCAAGGGTTTTAAACAGGCGGCCAAGTTCTTCATCGAGGTTAGTAACTGATGCGAAATACACCTGCTGGGGAGATGAATACTTCACTTTTGCGTCGGGAGCCATGTTTTTATAAACATCCATTTGCTCCTGCGTGGGGTTTAGAACAGCATGCGGAACCAGTGTCCATAAGTTTACAAAAAAGGGCTTTTCGCGATTTTCTTTGATAAACTTAATGGTTTCGTCTACAATCATCCCTGTTGATTTGGCGATAAAAAACGGGTCGTCACCCTGAGGCTTCAAAGATTGTTCCGCAGAATTCTGTGTCTTATGTACATCGACACCATACTTTGCTAACCCGGGCGAATCTTTGCTGCTACCGAGGTGCCACTTTCCGAAATGGGCCGTGGCGTAGCCAGCTTTCTTAAGCTGTTTAGGGATGGTTTCAAGGACGGGGTCAAGGAAATCAGGCATTCCCCGGCGCGCATTGTCATCATGCCGGGGCATTAGATGTTCATGAATACCATTGCGGGCAGGATACTGCCCGGTAAAGATAGCCGCACGGCTGGGAGAGCAAACTGACCCGTTCACATAATACTGGGTAAACAGCGTTCCCTGCCTTGCCATACCGTCAATGTTTGGTGTTTTCACAGCCTTATTACCGTAGCAGCCTAAATCTCCCCAACCCATATCATCGGCTAAAATAAAAATGATATTGGGTAAAGCAGGCACTGCCCTCTTAATCACACTGCCTGGCATTGCGCTCAGGGGGGAACCGCAAACAACCAGGCATAAAATCATTAATATCTTTACGGGCATGTTTTGCTTCAAGATTTACAGTTTTGAATATTTATGGTTTACATGTGCACGATCAGTTCCGGTTTATTTTTGGGATATTCTTTTCCGTTAGTGGAATTGCAGACACTGTTATTAACGCCTATTCCCATCCCGGATTCTGAATAATATTGGGGTTTGCATTGATAATAGCTGCTGATATCGGAAATAACCATTTCCGGGGATCCAGTAATTCCGGGAACTGGGCGCCCATTACATCATCTACCTGTTCAGTTCTTACCAGGTCAAACCAGCGGTGTCCTTCAAAAACAAGCTCAAGGTAACGTTCCTGCAATATAATTTTACGAAGGTCGGATTGCGAGGAAGTGGCCAATGCCGGTTTTACACCGGCTCCGAAAGCTCTGTCGCGGATACGGTTTACCAGCGCAACCACTTCAGGTTTGTTGGTATTTAACTCATTTAATGCTTCAGCCCTCATTAGAATCACATCAGCCAATCGTAACAGGATCTGGTTTGCATCGCTGATGCTGGTAGTACCCGCGGGACCAAATGCGCCGGCGTATTTATTTACATAAGCGATGTTCGCCCGGTTAAATACAGGTGTTCTGGTAATTCCGATAGTTACGTTTTTTCTTTTATCATTGGCAGCGAACCCGTTGACGGCATCCTTTGTCAATTTTTCAGCAGGAGCCAACAGCTGGATCCCAAACCTTGGGGGCAGGAAAAATTCCTGGAAGCGGTTATTGTTTTGAGTGGTATTATCAAACTGGATTTCAAAAATGGACTCTCTTGAATTGTCGAGGAAAACGGTTGCATAATCAGGTTCAAGCTGGTAAAGCGATGTCGTTTCAATTACCTGCTTTGCTTTATCGGCACATTTCTGATAGTCTTTTCTCCATAAATATACACTGGTCAATAAGGCCTGGGCAGCCCCTATCGTCGCCCGGCCACGGGTTTGCGGATTCGTATTGTAGGATACCGGAAGTATCTTTTCGGCTCTGAGCAGGTCGGCTACGATCGTATCCAATACAATTGCTTTTGAAATCCGCGGAGTCCTGAAGTCCTGATCCAACGAGACAGAAGGCTCTGTTATTAAAGGCACATCGCCGTATGCCCGCACGATATAAAAATAATTCAGGGCTCTTAAGAATAAAGCTTCCCCAAGTATTTCGTTCTTCCGGGCAGTCGTTAGCATAACGTCTTCAATCAATGGCACAAATTTCAGTACATTGTTGGCGCGGTTAATTGCCGTATATGACTCTGCCCAGGAAGCCACATACCCGGAATTTGAATTTATCCTGTTAAGGGGAATACTAAACGTGCCTGCGTCCTGGGTTACATTTTTGGTATCATAAACATCAGCCCGCGCTTCACCCCAGTATAAATACCTGATATATAACGGCGCATTCGTAGCCCCCTGGTAAAAAGCCTGGTACACGCCTGTTATACCCATTTCGGCATGTCTGCCAGACTTCCAGAAATTGTTAGAGGCGATGTTACTTTCCGGCTCCAGAACCGTTACGTTACACGAAGCGTAAACAAAGGCAAAAAGTATGAGATAGAATGATTTATTTTTCATTGTAAGCAAGATTAAAGTCCTAAATTAATTCCAAAGATAAAGGTGCGGGCGCTTGGATAGCTGCCATGGTCTACACCGGCCTGTATCGGGTTATCTGAACCTCCGCCGACATTGTTCACATCGGGGTCCATGCCGGTATATTTCGTAAAAGTTAATAAATTGGTGCTGGTTGCATAAATGCGCAGCCTGTTTAACCTGGCTCTGCTGGTTAGATTTGAAGGAAGGGTATATCCCAGCGACAATACTTTAATGCGGAAATAAGATCCGTCTTCAAGGTAGCGGGTGCTGGATTTTCTATTTCCTCCCGGGTCGCCCCAGGCATAACGGGGTATATCCGTTACGTCACCTTCTTTCTGCCAACGGTTCCTGACTATAGGCAATTGGTTGAACGCGCTTGCAGTACCGGTAAGTCCGGCAACCGTTGTATTATACACCTTATTGCCATACACAAACTGTCCGAAAACATTCAGGTCAAAACTTTTATAAGAGAAATTATTTGTTATACCGCCGATAAATTTGGGTTGAACTGAGAATATCTGTCGGTCATCTTCGGTAATTAGGCCGTCATTATTTAAGTCTTTAAATCTTACATCGCCCGCGTTGATATTCATATTCTGAGCTTTGATAGAAGGTGGTATCTCTTTGGCGGTTGAATATACTCCGTCATATACATAAACCAGTAACGTGCCCAATGGCAGACCTACCTCTCCGATGCTTGGAGGAGATCCAATGTTAAACTGGCTGCTCGCACCTACGATTATCCGGGCATCATCACTGTTTAACTGGGTGATTTTATTGCGGTTAAAGGCGATGTTGAAGTTGGTATTCCATTTCAGGGCGCCGTCCAGGTTTACAGTGGAAAGAGAAAATTCCATTCCTTTATTTTCCACGCTGCCTATGTTCTGCAGGGAAGAACCGAACCCCGACTGTACCGGTAATGCCACAGCCAGCAAAAGATCACGGGTTTCTTTCAGATAAAAATCGGTAGTGAAGGTCACCCGGTTATTGAATAAGCTCAGATCAAGACCGACATCATAAGAAAGCGTAGTTTCCCAACTCAGATCAGGGTTAACAATGTCCGCAGGTGCGGCGCCGGTACGGCCCAAATAATTGTTGCTGCTGGTATAACTTCCTAAATAGCGGAAATCGCCAATATTCTGGTTTCCCACTTCACCGATGGCGACCCGTAGTTTCAGGTCGCTCAGGTTAGAGAATCTTTGCATGAACGGTTCATCTGAAATACGCCATCCTGCTGAAACAGAAGGAAAGGTTGCGTATTTGCGTTTTGCAGGGAACCGTGAAGAAGCATCCCGCCTCAGGTTTGCTGTAAACAAATACCTGTCTTTTAAGGAATAATTAATCCGGCTAAACAGAGACTCAATACCGTTGCTGGTTTTATTGGAAGAGCTGGTTGTTACGGCAGCCGCGTTAATCGTCTGAATGTCATCGGCGGCAAAACCGCTGCCGTTGGCCCGTACAAATGTATAATTGGTCTGCTGCTGACTATAACCTGCCAGAAAGGTTAACTTATGGTCATCGCCGAAGCTTTTGTCGTAGGTTAACACATTTTCGTTAATCCAGGAGAAGTCCTGCACATTCACTTCGTTTGCACTGATATTGGCTGCAAGGAATACTCTCGAGTTATTGAAATAGGATTCATTCAAAAACAACAAATCACCCCCAGCGCTTACCCGCAGCTTCAGCCCTTTCAGGATATCATATTCACCATAAAGATTTGCAATGCCCCGGTTGCTGTAAGCAATGTTTTTCAGTTCTTTGGCTACAGAAAACGGGTTAATGTTCAATAATCCTAATTTGGAAAAATGGTAACTGCCGTTTTCATTTGTTATGGGTACAACAGGGGGCATTATTAGTGTTCGTAAAAATACCGCCACCCCGGCATCATCACCCTGAATCCGTTTGGTTTCTGATTTAGTATAAGATATACTGGCTCCTACCCGTAGTTTCTTACTGATTTCATGGTCCAGGTTTAGCCTTGAAGACAGCCTTTTATAACCAGTGTTTATGATAATGCCTTCCTGGTCGAAGTAACCTACACTAAGGGCAAAACGGGTTTTTTCGTTTCCTCCCGAAAAAGAAACGTCATAGCTGGACACGGGTGCTTTCCGGAAGAGCGCATCCTGCCAGTCGGTATTAACCGTATCGTACCCTTCTGCACTAAGGTTAACCGCAGGAGTTAAACCCACATTTGCATGAGCCTGCGTATAATACTCTTTGAACTCATTTCCGCTTAGCAGGGTATACTTTAAGGGTCTGGACTGAAAACCGGTTGAATAATTTAAATTAACGGTTGTTTTGTTGGCCTTTCCTCTTTTAGTGGTAATCAACACAACGCCGTTGGCAGCCCTCGCGCCGTAAATTGCTGCAGAAGATGCGTCTTTTAATATTTCGATAGACTCAATATCATTAGGATTGATATCGGCCATCGGGCTTACTTCATTCCGGCCTTGACCCACGGCAGAACCGAACTCCCCTTTCATTGGTACCCCATCCACTACATAAAGCGGGTCGTTGCCGCCCGAAATGGAGGCCGCTCCACGGATACGAACGCTGATGCCCGCACCCGGAACGCCGGAATTGGGATTAACCTGCACCCCGGCAGCACGCCCCTGCATCAGGGCCTCAACACTTGGAACGGGTATATTTTGAATTTCAGACGCCTTAATTGAAGCAACGGCACCCGTAACATCCCGTTTTCTTTGGGTACCATAGCCTACTACCACTACTTCTTTCATGGCTTTAGCCTTCGGATCTTCGGTTAGCGGAATATCCAGGTTGGAAGGCCCGTTAAATGAAACCTCTTTGGTAGTGTAGCCGATAAACGAAACGACCAGGGTACCCTTGTTCTCCGGTGATGTGAGGGTAAAGGTACCATCGGCATCAGTCGATGTGCCGGTGGATGTGCCTTTTACCAGCACGGTAACACCCAGTAACGGTTCACCGGTTGCTGAGGTAATCCTCCCCTTTATCAGTGCGGCGACCACCTTATAATCGCCGGGCAGGTTTGTTGGTTCTTCGAGGTGAAAATTGCGGGGTACCGAAGCGAGTTGCCGGGAAAAAGCCTGAGATGGCAGGAAACCCGGGCAACAGCCCAGACACAGCCATCCGATCAGGGATAAATGTTTTCTCATAATCTAAACAATGTTGAGTGATAGTTTGGTGCAGCGACAGGCCCTAAATATGGAAATTTATCTTTAACTTAGCTTGTACAGAAGCGATACAAAGTAGGTTCATAAGCAGAAAACCGGCTTTAGCATCACAATAAGCCGGAAAAGACATAAGGATTTCAAACAATAGCAAACAGCACGATTGTGTTCGTTATTACTTTGGTAACCTGAACGGAGAAACGGAACCACCCTGCGTATAGAGCATCAAGAGAAGAACTAAACAGCAGTCGTAAACTTAATAGGAATTAAACAAATGCCTGACTTTTCCGCGCCATCGATCCATACATTTTTGAACAGCACTTCTGCACGTACTGTTTCATAATGACTCTTTACATTCCGGGATTAGCTCTTTCTTAATGCTTTTTCGATTTATTATTAAAATTCTTAATGCTTTTCTCATCCTGTGGATAATACTTACCATCTTTCGAAATGCCTGGAGTTGATTCAGGAAAAATTGCAATGGGGAAAGGCAAGTAGCTGGACCAATAAGGATTTTGAAACGCTTAGTGACAAAATTTATGACAATACCGGTATCCTTATCAGCTACCAGACTTTAAGACGGTTATTTGGAAAAGTTCAAACGTCCATACAGTATAAACCGCAGTTGGGGACGATGAACGCACTTGCGATCTATTTGGGCTTTAAAGATTGGGATACGTTTAAAAACACGTACCCCGTGCCCGTGCCAATAGTTCATACAGAACTGCCTGCTGCACCACCGTTAGAACCTTCTCCTGTCCAGCCTTCCGAGCCTTTGTGGGTTCCCCACAGAGATATATCAGGAAATAAGCACTTGAAGTTGCGCTATAAAGCTGTAATTTTTGGCATAGCTGCAATTTTAATCATCTGTATTTCAAGCTACTTTTTATTCTCCAGCCATAACGCTCCTTCTGACGCAGTCATTAATTTCCATGGCGATAATATCGTTGGAGAAGTGCCACTCAATGTCGTTTTCCGTTATGACATTAGTAAGGTGAAAGCCGATAGCGTGATACTTGATTTTGGAAATGAAGGCAAAAAAATGGTTTTGCCTAAAAACCAGAAAATCGTTACTATGTCTTATCTGATCCCCGGGTTATATAAGGCGAATGTGCTTGCAGATAACAGGATCATTGGCCAGGAAACCATTCATGCAAAAAGCGCAAACTGGTCGGGCCTGGTCCATACGGCTACCGATTATTTATTCCTGCAGGATCATGCATTTATAAAAGATGGTACAATGCGCTATCTGCCCGCCGACAAGGGTGTTGTTCAAACCAGTACTTACAAGCCTCTCAAGAACAATCAGGTCGTTGAGTTCAACAATTTCAATGATTTCGATGTCGATGGAGACAACTTCACCTTTGAAACGCGTTTAAAGGTCGTATTGCCCGACAGTGGGAAGTATTGCTACAAGGCTCTTATCAAAGTCAAGGGAGACCGTTACCCTGTACGGGCTGCATTCGTCAGTAAAGGATGTAACAGCGATGCGCTTGTGCAATTCGGGGACGTAGTGTTAGAGGGCAAATTTCATGACCTTTCTTTTATGGGACAGTCTCTTACACAGTGGCGCACGGTACGCCTTGAAGTAAAGAACAAACACGGCAAACTTTATTTAGACGATAAGGTGATATACAGCATCACCTTTCAACAAAGCATCGGTTTAATTAAAGGCCTGAGCTTTCGCTTCAGGGAATTTGGTGAAGTTGATTATGTTAAACTCTACAATAAGGAAAATCAACTGACGTACGAGGAAAACTTCTAGGCAGTTAGAGGTTAATTAGTGATCCTTATTAGTTACGTTCTGACGAATATGATATTCGTTTTCTTTCAAATACATACAACAGGAGAATCCTTACCTGACAAAGGTTTCGTTTCAGACACTACCCGGATGCACTAACTTTTTCGGGCTGTTTTTACTTTTCAGGCGCAGGCATTTGCCCGCCTCATTATTCTCTTATCACTTTTATTACCGCCATGAGTTCTTTAAGATAATGAAGGCAGCACCCTTTCACCCTTTGTTCGAAAGCTTTCTAGTTTCCTGCTGTACCATTTGTGAACTGCAAATGTACCGGTTGTGAACCCTTCTGCAGCGGAAGGCTTACTAACTTTAAACAATCTCTTTTCTCCGCCGGGATGTACCCCCGGCAATCACTTTTTAAATTTTGTATTCAATGATGCATGTATGGATTCTTACGTTATTTCATCTTTTGAACTCCCCGGCACAACCAGCCCCCTACCCTGAAACGGAAGTGAAAAACGTACTATTCATAATTGTTGACGACTTAAATGCAGATATGGGTACTTACGGGCACCCGCTTGTAAAAACGCCAAATCTCGACCGTCTTGCCAAAAGAGGAGTAAAATTTAATAAGGCTTATTGCCAGTTTCCGTTATGCAATCCGAGCCGTGCTTCTATTTTAAACGGGCTGCGGCCAGACACCACACAGGTATTTGGTAACAGCACGTATTTCCGTGATAAGTTGCCAACTGCGGTTACCATGCCCATGTTCTTCAAAAAAAATGGTTACATAACGGGCAGGTTTGGTAAAGGGTTTCATGGCGTGCCATCTAAAGACAGGACAAGAAAAACTATAGAAGATGAACCTGCCTGGGATCAGGTCGTATACCCGCCCAAAACCCACGTCTATAATGAAAAGAAGCTGACTGATTATACACCGGGCAAACATATTGCTGCCACGCTGAATTTCCTTGCGGCAGATGAAACGGAGGATAAAGACATGCTTCCGGATACAGAATTGGCAAACGAAACCGTAAAAGCGCTTGAAAAAGTAAAAGATAAGCCGTTTTTCTTTCTCGTAGGGTTCCATCGCCCACACAGCCCGTACATTGCCCCGAAAAAATATTTTGACATGTACGACCTGCGGGATGTAAAATTACCGGACGAACCGGAAAATGATTTAAAAGATGTTCCGCCGGTAGCCCTATGGACAAACCCGCCCTACTGGGGTGTAACTGAACCGGAAAAAAGAAAGGAAGTCATTCGCGCTTATTATGCTTCAGTAACGTACATGGATGCGCAGATGGGTAAGCTGCTGGATGCCCTGGACCGGTTAGACCTGGCAAAAAATACCATTGTCGTATTTGTAAGCGACCACGGCTATAACTTAAGTGAGCATAAGCAATGGATGAAGCAAAGCCTGTTTGAAAAAAGTGCCCGGGTACCCATGGTCATCGCTTTACCGGGTGCAAAGGTAACGGAAAAGGTGAGCGAAGGCATTGTAGAAACACTTGATCTTTATAAAACGGTTGCAGACGCCTGCGGGCTGAAAGCACCGGCATATATAGATGGGAAAAGTTTGATGCCATTGTTAAATAATCCGGCTGCCGCATGGAATTATATGGCATACACGCAGGTTAGCCGGAAAGGGTTGATGGGGCGCAGCATCAGAAATAAGCGTTTTCGTTATACCGAATGGGGAAGCCAGGGCTCCGAACTTTACGATTACAGTAAAGATGCCAAAGAATCGAATAATCTCGCTAACAACCCGGCGTATGCTGCCACTATATCCGAGATGAAACAATTGCTTGATAAAAAGATCAGTAACCGATCGGACATATCAGAATGATAAATCAGCTTGCATCGTACGCTGTAAGGTGCCAGACAATTAACGCTTCGCCTTTCTAAAATCTTTTCACTACATATGAACCAAAATATGCCTGCCTTTATTTACAGACACCTGACATGGTATCTCCTTATCGGCTCATTCGTTTCCCCGATGATGATGGAGGCTCAAAAAACAATCATAAAAGCAGATCCATCAAAGGATCTGCGCGCAATTAGCCGTGGTATTTATGGCGTAAATCAACGATGGTTCGACTACGAACTTGGATTATGGAATGATGAAAACTCCAAATTGCATAAAAATTACAAAGCTGTCGGATTAGGCTCTTTCCGCTATCCTGCAGGAACAGCTGCCGGTGCTTTTTCCTGGAAAGGCGCCATTGGCCCCAAAGAAAAGCGAAGCGTTATAGAAGGACATACCTGGGTTGGACGCAAAGGTGCTGCAGGCGGGGACAATGGAGGCGGCGGGCACGCGATGCCTGCAGATTTCGGGCTCGATGAAGCCCTGCGGTTCTGCGAAAAAACGAAGTCTGTGTTTATTTACATGTATAACTTTGGAACAGGCAGCGCTGCCGATGCGGCAGACCTCGTTGAATACCTAAATGCCCCCGTAGGCTCAAACCCCCGCGGTGGTATTTCATGGGCCCGGGAACGCGCCAAAAACGGCCATCCTGAACCGTATAATGTCAAATACATTGAAATGGGAAACGAAATGTATTTGCGTGGTCAGCAGCACTATTGGCTTGAAGGCAAGTCAGCGCATGACCATAATTATAAATACTGTTTTGGGGATACGGTATCGTATACGAAGCAAATGGTGGGTGATTTAGATGCGCACTCATTGAAAGCCGCTACCGGTTCTAAAAATTCAAACCTCGTTAAGTATATCCGTTACCCCCCGGTATTGAAAAACTCTGCTAATTTATATGTGGGGCAGACACAATGGAAACGTGTCAGTGACCTAAAAGCTGCAGGCGCTGAAAATGTGTATATGCTTGATGAAACAACAGGAAAAATCACGTTTGGCGACGGCAGGCACGGAAACCTGCCCCTGGAAAATGATACCGCGGCTGTAATTACCGCATCGTACCAGGCTGCACGCGATGGCTTCGACGACCATTACAGGGCCATAAAGCAGGTAGACCCTGATATACAGGTATTGAGTTGCCTGCTTCACAATGATTTTATTGAGACCATGGACACATCGCCTTACGACGGGGTTGCCATGCACCCGTACGCCGGATTTTGGAATTTACCCCAGAAGGAGTCTGTAGACAACTACCATGACCTGGTAATGCTGAACTCGGATGAAGAAGCTGACAGCGCACATCACGTCCTTGACGTTATACGTCAACACATCGGACCGGACCGCAAAGATGAAGTGCAGGTGATCTTTACCGAATACGGGATTGCGCTCGGAACAATTGCGCCGCAATACCAGTCCTCCATCGACCAGGCCTTGTATACCGGCCGCCTGGTAAGTACAGCTATAGAATTAGGGATGCCCCTAACGAGTAAGCATAGCATTACGAGCGTAATCGGCAGCGCTCCGCACTTTGTGATTACCCCGACGGGCTATCTTTTCAAATTGTATTCGCACATGTTTGGTGATACGCATATTCCTGCCGAAATCCAGAATAATCCGGTTCGTAAAGCGGTTAATGGAAAAGAATTACCTAAACTGCACGTAACCTCCAGCAAAGACAAATCCGGTAATGTTTACCTGATGGTATTAAACCGCGATCGTGCCGACGCAGTAACAGCCGATGTAGAATTTAACAAGTACGCGTTGACTAACAACAATGCCGTTGCGTGGACGTTGTCTGGCCCCGAATATACTTCTTATAATACTCCCGAAGACCCTAATGCTGTTGCGATTAAAGAATCCACCATCGCTGCACGCGGCAATGTTTTAACGCATACATTTCCGGCGCATTCCATTACAGCGATCAGGGTAAGCGGAAAGAGCAATTAAATTTTAGTGACCTTTAAAAAAATAAAAGATATATGCGCCTTCTATTAACAATTCTTCTTACTGTCTATAGTTTTTCTTTTAACGTGCACGCACAACCGAAAAAAAACCTTGCGGGAAAGTCAGCGCAGCGCCCCAATATTGTCTTTATATTAATAGATGAGCTGCGGTACAATGCATTGGGCTGCACTGGTCATCCATTCGTTAAAACGCCTAACATCGACCGACTGGCCAAAGAAGGCATGCTCATGCAAAATGCTTATGCCACCAACCCCGTTTGCTCGCCAAGCCGGGCAAGCTATCTGACAGGTCAATACGCGCAGGCGCATAGAGTGCTTAAAAATACAAAGTACAACGAGATGAGCCATAAGCTGATCACATATCCCTTATTGATGCAGCAATCCGGTTACAGCACGGCTTTCATTGGAAAATGGCACATGGGAGATGATTATACACAGCGGCCCGGTTTCGACCGGTGGGTATGCAGTGGTGGCAATAAAGTTCCTAAAATAGACCCTCCTTTGAACGTAGATGGAAAAATGGTTGAATTTAAAGGCCATATCACTGACATACTAACCGATCACGCAATTGACTTCATTAAAAATTATGCTAATAAGGAAAAGCCTTTTTGCCTTTCGCTTTTTCACAATGCCGTTCATGGCCCCTACAAACCAAGCGACCGCAATAAAGATTTATATAAGAACGAACCGATCGTACGAACCATCAGCGCTACTTCGCCGGTGGTAGGCAAACCCGCCCTCGAAGGAAAAAACGGTCAACCGCCAGAAAGCGATGCAGCCATCCGCAACCAGATACGGATGGTGGTTGATATCGATGACGGCGTAGGGAGAATCTTAAAAGCACTTGAGGAAGCAGGCATTCTGGATAAAACATTCGTTGTTTTTACCAGTGATAACGGGTATTTGTGGGGTGAGCATGGGCAGGGCCAGAAACGCCTCGCTTACGAAGAGTCAATAAAGTTACCTATGCTGGTGCGGTACCCGCCAATGGTTAAGGCGGGCTCCACTTCCGATGCCCCGATCCTGAATATCGATTTTGCGCCTACTTTTCTGGATATGGCAAAAGTTCCGCTTCACCCTCAAATGAAAGGACAGTCCTTTCTACCGGTGCTTAAAGGCGGGCAATTAAAGAACCGCGAAGCCCTTCTGTTTGAATATTACCTGGAGCCTACCGGCATTCCGTCCTGGAAGGCAGTACGTACAAACAGGTATAAGTATATTAACTACACCGACTTAAAAGATTGTAATGAGCTTTATGATCTGAAGCAGGATCCCAAAGAAATGCATAACCTTATTAAAGAACCTGAGGCTGCCGTTGTTGTACAAAAGATGGAGTCAGAATTGCAACGACTGATAGCTGCCTTTAAATAACCAGGTGTAATAACCCATCGCGCAGACAGACCTTTCAGTTGATGAAAATAAAAATTCGTTTGATGCTATCCGTCCACCGCCCGGGTTAACAATGCTGACAGGTTACAAATTACCGACAGGCTTGTAAGGGTAATGTATTGTTCAGTCGTAAACAGTTACGAACCAACCGACAGCAGGCGTAATTTTTCTTGCCTGCAGTATAGATCGGTGAATGAAGGCGCGAACGTTTTTCTGGTACGCAAATATTATAAACTGCCTTCCAGCGGCCTGGGCGGATCAGATGACAATGTCATTATCCTACGTTATGCTGATGTGCTTTTGATGCTGGCAGAAGCAATTAACGAATCCGGCGGGCCAACTGCCGAGGCCTATGATGCTGTTGATAGAGTAAGAACACGGGCCGGCGTACCGGTGTGGACG
Organism: Flavihumibacter sp.; assembly: GCA_041751095.1. Taxonomy (GTDB): domain Bacteria; phylum Bacteroidota; class Bacteroidia; order Chitinophagales; family Chitinophagaceae; genus JADCRZ01. The sequence continues at coordinate 36,437 of JBGSYC010000231.1, forward strand.
AGGAATTTAACTGCCGAATCATTCAGGACAAGGCTTCTTGAAGAAAGAAGACTGGAACTGGCGTTTGAATTTCATCGCTGGTTTGACCTGACGCGTTTTGGCAGACTATTCGATCTTCTCAAAGCAAAAGGGTACCCTGTTCAGCCTCATTATGTATTGTTTCCGATTCCAAGAGGCCAGGTTACGATTAACCCTATAAATATTCCGCAAAGTCCCGGGTATTGAGTGACAACGATCAGTATCTGATTATTGAACGTTGATGCTGGTTGATGATACCGGCAGCCGAAAGGTTTATAGGAAAAATGGTGTTTTCAGCTAAAAAAACAAGTATAAAAATGAATGATAAGCTTAGCAGGCTGATGCTGTTGTTGGCATGTAGTTATTTTATCAGTGCCTGCAAGGACGGCAAAGACGAAGACTGGCCCGTGTACGGAGGTAACCACGCGGGCAACCGGTATTCGCCGCTGGATCAGATTAACCGCGAAAACGTAAACAACCTGCAGGTGGCATGGACTTACAACGCAGCGGATAAAACAGATTCATCTCTACCCAAACCTACAAGGGCGATGGAAATACAGTGCCAGCCGATTATAGTTGATGGTGTGCTGTATGCAACTACCCCTTCGCTTAAAGTATTTGCCCTCGATGCATCAACGGGAAAACAACGCTGGATATTTGATCCGTTTACCGACCGGCAGGCACGCTACCGTCCAAACCGTGGTGTAATGTACTGGGAGGATGGAGACGATAAACGGATTTTGTATACAGCCGGCGCTAACCTTTATGCGTTGGATGCCAAAACCGGCAAGCCGGTCGCGGGTTTTGGCGTTGACGGTAAAGTAGATCTGCATGAAGCACTGGGCACTGATATGGACGTTGATGTAAAGTACCTGGCAGTCACTGCCACTACTCCGGGAGTGATCTATAAAAACACGCTTGTGCTTGGATCAACGGTCTCCGAGTTGGGAGATGCTCTTCCCGGTCACATTCGCGGATTTGATGTAAGAACCGGAAAATTAAGGTGGATTTTTCATACGGTTCCGCGCCCGGGTGAATTCGGTTATGACACGTGGCCGAAAGACGCTTACAAGAAGATCGGCGCTGCCAATTGCTGGGGCGGTATGGTGCTCGATGAAAAACGGGGAACGGTATACCTCGGCACAGGGTCGCCGTCTGTAGATTTTTACGGTGGAGAAAGGGCGGGTGCAAACTTGTTTTCAGATTGTGTTATAGCTCTTGATGCCGAAAGCGGGAAATTGAAATGGCATTATCAGACCGTTCATCATGACCTCTGGGATTATGATCTGCCCTGCCCTCCCAACCTGGTAACGGTAACGCACAATGGAAAAAAGGTAGACGCAGTGGTGCAAACAACCAAAGACGGTTTAGTGTATGTGCTTAACCGTGATAACGGCTCGTCACTTTTCCCGGTAGAAGAACGTCCGGTGCCCACTGACGGCATGCCCGGTGAACATCCTTACCCCACGCAAAAATTCCCAGTTAAACCCCTGCCACTTTCACGTCAGTATTTTACTGAAGCGGATATCACTGATCTTTCACCTGAGGCACATGCCTTTGTAAAAAAGCGTTTCCTGGAAACCCGCTCGGGGAGCAAATTTATACCCCCGGGCGAAAAAGGAACCCTGTTATTTGGCATCAGCGGAGGAGCAGAATGGGGTGGCAACGCTGCAGACCCCGATGGAATATTTTATCAGAACGCTAATGAGCAGGCATGGGATTTAAGAATGTCTGATATGTCGTTAAAATCGAGGGATGATGTATCGAAGGGATATGCACTCTATATCACCAACTGCACATCGTGCCATGGTGTCGACAGAAAAGGAAGCGGTGCTGAATATCCAGGCCTTCTTAATTTGAAATTGTCTTCCAATGAGGTAATGGCTGTTCTCGAAACTGGCAGAGGGCGGATGCCTTCCTTTATGCATCTGCCGGAAAAGGACCGGGCCGCAATTACCAGCTTTGTTTTAGATACCGAAACAAAAAGCCAAAAAGCATCGCGGCATAGTGATACAGTACGAAAAGCAGCCTTTCCGTACACACCGCCGTATACCAACAATGGCATGAAAAAGTTTTTCGATCCGCAGGGATACCCCGCAGTCAAGCCCCCCTGGGGAACACTGAATGCCATCGATTTGAATACAGGCGAGTATTTATGGAGGGTTCCGCTTGGCGAATTTCCTGAACTGACAAAAAAAGGCGTTCCCATCACAGGCACTGAAAATTATGGCGGTCCTTTGGTAACCGCAGGAGGACTTGTATTTATTGCTGCTACAAAAGATGAAAGGATCCGGGCGTTTGACAAAAAAAATGGCAAGGTGGTATGGGAATATCAACTACCTGCCGGCGGATTTGCTACTCCCGTAACATACTCCGTAGACGGTAAACAGTATGTGGTAATAGCTGCCGGCGGAGCAAAAAACGGGCATAAGCCTGGTGGATCATATATCGCTTTTCATTTAAAATAAGTTACTTTCAAACCTCACATCAAGCCTTTATTTAGGCGCTAAGGCATAAAAAGATGACAACAAATTGATAATTTCCAAGTCTGAAGGAACACAAAGTACACTACGATTGCACAAAGTTCACGACGTATTACTTTGCCTGATTGAATGAATGAATATAATAAATGTTAGTGTTCTTCGTGCCTCATCGTGAACTTTGTGTTACCCTGAACACTAACATTCCCTTAAAGGTTATTTTCAGTAGCGAAAATTCGTAGTATCTTATCGCTCCCATTAGTATACCTTCACCGCAAATGTAAATGCCTTTTACTTAACTATTATTTTGTGCATTTGGTAAAATCTAAAATATTCAATTCGCTAAGGCTGATCATGATTATTGGTATTGCGGCATTGCTTCACCATGCCTGCAGTGTAAAACGTCACCAGGAACGTTCGCAAAGTAAGGCGGTAACCTGTCAACGGGTTCCCGGCGGCGGCTATGTTCTCCGTGTTCATAACATTTCTCTCGGCGTTGATCCAGATGCGGGTGGAAAAGTTACCTCTTTTAAATTAGGCGATAAAGAACAGCTTACTCCCTCTACCGTGCATCCCAAATATTATGGCTCTACTTTATGGATCAGCCCGCAAAATGTATGGAGCAAACCCTGGCCGAGAATCCTTGACAGTTCGATGTACAAAGCGTCGGTCAAAACTCCTTATCTGTATCTAAAAAGTGAAACAGATCAGGTGAATGGCCTAAAAATCGTAAAGAGATTCTATGGAGATGCTACCGACACCTCCATTAGCATCCTTTACCGTATCACCAACCGTTCAAAAGAGGAGAAGTGGCTTGCACCATGGGAAGTTACTCGTGTGCCTGTGGATGGCCTGTCTTTCTTTCCTAAAGAAAGCGAAAAGCCGCTTTCGAAATCTAATTTGGTTATCTATGATAGTATAGGGGTAATATGGTTTCCATATGATCATGCAACAATATCGAAAAGTCAAAAAATGTTCATGAATGGCGCCGGCGGGTGGCTGGCCCATGTGAACGACCGGGTACTCTTTTTAAAGCAGTATCCCCAGATCTTACCTTCGGAAGCAGCCCCCGGAGAAGAAGAGATCGAGATTTACGCAAATAAAGAAAAAACATATATAGAACTGGAAATCCAGGGCGCCTACCGACGCCTGCTTCCATTACAGTCAGTTGAGTTAGAAGTTAAATGGTATTTGCGTAAACTACCCGATCATATTTCAGCCGAAACCGGGAACCCCGGCCTGATCAGCTATGTCAGAACCGTTTTACAATAGTGTTGTTTGTACACCCATTCTCTGTATTCGAAATGCCAATTCTTATTTAATTCTCCTAAACCGCACGCCTATATCCGCTTTTATTTCAAAAAATTATTTACCTTATTACCTTTCTGCGTAAAGAAGGTTTTTAATGAAAATTAAAGAGACATTCAATAATCATGATGAAGAAAGCCCGGACAGTAACCTAAAATTTGATGACGCTGCTTTCGAAGCCTTCTTTAAAAAGTATTTTACTCCTCTGTGTGGTTATTGCCAGTACAAATTTAACTTCGACCTTAACCTTGCTAAAGAAATTGTTCATACCGCCTTTATAAAACTCTGGGAAACCCGCTTGACCATCTCTGCAGACTTATCCGCTAAGGCATATATCACCAGGATAATTATCAATAAATCGCTTGACGTGCTGAAGCACGAAAAAGTCAGATCGAGGCACCGCAAATACATCATCAGCAATAGTGAAAGCCAGGTCTATCAAACAGCTTTTGAAAATCTTGACGTAAAGCAATTGGCTGCGGATATCGATAAAGCCATTTCGCAATTACCGCCGCAGATGCGAAAAGTATTTATGTTAAGCAGGTATGAAGGATTAAAGTATTCAGCGATAGCTGATCAACTGAATATTTCCGTGAAAACGGTAGAAACCCAAATGGGCCGTGCGTTATCTAAATTGAGGGAAAAGCTTTCTGGTCATTCTTCCCTGTACCTTGTGCTATTGCTAAACGGGCAACTTTTACTTTTATAAATCTTCACAATTAAAACACTTATGAAGGATTTTATTTCCGGGTACAAGTCGGGGTAAAAATGTTTGACGTTATTTTTAAGATATATTGAAAAGGAATCTATCAAGATAAAGTTGCAGCATTGACCATCGGCGTTCAAAAAAAGGGGAAAAGAATCAGGTGATAATGTATTAAGCATTTTCACAATTTGTACTCCAATAGGATTATAAAATTAATATTTTTGCTTAGAGAGTTATTATAGCCATTTATGAAAACACTTACCGTAGAAATAACAAATGATGACGCTTTGAAGGTACTGCAAGACCTACAGGAGAAGCACTTAATTAATATTATTTCCAGGCCTGGCCTTAATTCACCTGTATTTCCCGGGGAGCCTCTTACTACAGAAGAATTTAAAGAGTTTATAATAGGCAGAGAAAGCGGTTCGGGTATGAGTTTACATGAAGCCAAAATTAAATGGGCAAAAAAGAAAAAACAACTTCTGAAACCCGGAAAATAAGAGTACCCGATCATGCTTACCAGGATATAGATGATATCACTAATTTTTAGCGAATAATAATCAGCAACCTCTAAACGCTACAAAAGTAGCTGATGCCATATTTGAAACTATAGATAAGATTGCTGAAAATCCTTTTGCATATAAAGAGTGTAAGGAAATTCCTACTAAAACAAAAATGTACAGGCAGGTAGTTTGTCTATCTTGGCTT
>JBGSYC010000232.1:0-8959 GCA_041751095.1 Flavihumibacter sp.
GGGGGTGTTCACCTCTTCCCATACCGAACAGAGAAGTTAAGCCCCTCATGGCCGATGGTACTGCCTGCATGCAGGCGGGAGAGTAGGTAACTGCCATATCTTTTAAGCCTCAGCTAATCACTGAGGCTTTTTTCGTCTCTGCCACGCATAAATACGCCTGATAATTTTATAATTAGCATCAATCTAATTGCATAACGATGGTGTCCTTCACTTCGGGAAAAGTTCAAGGCAAGTGACATAACAGGTATAAACTGTAAAGATTTTTAAACTTAAGCTCTGAATATCTATTCCGAAAAAAGCATGATTGTATCGTTTGCCGTAATTATTTTTTGAAAATTATGTACTCACCAGATGTCTTACTCTTTTGCCAATTGTAAAGCTGACGTCTGCTGTCGGATGACAATAAACCTTAATCTGATTATCATTAACTTTCACTAGGCAGTTAACAATCATGGTAACAACACCGCAGTCCGAAATGTAAATTTGTTTGTAAAATAAAATTATGAAAAAGAAAATTCTATTTGTAGTAAGCCTCCTTTTTGGCCTGATGTTCATTAACTCGGGACTGAATAAATTTTTTAATTACATGCCCATACCTAAAGACTTACCCGAGAATATGATGAAAGTTATGACAGCGTTTATGGAAATCGGCTGGCTGATACCGCTTATTGCAGTTGCCGAAATTGTAGGCGGATTACTTTTCATTACCAATAAGTACAGGGCGCTTGGCGCTATAATTATTTTTCCAGTTATGATAGGAATACTTTTAACTCATATAATAAACGCACCTTCCGGACTGCCGGTAGCGCTGGTGCTGCTCGCAATAAACCTGTGGGTAATTATTGAAAACCGTGAAAAATACCTGCCAATGGTTAGATGAAGAAATAAAAATGTAAACAAAAAAACAACAAACCGCTAAACATCGGCTTTGTGCAAGTGCGGACGGAAGTACAAAAAGCCGTTGCAAAGCCAGGCATTAGCTCCAGCCGGACATTATTTATTGAGCTTTAATTCTTAACATCACTATTTGCTATAATTGAACTTGAACACTATTAATTTAACTTAAAATATTCTTGATGATTAATTTTTTTTCCATTGAAGGTTAATTCAATTTCTTTAATATATATTTTGTCGTGTTTGTTTTCAATGGATATAAAAAACATAAATCCCATTGCTCCATTGAATTTCGACCGAATAACTTGGATCTATTCTGGAGATATCAGGGCTAGATGTAGTAGTATGTATTGTCTATCTTTCTTTTCTAACTAACACATCACCAAGGTCAAAATGTATAATCGGAGTATAATTTTCATATTCCTCTTCAGTTACTTTTTTCATACCAAATGCTAAACCATCGCGAAAATGAGCAATACCATGTTTTAGCATTTCGCGCCCCAAAGCATCAAATATCTGCCGCTTTACTTTGTGTAAAATATATTTTTCTCGGTTTCGTATATAAAAGTCAATAATTAAATATTTTGGAGTAAAATCGGTGACTATTAAAGGAGTAGTTGTTATTTCAAGAATTGGCTTAGTAAGCCCTCCGGTGATTTGATTAATTATTTCCTGGCGTCCTAAATCATATTATAGACCGAATTTAGCGAGCCCTTCACCAAATGACGCGACAATATTTTTTACATTTTCACTATTTTTCTTTTCTGAAAGAGAATCTCTACGATCCTGGGATAGTTGCGCTAAAGAATCACTTTTTTCTTTCTCCCTTTGTAAAACATTTTCTTTTTCTTTACGACTGTATTCATTTAAATTATATTGTAGGACATATAACACTAAGGATATAAATGATACACAGATATAAGTCCACCCTTGTTTTTTTACCCTTTGAAGTCCATTTCTCCTCTTCTCAAAAAATCTTTAGACATTTATCTACAGTACTTATTAATGGCAAAGGAAACAAATTAAGACGTTCCCCCTTGTGGCAACAAACCGTCGATGAGCTAGGTTTATTAATAGCAGGGCGGGATACTTTTGAGCATGTTTTTTTAAATCGGCGTAAACAGCCGTTAACTCGATTTGGTATTCACACGATCGTAGGGCGTTATGTTAAGAAAATCACTAAACAGCAACCATCGATAGAAAAAAAACGGGTTAGCCCACATACTATTCGGCATACAACAGCCACGCATTTGTTAAGGGCTGGCGTAGACATCAATACAATAAGAGCCTGGCTTGGACACGTTTCTATCAACACCACAAACATCTACGCTGAAGTTGATCTTGAGATGAAAGCTAAGGCTTTGGCGTGTTGTGAAATTACTGAAGAAACTAAACCAACCCACTGGCGCGATGACAAAGATTTAATGAGTTTTCTCGAGCGTATTTAATCCGGCGAATGCTAACCATTCTATCACTTATGTTATCTTTATTGACAAAATTACGGATGAAATAACAACATAATGACTCAACAACACATAACTGGCTTAGTAACATATGAGCTGTTATGTTGTGCACAACATAATAGTTCAATGGCTACCAGCCGTTTTAAATTGCGACGATAAAATAACAGATCCAGATGAAAGTCCTGGCCATCAATGATCATTCTTTTTGGCGTTCAATAGTTCAATAAAGGCACACCCTTTTCCCAATTCTAATATAAAGGTCTCCAACTCGCGGAGAATAGCTTCTTCTAAATCCTTCTCCAAATACGTGTTTTGTAAACCTAGAAAATCTAAGAAGTAGGGATCTTTGAAACTGTTGTAGATGGCCGGGTTATTACTAATGTTTTGTAAATTGGCTATAGCAGTTCTTTCAAACTCCTTGGCAGCTATTCGCTTGCGTAAATCCCTTACTCCCAGGCCCTGTAAGAAAGTGGAGTTTTGCATAAAACAGTTTTGCTTCAGTGTTTTTGAGCGGTAACAAGATTAGAAAATGGGACCAGCTTAATTGTCGTGACAGTGTAACGACAATCTCTCTGTCCTGAAATTGCTCCGCAAACTGAAGCATTCTTCGTAAATTCTTCTCTTCAAAGTTTCTTCCATATCTCTCTACCAATTGTCGTGACAGTGTAACGACAATTTGATCTCCATAACCTGCACGCTTGTTGTTCAGGATATTTATCTTGATCCGGTTGCCGATATGCCAGAACAGCATTGTAAGCGAGCTATTGACTTGTACCACCAATTGTTGCTGGCTTTGCTCAATCAGTTGAGAAAGCTCAGTAAATAAATCCTGTTGAGGATTTGTTTCCGGTGTTAATTTCTTTGACATTGCTAACGCTTTTCTTCATTATAGGCTATGCAATATCTCACATAACAAAACTTTATTTGGACGTTCATAGACAGTTTACATTACTTATTCGGCAAAGTCAGTGGTATAGTCGTTTTACAAAATGGTAAAGAAAGAAACATTTCTCAAGCGGTTTCAAGTAACGCCTCAGGTAGAATCATATCCTCTTCATATGACACTTTCCATTCTATTATAGTTCAATTTTCCATTTGGGAACGCCTTGATATCCATAATTTATTTTGGGTTTAAAGAAGTGATAATCGCTTTAAAGCTTAGCAATCCGGCTTCCAGGTTTTCAACAATCTCCAAAGCCAGTTCATCCGGATCAGGAAGGTTGTCGAGGTCAGCCAGTGATTTATCTTTCAGCCAGGTAATGTCAAGGCTGGTCTTATCTCTTGCGATGATCTCATCATAAGTGAATTTCCGCCAGCGGCCTTCGGGATTCATACCACTAAAGGTTTCCTTTCTTTGATGACGATTATTCGGATTATAGCAGGTGATAAAATCTCTTAAGGCACTTAGTTGAAGTGGGTTCTTTTTAAGCGTATGGTGAATGTTGGTGCGGTAATCATATACCCATACTTCCTTTGTCCAGGGGTCTTTGCTGGATGGTTTGCCATCAAAGAACCAAAGAACAGCACATTTGCTTTTACGCCATTAGCATAGAAGATACCAGTTGGCAAACGAAGAATGGTATGTAGATCGGTTGTTTCCATTAGTTTCTTGCGAACGGTTTCACCGGCACTTCCTTCAAACAATACGTTATCGGGGAGCACAACGGCTGCAAAGCCCGTTGTTTTCAGCATGGATTTTATATGCTGGCCAAAATTCAGTTGCTTATTGCTTGTGGTAACCCAGAAATCCTGCCGATTATAGGTAAGGTCCTCTTTTTCCTGTTCACCTTCTTCGTTGGTGAAGGTCATGCTGCTTTTCTTACCGAAAGGTGGATTGGCAAGCACGTAATCATAGCGGGTTTCTGTGGCGGCAATCAACGAATCGTTCGGTGAAATGAAAATGTTCTGGCTGTCAATATCGCCGATGTTATGAAGGAACAAATTCATCAAGGCCAGTCGTCTCGTGCCGGCAACAATTTCGTTGCCGAAGAAGGTATCGAATTTCAGAAATCTCTTTTGGGCCTTATCCATCTCGCAGTTTTCAGTCATCCAGTCATAAGCTGCTAAGAAGAAACCGCCTGTGCCACAGGCAGGGTCAGCAATGGTTTTCATGGGCTCGGGACGGAGGCACTCTACCATTGCTTTGATCAATGCCCTCGGCGTGAAATACTGGCCGGCGCCGCTTTTAGTATCTTCGGCGTTCTTCTCCAGCAGTCCTTCGTAGATATCACCTTTGTCTTTGACACCCATTAGCACCCATTGTTCAGCATTGATCAGGGCGATAAGTTTGTAAAGCTTTGCCGGGTCGGTTATTTTATTCTGGCTCTTGGTAAATATTTGCCCGAGTATTCCCTTTTCTTTGGCGAGTTCTCTTAAAAGGTGGTTGTAATGCAATTCCAGCTCATCGCCACTTTTATTGGTAAGTGTTGCCCAATTATATTCTGCGGGGATTGGCATTTTGCGATTATGAGGTGGCTTACTGTATTCATCTGCCATTTTGAGGAAGAGAAGGTAAGTGAGCTGCTCCAGGTAATCGCCGTATCCTACGCCGTCATCTCGGAGGGTGTTGCAGAATGCCCAGATTTTGGAGACGATGCTGGAGGTGTTTTGAGTTTCGAAAGTCATGTCTGAACTATGTTTTAAATGATTTTTGTCTTGAATTGTGATTTGAATGATTTTTTGATGGACTATGATTTGTTGTCTGAACTATGATTTCAATGATTTTATGATCGACTATGATTTCTTTTGGGGTTTCATTACTCGTTTAAATTCAAGGCTTTTGGCTCCAAAGTTTACTAATAAGCCAATAGCCATGTTATAGGCTTCCAGGTAGTTGATAGCCTGCGCAAGATGCACATCTTCTAAACGAATAATTGCTTTTAACTCCAACATTATCTTTCCCTCTACAAAAAAATCCACACGTCGTGTTCCAATTTCTTCACCTTTATAGAAAATAGCCATTTCCTGTTCCCTGCCGTAAGAAATTTCTTTTTGATTCATTTCTATAGCCAATGCGCGTTGGTAAATGACTTCCTGAAAACCGTTCCCCAGAATACGGTGGACTTCCATGCAGCAGCCAATGATTTTTCCAGTAAGCTCGCTTTCCGGATATTTTTCATTAATCATACTATTCATTTAATTTGTCGGAACTATGATTCTAAGATTTTGGGATGGACTATGATTTTCTGTCGGGTTGATGTTTTTTACGCAATCATAGTATTCATTCAATCAAAAAAATCATAGTTCAGACCAACTTCCTTTCAGCATAATTTTTCATAATCAAAGTAGTCTGAACTATGATTAAATGATTTTGTGATGTACTTTTATTTTCTGCCGGGTTGATGATTTTTTTCACAGTCATATTATTCATTTAATCAAATAAATCATAGTTCAGACCAACTTCCCGTCAGCATCATTTTCATTAATCAAAGTAGTCTGAACTGTGATTAAATGATTTTGTGATTTACTTTGATTTTCTGTCGGGTTTATTTTTTTTCACAGTCATAATATTCATTTAATCAAATAAATCATAGTTCAGACCGTCAAAGTAGTCTGAACTATGATTAAATGATTTTGTGATGTACTTTGATTTTCTGGGTTGATGATTTTTTCACAATCATAGTATTCATTTAATCAAATAAATCATAGTTCAGACCAACTTACTTTCAGCATAATTTTTCATTAATCAAAGTAGTCTGAACTATGATTAAATGATTTTGTGATGTACTATGATTTTCTGTCGGATTGATGATTTTTTTCACAATCATAGTAATCATTTAATCAAATAAATCATAGTTCAGACCAGTCAAAGAAGTCTGAACTATGATTAAATGATTTTGTGATGTACTTTGATTTTCTGTCAGGTTGATGATTTTTTTCACAATCAGAGTTTAGATATTTATTTTACAATAATCAGAGTATTTATTAAATCAAATAAATCATAGTTCAGACCAACTTCCCTTCAGCATAATTTTTCATAATCAAAGTAGTCGGAACTATGATTAAATGATTTTGTGATGGACTATGATTTTCTGTCGGGTTGATGATTTTTTTCACAATCATAGTATTCATTTAATCAAATAAATCATAGTTCAGATCAACTTCCCTTCGAACGCTTTTTTGAGAATGCTTTGCCTTAAGGCTGCTGCTTGTTGAAGGTTTTGAGAGATAGTCTCTTCCATTTTATCGGCAACGCTGAGGCGGCTTTCAATCTCTTCAACGATGCTGTATTGTTCTTGAATCGGACGTAATGGTATAGGATAGGTTTTTAATTTGGTGCCGTTGATATTAGATTGATTGACGCCGAAACTCCTTATTTGATTTCCATACTTTTTTGCTTCCAGCGAGTTTAGATAGTAAGTAAGAAAGTTAGCTTCAATTAATTCTCTATTAGAATTTATTCGTATTAGGTATCCAGCAAATATCGCAGGTCTTTCTCCTTTATAGATAGCTGTTTTACCGACCAGTTCAGCACTATTCGTTCTGTTAAACAGGACATCATTCTTTTGTAATAAATATTTTCTAATTTCTTCATCACCATCCGTGTAAACTAAATTCTCCCAATCAAATCTTCCATTCTGAATATTTCCCATTCTTAAAACAGGCATTTTGCCCTTCTCGTTAGATTTGGTCGAAGATCCATATTCTACGTTCTTGCACACGTCACCTAGTAAAACCCTCATCCAACCTTTTGGCAATTCACCATCTTTTACATTCTCATTTGTAAGCCTTCCCTCAAAAGCCCATTTTAATACAGACTGCCGATATGTTTTTAGTTGCTGTTGAGCAGTGAGCAGGTTTTCTATGCCTTTGTCTAATTCACTAAAGAGCTCTTCTATTTTGTAAATGATGGTTTGTTGGGTTCCTTTGGGAGGAAGCAACACTTCGTAATTATAGATTTTACCTCCTGAAAGAACGGGTTGGGCAGTAGACACTGAAAGTTTATTCAGGTTTTCATATTATAGTTTCAGTCTTAAAAAATGAATATCAAACGAATTTGCCTTTGGTTCTACAATTAACGCGTTCCATTTTGTCATAACCAGTCAGCGTACTATCAATTCCACTCACTTTTCGTATCAGGCTTACTAACGCAATCAGTTCGTTTTTCGGTGATCCATTTGCCTGTTTCAGTTGGTCGTATGCGCGCCAGACATGCGTAGGTGCAAGTAAGGGCTGCTCTGTGGTTAACTTTTCGTAAAGGTCTTGGATCATTTTATAAGTCAGTTCCCTTCTTTGATATGGCTGGCCATAGAAGATCTGCAATGCAGTGATCTCATCCTTATGCGCTTCTATCCAGGCTGTAAAATCTGTGATCGTTTGGGCGGCTGCAGCTTCCTGGTCTTTCACCCAGCCGATATTGGTGACCTCGTCGATATTGATGCCGTCAATTACCTGGTCGTATTTTTTCCGGACATCAACAATATAGTTCCGCAGTTCAGGGTTGTGAAAAACATGGACGGCACCTTCAATCAATGCGGCATGCTGTTTATTAATCGCTGTATCGATCTCGTCCGGGGATGCACCCTGCTTTTCAGCGCTGACCTGTAATTTGATCGTCTCCAATGTATCCGGATCGTACGCGTTCAACAACTGCTTCACCACATGGTTGATGGTAAATCCACCGGCCTGCTCCGCAAAATTCATTTTTTCTTTTTCATTGATCTGTTTGTCCAGGCGGATCAGGCGATTGGCGAGCGTGGTGAGTATGTCTTCCTGCCTGTTTCCCATAGCCACATTTTCCAACAAATCTTTTAAACTCATACCGGGGTTTTTCTCTAAAGGGCGACTATCCGTTTTTTGTGAACCCTCTACACCGACCGCGTCAATGATCACGAAATGGTACTTGGTTGATTTTGCTGAAGGCGTGCCGGTGGCCTTTAGTTGTTCCAGCGAACAGGTGCGGGTTCCACGGCCTTTCATCTGTTCATAATAACTGCGGCTCTTTACGTCTCGCATGAATACGAGCACTTCCAATGGACGGATATCAGTTCCCGTAGCGATCATGTCAACGGTTACCGCGATGCGCGGGTAGTAGTCATTACGGAACTGACTCAACACAGATTTAGGATCCTCTTCGCTGCGGTAGGTGATCTTTTTACAGAACTTGTTCTCTGCGGCGAACTCATCCCGTACAATATCTATAATGTCCTCTGCATGAGAATCTGATTTCGCAAAGATCAAGGTCTTGGGCACCTCAAAAGCGCTTTCCTTTCCGGCTTCAGCCACCGGATACCTGTCGGGAAAAATAGCCGGCAGGTTCTCTTTGATGGCCCTGACAATCGTACGAATGGTGTTCAGGTTTACGATGTCTCTATCCAATTGCTTACCACTGTATTCTATGTCTTCATCAACGCTCTCCCAGAATTTGCGCCGGGTGAGCCGTTCGCGTTTGTCTACCATCTCACCCATATCAATGCTTCCGCCGCCCTGGGTTATTTTTGTTTCAATCGTAAATACATTGTAGCGGATCTTCCGTTTTGGCAATAAGTATAATTTGGCTACACCGCTTACCTGGAGAGGGTTTGGGCGATTTTTCAAGAGTATGTTTGTAAGCTACAGTGTTTTGGGTAACTTAATTTTGAGAGTATCGATTATTTTTTGGG
>JBGSYC010000233.1:0-5013 GCA_041751095.1 Flavihumibacter sp.
TCTTTCAAATGCGGTAGACCGTATCACTACCTATCCCGCAGGTAAAAACTTTCAGGGCAAGCTGAAATTCGTATTCCTGGGGAGGATTGTTAAATCAAAAGGCATTTTTGTAATTGCTGAAGCATTCAAAAACCTGAAGGAGTATTTTAAAGATTTTGAATTTCATATTTACGGCGTAGGGCCTGACCTGGCCAGTTTCATTCAAAGTTTATCAGCGATAGAAGGGTTGAATTTTGCTTACAGGGGGGTTGTCAGGGATGAGCAAAAACGAAAGGTCTTTGAAGATGCGCATATATTTTTGCTTCCTTCGATCAATGGAGAAGGTTTACCCGTTGCCATGCTTGAAGCCATGGCCAGTGGTTGTATTCCCCTGGTTTCAAACGACGCATCGATGCCCCAGGTCATTAAAAATAATGTAAATGGATTTACAGTAGATGCAGGAAATGAACCCCATTTAAGAAAAACGATTGCCGACATCATGAATAACCGGGATCATTTACTTTCGAAAAGTGCCTCGGCGTACGCAACTGTTTTGCAGAAACACGACATCAAAACGTATTTGCACAAGTTGCAGGTGTTATACGATGATTTAAATGGATTATCGTGACGATAATCTTCAGGCATTGAAATCTCAGGACCGGGACTCACACCTCAAGGTGACTGGTATCCGACCGATGTGCCGAACCGGAGTGTGTGCTACGGGGTAAATGACCATTTCCTGATCTTATGGCCGTGAAAAGCATAAAAGACAAGGTATAAATAGCAGGGAAACAAAACCCAGTAAGCAAGTCTTTCATTGTACACATCGGCGAAGTGACCATAGAACAGCGGCATTATTGCATTGCCACATAAGCCCATGATCATTACCGATGCACCTATTTTGGTAAACCGGCCTAATCCATCCAATGCAAGCGGCCATATGCCGGCCCATACCAACGAATTGGCAAGGCCCAGCAACACAACAAACCAGATGGAAACATCCGTAGCATGCCCCAGGAAATAAACCTCGCCTCTGACAAAAACAATCATGAGGGTAAGCAGGGTTCCTAATAAGGTACATATTCTTAATGCATTGACCTGGCTGATGTATCTTGGTATGGTTATAATTCCCACCACATAACCAGTTATTGTAGCGACAAGGGTGTATGATGGAAACCATTTACCTTCCATAAGGGAGATATCCATAGACCGGGCGTAGCCGATGATGGTGTCAATAGCTATTACCTGTGTGCCCACATGAAGAAAAATGCTCAGAGCGCCGAGGATAAGGTGAGGGAATTGAAGAATATTTTTTTTATCCCTGTTGGCGGAAGCAGTTGCAGAAGTCTCCTGGTCGGTATTGATCTCCGGCAACGGCGAAAAACGAACAACCAATCCTAAGGCAAGAAGTACTGTCCCAACACAAGCATACGGCAGAATAACCCGTCTGATAAATTCATCCAGTGCAGCACTTTTTTCCACTTCATTCATCGCTGGCAGCCGGGCAAAAAGATCGGTGTCGGTGGCCTTTAAAATTACCGCGGCAAAAATCAGCGGAGCAAGTATGCCGGCGCCTTTATTACAAATCCCCATAATGCTGATTCTCTGCGCTGCCCTTTCTTTTGGCCCCAGCACGGTTATATACGGGTTTGCTGCAGTTTGTAAAATGGCAAGTCCGGTACCGATGGTAAACAGTCCTAACAGAAAAATTTCGTAAGTGCGTGAAAGCGCCGCAGGAATAAATATAAAAGCGCCAACGGCCATCGCCCAGAAGCCGATCATCATGCCTTTTTTAAAGCCTGCCTTTTTCAACAGGTAAGAGGAAGGCACAGACATAAAAAAGTAAGAGATATAGAACGCGAAAGTTACCAGGTACGATTGAAAATTAGTTAATTCACAAGCTATCTTAAAATAAGGGATAAGGATGGCGTTAACCCATGAAACAAATCCAAAAATAAAGAACAGCAGCCCTATGATCAGGATTGAAATAAAGGTATCCCGCCTGGTTAAGGAACTTACATCTATCGATGCAGCAGTTGCGTTACTCATCAATCTGTATTTCAACGGTCATTTGTGATAATCCCATATTCGTGAAATGTAATTAATGAATACAGTAATTATTTGAGGGTGAAAAGCTAATTAATTTATGGTAAATGTCTTCGGATAATTGTCAGCGACACCATTGGAGAGGAGAGAAGTGGACGCCCGGTCGAAATAACAACGGCAGTCGGGGTGGGCTCTTAGAATACTCCCAGGGTATACATTTGAAATTGGTTCTTCAAGGCAGTTTTTAACAGCCATGGCTTTTCTGCTGTCCGGAACAGAACAAATGATTGTCCTGGATTTCATGATCTGTTGTATCGACATGCTGATCGCCCGGTCGGGTACGCTTTCCAGCGAATCAAACCAGCCTTCATCCAATTGCTGCTTTCTGCATTGCTCATCCAGTGCTACAACCAGGTAAGGCCTCGGGGTGTCAAAATCCGCAGGAGGATCGTTAAAGGCAAGATGACCGTTTTCACCGATACCTACAAGCGATACATCTACCGGATGATCATTAATCAGATTTCCCAGGCGTTGGCATTCAGCTTCCGGGTCGTTTTCCCCATCAATCAGGTATTGCGCCTTCAAAGGCGGAACTTTTGAAAGGAAACGTTCCTGCAGATACTTCCTGAAGCTTGCTTTTGCCGTTTGCGGCAATCCGGTGTATTCATCCAGATGAAACATAACAACCTTGCTCCAATCAATGCCTTCTGCGGCTACCAGTTGCTTTAATGTTTCAAACTGGCTTGTGCCGGTGGCAAGGATAATGTTCGCATTCCCATTTGCGTCAATGGCATTTTTGATAAGTGCAGCAGCGGCTAACCCGGCCTGTTGCCCCAGACCGGCAGGGTCATTTAGTATGTTTATTTCCATGGATTATTTGAAACTGATCTTAATGATTTGATCCGGTTATTCAGAGGAGATAATTACTCTTCACAAACAGTATTGCACCCCGGTAAATGATTCAGTTTCTTGCAGTTTCAAAAATAGTTTTTTCCAGCAAATGATTAACCTTATATTTTTTGGCATAGCTGTCGTATAACGACAGGTCTTCATCTTTCCGGAATTGTGCATCCAGGAAGTTGTGAAATAAATCATATCCTGCAAACGATTCTTTTAAATTATTTCTGGTCAAAGGCCTGATTTCGCCCTTTCCGGCAACGGAATAATAGAAACTTCTATCCCTTTTTATTCCTTTTCCGAGGGCAACATTCTGATCTTTATAAAATATCCAGATAACGCCTTTTTCCAAAAAATTATAAGATGTCAGGTGACGGGTAAAAACAATTTTATCTTTGTTCTTATAGGCAAAAATATCATCTTTAAAGACCTTTATTTTTTTTCCGTTGTGCCTCACGGTGATATAGGGCTTGTCCAGAAATTCGTTGAACGTGATTTTGTTCGTTTCAGATGCGTCGTTTACTGCGTAAGAGAGTTTATTAAGTTCAAACGCCGTCTCGCTTAAGTATATCCCGCTTTGTTGGGTTTGTGCCTTAACGGAAATCAGTTGAAACGCTGCCATAGAAGCCAGCAGAAATAGCTTTTTCATATGCGAAGTTATTTGTAATGCCTGTTAGCTTTTTTACTTCTGTAAGCGTATATGATAAAACGCGTTACGTTGGATTTTATGAACTGGTACTTGTTTGATCATGGTAATGCAAATATTGGGCTTATCAATCCCTTCTAATGCTACCAGCGCGCTGGTCTTATAAGCGGTAAGAGCAGTTAAAAATGAACAGGGGAATTTCGCCGGCTACTGCAGGTGCAGCATCGGCAACAAAGCTATTCTGTGTTGTGGAAAAACATTTATGCCCGCAGCGGCTCGCGTTGAAATAAACCGCTTCTGCTAAGGAACGGGGTTGAACAGCAGTCTGAAATTTTTTGCTGTTATTCCGGAGATTTACTTTGCCGCAGTCATCCTTACAGGATGGGCTGGTTACATCATATTGTGGATTGTTGTCAGCGTATGCAACCTGGTCAGTTGAATACCCGGTTGCACCGGAAGTTTCCGCGTTCATTTCCACTGCTGCATGCCCTTCGCAACGCTGTATGTACCCGGCGCCGTGAAGCGTGTCAAAGCCGTAAATAAGGATGATAATGAATGTGAAAATCTTCTTCATGAATGCCGTGCAAAGGTAAATTGATTTTAAATATTAAATTACTTTAATACAACAATCCGGTCTCGCCTCCGAACTTTAACTTTTGTTATAAGATAGCTTCGGCTGCGATATGCATGAGCAATTTATGGTTCGCTAAATTACGTTTTGAGCCGCAGAACCTGCATCGGTTAAAATTAACGAGTATTTTGGATAAGTTTGAGGCTTAAGGAAAATCCAGTAAAGTATTATTCATGATGCGGGCTGCGACAACATTCATCACACAATTTTTTCTGAAACGGCCCGCTTCCTTCTTAAACTCCATATTTCGCCTTTGTGCCGTGTAGGGATCCTGTCGCCCAACAATTTGCCCCAGGGTTTAAGGTCAGGAATGCTGTCGAAGATTATCTTGACAATAGCAACGAACGGTATGGAAAGGAACATGCCTGCAAGACCCCACAAGGCATTTCCAAGTAAAACAACAACAATCGAGATCAGTGCATTGATCTGCACTTTTGAAGACACTATCCTGGGCACGATAATATTGTTATCTATAAACTGTATGATAACGTACGCTACAATAATACCCAACTGGGTGCTGTAACCATCCTCCGTTACGGTAGCCATTAATACCGGCAATGTTATGGCAATTAATCCTCCGATATACGGTAGCATATTTAAGATGGCGCCAATAATGCCAAGAAGAATTGCGTACCGGACGCCAAGTATCAGTAAAGCAGTGGAATTGAGCGCGGCCACGATCAGCGCTTCCAGTAATAACCCTACCATATAGCTCTGGATCGCTGTTTTAGTCTGGTTGAGAACATCCCTTACCTGGGTTGAATTCTGTTCAGAGAACACTTCATAAAAAAAATTAACGATAAGAGGTTTATAA
>JBGSYC010000234.1:0-51920 GCA_041751095.1 Flavihumibacter sp.
AAAGAACAACGCCGGGATATCCATTGTTTGGTGGTATTTCTAACAAAGTAAAAATCCAGATCACCACTTTTTTGATGAATGTAATCTAATACGTTTGTGTTATTACCCGGGTACTCGAAATCTGCCTTGACCTGTAATGCATGCAATATTTTTATGGGTTCAATGTCAGCAAGTATCTTACCTTTCACGGGTATCTTAATAATAGCAGGTGAGCCAGTTTTGACCCATAACAGGCCCGAAGTTTCCCGCACATTTTTATCTGCTTCCGGTTGATTGAGTAAACCTGTTGCACTGGTGGGTATTGCCCCTGTTATGTACGCGCCCTGACTGGCCAGCTCCTGTAGCTTTCTAACCACTGCCGGATTTGCCACTTCCATGTTCCCCAAAGCCAGTACGTAAAAGCTGGCTCCGCCGGGTAAAACAAGTCGACCGTTCTTAAAGGCTAGCTCCCGCAGCAATACATCCGTGTTAATGATATCGTAATCATATCCGGCACCTACAAAAAAACGGGTGTTTTTCGGCTCAACAAAATTTGGAATGTTATCTCCGTAATAATACAGTACGTCCGACACGAAACTGGTCTCCTGCATTACAAAGGAAATACTGGAGAGATAGTCAAAAAACGGATTGACCTTTGGCCACCATACATTCTTGTTATTGAAATGCGTACCTGCATGGTAAGCGATTCCCGGGTAACCATACCTGGCCGGGTTATGGCTGAATCCATGCAAAACCACCCGGTTCATTCCTTCGCAAAATGCACGGTCTCCTAAGGGCTTCAACTCAAAGAGGCCGTCTGTCCAGTGCTGAAAACTGGTAAACGCTTCTTCTTCAACGATCTTACGATGATACATATGCGCTGCTGCCGAAACCTCCTTTACCATTTGTAACAGGTCAATACTATCTTTATCATACACCGAATGCTTATTCCAGAATTCGCCCCGGGGAACGTCTAATGCGCCAAGTGCTTTTATGCCTTCCACAGGTACATTATGCAGGGGCGGGCCCGGGCCACCGGCTTCTGAAATAAGTTTGAGTCCATAGCTGTTTGCAATTTCTTTACCTTTTCCGTAATGATTGCGGATCATCAGTTCAGAAATCGTTTTATTGAAATCGTGCTTAAATTTTTGCGCGACTACCGTATCAAACAATTTATCATTAAATAAAGCAGGCATCAGTTTATACACATCATAACCATTGATCTCTCTGAAAGCTGCCGGCAGGGTAGGGGTCCATACCGAACCCGTTGCTTCGAAACTGGCCAGATAAAAGTTTTTCAACGCGGTTTTTGTAAAGTCACCCAACAGTGGTTTGAGGTGATCAATGAAATACATAAAATGAACGCGGGTCGCTACTGAATCAAAATGGTCAATAATGTATCCGGCAGAACTATCGCTGTAATACTTCAATTGCTCACCGGAATTGGAGCACACAAACCGTTGTATGTCCCAACTGCCTTCGGGCACGTTCCAGTTTAATTCGTCCCTTTCGCTATCAAAATATGCGGAGATATTAATCATTTTTGAAGTATCCCGATACGCGTGCTTATCGCCCGAGGGAAAGGCCAGTAATACTACTTCTTTGGAATATGCCGGTTTGCCCTGCGCATTGTAAATAATTACACGGGGTTTTTTTCTTTCATCCAGCTTTGAAATGGTTGGATAAGGAACCTTCAGTTTCTGTAAACCCGGTCCTTGCGCTTTGATAGTGGAATAATACAATGACTTGCCTGCATGCTCCGGGGTGATCCAGCTTCCGCCGGCATTCCAACTGCTGGACAGGCTCAATCCCACTTCCATATTGTATTCGGTGGCTTTTTTAATAACCTTTACCAGTGTCGCCAGCGCTTCAGGGCCCATAAATGCCGGGCCGGCAGGAATCATTTTATCAGGGTTGTTTGGCGCTCTTGCGCCGATATCGAAAATATCCACGCCGTTTATACCGGCTTTTTTCATAGCGGTTAATTCTTCCATCAGCCTTGCGGTATCTGTATATCCGTTCAGCCACCACCAGTAAGCTTTCGGCCGCGCCTGCGCAGGTGGATTCATAAAGCCGTTTTTAATACCATCATATGATGCCTGCTGCTGCGCAGTTATTTCTCCCCATGTGAAGAACGGAAACAAAAACATCGTAAAAAGCAATTTGTAAATCATTCTCATCATTTGAAATTTAACTGTTTTAAACAAGCTTTACCATGCAATTTCCAGTTCACCGGTTACATTTTCAACAACAAAATAATAGCCTGACTTTTTATCACCTGCTTTAAAAGCAAGGGAAATGGGGGCCGGTTGAGTGACTCCTGCCTTACAGCATAGCAATACAGCAAAACAGGAAGTAACTGATAAGACGTTTTATGTTTCATATGAGCAATCTTTGAACCAGACCTATAAGGTTTTGAAAACCTTATAGGTCTCAACTTAAACAGAGACTCGCCTGTGCAGTAAATCAACAAAGACTTAAGCTGTTGACCTCATAACCAAAATCAATAACCGGGGTTTTGAGTTACTGCTGGATTTAAATCAATCTCATTTTGTGGTATAGGAAATATAAGCTCATGCTCTTCTACCAAAAACCTTTGATTCTGGCTTTGATAATGCGCATTTAGAACAGTCCGGGCCCTTCCGGTGCGAACCAGATCGAACCAACGATGGCCTTCATGTAAAAACTCAACCCTTCTTTCCTTTTCCATTGCCAGGCTTAGGGCTTCTTTACTAAGTCCGGATAAATTTGACAGGCCAGCCCTGGTTCTAACGGCATTTATATATTGAAATGCTTCGCCTGTTTTACCCTGCTCATTAAGCGCTTCGGCATACATCAGTAATACATCTGCATAACGCAGAACGGTAAAAGTCGCGCTACCATCTCCGGGATCAACTGCTTTTAAATCTACAAATTTTAAACCGTACCGGTTATAGGCTTTTGTTCCGTTTATCAGCAAAACCGAATCATTTACTGAAGCCGCTTTCCTGTTGTCTGTCGCCTCATACGCCCTAATCATATCCAGTGTAGGAACTATTCTTCCGGAGCCTTGCGTATTGTTTGGAAAAATTGCCATACTTGTAATGGCAGGGGTGAATACAGACGAATAATTATTACCTATATTTCTTCCTGATAAATACTGTATTTCAAAAATTGATTCTGCCAGGTTATTGTTCGGGGGAGTAAATAAGCTTTTGTAATTATTGACTAATGAATATTGCCTGGCATCTACAACTTCTTTCAGCTTTTCACCTGCCTTAGCGTAATTTTGAAGGGTTAAATAAACTTTTCCCAATAATGTTTTTACAGTACCCCGTGAAGCTCTTGTTCTATCAGCATTAAGGGCAGCAGGCAACAATGTTTCTGCCTCGGTAAGATCTTTTAAAATAATGTCATAGACTTTTTCTTTAGGCTGTAATGACAGGTCTGCCGCTAATATTTGTTCCGGACTTTTAAACTCCAGATCAGTTAAAGGAACCCTGCCAAATAACCTTACCAGGTTAAAATAGCTATAAGCTCTTAAGAACTTTGTTTCACCTTTAACCCTGTTTTTGGTGTTCGCATCAAATTCAATCTGATCAATCCTGTTAAGAATTGTATTACACCTCGAAACAGTTATTAAGTTTGTGTTCCATGCGGCATTAATGAAATTATTGGTTGAAGTAACCGCATTTTGATCCAACTGCATTTCACTTATAGGAGGAGAAGACCATTGTATCTCGGTATTATCAGTTGACAATTCTGCCAGGTATATCATGGTACTGCTGCTGTAAAGGCCACGAAAGGTTCCGTAGCTGCCAATCAATGCAGTCGCAAAATCGTTACTGTTACGATAGAAGCTTTCGGCGTTGATTTGTGCTTCAGGGCTTAGTTCAAGGTAACGCTTACATGAAGTTACAGCAAGCATTACCAGCACTATGATTACAATATATCTTTTCATAATTAAAATTTTTCAGATCAAAAATTAAAATGACAATCTTGCTCCAATGGTGAACACACGGGGATTAGGATAGGCAAAATATTCTACCCCGCTTCTGGCCAGATTGTCTCCACCGATGCTACCCTCCGGATCATATCCCGGATAATTAGTGAAAACATAAGCATTGGTAACATCAAAAAAGACGGATAATGACTGAACTCTTATCTTAGTCAGCACAGTGGGTAAGAACAGGTATGAAAGATTGATGTCACGGATCTTAACAAACGAACCGTCAAAAAGATACCTGGAACTGGAAGCTAACGTAAAAGCATAGTCGTTTCTGATTGCTCGCGACAGCATTCCATTACCGGGTTCGGCAGGCGATTTCCATCTTTCAGAAATTATTTTTAATTGATTTTGCACACCCGCATTATTTAAATTTGTCTCACCCCCCTGAAAATAAACTTCATTGCCCCCGGTGCCATTAATGCTGACGCTTAATGTAAAGGCTTTATAGGTAAGTTTGTTATCAAATCCCCAGGTGTAATCCGGCCAGGGGTTTCCCACAATTTTCCGGTCAGCCGGTGTTATTACACCATCATTATTGACGTCTTCAAATCTAAAGTCTCCGGGTACAACTCTTGGAGATTGCAGGGGGCTCTTTGAAATTTCGTCTGCTGTCATAAAAACACCTGTTCTGTTCAGGAGGTAAAAGCTGGAAATGGGTAGTCCTACCTGGCTTACCTGGTATGGAGAATTAGTAATCCTGACCGCATTTCCATTAAGCGCTAATATTTTATTTTTGTTGGCACTTATATTAAAACTGGTTGTCCAGTTAAAGGCCTTACTCCTTACATTTTCTGAGTTAACCGAAAACTCCACACCCCTATTTTCTAATTCCCCGATATTCTGAACAGAATTACCAAATCCGGAAGCAGCAGGTAAAGAAACATTTAATAATAAATTCTTTTTATGACTGCGATAAACGTCTGCCGTAAAAGTTATCCTTTCATTGAATAATGAAAGATCTACACCAAAGTTGGTTTGAACGGATTGTTCCCATGTAAGATTTTCGTTGGATAAACTGGAAGGTGTTATACCTGACACTACCTGTCCGTTATTGATATTTCTTGTAATTGACAATAAGCCCTGGCTGGCGTAATTACTGATCAGGTTATTGCCGGCAATGCCATAGCTTGCTCTTATTTTCAGGTTACTGAGAAACTTAATATCCTTCAAAAAAGCTTCATCAGATAGGCGGTAGCCTAACGATAAGGAAGGAAAAGTTCCCCACTTGTTATTAGCCCCAAACCTGGAACTTCCATCCTGGCGAATTGTTCCAGTAAACAGGTATTTTCCGGCAAATACATAGTTTAATCTGGCGAACCTGGAGAGCATTGACCATTCAGATTTATAATTGGTACCAGAAGTAATATTACCTGCAGCTAAATAAGTAATCTCATCAGTAGGAAAATCTGATGCTCCTGCCTCCGCTACATCATCCGAATTCTTTTGAATTGTAAATCCGGCTAAAGCATCAATTTCATGTTTATCAATCACCCGTCTGAAGTTCAGGGTATTTTCATTCAGATAATTCAGTGATCGTATTTTAGCCAGGCCGGCAGTGGCGGCACCTGTTCTGCTGGTAGCTAAACCAATTTTAGATGATTTCCATAACCTGGTTTCGCTGTTGGAATAGTTTACTCCAAAGGAAGTTTTAAAGAGCAAACCTTTTGATAATTCATATTCCAGGTAGTTATTGGTAAAGATGTTTGTGACGTTTCTTTTATCTAAAAACTCCTGTGCAATCAGTAACGGATGTTCAACCGGGATACCCGTAGGATCAGCAAATTCGGAATAGAAATTTCCCGTTGAGTCATAAACCGGAATAGTTGGATCGCTTGCAACCGCCGCCGCAATAAGTCCCCTGAACTGCAAATGACCCTCTGCCCTTGCAAAATCGCCATATGAATAAGAAGAGGAGAAAGACCCTCCAAATTTAACCTTCCTGGAAATGCGGGCATCAATATTGGTTCGTAAGCCATACTTCTTAAAATTAGAACCAATGATTATCCCATCCTGGTCAAAGTAGTTTCCGGATACATAATATTTTACATCTCCTGAACCACCACTTGCTGCCAACTGATAATTTTGTACCATCGCTTTTCTAAAAATAAGATCCTGCCAATCAGTCCCTACTTCAGGTAAAGAACGTGGATTACGAAAGGCGGGTTTAACCCGGGTTGCAGTACTTCTCAGGTTATTCGGGTCATTAATATTGCCGCCGGCGAATACCCATGCATTATCCCGGCCATTTGCGACAAATTCTGCATACTCCCGTGGTGAAAGCAACTGCAGTTTTCTCGGCAACTCCTGTAAGCCTGTAGCAACATCGAGCGTTATATTTGCCTTACTACCCTGTCTACCTCTTTTTGTTGTTATAATAACTACTCCGTTAGCGCCCCTCGATCCATATATAGCAGTTGCTGATGCATCTTTTAAAATTTGTATGGATTCTATATCAGCAGGGTTGATGGTACTTAAAGGATTGATTCTGTTTACGCTGCTACTGGACGATATGCCCGCCGCTGAATAGGAGGAGGAACTGAAACTTGACAAATCGGCACCTCCGCCGCCGGTACCAATGGCAAAGCCATCTATTACATACAAAGGCGAGTTACCCCCGGTAATAGAACTTATGCCTCTTATGATTACGTTCACGTTACCGCCCGGTGCTCCTGAGGTTTGAACAATTTGCGTTCCCGGAACTTTTCCCTGCATCATCTGGTCAAAACTTGCTGAAGGAGCCAGCGTAAGATCTTTGGCAGAAATGTTTACAATTGAACCAGTCAAATCCTTTTTTCGTTGTGTTCCATAGCCAACTACCACCACTTCATTTAATGATTTGGAAGTAGCCTCCAATTCAACATTAATAACAGGTCTGTTGCCAACAGCTATTTCCCTTGGATTAAATCCGGTACTTGTGAAAACAAGCATAGCATCAGGCGAAACCTTCAGGGTATAATTACCATCTTTGTCGGTAACAGTACCGTTCCGTGAACCTTTTTGTACCACGGAAACCCCTGGAATTGCGCTTTGATTTTCAGCAGCAGTAATGGTACCACTTATTGTTACAGAACCGGATTGCTGGGCTGCCAGCCAGGTAAACTGTAAAATAAAAATTACAAAGGCGATTCCCATTTTCAAAGGAAACCTGTGGATGTAGCCAACTTTCATAAAGCATCATTTTAAGGTTATGAATTAGTCAGGTGATTACGAAATAATCACTGACTCTATATTTAAATAATTCGCTATTTTTTTGATGATGCCTGCATGATGTCCGACCCCCAAAGCAAAGTGATGGGTAGGGCCTTCTTTTATCCAATTATGCAAAAAGGTTCTCACATCAGGTTTAAAATACCCGCGTGTGTTTGTATTCCCGGTGGGGGGTATTGGCCCTTCAACCGACTCACCTTCGGCAATTACAAATTTAAATCTGCCGTTGTAAGTAGAACTAATACTAAGGACGGTTATATGCCCTTCTTTAATTTTAAATTCAACGCCTGCACCAAATCCGGGTTTGCCGTGATATTTCTTTAAGCTTCTTAAAACCGGTCTTCCTTCAGCAATCGTGATATTATGGGGGCCATCATGACCCACCAATACAAATCCTTCCTTAAAATCTACGGGATGAAATTCTGCAAAGCTTCCCCCTATGCCTAACCGATCCATGATCAGCATAGCTATGCAGGTTTTCAGGTCGGACTCTCCACACATCGGAAAACCGGCACCCGTTAGTAAAGAGTTTCCTACAATGAGATTCGACATAACAAGTCTTGTGTTACTACCTTCTTCCCCATCATAGTAATAAGCCAGCCCATCCAGCTTTTTCGCCTCTACAAATCTTTCAAGCGCTACAGTTACCCTGGCAGAAGTAGTAAGGTCAGCGTCTTTTAATTTTTCAGAGATCGGGTCAGAAACAGGATCAGGCGTATCGAAAAAGTCAAGTATCCTGTTTCTTGCAACACGTATATCTTTCTCATTTGCGTGGTCGTAGTGGGCCACAATTTCATGTGCTTCGCATTGAATAATATGTGCACCAAAATGTGCGGTGATCATAGTAGAATCAGAATGCATATCCAGCATTGCTTCTATCGGATGTCCGATATGGCCGATTCGGGCAGTATTCAGGTCGTGTAACACCCTGGCTATCCTGCAATATGCTGCAATCTCCGATTCCACCTGCTCATCATGATGCAAAGTGCCTATTATCATATCGGGAACCTTCTTGCCCATTCTCACAGCAACGCCTGCAAACTCAGGCAAAGCACATATATCGTCGTTATATAACTGTTGATACGTTGACGCGTTCTTATAATCTAAAGCTTCATTTGGCTGCAAGGCCACAAGTACAATAGGCGTTTCAATGCTTTTAACTACAATGCCAAACGTACTGGATGTTGCATAGGTGAGCATATCGCAAAATACCAGGTCAAGATGTGCTGCTTTCAACCGCGGAACCAGTTCATAAGCACTTTGTACATTATCTATTAAACCAAAATCAATAACTTCTACTTCATTCTTCATTATTTTTTCTATAAATACTTCCTGTTTATCTTTTAGCTCCTCTAAAAGCCCTGGAAACTGTTCCCAATATTTAAAATATCCTACTCCAAAAACGCCTATCCGGGCTATCGTATTTTTTCTTCTTTTTAGTTTAGAAGATATTTCAAGGGTAAGACCCTGTTCCATTTGATTGATCATTTTAATCATATTAAAGCATTTAATGAAAAAGTTATCACAGCATGTTCAACGTATTCATTTTAACGTTGGGTGTAAGTTCAATGAGTGGATCCTGGGAATAAAAATCAGGAATAACACAAATGCTACTGGATACATTAAACCGCAAACAATCCAGATGGGCGAATAAGAATAGTGTTGTACAATAATACCGATAAGCGGGTTTATGATTAACCCTGATATTGCACCGGCAGTACCGGATAAACCCACAACGGTAGATGTACCAACGGCACCAAAGATGTCTGAAATGGATGTGATGTAGTTGGTGATCCAAAAACCATGTGCAAACATGATCACCGCCATTAAGGCTACAGCCATGTATGCGGAGGAAACAAAAGCAATCATGGGGGCAACTAAAGTAATTGCTGCGGCAATTCCCATCACCGTTTTCCTCGCCTTATTAACAGAAAACCCCTTTTTTACAAGTATATCAGAAAAAAAACCTCCCGCTATATTAGATATCCCTAAAGCAAGGAAGGGAATCCAGAAAAGTTTACCGATGTTTTCAAAAGGTACATTTCTTTGTTCATGCAAATACTTTGGTGTCCAGAACATGATAAAATATACTACGGGATCAAGGAGGAACCTGATCAAAATAAATGTTTGTGCATATTTATTCTTCAAGATTGTCGCAAAAGGAATTGCCTTTTTCTTCAGCGGTGTGTCACTATTTTGTTTGTTGGCTGTCTGCTTTGCAAATGGTATTAAAAGCCATCCCACAACCCATACAATGCCGATTAAGCCCGGAATAACAAAACTCCATCGCCAACCAAGGCTGGACGAAAGAAATATAGTTAACGGTGGTGCAACAACCGCTCCTATGGCCGCACCGCCAATCGCTATGCCATTAGCCATTGCCCTGTTCTTTTCATTGAACCATTCAAACACAGCCTTTGCTGCTCCCGGGAAACATCCCCCTTCTCCCACTCCCAGCAAAAAACGGAAAATGACAAGCTGATAGAAATTGCCAATCATACCATGAAGGCTGTTTGCAATGGACCAAACACCTACCGCTACTGCTAATCCTTTTCTACTCCCGAATCTATCCATAAGCCGGCCACCTATAGTGAACATTAAAGCATAGCTGATTAAGAAACTGGTATTAACTATGCCGTACTGGATATCTGTTATCTTGAATTCATCCTGGATTTTGATGATAGTCATGGACAGAATCTGCCGGTCTAAAAAATTTAATGCAGTAGCAATAAATAAAAAAAATAATACAGTATAGGAAATGTATCTTTGTTTCATATCACTTAACGCACTAAGTTAAATCATTCGGACGTAAACAAACGGAATGAACGAACAAAAAATTTGATTTCCAGGATAGCCTGCCCCAAAACGAAAAACATTCAGATACCTTTTCCTGACACCGCTTTTTAACCCTGTTAAGCAGGAAAGGAAAAAAGAGCTGACTCAGAAGCATCTACATTAGACACTATGTAGACACTATGTAGGGAATTTAAACGGGTCTCTGGTTTTGGCGATCCATTCCCTGAGGTTCTCTTTCAGCTTGTTTTTTACAGATTCGTATGCCGGTGAGTACGCAAGGTTTTGAGTTTCGCCGGGGTCGTTCCATAAATCAAACAACTGCTCATTATCCTTTCCCTGATTAAAAAACGCGTATTTGTATCGATTGTTCCGAACCATCCGGCCATGCCTGGTTTGATTAAGCAGGTCATCGGCCAGTTCTACCACTACATACTCCCGTAATGAAGCCTGGCGGTTCTCCAATACTTTTCTTAAACTCAGTCCTGTAAAAGCCGGAGGCCTGGTAATTCCGGCATAGTCGCAAATTGTCGGCACCAGGTCTATTCCGGAAACCAGCTGATCCCGGTTAACCACGCCCTCAGGAATATGTCCTTTCCAACTGATCATAAACGGCACGGTAGCTACTTCCTCGTAAAAACTCAATTTGGCTGCCCACTTATGTGCAGCAGCCCCTTCACCATGATCGGTTGTAAACACAATAATGGTGTTATCCAGTAACTTCATATCTTTTAATGCCTGGATGATTTTGGCAATTTCCGAATCCACCTTTTCAGCAAACCGGTAATAATGATACAGGTAGGCTCGCCAATCCTGTTTGCTGTAATTTTGTGTCCGCAGCAATTCATCACCGTAGTGATCCATTTTCCGTTTCTCCATGTACCATTCCGGTTCTTTCATTTGAGGATCAAAATTAGGCGGCAACTCAGGCAGTACCCCTTTAATCTCCGATGCTTTTGCGTAATCCGCTGGCCTTCTTGGAACATGGCAGATGTCGTGTGGATTATGTAGCTGGACGGAAAGAAGGAAAGGCCTGGAATCCTTGTAATTCCGTAAATATTCAACGGCCGCATCTGCGATAGGGCCATCGGTATCAACACCCAGGTCCCAGTCTTTTTTTTGAGAAGTAAAAGGAAGCACTTTGAATCCGATAAGGGAATCAACACCTTTTATTTGCGGATAAGATTCAGGCAGGTGCCATTTCCCGGCCCAAGCAGTGTTATAGCCAGCCTTGCTAAAAATCTGGCCGATCGTAGGATATGTGCCGTTCATTGCATGTGTATTCCAGACCAACCCGGTTTCGTGAGGCATTCTGCCTGTAATTAAACTGCTTCTTGAAGGGGCACACACGGGGGAAGTACAGTAAGACTCGGTAAAATAGACACCGTTCTCTGCTATCCAATCCATAGCCGGAGTTTTGAGGTTTGGGTTTCCCAGTGCGCTGATGCAATCGTTTGTTTGCTGATCAGTTAGTATGATCAGAACATTCGGTCGCTGCACCTTCTGCTGTCCTTCTTTAGGCATAAAGCCAGGCAGGAATACAAGTAGCAGCCATAACAGTAATAAAGGGCGGGTGCTGATATTATTCATAAAGCGGATGAATTTTATCTTTGGAATGATATGTCCGAAGTATTGTTTACAAGTATTGACGCGATAGAAATATTAGGATTTACTATAATTTTGATCTACAAGGAATTTCTGATTTCACCTTTATATACTTTGTTTTATCAATTCAATAAAAAATTACAGTTACAAAGGAAAATTATAGTTTCATGTGGCTTAACGCACTAAGATACAATATGTCAAACGTAAAGAAAAGAAATGAGTGGAACAAAAAATAAGCTCTGCTTTTGGAAATAATTTAAGTTGGAACGATTTAGATTTTTTACATTAGGTTCGTGTAGTATCAACAGATAACAGGTTAAGATGGAAGCGGTGAAAACGAAATCGAAGTTCATCACTTTAAGTGAAAGTATCATTGAGAAAATAAAATCAGGAGAATTGTTGCCTGGTGATAAAATATTTTCGGAAAATGAACTGATAAAAAAGTATAAGGTAAGTAATACCACTGCCCGTAAAATTTTACTGGAAATAGAATCGAAAGGATGGGTAAGAAGGATCAAAGGTAAAGGCACATTTGTTTTAAACCGTACTCACGATCACCACCTGTTACGTCCCTTGGGATCGATAGATGCAACACGCAGAGGGTTCGACGATTATCTGCAGGCCGAAGGATTTATACCCAGGAACATTATCATGGAGAAAACCATCCTGAAAGACGGCGTGTCGTCGGAGGTAAACGGGAAACATTATATTATTGAAGGACCGGTTTTAAAAATACACCAGCTCAGGTATGCCGATGACGAACTGATGAAAGACGAGCTGCGGTTTATTTCATTACTCCTATGTCCTAAAATAGACCGGCTTTCTGCTGATCTGAGTTATTTCAAAGCCTATGAGAACAATTATCAGCTTAAGATCACTGATGTAAAACAGACCTACAGCGCCCATATTTTTACCCCGGAAACCACTGGTAATAATTTTAATGATACTTCACCTATCCCTGTATTTGTTTTGGATAGTGTAATCTTATGTAAGCCGGAGCAGGTAATAGAAATTGAACGATCCTATTACCGGGGTGATAAATATAAATTCTCCATCAATGTCAATCCGGTTTACAAAGAAGACATTAACGATTCAAACGGAAAAATAAAAAGCAAACAGCGGTAACTTAAAGTACTATACTTCGAAGAAGTGGAAAGGCAATATCATTCAGGAAATGGAGGTGAACAATGCCCCAGCAGGTTAATTAATGGCACGAAAGATGACTGGGACTTTGGCTCTTTTTAATGGTCGAATGGCGAATCAATGTTGCTGTCTTAAGAAATTCATCATTCATTTACAGTTTTATCCGAAGATGTAACATATGCTGATCTACGGGTAATTTATCCGCCTGACCGCTGTATTCTTTAAATTTCGGGCTGAACCAATAGGGAAAGGATGTATTGATGATGGCTATTATTTTTTTACTTTATTTTGGGGACCTATCCTTTTTGACAGCGAAGGACGTATCGCTCCACTTTAGACCAAGTACCTGATAAATCTTTTTTGCACCTTACCAGAGGAGGTAATAGATCGTATAAAGATCTTTTGTGCTTCATAAACCCAAAATCCTTTTCGATTGAATTTTCAGATCAATTCATTTCACAGGCGAGTAGTCTGTCGGCACCATAAATACAGATTCAACTTGTGTGGTAAGCGAACCACCCCCTCTTACCTCAGATGCACTTCTGGCGGCTATCCAAACCGGATCCTCGCGGAAAGCTTTCCAGGATGCATCGCCGGCTGTTTTATCTTTATGGGCTATCAGATAGATGAGCTTGTTACTCTTGCTCCCATCAGCGCTATTCATAGGCTGGAAGTACACAATATTCGTAATGCCCTGCTTTTCGAAAAGCTTCAGCGTATGGCTCCGGAAACGGTCGTGTAAATTTTGCAGGTTACCCGCAGAAGCAGTATACGTACGCAACTCGAAAGTGCGGGGCTCAGGGGCAACGGCCAGTTGTAAAGCAGGGGAATAATCTGTAGCCAGCATAAAAGTACTTTCAACTTTCGCCACAATTTTGCCGTTAGCTTCCGATGCTTTTGCTACCGCCTGCCATTCCGGATCAGCGCCAAAAGCTTTCCAGGATGCGTTCCTGGCTTCGCGGCTGGGATAAGAAAGTATATAGATTAGCTTGTTGTCCCGATTATCGATTGGTACCCAATAACCGATGTTTTTCATGCCATGCTTAGCGAAAATGCGCGTGGTATTACCCCGGAAACGGGCGTTGAGATCCTCCAACTTCCCCGGCTCCGCATAATAAACACGCATTTCGTAGACTGGCTGAGACTGCAATTTGGTTTCAGGAGCAGACGTGCCCGGTACCGGTGAACTTGCAGAACCTTTTTTAGAAGATGTACAACCTGCAAAAATGGCAATTGATAAAAGCGAAACAGCGAATACATTAAGCATCTTGTCGTTATTTATTGCAAAAGAAGCACATTTCCCGCAATAACAGATTAAAAGAAGGTAAAAGGGGGAGCTCCTCCCGGAATAGGGGGAATGAAGGGATTTCGACCGGCCGTCCCGAAACAATTTCCTTGATATAGGATTAACCAGCTATATAGCATAATGCGGCTATGCCATTATTAACGCGTTTTTGTGTGAACTTACTACACAAAACTTAAAAAACGCTTCGTTAACAATTACGTAATATTCGCATAACCTGCCCATAACACACTTAGCATTTTTTTGCCAAAACAAATAGATGCCCCGTATTCTCACTTTATTAGTTGCATTTCTGAGTTACACCATTGCCTCGGCTCAATCGATTAATCTTACCGGCAAAATTGTCAATAATAAAAATGAATCTCTGAGCGGTGTGTCGGTCAAGGTAGTCGGAGGTAGCGGTACGACTTCTGATGTGGAAGGCCGCTATCGTTTAAGCTTAGCCCCCGGGAAAAGATATGAGCTGGAATTTTCAACTATAGGTTATGCTCCGAAAAAGGTAAGTGAAATTGAAGTAGGCCAGACGCTGGATAACGAACTAAATATCGTTTTACAAGTTGCCACCCAAAGCATGGAAGGTGTCGTGGTCAGGGCGACTACCCGGCGCCAGGAAAGTACAGCATCACTACTAAACTTTCAAAGAAGCAATACTGCCCTTTCCAGCGGGCTGGCCGCGGACTTTATCCGCCGTACACCCGATAAAAATACTGGAGAGGTTTTAAAAAGAGTTAGCGGGGCCTCCATACAGGACAATAAGTATGTGATTGTACGGGGATTAAGTGACCGTTATAACCAGGCGCTTATCAATGATGCGGTAATGCCGAGTTCTGAACCGGATAAAAAAGCTTTTTCTTTTGATATTATTCCTGCAGCAATGATCGATAATATTATCATTAATAAGACTGCGACGCCAGACCTGCCGGGTGAATTCGCAGGCGGCCTTGTTCAGATCAATACAAGGGACATACCTGCCAGAAATTATTTGTCAGCCAGCATTTCCCTGGGTTACAATTCACAATCCACGTTTAAAGATTTCACCAGCAATAGCCGCAACCGTACCGACTGGCTTGGTTTTGATGACGGAAGCAGAAGCCTTCCTGCCGGTATTCCTTCAATTCCCGCTTACCGCAGCCTTAGCGATCAGCAAAAAATTGAACAGACAAAAACTTTCCCGGACGACGTATACTCCGAACAGGTAAGAAAGGCAGCACCCATCACCACCATAAACCTTACATGGGCCAATGTGAAGAAATATGACAATACCGCCACTTTCGGAAGCATCATCTCGGTATATCACCGCCAGGGAATGACCATCTACGATAATGTGGAAAGAGGCCGGTTTGAACAGGTGCGTACTCCCATTTTTACCGGAACGGAAATACAAAACAGGTATGCTGTAAACGCAGGCGCGCTGGCAAACTTCACCTATATTAAAGGGAAGCATAAAATCTCTTTAAAAAATCTTTTCAACCAGGTGCTGGAGGACAATTATTATACCCGTACGCTCGACAATACCGGCCGTCTGCAGATCGTATCGCTCCGGTCATCTTTCCTGAATCAACGCTCCCTGTACAGCGGGCAATTAGAGGGTGAGCACGTCCTTAGCACCTCAGGAATAAAGTTCAGATGGAGTGGAAATTTCGCCTACAATAACAAAACCCAGCCTGATTTCCGGACGGCGCAATATGTAAGAAGTTCGTCTGACCCCGCCAGCGAATTTGAACTGGATGACGACGACACCCGTCGTTTCTTTTCAACGTTAAAGGACTACACCACTGGTGCAAACGGTTCTCTGCTAATCCCGTTTGAGATGGGCGGATTTCAACAGTCTTTGAAGGTCGGTGGCAGCACGCTTGTCAGGTTTCGTGATTTCAATGCACGCATATTCAGGTACAGGCCTGCTTCAACAACAACTGATATTACCATTCCTTACGACCAGGCATTCCTGACAGATAATATCAAAACAAATGGTTTATATCTCGATGAACAGACACAAAATACCGATAAGTATTTTGGTGTGTCTGCATTGAACGCCGGTTACGTTATGCTTGATAACAAAATCGGAGACAATGTCAGGGTGATATGGGGCTTAAGAACAGAATATTTTCAGCAATTCCTTTCATCACGTGATCTTTCTCTGAAAAGGGTCGTCATAGATACAAAAAAATGGGACTTTCTGCCATCTTTAAATTTAACCTACAATCTTAATAGCAGAAACCAGGTACGTGTTTCAGCTTCACAAACAGTAGCAAGACCCGAATTCCGGGAGATCGCTCCTTTCCAGTTTTTCGACTATGAACAAATTTGGGGCATTGCCGGCGAGACAAGCCTGAAAAGAACCGGGATCATAAATGCTGATATCAGGTATGAGTTTTATCCGAAATCAGGCGAGCTGATCTCTGCTGGCCTATTGGCCAAGCGGTTTAACAATCCGATTGAATTACGAATGGATGCAGGGAGCAATGGTGACCGCTGGCTGTTCAATTATGCTAATGCTGACGAGGCGTTTTTGTACGGAGCCGAAGTTGAGCTGCGTAAAAAGCTTGATTTCATCAGTGACAAATTAACCAACCTGACTTTCATTGGAAACGTTACCGTTCTCGATTCGAAGGTAACCCTCACTACAGAGCAGGCAAGCGGCGTGAAGTCTGAACAGGACAGGCCGTTGTTTGGCCAGTCTCCGTATCTGATCAATGCAGGTTTTCAGTATGCAAATGATAGCTGGAATGCAACCGTTCTATACAACAGAATAGGGCCGCGTTTAGCATTGGTAGGTGATCCTACAGGTGCCGGATTTAATGATATCTACGAAAAACCAAGAAATGTCCTTGATCTCCAGGTCTCGAGAAAAGCTTTCAACAATAGAGCAGAATGGAAAATAACCGTTTCTGACCTGTTGAACAACAGATACGCATTTTACGATAATCCCTCTTCCAAGGCAGGCTACAGCTACAGCCAGGGAGACAGGATCAATTATGCCTATTCACCCGGCACTACCGTTACGGTGGGGTTTGCCTATGATTTTGATCTATCCGGAAAAAAATAGTGCTGCATACTTAACTTAAAAAAAATTATTTATGAATACGTTTAAACAGATCTTCGTGATTGGCGCAACTGTGATGTTTGCAGCGTCCTGCGTAAAGGTAAATTTCAATGACGGCACCGGTGGAGGAGGCGGGGGCACAAACCCGGATGATCCTAATGCAAGCCGGGTACTTGTGGGTTCCTATGAAAGAGACATTTCATTGGATGGAGGATCATATACGATTAAAGGCTATGTTTATTTTACCTCGGGAACTACGTTACGTATCCCCGAAGGCTCTATACTTAAGAGTGATGTATCCCAAAAGGGTGCCATCATTATTGAAAGAGGAGCCCGGATCGAAGCCACAGGCACAGCCGCTAAACCTATCATTTTTACCTCAGGCAAAGCCCCCGGGGCGAGAATACGTGGAGACTGGGGTGGTATCATCCTTTTAGGAAACGCACCTACCAACAGGCCATTGTCGCCGGCTCCGCTTGTTGAAGGCGGCGTAGACCGTCGTTACGGCGGCACAAATGCCACGGATAATTCAGGAACGATGCGTTATTGCCGCATAGAATGGGCCGGAATCGCTGCAGAGCCTGGTTCAGAGATTAACGGGTTAACCCTTGGTGGTGTAGGTTCTGGTACAACGCTGGAGTATATACAGGTATCTTATGGTAATGACGACGCCTTTGAATTTTTTGGCGGAACGGTTAATGCAAGATACCTGATATCTTATGCAGCTTCAGATGATGACCTTGACTTTGATTTTGGCTATAACGGAAGAATCCAGTTTGCGGTAGTACAACGCAGACCGGAAATTGCAGATACTGACGCAGGGAATGGCGTTGAAGCTGATAACGACGGAGCCGGCACGCTTGCCGCTCCTTACACAAGACCGGTACTTTCAAATATTACCTGGATAGGCCCGAACGGTGACCCAAAGACGGAAGCTAATTTAAACTACGCCAACCGGTGGAGAAGGTCTGTACGTTTTGAAGTTCATAATTCAATTATGATGGGCTTTCCTAAAGGTGGATTCGTTATGGAAAGTGCAGCTACAGCTAACGCCTATAGAAATGACTCGTCGTTGTTTAAAAACAACCTCGTTCATGCCCTTGCCAACCCTTATAACACTGCTTTAGGGGCAGAAGCAGTAATGACAGCTGCCCAGGTAAGAGCAAAAGCTGAGGCTAACGGATGTATCACGTATGGCAATGCAAATGATATCATGCTTGAAGCCCCTTTCAATTTTGATGCTCCGAATTACATGCCGAAAGCCGGTTCGCCTGCTTTAACAGGAGCAGTATTCACCGGGTTAAGCTCGTTTACAACCGTTGCCTACCGTGGAGCCTTAGGTGGTACCAACTGGTTAGCAGGCTGGGCGAATTTTACCCCACAGACAAATCCCTACTAAATTTTAGTTTACTACTTTTATAAAGCCGCTTAAAAAGCGGCTTTTTTTTACAAAATGATCATAATGACTGACGAAATAAAAAGGCATTCAAATACAAAAAGACCGCCATCTCCACCTTCCGGGAGCCTGTCAGGAAAGCATCATCCGGCATTAGTCCCGGGTTTAGTTAATGGTCTGATTTGTTAATTGTTCGGACAACAATGAAAATTGTATTCATGCGATATCAGGTTCTTATAGCTCTCTTCTGGTTTTTTATGGCATGCCACAATGCTCCGGAAAAGAAAAACGCCGGGAGTATTGAACACGACCAGGCGCACGACAACAGTTTTGTCGTACAAAATGGGTTAGATGCGGAACCTCGATTGAAACAGGCAGACAGCCTGCA
Organism: Flavihumibacter sp.; assembly: GCA_041751095.1. Lineage (GTDB taxonomy): Bacteria > Bacteroidota > Bacteroidia > Chitinophagales > Chitinophagaceae > JADCRZ01. Next base: position 18,846 of record JBGSYC010000234.1, read on the forward strand.
GATACTTTATTACGATAATCCTGACGGAGATTCTTTGCGATACTCGCGGTATTACCGTTTTACATCATCTGCAGATTCGCTTCTTATGCAAAACGTCTTTACTGATCTGGGTCAGCCTTTCGAACGGCTATATGATGTGAAAAAGTGCCGGTCAGAGGGTAAAATATATCTGTACCGCAAGCAGGAGCCTTTGAAAACGATTTACTTTTCGACGCGTGATAGTTGTAATTACATTTATTTTATTAAGGATGGCGCTTTCCTTTATTTCAGCTTATCCGAAGAACTCCGCAACTCACTAAAAGAAAACAGGAAGAGTGCAAAAAGGCCCTGAGAATGACCGGGCTACTTTTACCCGGGAGAATAGGTATAGGCAACTACGTAATCAACTTTTCTAAGTCCGGGAATCAATTGACCCAATTGCAAGTCCTGTTTCTGGGGAGTAGGTTCACATACAGAATAATGCCCGCCGTTATATATAACAGGTCTGCCGACAGGCTTATCAAATTTCACTGCAATTGTAACATGCTTTGGAAAAACCATGACGATCATGGGCAAATTATAAATTTCTTTTACGAGATAAAAAAATAAGCCAACCCGGTCTTCACAGTCGCTATACTCATACAAAAGTGTCTGCTCGGGCGACAGGCGTTTTTCCCCTCCGAACAGGTCAGTATCTTTTTCAAACATGAATGCGTAGCGGGTAAAACGCATGAGGTAATCAACTCCCCTTTTAGTGCTCAGGCTTTTTACATTCTTCCTGAGTATGGGAATAAGCGAGTGGTAAGTTCCATTGCTCAGCGGTATATTAATATAAGATTCGTAGTCTACAACCGGGTAGTTGGCGAAAATGGCTTTAACCTCAGGGTTTAGTTTCACCTTAAATTTATACTCGCTTTGTTCGTAGTTAAACCGGATTTCCTTTTCAATATAATCCTTTATTGGAAAGTCAGGGAGCCGGGTTATCTTATAGCTGAAATCATTTCCCGCCTCTTTTTCAGAGATCACTAGAGGGATAAACTTTTCTTTACTGAAATCAATGTGCCCATAATCGTGGTAATTGAGGCATACAAACTGTTTGCCGTTCTGAAACCTCGAGGGAACATTATAAATGTTTTCGTCGCTTCTTACGTAAAAAAGTACCTTATTCTCCGAGTAAGTAAGAAGGGCATTGTATCCGGATTTAGTCAGCAGGAACCATTTGTAAAACGTATAGCGCTGGTAATTCTCTGCTTTAGGACTGATATGCTGAGCGACTTTGCGGACCAACTGATAAAATAACCAGTCATCCGGCTTATTTTTCTCTTTATACCTGGCAAGAGCCATAAGCACAGATTCGTAGCTGGTCACAGACATAGCCTTATAAGACGCATCGACATTTTCTGCGAAAAACGAAAATTTAAAATCAGGTAGAGCAGCTGTATCTAACCTGAAGGATACAGGCTCTCCGTAAAAATCTATATGCACCGGAACTTCGTTCGACTGGGCGTTGATCGTTACAGGTCTGATGACTACTGCAGCAAGAGTTAGGGTGATAAGTATAAAAGTATTCACGGCCTACTAATCTACAAAAAATAACAATAAGGTAATATTAAATTCAGAACTTTTTCACTATTGCCGAAAAATTTCCAGTAATATCCTACCGGGTACGATAGGGACACATTAAGAGTATACTACGGTGCGCTGCACCACTATAAGAATGTAGAAATACATTAGCATGCGAAGCCTTTGTATTTGCAGAAAGGCGCTTCGTAATCTAACAGGTGCAGCGCACCGCCTATACGGGAAAATTAAATTCTGTTGCGAAATACTCATATTACGGTGCGCTGCACCCGTAAATACTGAAATATAATATAAAAAGCGGCCTGGCGTGAGAATGCGGCACAGGATTGAGCGTGGCGTTCTCGTGCCAAGGATTGAAGGAAAGTTAAAGCACTACTATCAGAATCTCTGCTAAAGTAAAAGGCACAAGTACGCATCGGCACATTGGCCAGGCCGCACCTCGCGCCAGGATTTGGGGTACTTCAATTTGCGAAAGATCGGGAGGTCTGAAGAGCAGAAAAGCGGCAAGGGAGTTAACGCTTAGCGAAGTGCAGCGGCAGAGGAGACTGTATCGGCGGACGAAGGTAAATCCTGCGAAACAGGCAGGGTGATGATAAATTCAGCCCCCTTTCCTTTTTTACTGTGAGCTTTGATTGTACCGTTATGCTTATCGATAATTCTTTTTGTTATGGCTAATCCAACACCTGTGCCTTCGTATCTGTCCCTCGAATGTAAACGGTGGAATATAGAAAAAATTTGCGTGGCAAATTCTTCTTCAAAGCCAATTCCGTTATCGGTAACATACAGCCGGCAAAATAAGCCATCGCTTTGATCCCCGGCGGAGCAGGTCAGGCTTGCAACCCGTTTGGAAGCGATCACAATAGACGGAGTTTGTACCGGATTGCAAAATTTTAAGGAATTGCTGATCAGATTGTGAAAAACCTGCCTGATTTGCCCTCTGTTTACTGCAATTACGGGAAGGTCTTCCACCACGATTACAGCCCTCTTTTCCAAAATAGGTATTTCGAAATCGTCCAGCACTTCGTTGACAATGTCTTTAAGATCTGTATTTTCAAATGTGGATGCTTCAGAAAGCCTTGAGAAGTCCAGCACATCGACAATCAGAGATCGCATCCGGTTAGATGAAGCTATGATTTTCTCCAGGTATTTTTTGCCTTCGTCGGGGAGCAGTTTAGAATAATGCGTTTTCAGCATTGAAGAAAAGATCTGCATTTTGCGGAGCGGCTCCTGGAGGTCATGTGAAGCAATCGACGCAAATTGCTGAAGATCAACATTGCTCAGCTCCAGGGCGACGTTTATCTTCTCCAATTCCTCATTGCTTGAGGCAAGCATTTGCTGTGTTTTTTTTTGCGTTGTCAGGTCAGTAAGAATAATGCTTAAGGATATCCCTTCATCAAGCTCAAGCGTAGTAAGGGATAATTGAAACGGGGAAATCTGATCGCCACAGCTTAAAAGTATCTCCGCTTTACTATCCTGTTTCCAGCCATTATCGAAAATAACCTCAAAGCTATGTTTCGATCCGTCAGCAATAAATGACTTAAACGTCGAACCGATAACGTGCGACAACGGCGTATTAACCATTGCGGCAAACTGGGAATTACTGTACAGAATAATGCCGCTACTATCTAAAGTGACAGCACCTTCGGACATTTTTTCAATAAAAACACGGTAAGTCTGATCGGCAGTTTTTAAAGTAAAGAGCTGGTTACCGGCGTTGCCACGAACAATGAGCGCATCAACCTGACCGTTCCTGATCGCATTGATCGTTTCATTGGCTTCCTCCAATTGAACCTGCAGGTTGATAACCTGGTTCTTTAACTCATCATAAGATGCGGTGTGTTCCATGTACATCGATTAAATAAGACCTAAGCCCCTGATTACTTTTTCCCTTTCTGACATGTCTCCGATGAGGCGCCGTTCAGGTAAAGGCAGTCGCTTAATAAGCAATGGCAAAGCGATCACCTGCTCTTTTTCAGCTATTAGCTTCTCCTGGTGTATATCTATGATCTGTAGTGAGTAATTACCCTTTAAATAACTTTCACATATCTGCTTGATATTCACAATAGCACGCACTGAATTTGCTGAAGCACCCGCCACAAATAATTGCAGCTTGTATTCATCTTTGTCATCAGTGCTCAGCGATGATAACCGGGATTCCTTATTATTCATTGAGTGCTTTTACAGGACGAATATTTAACCCGACCAATACTTTTTCTTCGTTAGACAAATCGCCAATGATCTTCCTGATCGGTTCAGGGACTTTCCTAACCAGCGTAGGCACGGCAAATATCTGGTCACCTTCCGCAAGTTGTGGTTGAACAAGAAGGTCTATCACCTCAATGATATACTGGTCTTTCATGTGCTTTTCACAATATGTTCTGAGGTTGTTAAGGGCATTTACTGATTTTGTCGTTTTTCCGGCAATGTATAAACGTAGTTCCAGGGCAGGCGTATTTTTTTCCATACTATTCAATTAACATTTTTTGCAGGATCACTATTGTTATAGCTGTCCCTATCCCTGATGCGTGTTAATTCACCCCGGTTTTTTTCGAGCACTTCTTTTTTTAATTGCTCTTCGATGTGACTTTTATTCAATTCCTCTTCAAGCGAATCAAATTCTTCTTTCAGGCTCGCTACCTTAGCATCAAGCACCATTTTTTTCCTTAAAATTTCACGGTCTTTCCGACTTATCTGGTGGTTACGCAACACTTCATCGGTTGCGTGTTCCAATTGTTGCGCTTCCCTTGCTGAGCCGGTCAAAACACCGTTCTTCCCCAGGTAGACGTCTAATATTTCTACTCCTTCGTCCCTGATGACAAATTCCCGAACCTGGTTTGAGTGCTTCATTCCCCTTGATTTCATGACATATATTCCCCGGTTACGTTCACCGTTAAATTCGATGTCCCGTACCAATATCCAGGTATCCACAAGAGATGAAACACCTTCGTCCATTTGCTCATTGACGACTGAATTTAAGCTTAAGGCGGTAAACATCACCGTAATTTGTTCAACCTGCAGAAAGTCTATCAGCCTTATCAGCATAGACTTTACTTCACTCACCGAACCTACCGTAATCAGGTTGGTTATAGGGTCAAGAATAACTACTGAAGGCCTGTGCTTCTTTATCATTTTATGTATCGCAACGAGGTGCATTTCAAGCCCATAAATCGTTGGACGGGATGAATGAAAATGAAGGAGCCCCTTTTCGATATGGCCTTGCATGTCAAGACCTATCGATCGCATGTTGCGAAGGATTTGTTGTGGAGATTCTTCAAACGCAAAGTAAATACATTTCTCTCCGCGGCTACACGTTTCATTTGCAAATATAGAGGCAATGCTTGTTTTGCCGGTTCCGGCGGTTCCCGAAATAAGGATGCTGCTGCCTTTATAGAACCCTCTGTCCCCAAGCATCCTGTCAAGAGCCTTTATGCCTGATGAAGCACGTTCAGAAGAAACATTGTTCAGAAGTTTTAATGATGTTACAGGCAGAACGGAAATTCCTTCTTCATCTATCAAATAAGGGTACTCATTGGTACCATGCAGAGATCCCCGGTATTTTATAATTCTGAGAAGCCTGGTGGAAATCTGGTTACTAACCCGGTGGTCAAGTAGTATCACGCAGTCTGAGACGTATTCTTCGAGGCCCTGCCTTGTCAATGACCCATCACCTTTTTCCCCTGTAATGATTACGGTGACTTCCTTTTCTTTTAACCATTGAAATAACCGCCTTATTTCCGAGCGCAGAATTGCCTGATTACTCAGGCCTGAAAACAAGTTTTCAATTGTGTCCAATACAACTCTTTTCGCACCGATGCTGTCAATCGCATAGCCAAGCCTTATAAAAAGCCCATCCAGATCATATTCGCCGGTTTCCTCAATTTCGTTTCTTTCAATGTGCACATGGTCGATTTTAACAAGCTTGTTGTTTTGAAGTTTGTCAAGGTCAAATCCAAGTGACGCCACATTCATTACCAGTTCCTCAGCTTTTTCTTCAAACGCCATAAACACTCCGGGTTCATTAAATTCAAGAGCACCCCGTACAATGAATTCCATCGAAAAGAGTGTTTTACCGCAACCCGCCGCGCCGCAAATCAGCGTTGGCCGGCCCGCCGGCAGTCCTCCATCTGTTATCTGATCAAATCCAACTATTCCGGTAGGTACTTTTTGCAGTACTTTCGATTGCACATAGGTGTTACTTTCAAACGGATGTGTACTCATGTATTAATAATAAATATGTTGATTGCTCATTGCCTGCCCCATAATCTTATAAGGACGATAGGATTCCGCAGACTTTAATCGGTGAAGGTCAGATTTATATGTCTGACTTTGTTGAACTAAATCAGCAATTGCTATATTTCTGCTCCCCATAAAAGTTTGCACTTAGAAAGCTTAGTGGATTTATATTAATGTAAACAACTGCAGTTTGTTTATCTGTTCCTCTACGATGTACCCACAACGCGGAACCGATACCAACGCTGGCTAACACGCATAAAACTGCCCTGTCATTTTTTACACAGAGTCATTGGTGAATCGGGGATTCAAACATCTGGTAAGATAACGTGTTACCTAAAAGAAGCTGCACATTAATAACGGCCGTTTCGTGGATGAAAGACAGATAGAATTCTAAGGGGGAAAAATATTACGGTGCGCTGCACCTGATTTGAAAATCATAAATTTTCTACAAATATTCTGGTGCGCTGCACCATTGTAAGAATGTAGATATAAACAACATGCGAGCCATTGTATTTTTAGAAAAGTTTTTCGTCATATTAAAGGTGCAGCGCACCGCTATATTTGTAGTAGGATTAAGTTTCATTGATTATTAAGGTGCAGCGCACCGTAATATGGCTTAGGGCAAAAACCGATACCCGGAACTGGATTTCTAAGATATTACTCACCATGTACACAAGGTAAAGCGTTGATGCCAATAGTTTGCCTTGAGTAGGGCAACTATAAGAACCGCGACCATTGCTTCTCCGTTTCTCTCTCTGTGTGTTTTTCTCTGTGCCTCTTTGCGGTTCCCTTTCTCTGTGCCTCTTTGCGGTCGTAATTGGTGATGGCAGTAACCGCAATCTCTTTACCCTACCTTTCTTACATTTACCCATGCTTTTTGCAGAAAACATACTTGCGTTCCTGTCTTCGCTTCACCTTGATGTACAATTGCCGCAAGGCATTCACGTAATGAATCCCTTTAAGGATGAAGCAACGATGGAAATTTGCAACCGGTTCTATCAAAAATACTACGGTGACGAAAACAAACGCTGGATGATCATGGGTATCAATCCCGGCCGCTTTGGTGGCGGCGTCACGGGCATTCCGTTTACAGATCCCATCCGGCTGCAAAACAATTGCGGCATCATTAATCCCTGGCAAAAGAAACAGGAGCTATCTTCAGTTTTTATTTATGACATGATCGGCTCATACGGCGGTCCTCCTGACTTTTACAAAAACTTCTACATTACTGCGATAAGCCCTTTGGGATTTATTCAAAACAATAAGAACCTGAATTACTATGATAACAGGCCACTGCAGGAAAGTATCCGGAGCTTCATAATCGATTGTATGAAACGTCAGTTGGATTTTGGCATACATCGCAACGCTGTTTTTTGCGTCGGGGATGGGAAAAACTTTACGTTTCTTTCTGCCTTAAATAAAGAACTGAATTTTTTTGAAAGGGTTATTCCTTTACCGCACCCGCGGTTTATCATGCAATACCGGTTAAGACGAAAAGAAGAGTACATAAAACTATACGCCTCGCAGTTAAGCTCGTTTACCAGCTAAGCCATTGAATCACGGGGATGTCCGTAATTTCACTCATTCCCTTTCTGCCGGTCAACACAGCGTTTAGCGCCGGTTACTTTATCATTTCAGTCGGACATTTGACAAGGAAAGGAAAGGTGACTTATTCATACATTTATGATATGAGAAAGTGGTTGGTTTGTTTGCTGTTTAACCAGTTGAACCTGTTTACGTCAACAGGCCAGGTTGTTACTGATCGAAAATATATTGCAGATTACAAGGAGCCTTATGTAATCAGGATTTCCCTGGAAAGAACGGGGGCCGGCGTGGAGATAAGTCCGGACAATACACTCGTGCCCCCTACGGCAAGTTTTCCTTTTAATACCGGAACAAATCTCGGTGTTTATCTTTCCTATAAATTCATAAACTTTTCTGTCTCGCAGAGCCTGAGGAGCAGCACAAACAACAGGTCGCTGGTTATAGCAGGCAATGTTTATCACGGTGCAAATAATTTCGGTGGCAAATTTGGATTCTATAATAATGTTGCGTCAGTGAAAGATAAAAAGACCATCGATGTACGCAGCTCAGTTAACCTTTTTAAATTCAGCCCTTGCTGGCTGATCAACACCAATCATAAACGGCTGTCGCTGGAGGCCATTTCAGATTATTCGAAGAGGCAGCGGCTGTCGGCGGGAGCATTTATGTTTGAATTAAATCCTAACCTGCTTATCTCAAGAGGAAGGAACGGCCCTATCATTCCCGGCGACAGAAGGTACGAGCCTTTATTTGAGAACCAAACCGGGTTGCAGAACCTGACCATAGTGAACATTGATTTTCGACCAGGTTATTTATATACAAAGGCTATTGAGGATGGCAAGTATTTTATCTCCGGCGGGTTGTTTCTCGGGCCAGGTTTTGGATTTCACGTGGCGAAGGCAGCGATACATAATGAAAGCGGTATGCACTGGCAATCAAGCGTCAGGATGCTTGGATCTGCCGGTTACAACGGCGATAGATATTTTTTAGTGGCGGCCTTCCGGTATACAAATTCTTTTACACCGGTTTCCTCCATCGGCGTGCTTTCAGACGAAGGAACGATTTTGCTGACCTTTGGAATACGATTCAATGAACTTGAAAAAAAATTGCCGGATACATGGGAAGAGCTTCTGCACAAAAGAAAGAAAAGGTACTAAAAAGGCCTGCCAGGGTTCAATACCCGGCAGGTCTTTTTTTAGATAAATCATTGTCATCAATATCCCGTTACAACAACTCTTTTGGTTTCAACAATCTGGTTAGTGGCAGAGATAAAACTTACCATGTAAGTGCCGGGTCTGAAACCGCGGACCGAGATGATACTGCGTCCATTTACCTGCGTTTCGTATACTTTCTGTCCTCCGGCGTTAAAGATGACGATCGCTTTAACGGAAACTTCTCCATTTAAGCCGATAAAGAAATTATCAGGAGTCGGGTTTGGCCAGAGGGTTAGTTTGAATTTACCCGGCGTACCGGCTACCGCGATAATATTTGAGTAGGTTACCACGCTGTCTTTATCAACCATCATCAGGCGGTAGAAACTTACTCCCGGGTAGCTGTTCGCGTCTTTTATTTCATAATTCAGATCACTGTTACTGATGCCGTTTACTGATTTTGTAAGGAGCGTATCGATATTTTTAAAGTCAGCTTCGTTGGTGAGCTTTCTTTGAACCACAAAATATCGGTTATGTATTTCCGGGTTGGTTCTCCAGTAAACCCTGGTAAAGTCTGCATCAATGCGGTATCCGTTAAACCAGAGACTCGTTATACTTTTGGTAGTGTCGCCTTTGCCGGTAAGTTTCGAAAAGAAAGATTCAGATCCTATTGTGCCTTCAAATGTTCTTCCGTTTAAACCACTGTTTGCACCTGGCTGGCCCGTGGTCAGGGTTCCTCTGGCAGGGCTGCTTTGCGGGTGGCCTACATCCCAGCTTCCCTGTTGAATCTGCGATACATATGCATTTGCCCTGGCTGAGGCAAACAAGCTTCCTTCGTCTTCGCTATTGTGCTGAAGGAGCACATGCACCTGATCCTGGTTTGGCCGGAACTGTTTGCCCGCCTGCCAGGTTTTATTTACGCTCTGAGAACTAAGGTTTCCCCTGATCACATCTTTTTTGATGCCATCGTTTACGTTTACATAAAAATTATCGGCTTGTTGTACACCGCTTCTGAGGCCGAGCGGCGTATAGGAATTCTCGTTGCTGCCTACGGGAAACACAACGACACCGTCCTGGCTGGTGATACTTTCACGAAGCAGGAAACCCTCATTCAACTGGTTATTTGTTACAACGTAATGTAAAGAATCGTAACCGGAGATTTTTCCGGGAGTGCCATCACCTACCAAAAGAATATTATCATTTACATAAACCAGACCTTGTTTAAACTGTAATTCGTTACGCACTTTTGCATTGCTCCCTGTCAGTTCAAGGCCCTTTATATTTTGTATCTGCAAATGGGAAAATGCAGGACCCTGCCGGGTGGCTGCGTTATAGCCACCGTTCAATTGCTGGCGGATGGTTGTATCGAAAGACAGAAACCGTACAACACCACCCACACCTCTGGTACCCGTGCCTGCGTTGGTTTCGTCAGTTATTAAAGATTGTGCATCGTTCACCCATTTTTGAGCCGTAAAATTTACAAGTGCGCTCTTACCTACTCCAATGCTTCCTTCATTTAAAACATCTGAAAAAACGGTTGCGCTGTCACCATTGAAAAATATTTGTGCGTTTCTCGGAACAAAAAATCCCGACTGCGCTTTTGCTCCGTTCAGGAATGTGATCACCAGGAGTGAAACAAAGATGATATGTAAGAAGAATGTTTTCATGGTAAGGGATGGAATTAGGTCTTCCCTTTTATTCCCAACCTTGTGCCGTTTTGTAAACCGTTGATTGTTAGTATAACGTCTGAAAATCTTTAATTCTGCTTTCCCAAAACCGGAAAAAATTCCAAACGAGTATTTTTGAGTATAAGTTAGTGTAATGTTTTGTTTTGACTACTGCTATTTTACCTCAGGCGTAGTATGCTGTAACCTTTTATATCAGCTAAGTCCTTTAACGAGAATTTCATATTTTTATATAGTGTTAAAAAGTCTTAAGAACAAAATATTTAATATCTTTTTATAGCTGTTTTGATGAGGTAAGAATAGTTTGGGGGATGATGGGTATTTGAAGAAGAATATTTCCATATCTGTGCATTAGACCTGCAATCAGGAAAAGTCAAATAGATTTTATCTTTAAGTAAACATCATAAACCTCTATATTATATAGAGATGGTTAGCTTCTAAATTCCGGCTTTCGTTTCACTATTCCTGCACTTGTTAATTCAGCTTCCTCCAGTCGGTGCCGTCGGAAATTATTTGAAAAGTGTTAGATCCGTCTGTCTGAGGTAAGTTTGTAGTTGCACCGGCGGCAGGAACCGCTGCGGAAACCCTTAATGCTGGCGAAATTGTTATAGCTGCCGTACCATGATTCACCAGCAAATAAACTCTGCCCGGACAGGTGCTTGCTGCCGGCAATGTCCAGGTGCCTGATCCAACAGTGTTTATAAGTGTATAATCGGTAGCTGTGATCGTAGTGCTTCCCGAAGTACTTAGGCCGCCTATCACTCTGTATTTCATTGTAACCGATCCGTTCACAGCGAGCGTAGAATTTGGGGTCGCTGTACCTATACCTACATTTCCCGTTCCAGTGATCCTCATTCTTTGATTGGCAGCTTCAGAAGTTCCCCCTGTCAAAAATATCAACGACTTGGCAGCGGTTCCCGTTCCTATCAGTAAATCCTGACCCATGTTATACAGGTACGCATCGTTGGCAACTCCCATCACATTACTGGTATTGCCGCTGCTGTTGATGCCCATGTCGATATAGTTGGTAGTTTCACTTCCATTATCGGCGGTAGCCACAACATCAGATGAGGCATTAACTCCCCTCGACTGGTTCTGAATATTAAGCTGCAAATAACTATCGATGGTTCCTTTCCCTACTATAGCATTTACAGATTTGGTAGTTCCTGCACTTACAAGAAGTTTCTCAGGATTAGTCGCATCAAAGGAAGTTGAGCCCAGACTGGTATTTCCATTGCCATCAATCCAAAGGCGGTTAAGTGCGGCATTCGCGTCATATAGAAAAAAGTTTTTTGCATTACTCGCGAATAAGTCTGTACCTATGTGCCATTGCTTTGAAGGGGTTGTCCCTCCCAACGTCAGTGATGTCTTACTATTTGTGACGGAATTATTAATCACTTGCACTGAGGTATAATTATTTGAACTTCCCTCATCCTGTGTACCTTCGAATTTTGCCAGGACAACACCTGCGGTAGTAGGGCTCAGCGAGTTAACATGAAGGAGAGAGGTTGGAGAAGTAGTGCCAATACCAATGTTGCCATTGCCATCAATCCTCATTCTTTCATTTGTGGCAACTACACCTCCCGTAAAAAAACGCATAGGCTTAGCAACCGTGGCGTTGCCTATCACCAGGTCATTCCCGGTTGAATACAAATAGGCATTACTGGGACCGCTAAGTATATTGGTCGTAGAAGCATAAGCTGAAGAGTTTATGCCCATGTCAATGAAATTGACTGATTCATTGCCTGTATTGTTGGTAGCTACGATGTCTGAGCTGGCCGCCGCAGTAGCTGATTTATTTTGTATATTCAACTGCAGGTAATTGTCAATTGTTCCTTTTCCTGCGATGACATTAAAATTTCCTGTAGTTCCTACATCTATCAAAAGCTTTTCCGGATTGGTGACATCAAATGCTGAAGCAGCGCCTATTTTTACATTTCCGGTGTTTGCGATACGCATTTTTTCCGTATTGCCTGTAATGAATGGCAGGTCAAAGGCACTAACGGTTCCCAGTGTTCTTTCCGCGCTCAAAGTGTTTCCGCCTAATATCCAGGCTGTGCTGATAACAGCGGCGCTTGCATCCTGCCAGGTTGGAGCTGCCCCCGCCCCGCCTGACGTCAGTACATTACCGGCTGCACCGGCTGCACCGGCCGGCATTAAAGCTCCGGAAAACCTGAAATTACCGGTAAGATCAAGCTTCTCCGCGGGTGCGAGATTTCCGATGCCAACATTTCCCGTACTTCCGTCAATGCGCATTCTTTCATTGGCCGCAGCAAGGCCGCCCGCGAAAAAGCGGACTGGTTTTGCGGCTGTTGCGTTTCCGATCAGGAAATCACTGCCGGTGCTGTATAAATATCCAAAATTAATTCCGTTCAGAATCGGATTGCCTGTATTTGCAAACGCGCCTGAATTCATCCCGATATTAACATTATTAGTGGTGCTTGTCCCATTATTGGCCGTAACGGCAAGGTTACTGCTGGCATTGACTCCCCCGGATTGGTTGCGGACATTCAATTGAAGGTAATTATCAATTGATCCGCGGGCCTCTATCAGATTTGTCGATAAGGTAGCGCCTGCGTCAAGCAGGAATTTCTCGGGATTTACGGCATCAAATGTTGAACTGCCTATGCCGAAATTGCCATCGGCATTTAGCCGCATCCGCTCTGCCCCCGACGTTTTAAAAATTAAAGGCTGCACGTCTGTAGTGCCAAGATAATTTGTTGCAGGGTTGATACCGGTATTACCCGTTATTGACCACGCGTTTGATGATATTAAACTTGCCGGATTTGACCATGTTGGCGCTACACCTGCTCCGCCCGATGTTAATAAAAATCCTGAAGTTCCCGCAGTATTGCCGGGCATTAAGGCTCCTGAAAACTTTAAGTTTCCGTTTATATCCAGCTTCTCCGTTGGTGAAATTGTGCCTATACCGAAGTTGCCAATCCTTAGTGCTGAATTGCTTCCTGTCCCAAAAGCGCCGATGACCAACGTTGGCCCTCCATTGATTGCATCCGGTTGTCCAAATTGCCATTCTGTAGTATTTCCTGTTACTTTAATAGAAGGGCTGCCTGTCCTGGCTTCAAAACGAATATTGCTGACTATAGGCGCAACGACAGGTCCTGTTTTAAAGAGAAAATCAACAAGGCTGGCAGAAGCGCCAACCGTTTCAAATATGGCTCCGTTTTCACCCATCCTGTTTCTAAGCCGTAAAACAGAAGTTCCGTATTGATCCCCATCCTCCCGCATAACCAATTCCTTGTTAGTCCTTATTGTGCCCCGGGTTGTATCACCTATAACGATATCACCGGCTGTGCCTGTACTTGGGCTTACCTCATTAACGATTCTTAATCTTTCAGTATTATTGGTTTTGAATACCAGGTCCTGCGCATCGGTGGTGCCGAGGAAATTTGTGGCTGGGTTGCTCCCGGCGTTGCCAAGAAGCGACCATGCATTTGCGGATGCAACAGAGGCAGCCGTTTGCTGGCGCACAACGCCTGTAGCGTCCACCGTCAATATCTGATCGGCGGAAGTTCCGGTTTGCAGGCCCTGGAGTCGTAGCGGGTTGGCAGATGAAGTTACATGTAAAACATTTGAAGGAGAGGAATTACCGATACCCACATTTCCTATACCGTCAATCCGAAACCGTTCACTTGCGGCAACAGAAAAGGCCATATACTCACTCGCAGCTGTTGGATTTTGCATGTATTTAATAAGGCCGCGATTACTTTGACCAGAACGGCCAAAATAGATATTGCCGGCTGCACTCGTATTTGAAAATAACTGAATTCCCAAGTCTCCTGTCGTATTGGAAAAAGCCGCTACTACATCGGCCATGGCACCAAGTGTAGTCCCACCATTCTGAACGTGTAATTTGTGCTGTGGGATTGTTGTTCCAATACCAACCCTGCCACTGCTATCCATCCTGAATCCTTCATTTGAATTTGCAGCGTTGGTAGTAAAGAAACGCAATGGTTTGCCTATAGTTGCATTACCTATAATAAAATCATTACCTGCACTATATAGGTAGCCATTACTTGCTCCACCCAATATACCGGCACTTGCATTTCCACTGGAATTGATGCCCATATCAATATAATTGATACTCTCAGTTCCAAGATCATTACTGGCAACAACATCAGAACTGGCGGCTGTTCCGGCTGACCTGTTTTGAATGTTCATCTGCAGGTAGTTATTGGTACTCCCTTTTCCACTGACCACATTAATAAATGCGTTTGTGGCATTAGTGCCCGCGTCTACAAGCAGTTTCTCGCGGTTGGGACTAGTTGTAAATACAGGCGAAACCCCTATGCCCACATTCCCTAAACTGTCAAGTAAAAAGCCCTGAACGTTATTGGTACGCATGCTTAAACTCCTGAGGTCTGTTGTGCCTATGAAATTTGTGCCGGAGATGGTACCCGCGTTGCCCAGTACTGACCAATAATTGTTTAAAGATGCTGAAACGGTTAATGGCTGCCAGTAACCGCCGCTGCGAAGCAATAATCTAAGGGTAGGAATATGAAAGATCACCATCCCGTTGGGAGGATTATTTGCGTTGATCAATGCAGTATCAGCTATTCTTGGAAACAACAAACCCTGGTTATCAGATTCCAGATCCAGTACAGCTGACTTTGTGACTACAGACGGGTTTTTCCCCAGCTTCAACTGCTGGGGAAAAGCGACCGTACCTGTTAAAACTATTATCAACCCAGACAAAACCCATTTGAAATGTTGCATACACATGCTTAAAAGATCCTCAATTATTTTTTGATGATATACCAATTGGTGCCATCAGTCTGCAGCGTCACGTAGCTATAATCATTGTACATAATCAAAGAAGCTCCTCCATCTATCGTCCCGGCAGCCGGAGTGATGGTCAGTGCATTATCAATATCCCCGGTTCCTATTTTTTTAATGGTATATATACGGCCAACAATACTTCCGGCAGCAGGCAGGGTGATGGTTAGTGCCGAACTTGTTGTATTGGCAAGAACCGTATTATCCGTTACACTTAATGTTGTTGCGGCAGTTACGGTTCTTATAGACATGGAAAGCGATCCATTTACCTGCACCGTTGAATTTGAATTGCCTGCACTTCCGACCAGTAAAGCGGTTGCAGCCGTTACACTGTCCTGAAATTTCTTAACACCGCCGAACGTTTGTAAAGTAGTTGTTACGACACCTCTTGCGGCAGTGCCGGCATTTGGTACATTCAGGTAAATTGAATCGGCGCCGGCCGTCACCGTACTGACGGTCAGGTCCGTACCACTATTCGCGAATGCAAAAACCTGCACTGAATCCCGGTTCCCGTTGATGTTACGGATAGTATTTCCGAAAGCCGCAGCGTCAAGCTGCCTTTTTTGTATCAGTCCGTTGTTAATTACCAGCACTGAATCCTCGCTGGCATTGTTCGAAATATTGTTCATGGTGAAAGGGCCATTCAGGGTAACACTGTCCCGGAATGTTTTATTACCGCCAAACGTTTGTGTTCCGGCAGTGACAATACCCGGATTTGTTGCATTTGCAGGATGAAGTGTGATTGTTCGGGTAGAACCAGAGGCTGTTACAGTGGCAGCAAATGCATTGGAAACCGCTGAAACCGCTCCTATAGCT
This sequence comes from Flavihumibacter sp., assembly GCA_041751095.1. Classification (GTDB taxonomy): domain Bacteria; phylum Bacteroidota; class Bacteroidia; order Chitinophagales; family Chitinophagaceae; genus JADCRZ01. Next base: position 34,627 of record JBGSYC010000234.1, read on the forward strand.
ATTGTCTGAGCAGCAGTATCTAATTTTAACCAGTCAGTATAGCTTAATAACCCATATGGTTTTGACGCACCTGCGGAACCGTTCTGTACAGGCAAATAGATTGCTATGGTACTATCGGCTGTGCGGTTTGTTACCGTTACCGTATTTACGGATATACTTGTATCTGCAGTGATGCTAAGGGTTTGTCTCTGAATACCGTTGATAGCCCTGATGGTATTTGTAAATGCTGCGGATGACATTGTTCTTTTATATACTGAACCGTCTGCGGCTAATACCAATACGTCAACCTCCGTGCTTCCGGACGCCAGGTTTTGCAACCTCACGGTACCGTCAACATTTAATTTGGCTGTCGGAGTTGTTGTGCCTATTCCGATATTGCCCTGCGATGAAACGATCATCCGGGGCAGGTTATTTGTTTTGATGGTAAACGGCCTGCCGTCTCTTGTTCCTATATAGTTACCTGCTGAGTCAGTTCCTGAATTTCCGGAAAGAGACCAGTTTGAACCTGAAGCTGTTGAGTCAGCCATTTTTCTCCAGCCTCCATTGCTTCTTACCCTTAAGCTGGCGTCAGTGGTCAAAAATATGATCATACCATCCGGGGGCGTCAGCAGGTTGATCGCTGCCGTATCCGATAACCTTGGCAGCAGCAAACCCTGGCGGCTGCTTTCCAACTCGAGTATCGATGATCGCTGGATAGCTGTGGGGTTATTACCAATTTTTAACTGGGCGTTCACCATAACACCTGTTAAGAGAAAGAGTGCAAAAAGCACCGTAGCCTTTCGGCTAAAAAACGTAAATACCGGCTTCATAGGTCTGTGTTTTTAAAGGATATAAATAGTTGACTTCCTTAACTTCAAAAAGTAGATTATATTGTAACTTTTGAACCAGTTACGAACATTATTGGGAATATTTTTCCAATTTCTGGAGGATGTAGGTGTAAGTACCTACGAATCCGGTTTACGAGATAACCATCGTAGATCATTACCTGTAAGCTGCATTCGTGGAATCTTCATATCTTTTCTCCGGGAAGCTGAAAAGCACTCCATATTGCCCGCTACATAAAATGAAAACTACCTTAGTTTATTGCTACGATGCCTATTGCGGCTGGTGTTACGGATTCAGCCCGGTAGCCAGACAAATCCACGCTGCTTACAGCAACATCCTTGATTTTGAAGTGTTATCGGGTGGAATGATCCTGCCGGAAAAGCCGGTGCACATTAAAGCAACGGCCTCCTATATCAGCGCAGCGTATAAAAACGTTGAAAAGTTAACAGGTGTTACATTTGGCAAAGACTATTTATGGCATATATATAATGCAGACAAAAGCGACTGGTTCCCGGATTCGGAAAAGCCTGCCATTGCGCTGTGTATAGTTAAAGACCTTCTTCCTTCAAAGCAGGTTGAATTTGCGGCAGATCTTCAATATGCCCTTTATGCCGAAGGGCGCGACCTGACCGATGACGAAGCATACCGGCATTTACTGCCGGTTTATAATATCAGCGAAGATGAATTTTATACAAAGTTAAAAAGTGAATCCTTTAAAGAAAACGCACATTACGAATTTGCCCTGGTAAAACAATTGCGTGTGAAAGGTTACCCTTGTGTTTTGATCCGGCTTTCGGAAACAAAATTTCACTTGGTTGCCCATGGGTACACGGGTTATGAAACCTTAAAACAAAGCATAGATGCCGTACTTAAAAACAAGATTTCCCCAGACCCAAACGAATAATATATGATCGTGACATTAACGATGAATCCGGCAGTCGATAAAAGCACCACCATTGAACGGCTGGCAGCCGAAAAAAAACTCCGTTGTTCTCCTTTGGTTGTTGAACCAGGTGGTGGTGGGATAAATGTAAGTAAAGCACTTCATAAACTTGGCGCAGAAGCATTGGCAATTTTTCCCAATGGTGGCGTTAACGGGCAAATACTGGAAAATTGCCTTCAGGAGCAGGGCGTCAAATTTCAAACAATCCCAACCGGTTGTGAAACAAGAGAGAATATGGTTGTTACCGAAACGAGCACAAATGCTCAATTCAGGTTTGTATTACCGGGAAAAGAAATAGACCTGGAGATAGGAACGGCTGTGATCGAAATGCTAACTTCGCTGCCTACTCCCCCATCAATTATTATAGCCAGTGGCAGCCTGCCCCCTGGAATACCTGATCATTTTTATGCGGAGATAGCTAAGGTAGCCCGCGAACTCAATGCAAAATATATACTCGATACTTCGGGAGAGCCTCTTTTGCTGGCCGCTCAGCAGGGAGTTTTCCTGCTAAAACCAAACATAACTGAATTGTGCAGGTTAGTAGGGAAGGAAAGTCTTGAGCTTAATGAAGTAGACGATGCTGCCATGGAAGTGATCCAAAGAGGTGGATGCCAGATTATTGTTGTTTCATTAGGTCCTTCGGGTGCGTTATTCGTTACAAAAAACGGCTATGAACATGTGCCCGCGCCTATGGTAAGGAAATTGACTACAGTAGGCGCTGGTGACAGCATGGTTGCAGGAATGGCCTGGATGTTGTCCCAGGGGAAATCCTGGCGGGAGATCGTTCGCTTTGGAGTAGCCTGCGGTAGCGCGGCAACAATGAACAGCGGTACACAATTGTTTCACCCCGAAAAAGTTTACCAGTTGTACGATTGGATAAATAAGTACGCGCATATGTATACGCTCAACCTCGATAATTAAGCGGCTGTCTTAAGGTTAATTTCCCGACGCTGCCGTGGCCTTCATAAACTTACAAACATCCATGCATAAGCTTTTACTTTCGTTTACGGGGATACTGATCCTCACTTGCGTACACGCCCAGCCCGGCAATAAAATGGACTTTGAAAAATATAACCCTCCTTCAACCCTGATCGTCCCTGAACATAAAATCACCCGCGCAAAATTTCCCTTTATAGATGTGCATAACCACCAAAGCATGCCGATGCAGCATTTGGAGGGTTTGATTAAAGACATGGACAATATGAACATGAAGATAATGGTAAACTTAAGCGGGCAGGGCGGTGAGAAATTAAAGCAGTCGGTTCAGCACATCAAGGCCAGCTATCCCTATCGGTTTATCATTTTTACAAACATCGACTTCAGCGGCATAGGTGAAGCAGGCTGGACGGAAAAAGCGGTTGCCAGACTGACGGAAGACGTCAGCAATGGAGCAGGTGGTCTTAAAATCTTCAAAAACCTGGGATTCTCTGTCAGGGATAAAACCGGCAAGCGTGTTGCCGTTGACGACGCCAGGCTTGATGCCATCTGGTCTACATGCGGATCACTCAAGATCCCCGTGCTGATTCATACTGCTGACCCAAAACCTTTCTGGGATCCTGTAGATGAGAACAATGAACGCTGGCTGGAAATTGTAACTCATCCCCGGAGAAAACGTGGGCCGGGAGACCCTGCGCCATGGGAGGTATTGATCGAGGAACAACATAACATGTTCAGGAAACATCCCGGAACCACTTTTATTGCAGCTCATTTTGGATGGTATGCCAATGACCTTGCTACATTGGGGAAATTACTTGACCAGATGCCTCATGTAAAAGTAGAATTCGGCGCCGTAATTGCCGAACTGGGAAGGCAGCCGGCAATGTCAAAAAGATTTTTTGAAAAATACCAGGACAGGATTCTTTTCGGAAAGGATTCGTGGGCGCCTGAAGAGTATGCTACCTATTTCAGAGTACTGGAAACTGATGATGAATACTTCCCTTATCACAAAAAATATCATGCCTTCTGGCGGATGTACGGCATGGGATTGCCCGACAATATCTTAAAAAAGATTTATTTCCAAAACGCCCTCAGGATTATCCCAAAAATCGATAAGGCGCTGTTCCCGGACAGGTAGCTTCGGGGTCGCTGCGGGTAGCTAAACGCAAGTATTTTGTTCAGCCCATGCCGGGGGTTGCCGTCTTTCCGCTAATTCGGGTCTATGGGAGCCGGGTGAAAATTTACACAGGAAATTGTATTCATCTGGTTTTTATGAAAAGCGCTTCGCGCTTTGTTCAGCACCAGGGAAGGAAAACGAGGATGTCTAATGTCCCACGCTAACGTGCTATCCCCGAGCCGGCACGATTAAATGAAAGCTTATTCTTAACGTTTCAAGGCCCTTCTCGCAAACAGGCTTGCTGCCAAATGGGGTGATAAATTCAACCGCACTTATTTCCATTTTTCTTTTCCCTTTCCTATTGTCAAATTCTGATCGTTTTTGTAGCTTTAAAAAAAATATTGTATGAAACGATTAATATTTGTTTCCTGCACTTTATTACTGGCAGGAACGTTCAATGTTAGTAAAGCACAAACTTCCCAACAGGCTGACCAGCAGGCGATGCAAAAAGCCTGGACGGATTACATGACACCTGGAAACGTTCATCAGATGCTTGCGAAAGGAGATGGTGAATGGCAGGCTGAAACTACCTTTTGGATGGTACCAGGGGCGCCACCCACTAAAAGCACGGCAAAAGCCACTAACAAAATGATTTTAGGAGGAAGATACCAGGAGACAAAATATTCCGGCAATATGATGGGAATGCCTTTTGAAGGTATCGGCGTCACAGGCTATGATAATGCAAAAAAGGTATTTGTAAGTACCTGGCAGGATAATATGGGAACCGGGATCATGTACATGGAAGGCAAATGGGATGATGCGTCGAAATCGATCAATTTCAGCGGTAAAGTGGTTGATCCTATGACTGGAAAAGATATGAATGTTCGCGAGGTATTTAAATTTGTAGACGACAATACCCAGGTGATGGAGATGTTTATGACCCATGATGGCAAGGAATTTAAGTCTATGGAGATGAAGCTGACAAAGAAATAACTGTATAAATAAAGACCTTCGGCTTTTGATGCTGAAGGTCTTTTACCCTGGAATGACTTACAAACGGGAGCTTACCGTCCATTCCCACCCCCACCTTGCCTGCGGGGGCGCATGGCGGGCTCGATGTCGTCTTTTAATTTTTTAAACTGGTCTGCTGTTAACACCTTCTTCAATTTTTCATCCCGATCTTGTATAATTTTCTGCATCGCGGACTGATCAGGGCGCCCGCCCTCCCGCAGCTTATCCCATGCCTTATTATAGTCCAGATAAATTGTATTTACCTGCGCTTGATGTTCCTGGTCGAGCTTGAGAACTGAAGCCAGTGTGTCCACCACCCGTTTGGTACGCTCTTCTGCGGTACGGCGCATCCCGCCTTGTGCGTTGGCAAATAAAATGCCTGCAAACATGAACATGCATAAAAGGCCGAATTTGATTTTCATATTTAATTTTTAATGTATAAATGAAAAATTTGATCCAATTAAAACAGTGATGCAGGATTTGTATAATAAACAGGGTTCAATATTATTAACTCCGGCTACCATCTTTTGCGGTGTTACCGTTTTCCGGGAGAAAACCACATCTTTTCAATTACCGCGGGGATAAGCGAATCAAAGCGGGGTTTTTGATCAGGTGTACATAGAGCTCCGATTTCCCGGAAATTTTTAAAAGCCTGGAGATCAATATTTTTTTGCTTATTTCCGATCTCCGTTGCCTTTTGATCCAGGTTAGATTCATTAACCGTTGGGTTGCTTAACAACTGGTAAAAGCCAATTTTTGTCATCCTGATTTCTTCAAACAAGACCTTATATTCACGCCTGTGCTGTTGGCGGAGCTCTTCAAATTTGGCCATTTGGGCCTTATCAAATCCGATCTCTTTTTCCAGAAATAATGTTATCGGGGATGGCTGCTTTTCCCGGTGGGCACCTGTTTTACGGGGTTCTTTCGTCCACACAAAAAAAAACAGCATGGCTATATTTGCCAGTAACAGCATGCCGATAATCAAAAGAAGTACCTTATTATTGAGTAAGCTGCGCATTAAGGTTCCTTAATTTCATAGTCGTAAAAGGTATTTACGGCCAGGTTTAAATCATCTTCTGTTACCTGTTCCATCTGGTCGGCAAAAAAAGGAGCAGCTTCCTTATTTTGAACAACGGCGATAGTATTCATGATGATTACCAAACAAATCACCGCGAATGCAACAACCGGCCGGGCGATAAAAGCACTAATATTTTCCCAGATACTCTTTTGTGAGGACTCCAGGCGAGCCATAACTCTGGTATAAAAAAAAGGGCCAGGGCTGGCAGATTGCATACCGTCCAGGCTTCTCATCGTTTCCTCCACCTGACGATCTATATTAAACATATTTTTCATAAATCAGTAATTAGACGCGTTAACCTGATAAAACCTGTGTTACCCACTGGAATTATTATAATATTTTTCAAGGTATTTCTTTAAATTTATTTTTGCCCTGTGCATAAGGGATTCCATAGCAGAAACGGTTACGTTCATTACTTCGCTGGCTTCCTGGTAGCTCAGCCCCTCCATTTTGTGCAAGGTAAATGCAATTTTCTGATTCTCCGGCAACTGGTCTATAGCCTTAAACAATATCGCGGCCCGCTCCTTATTGTCCAGACTTACACCAGGATGGTTGAAATCCGGAACTTCATAGAGCGTTTCGTTATCTGATCCAAACAAGTTCTGCATAAAGGCAAACCTCTTTTTTCTTTTCTTTCTCCTGATGTGATCCATAGCCTTCGTAATGGTGATCCGGTAAAGCCAGGTAGAAAACTTCGATTCCCCCTTAAATGTATTAATTGATTCATACACCTGCAAAAAAACCTCCTGTGCCACATCTTCCGCATCTTCTGCATTCTGTACTATTCCAATAGCGGTATTGAATACCATATCCTGCCACCTTGCAACGATAGATTTGAAGGCAGATTCATCCCTGAGCCTGAGTTGCTCTATTAAGAACCATTCATCTGTAGGCGGGTTGTTCATGAGTCTTCAAACGATATTAAGGAAAAAGGTTTAAAACTCACGGTAAAACCTGCAAAGGTTCTGAAACCTTTTAGGAATGGCAAAGGCCGGGAACCAATTCCCGGCCTTGCCATTCGAAATATCATCTTGTATTAATTTCAGCCTTTCAACACCTGAAGCGTTTTGAGCGGAGAGCCATTAACATGCAAGGTGACAAAATAAATTCCTGCACGCAGATTTGTATCTCCCAGATGTAAACTCAATGTCTGGTTACCTCCGCTAATGTTTTCAAAACAACGTATGTACACCGTTTTACCGAATTGGTCAGCGACATTCACAGTTATCTTGCTGTTGTTTGTTTTGTTATTGAAATTTATCTGAAGCCTGTCGATGAATGGACTTGGATAAGATTTGAAAACCATTTCAGCTTCCGCAGCCGGAAAGATAGCACCCGCAGCACTTGTTTTTTCTACGTCAGATGTGCCAGCCGGACGGGGAATATATACACTGTTCTTACCTGATCCTTTGGTGCAAATTATACCACCGGTGGTTTTTGCTGTTATAGTGCTTATGGCTAACGCTTTACCTGACTTGTCAACCGCCTTTACCATAAAGGCATAAGTAGTGTTTGATGGCAGATCATCAACTTTAAAGGCAGGCCCCTTCGTGGAAATCTGTTTTACACCATTCATGTAAACATCGTATCCCGCCATATCTTTATGGTGAAATGGATGATCCCAATGCAGCAGGATAAAATTATCAGAGGCTTTTAACAATCTCAGCACACCGGATTGAGAGGAAGTTACAATTGGTTCAGCCTTTTTAGAAGTAAAGACATTGCTGAGAGCAGAAAGATTTCCTGCAGCATCAGAAGCTTGTACTGTGAATGAATATGATGTATTTGGCATCAGGTTGATTGCTGTATAGGCCGTTGCTGTCGTGGACTCCTTTTTAACACCATTCACATAAATGTCGTACCTGGTAACTCCAACGTTGTCTGTTGATTTATCCCAGCTTAAGGCTATCGTATGACTTGTTACATTTACTGCTCTTAAGTTAGCTGGCGCTGTGGGAGCAACCATATCTCCAAGTGTTTTAACAGCTAAGGTATTGGTTGAAGCAGAAAGATTTCCTGCAGCGTCAGCGGCTGTTACCGCGTAAGTATAGGTGGTGTTTAGCGCTAAGTTGTGAGCAGCATAGGTGGTAGAAGTGGTTGAATCTTTTTTAACCCCGTTCAAATAAATGTCGTACCTGGTAACTCCAACGTTGTCTGATGATTTATCCCAGCTTAAGGCTATCGTATGACTTGTTACATTTCCTGCTTTTAAGTTAGATGGCGCTGTGGGAGCAACCATATCTCCAAGTGTTTTAACAGCTAAGGTATTAGATGAAACAGAAATATTTCCTGCAAGGTCAGCTGCTTTTACTGCGTATGAATAGGTGGTGTTCATCGCTAAGTTGTTAACGGCATATGTGGTAGAAGTTGTCGATTCCTTTTTAGCCCCATTCACATAAATGTCGTACCTCGTCACTCCAACATTATCTGTTGATTTATCCCAGCTTAAGGCTATCGTATGACTTGTGATATTTCCTGCTCTTAAGTTAGATGGTGCTGTAGGAGCAATCATATCTCCAAGTGTTTTAACAGCCAGGGAATTGCTCAGGGCAGAAATATTTCCTTCTGCATCAGCAGCTACCACCATGAAAGAATATATCGTACTCATTGTTAAGCTATCAGCTTCGTAAGCCGGCACTACTGTGGAATCATATTTGATACCGTTTACAAAAATTTCATACCTGGTAACTCCCACGTTGTCTGTTGACTTATCCCATTTTATGGATATGGAATTGCTTGTAATCATCTCTGCCTTAAGGTTTGTGGGTATTGAAGGAGCTACATCATCGCCCAGTGTTTTAACTAATAATTCTTTGCTTAGCTGCGACAGGTTACCGGTAGTGTCGATCGCCGCTACAGCAAATGCATATACCTGTTTGTTAAATAAGCCCCTGGCAGTATACGTAGTTAACGTGGTTGAATCTTTCTTAATTCCGTTTATGTATACCTGGTATCCGGCAACGCCTACGTTGTCCTTTGATGCATCCCATTTAACCGAAAATGAAGAGTCTTCAACACTGACGGCTATTACGTTATCAGGAGCTGTAGGAGCTTCGGTATCTATCAATGTCTTTGCCGTTAAGGAAACGCTCGATGCAGATATAGTTCCGGCAGGGCTAAGTGCTGCTGCCATGAACTCGTAAGTGGTATTGGGTGACAACTTGTCGATGAGCACTTTTGTTGCAGTTGTTTTAAGCTTGCTGCTGCCGTTCATAAATATTTCATAAGTGATTATCACAGTACCGCGCGGGCCTCCTGAATTCGGCATTGGATCCCATGCCAGTTCTATAGTCGTAATGCCTGTTTTGGGAACCCTCAGGTTCGCCACAGTTGGCGCCACAAAATTTTCAAGAGTTTTGGCAGTGAATGTATGGCTTTCCGGCGATACGTTTCCTGCTTCGTCAACTGCCTTTACCGTAAAGGAGTAAACTGTGCTGGAAGCTAGATTATTACTGATATAGCTGGCAGTGGTTGAAGAGTCTTTTTTTACGCCATTTACATAAATTTCATACTTGATAACGTCAGCATCATCTGTGGAACCCTGCCAGTTGAACGCGATTGAAGAAGTTGTGATTCGGGTTGCTGCCAGGTTCCAGGGGGCTGCCGGAGCAATCACGTCTCCGGAAGTTTGTGCAGTTAAGGCATTGCTATAATCAGAAACGTTACCAGACAGGTCGGCTGCTGTTATGGTAAGCGTGTAATTTGTATTTCCGGTTAAATTATTAATAGTGTATTCCGTGCCGGTTGTAGAATCAGCTTTTACATTATTATTGTAAATGAAGTACTGATTTATGCCAGCGGCATCTGTTGACGTTTCCCAATTAAACTTTACAAACGTTTCACCGATAGAAACAACTGCCAAATTTTGAGGCACTGTTGGCGGAACAAGGTCTGCCTTTGTAGTGATTTTTATTTCTTTACTCAGATTTGATGCGCCGGTATTGCTTACATTTCTCAACCTGTAATAATAGGTTGTAAGATAAGAAAGGTTTTTATCTGTAAAAGAACTACTACCCTTATCTGTAACAGATACCAGAGAATAACGGCCTCCCGATGTCGTACTTCTGTAAATCTCAACAAGAACAGGATATATGATATCGTCGTCGTCGTCATCGTCGTCGTCATCGTCGTCATCATCATCATCGTCGTTTGAACTACTGGTTGCCCAGGCGAGCGAAATTGATGAAGCTGACGTAAGGTTAATTTTTAAGTCTTTAGGATCCTCCGGTTTTGAATCACTAAAAGAAGAAATAACAGTAAACGACCTGGAGAAAATGGCAACTCCAAGGCTGTTAATCATTTCGCCCTTGTACACACCAACTTTGGCATCGAAGGTGCGCCGGTTACCAACTACAGCATTGGTACCAACATTGATCCATTTGTAAGAGGCAAATCCTTCAGGAAGCTCAAGCGGAACAATCGTACTTCCGTCAGGCGCGGGAAGGGCGATGCTTCTGAGGCCTGTAACCTGGATATCTGTATTAACCGGGCCAGTTGCAGCCGGAAGCGTGGAGTCTGTTATCATTCGTTTGCCCTTGCCGGCTGGGGTAAAGGTGTGGGGAGCGGCCATGACATTGGCTGCCAGGAAGACCGTAAAAATTGTGGAGAGGAGTAGATGTGTTTTCATAAAGTATAAATTATTTATCCTTTATGAACTAAGCTGATGCCACTTATATAACTGGTTGGCTTTAAGCTACTTATAAAAAGTTCAGTTGATAAGGGTATTCCCAAATATGGAAAGGCTTCCAAATTTTAAGAGCTAAAATATCAAATGGTCACCCGGGCGCCGGTGTGCTCACGCAAGCGGCTTTAACTAATAATTAAAAAGTGTTAAACCTTAAGAAAGATGAAATGTAGGTTATCTTGCACCCTCCTTAATAAGTTAAATTGATATGGAATATAAAAAGATCATTGCCATTACCGGACTTAGCGGATTATATGAATTGGTGAGCAGCAAAACGGACGGAGCTATTGTAAGGTCACTTGATGACAACACCACAAAATTTATAGCAAGCAGGGTTCATAACTTTTCTCATCTGGAAAGTATCGAAGTGTATACAACAAACGAAAATGTAAATCTTGTTGACATATTTAAGGAAATGGAACAGAGCAGCGAACAGTTGCCTGACCCTAAAGATAATAACTTTGTAAAAAAATATTTTCAAACAGTTTACCCCGAACTAGATTTTGAGAAAGTGTATATGAGCGACATGAAGAAAATGGTTAAATGGTTTGAAGTTCTTAAAAACAAGGTTGAATTTAAATTATCCGAGCAGGCATCTGAAGAACCCGTTGAGGATATTTCCGGGAAAGATGCAGAACAGTCTGCTGAAGAACATGCTTAACGTTTCGCTGTAACTACTCCCTCACAATTTTGAATCAGTAAAATTTACCTGATGCAGGAATTAACGCGTTTCAGTGCTGATATCCGGAAGATGGAAAGACACTTTCTGCCTGATTTTTTCAGGGTAACTGACTGGCAGACACTTGAACCATATTTTAAAAATTTGCTGGATAGACAAATTACCTCCCGGGCAGACCTGGAACAATGGTTGAGAGATTCCAGCGAATTGGAAGCGATTGTAAGCGAGGATGCATGCTGGAGGCAAATCCATATGACGTGCGACACAGAAAACAAGGCGCTTGAAGAGGCATTCACGTATTTTGTAATGGAGATTCAGCCGCACATACAACCTTTCGCCGACAAACTTAACAGGAAACTAATTGAGTGCCCGTTTACTACCGAACTGGATGAGCAGAAATATTTTACTTATCTGCGTTCGGTAAAAAAGAATATTGAGCTATTCAGGGAGGAGAATATTCCATTGCAGTCAGCGCTAAGCGTGCTGGCTCAGCAATACGGTGTTATCTCAGGAAAAATGACCGTTGAGGTAAAAGGTCAGGAATACACATTGCAACAGGCGGCTAAATTTCTTGAAAATTCCGACCGGTCTCTTCGTGAGGAGGTATACAAGAAAATTCTGGAAAGGAGATTCCAGGACAAGGATTTGCTAAACGACATGTACTCGCAACTTATTCAAAAGAGGCACCAGGTGGGTGTAAATGCCGGGTTTGCCAACTATCGCGATTACAAGTTTGTAGAAATGGGCAGGTTTGATTACTCCAGGGAAGATTGCTTTGCCTTTCATGACGCAGTAAAACAGCATGTATTGCCTTTGGCAGATATGATATATGAAAACAAACGCAAAAAATTAGCCCTGCATACCTTGAAACCGTGGGACACGGAAGCTGAGCCTGCCGGGGTAACACCTCTCAATCCATTTTCGGGGAGCGAGGAACTTTTTGAAAAAACAGTAACCTGTTTTAATCAGCTAAGACCATTTTTTGGTGATTGCCTGAAAAAGATGAAAGCAATAGGTCACCTTGACCTGGAAAGCCGTAAAGGTAAAGCTCCGGGAGGGTATAATTGCCCTTTGGCCGAGTCCGGCGCTCCATTCATTTTTATGAACGCTGCGGGCCAGATGCATGATGTTACAACTATGGTTCATGAAGGGGGCCATGCCATCCATTCCTTCCTTGCCCATAACCTTGAATTGAGCTCATTTAAAGAATACCCGATGGAAATTGCTGAAGTAGCCAGTATGGCCATGGAATTATTCAGCATGGATCACTGGAATGCCTTTTTCGAACGGGAAGAAGAATTAAAAAGAGCAAAGGAGCATCAATTCGAAAGAGTGATTACAATATTTCCATGGATTGCCACAATAGACAAATTTCAACACTGGGTTTATGAAAACCCCGCCCATAACACAGAGGAAAGAAGCACGAAGTGGATGGAAATCCTTAACGAATTTTCTTCCAAAGTAGTTGATTGGACGGGTCTTGAAGAATACCGTCGTTATTCATGGCAGCGCCAGCTTCATTTGTTTGAGGTGCCTTTCTATTATATCGAATACGGTATAGCTCAACTGGGCGCCATAGGCCTATGGAAACAATTTAAAGAAGACAAGGAAGCCGCTCTAAATAATTATATAAAAGCATTGAGCCTTGGAGGAACCCGCACACTGCCTGATTTATACGCCGCCGCGGGGCTTACTTTCGATCTTTCCGGAGATCACATTAAAAACCTGATGAATTTTATGCAGGAGGAGTTAAACAAAGTGTACAACTAATAAGAAATACTACTAAAGTGGTATATGGTTTTATTGTATTTGTTGCAGTTGAATAGTATCTTTGTATTGCAAGATTAAACAATCTAATTTAAAATAGCTACTAATCAGAGCCTTAACCAAAAGTCCCGGTGTTTCTACATCGGGGCTTTATTTTAAATGTAGTGTATGCCTTCACGGCTTTAATTCCTGCTCTTCTTTAGTTACAATCTTTACACTTTCCGCTAATTACAATTTCAGTCAGATGGCCTTTGAAGCCCTTTGGCAGCTCTACAGCCGGAACATGCACCTCATCAAGGCAGGTGGTATTTCCGCAGGTTCTGCACAAAAAATGTATATGATTATCGTTGTGATGCCCCCCGGAACAATTGTCTTTACATAAGGCATACCGAACCGAACTGTCGGCAGAGGGGATGCTATGGATAATGCCTTTATCCAAAAAAGATTGAAGCGTGCGATAAACGGTAACCCTGTCAAACTTTTCACCGGCTCTTTTTTCAATATCGCTGTGGGCTAATGCTCCGCTATTCGATAAAAACAATTCAAGGATTTTTTTCCGGCTCCCTGTAATGCTTAGCTGGTTTCGCTTCAAAATATTGTTTATCTCATTCAGCATCTTTACCTAACGTTTGTAGAAGGCATATTGTTATATATTCAGCTCTACAAGTGTGCCTCGCTTTCTTTCTCAAGTAAAAGACCGGATATATCCTTTTTAAGCTCATTTATCTCGTCATTCTTCAGACCGTCATAAATCTTTCTAACTCTGCCACGCTGGTCAACCAAGGCAAAAAATTGGGTATGAATAAATTGCTCGTCTATTTTACCCTGGTTGTTCTTTGGGTCATCAAGTACATAACTTACCCGGGCAGCATAATATAGGCTATCCTTCCTGCCCGTCAGAAAGTACCATTTATCTGAATTAATTCCAAGAGAATCAGCATAGCTCTTTAAACGGCCCACAGTGTCGATATCCGGATCTACTGTATGCGACAAAATAAGAAAGTTTTTTTCTTTCCCAAATGCATCATATATCTTTTTCATGTTTTTATTCATCTTCGGGCAGATACCCTTACAGGTCGTAAAAAAGTATTCTGAAACATAAACCTTACCTCTTACGTCTTTTTCGGTAATTTTCCTGCCGTTCTGATCAGTAAAACCAAATGGCTGCACATAACTCATCACCGGAAGCTTTACTTCACCAAAGTCGGGAATTATGCGTGTGAGTGCAAATAAAAAACACGCCACCAACAACAGAAAAAACAATGTATATAAGGCAATTCTCCTTTTCATAGCATAAATTCTCTGCAAAGATACTGCGATGCCGGGTACTACTGTAGTAGGGCATGCGTTAAAAATTATTTGCAACAAAGTTGCAATGTGTTTATCTTTATAAATCTTATGAGCTTTAAGATCAATTGGGACGCTTTAGGGATAACTACGTCCATAGTATGTGCAATCCATTGTGCTGTTCTGCCCTTAGTGCTAACTAGCATGCCCCTATTTGGTATAAACATCATACATAATCCGGTGTTTGAATATGTGATGATCGTTTGTGCATTCTCCATCGGCTGTTATGCACTTATCCATGGTTACCGTAAATATCACCGGAACCTTTCGCCTTTCATGATATTTTTAGCAGGAATGATATTGTTGCTTGCTAAACAAGCACTGCATTCCATACAGTTATGGCTCCTGATTCCTGCAGTATTATTTATTGTATCGGCCCATTACCTGAATTTCCGGCTGGGCAAAAGTTTCCGGCATTGCTGATCCACGCTGCAGCTCAAACCCTTTAGCTTTACGGGTTCAAACCCCGATTTACGTGGTTCAAACCGAACGATAATTTTGCGCTGGTTGAACCCCCTAAACTTTCAACGCAGATTTAAAAACAACATGGCTTCTAAATTGTTATTTTTGTATAAATGTTGAATTATGATCAAAACTGGTAATCCTGTGATAAGTATTTACACAGAAATGACTCCTAACCCGGAAACAATGAAATTTGTCGCAAACAAGTTACTTTACGCGGGCAAAAGCATTGATTTTCCTGATGTTGACAGTGCAAAACCATCTCCTCTGGCTATTGAACTGTTTGGTTTCCCATTTGTAAAAAGCGTGTTTATAGCAAGCAATTTCGTAACCCTCACAAAAACGGGTGAGACTGACTGGCAGGACGTGATACCGTCCATCAGGCAGTTTCTTAAAGAATATCTTGAGGAAGGCAAGGAAGTTGTTAATGAAGATGAGATTACCATCACCCAAACAGATGGCAATGCTATTGATGTTGATGATGACGACGTGGTAAAGCGCATTAAAGAATTACTTGAGAATTATGTGAAACCGGCTGTGGAAATGGATGGTGGCGCCATCCAATTCAAAAGTTATAATGAGGGAGTGGTTAATCTGATGTTGCAAGGTTCCTGCTCAGGCTGCCCTTCGTCAATGATCACCCTGAAGGCAGGAATCGAAGGAATGATGAAACGAATGATCCCTGAGGTGAAGGAAGTTGTTGCGGAAGCAGAGTGAGGGTAGTGGGTAGTGGGTAGTGGGTAGTGAGTAGTGGGTAGTTAATAACCTACTACCTACTACTCCTTATCCCATCGTACCCTTTATTAATCCTCCATCCACGCTGATTACCTGGCCAGATATATACCGGCTGGCTGGAGAAAACAACCACACAGCAAGTGAAGCAAAATCTTCGGCGGAGCCTATACTTCTTACACTTGTCTGGCTTATATATTCTTTCATTACCTCATCTCTTGTACTGCCCGCCTGTTCCATCTTTTTGTCAAAAAGACGATTCATAGCCGGAGTTAAATGATATCCGGGAGCCAGCACATTTAATGTAACTCCGTGCATGGCAACCTCCTGGTGAAGTGTCTTAACATATCCTACAACGGCTAAACGCATTGAATTGCTCAAAACCAGGTTTTCCATTGGCTGCTTTACAGTGGCGCTTTCGATATAGACGATCCTGCCATACTTCTGTTCAATCATTTTATGGATCAGGGTTTGGGTGAGACTTATCTTCCACCTTAGTACATTCTGATAGGCATTGTCCCATTCCTCCATGCTCGTTTCCAATACCGTCCGCGCCGGCGGCCCTCCCGCATTTACCAGGATGCCATGCAATTGCCGGTTGCCGACTACATCTGCGATCTGCCCGGGAGCTCCGGGTTGGGTGATATCACATGCAACCGTTTCGACGGATTGAGGACTTTTTGCCTGCAATTCCTGAAGCTTTCCATAACCCCTTGCAACCGCAATAATCCTGGCGCCCTCCGAAAGAAGTGCTTCTGACACCGCTTTGCCAAACCCGCTTGTAGCTCCGCAGATAACAAACAGTTGGTCTTTTAATTGTAGATCCATAAACATTTTTTAATAGCCCGTTAATTGTCCAGGTCTGATGATTAGCATATCAGGCCATTGTTTTTTAGGTATAAAAGGTAACTTTGATTTACTATATCGTTTTATTGTTCTGAAGATGCCTGTATGGTAAACAAAAGCTATTTTTTTGATTTCTCCTGAATAAATTATGACAAAGACAGTTTTAATCACCGGTGCAAGCGGCAACCTTGGAATGCAAACGGTTAGGAAAATGTTAGACAGCAGCTACCAGGTTATAGCTGTAGGCAACGTGCATAATAAACTCCCGTTTGGGGAAGGAACCCCTAATTTCGAATTCAGGTCTGTTAATCTGATGAATGAGGAGGAAACCGCTTTTTTCATAAATGACGTCATCAGGCGATATGAAGTCATTGACGCAGCCCTTCTCCTTGTTGGTGGTTTTTCTATGGGGAATGTCAGGTCGACTGATGGTGAACAGTTGAAAAAAATGTACGCCCTGAATTTTGAAACGGCCTATTACGCGGCGAGGCCGTTATTTGAGCACATGCTTTCAAACGCATTTGGGCGGATAGTTTTTGTTGGCGCACGGGCTGCTGTTAAGAGCAGCCAAGGCCGGAACATGATCGCGTATGCCTTGAGCAAGTCACTGTTATTTAAGCTGGCGGAATTCATGAATGAAGAGTCAACAGGTAAAAACGTTACCACTTCAGTCATAATACCCAGCACTATTGATACGCCTCAAAACAGGCATGAAATGCCTGATTCAGATTATGAAAGCTGGGTAACACCTGAACAGATTGCGGACGTGCTTGAATTCATCTGCAGTGACCGTGGACTGGCGATAAGAGAACCGGTGTATAAAATATACAACAATGCCTGAGTTTGCAAGCATGATCCCATGGTAAG
>JBGSYC010000235.1:0-47418 GCA_041751095.1 Flavihumibacter sp.
TCATTACCTGTTGAATCTTAAGTAAGGCGGCCTCTGCCTGTGGTGTTAATTTTTTTTCATCATTTAAAATTTAGAGACTTAAATTACATCATCAGCCCGAACTTACAGTTTCCCGAGGTACGAGGGTTCGGTTCAACATGCGGCTTTGGGCAAGCGGGCCAGAGGGAAATACAATCAGCTGTGTGCACTTTCCGGCATTGGTCCCTGCTGACGAGCAGAGCCGGGCGATAGTATAAATCAATCGACATTTATTTGTAATTTCAGCATCAGTTATGGGCCGACGGAAAACAATTCCCCACCTGCCCAAAGCCGTGTCCGTTAGCTGCCATTTTTTTGGACACATTCAATCTGTCAAATCTCCTTGACAAAGGTGACTTTGTAGCTATAGTTTAAGATTGTATTTTAGCAATTCAATTAGTTTTATAAAACTTAAAAAATGTACAATGAAAAATCGCAAACTCGTTATTTTATCAATTGTTTTGGCAGGAGCATTATTGGCATCTGCAATCATGCAAAAATTTACCCCTAACCAATCATGGATGGCATTTGTAGGTTGGGTTATTTTCTTCTTAGCCATTCAGTTGCCTTGGATTTTAGCAACTCAAAAAAATTATGACAACTGTACTGCACTTTTTAATCGGTTAAGGAAAAAACATATAAAGCAGTAATTACATAAAAGGTTTTCCATTTGTTTGCACTTCATTTCGTGTAGAAAAGTGCAGAAAACATCAGTACTGTCATACGGAATGCTATTTCCCCACCTGCACAAAGCCGTCCAATGTTAGCTGCCATTAAAGAAGACCCAACGAATAGCAACATCTAATGAAATATAAATTTTTATTAGCGACAATCCTGTTTCCAATTGCAATCACCTCATTTGGACAGACCATTAAAAGAATTGACGGAACTAAATTACAAGCCGACAGTTTAAATGCGAAAATTCAATATCTAATGAAAACAGCGAATGTATCAGGAGTTGCTGTTTCGGTTTTTAACGACAACAAACCTGTATTCAGCAAAACCTACGGACTTGCAAACGTCCAAAAAAATATTCCATTTCAACAATCATCGGTAATGTATGGAGCATCTTTTGCAAAAATGGTATTTGCTTACATTGCTATGCAGTTTGTACAAGAAAAGGTTATTGATTTAGACAAACCACTCGTTCAATATCTTAGCAAACCTTTGGTTGATTATAAAATTAAAGGTTGGAATAGAGGTTATCATGACTTAAAAGATGATGACCGGTACAAAAAAATTACTGCCCGTATGTGCCTTTCGCATGCAACAGGTTTTCCAAATTGGCGTTGGTTTGAAGCAGATAAAAAACTAAAAATAAAATTTGACCCGGGCACTCGTTACAGTTATTCGGGAGAAGGCTTGTATCTTCTGCAATTTGTAATGGAACAACTAACAGGGAAAGATTATGAAACCATTTCGCAGGAAAGAGTTTTTAAACCTTTGGGAATAAAAAACACAAGCCAAGTATGGCAAAGTCGTTTTGATTCAAGTATCTGTTATGGTCACAATGATAAAGGCGAACCTTATGAACTTATGAAATGGAAAGAAGCAAGTGCAGGCGGTTCTATGAGTACAACTTTGGAAGACTTTACAAAATTTTACACAGCTTTAATAAGTAGCAAAGGACTTTCAAAAAAAAGTTTCAAAGAAATGACAAGCACACAAATTAGAATTAAATCCCGAAGCCAATTTGGACCACTTGCAAAAATAGACAGTACAGACAATGACAATATACAATTAGGATACGGGTTAGGAGTTGGGGTTTTTAAAACGCCTTTTGGCAGAGCGTTTTTTAAAGAAGGGCACGATGACGGTTGGGGACATTATTCAGTTTGTTATCCAGACAAGAAAATTGCTATCGTAATTATGACAAATAACGACAATGGAGAAAGTATTTTTAAAGAACTTTTAGCTTACACAATTGGCGACACATTTACTCCATGGCGTTGGGAAAATTACATTCCATATGACCGAAAGAATTAACGGCAGCTATACTCAACAAGGGATAAAATAGTGATTTGATTTTTTATAAAAAGAGGGGCAATTTTGTAAAAGCAAATCACAAAAATATGCCCACTCTTCCTTTCAAAATCAGCGAAGCCGAAATTGAGAAGCTAAGTTATGAACGATATGAGTATCCTCAGCCAATGGTACAAAAAAGAATTTTTGCAATATATCTTAAGGTGAAATTCAATTATACAAATCAATCGATTGGTTTAATAACGGGGCTCCATTACAATATGGTTGCCTTTTGGATAAAGGTTTACAAACAAAAAGGCTTTGAGGGTCTGTTGATCAATCACTATGGTACCAACAAAAGCGAATTGGAAAATCATGCTGAAAACATATTAGATTCTTTTTTACAGCAACCACCCATGAATACTGCAGAGGCAAAACAACGAATCAGTGAGATGACCGGTATTAGTCGAAGCGAACAGCAGGTGAGAGCCTTTATGAAAAGGCATGGTTTAAAGTTTCTCAAGTGCGGGCACATTCCCGCTAAAGCAGATAATGAAGCACAGCATCAATGGGTGGAAACAGAACTCAAACCTGTCATAGAAGCGGCGCAACAAGGGAATGTGCATTTGTTTTTTTGCGATGCGGCTCATTTTGTGCTGCAACCATTTATCTGTTCACTATGGTGCGCTTTTCGTGTCTTTATAAAGGCATCTGCAGGCAGAAACCGAATCAATGTATTGGGGGCAGTCAATGCCATTACTAAGGAAGTGGTTACACTTACCAACACTACCTATATAACCTCTGAAACACTTATAGAGTTCCTGAGACTGCTCAAAGAAAAATTCCCCGATAAGGCCATTGCTATCGTACTGGATAATGCCCGATATCAGCATTGTTTCGTAGTAAAAACCATGGCTAAATCACTCGGCATACATTTGCTTTTTCTGCCACCATACTCTCCCAATCTGAATATAATAGAAAGACTGTGGAAGTTCACCAAAAAGAAAATTTTGTATGCAAAATATTATAATAACCCAAAACAATTCCACGAGGCAATTCAAGGTTTCTTTGATGGAATCAACAAAAATCTCCAGGGAGAACTAAAATCTTTGCTTTCATTAAAGTTCCAGTTCTTTGATAATAAAAAGTCACTAATTTATCCCTTGTGAAGTATAACAACATTGGGTTTGCCAAAATACGGGCTGACATTTGTTATCTTCGGCATTTGTAATTCTACTGTACTTCATATCCAGCTCGACATTAGGGTGCATTTAAAATTGTCGCATACCATTTAAGCGGCCATTTTAATTAACTGCACGACTTTTCAGAAAATGGGGCATCTAAATTTGGAGTACTTTCCGAGTTTGACCATTCTAAACAAAGCAGGCTTGCTTTAAATGTAGGCATTAACGTTCGATTGACAAAATAAACGGTTACAAAAATCAGTTTGGCATTATTGCGGCTGACGCAACGCAGCATCAGCAGTAGCTTCGCTATTGTGCTGCACATCCGGCTGGAGATCATAAATTAAACAGTAGAAAAATCAACGAACATTTGTACATTTATTCAGAAACAGTTACCGCCACAAAGCCAGGCCGTCAACGCTCCCTATGAATTCATATCCAGTCAAATAAATATTTTAATTGCCCCCTTCCCCATCATCCTCACCAGCATTAAAGCGTACGCTTAGTCCGTTGATGTTATGGGGCTTAGGGGTGGGATATGTTATTTCGGGCATGTATTTTGGCTGGAACCTCGGATTAGAAAAAGGCGGCACGCTTGGACTTGCCATAGCCACTCTTTTCATTATTGTCATGTATGTAACGTTTACATTCAGCTATGCTGAACTCGCATGCGCACTACCTAAAGCAGGGGGCGCGTTTGTTTATGCCAACAGGGCTTTGGGCAAAAACCTTGGTTTCGTTGCAGGAATGGCGCAAAACATCGAATTTATATTTGCCCCTCCGGCAATAGCCTTCGCCATCGGCGCTTACTTTAATTTATTTTTTCCACAACTTTCAATAATATCGATCGCCGTATTTTCATACATCCTCTTTACCGGACTGAATATTTACGGCGTAAAGGCCGCAGCCACATTTGAATTGCTCATCACCGTTTTCGCAGTTGGCGAGCTCCTGCTGTTCAGCGGGCTGACCTTACCACATGTTGAATTTAGAAACCTCGAACAAAATGCATTTCCAAACGGATGGCGCGGAGTATTCGGAGCCATTCCCTTCGCCATCTGGTTTTTTCTTGCCATCGAAGGCTTAGCAAATGTGGCAGAAGAAACGGTGAATCCTCAACGGACAATGTTGAGAGGATTCGGCTCTTCGATTATAACACTGGTGATCCTTTGCCTACTCACATTCACCGGTTCAGTTGGAGTTGCCGGCTGGGAGGCTGTTGTTTTCAAACCCGATGGCACAACTTCCGATTCCCCGCTTCCGATGGCGCTCGGCCACATTGTAGGCGATAACAACCTGTTGTATCATTTACTTGTTACCGTAGGACTTCTTGGACTGATCGCTTCCTTTCACGGGATCATTCTCGCTGCCGGCAGGTCGAGCTTCGAATTCGGCCGGGTGCAGTTTGCACCTGCTTTCCTGGGCCGGGTGCACCCGCGATTTCAAACACCTGCCAATGCCTTGCTGATCAATATGGCTGTAGGTATCCTGGCCCTGTTTACAGGAAAAACGGCAGAAATAATTACGTTGTCTGTATTCGGTGCGCTGACCTTGTATATTTTGTCGATGGTCTCGCTGATCGCTCTGCGAAGAAAAGAACCAGGTTTAAACAGGCCTTTCAGGGTTCCTTTCTATCCCGCTTTTCCGGTGATCGCTTTGATGATCGCCATCATATCCTTTGTTGCCATGGTGATCTATAACTTGCGGCTTGCGCTGTTTTATGTTGCATTGATGGCCGTTTGTTTTGTATTATTCAGGATATTCAAATGATGATGGTCTGAACCGGATTTGCCATTTTCATATTTAATTAATTTTCCCGGAATCTTCTGAAGTAGGCTGGCTCGTTCAGCGAATCTGTACTTATTTGTAGACTAAACGTCAAAACACTTTGCTTGCAGGATGATGGATTTGATTGTCAATGACGATGCGGGAATAAAAAATGGCGTAGTTTTAAAAAAGAACAATGCTGCTTATTCATTATTATGACAACTGAAGCAATTATTGAGTACATAAAAAGCCACCCTTCCGGAAAAATAAAAATAGCGTTTCCTGACATTGATGGCGTCCTCCGGGGAAAGTATGTGGCTGTTGAAAAGTTTCTGGCTGTCGCAGAAAAAGGCATGGGCTTCTGTGATGTTATTTTTGGGTGGGACGTAGCCGATATCGCTTACGATAACGTGCAATATACCGGGTGGCATACCGGTTATCCTGATGTGCCGGCTGTTGCAAACCTTTCGACATTCAGAAAAATCCCCTGGGAAGATGACCTGCCGTTCTTCCTCGGTAATTTGGATGAAAGCGATAAAAAGAGCTGCGTATGCCCCCGGGTGTTATTAAAAAAAATAATTGCTGAAGCAGAAGAGCTTGGGTTAACTCCTTTTTTTTCACAGGAATTCGAGTGGTACAATTTTGCGGAAACGCCACAGTCTGTCACCGATAAACAATTTAAAAACCTTATCCCCTTAACACCCGGCATGTTCGGCTACTCGCTTCTGCGGAGCAGCCTGAAAAATGCATACTTCACTGATCTTTTTGGAGAGCTTAAAAAATTCGGGGTTCCCATTGAAGGATTGCATACGGAAACAGGCCCCGGCGTTTACGAGGCAGCCATTATGTATTCCACTATACTGGAAGCCGCCGACAGGGCAGTGTTATTTAAAACGGCAGTAAAGGAAATTGCCTATAAGCACGGCGTCATTGCAACTTTTATGGCAAAGGTAAATGACAGCCTTCCAGGTTGCGGCGGGCATGTGCATCAAAGCCTGTGGAACAAAAATACCGGTGAGAATATTTTTTTTGACGAGAAAGACCCTTTTAAAATGAGCGCGGCGATGAGAAGTTATATCGCCGGTCAGTTGACTTGTTTGCCTGTTATGCTGCCGATGTTTGCTCCGGCCATCAACAGTTATAAGCGCCTGGTGGAAGGCGCCTGGGCCCCTACTACCCTTACCTGGGCGGTGGATAACAGAACGGTAGCCCTGCGCGCATTACCTTCCGGCAGCAAGTCGTGCAGGCTGGAAACCAGGGTTATCGGCTCCGACGCAAACCCATACCTCGCGATGGCTGCATGCCTGGCGGCAGGAATGTATGGTATAAAGCACAACCTGCCTTTACATCAGCCCCCGACCAATGGGAACGGGTACCGGGATTCTTCAAACGGCATACTTTCGCGTGACCTTAACGAGGCAACGCGCATGATGAAAGAGTCAGGTGTTGCAAATGAATTGTTTGGGAGTGACTTTGTTGCTCATTTTGTACAAACCCGCGAATGGGAATGGAAGCAACATCTTAAGGCAGTTACAGACTGGGAGTTAAAAAGATACTTCGAACTCATCTGACGAGTGATTATTGTTTTATGTTCCATGGAACATTTCAAATGCTAACCGGACGCTCTGCGCGGCTGTTCCGGTGGAACAAAAGCAGGCCCGTACGATGAAAAATGGCATTGTTAAACGTTTATGTTCCCGGTAACATCCAGGGCGACGCGTTGTTATTGTATCATGCATTTACACGTCATCATATTATAACAGGAGAATAAGTTAATCAGTCAATCATGGTTCACCATAATATCGTTCAGTATAATTTTCCTACGACTATACGGTTTGGAGCAGGATCAAGTAGAGAATTAGGCGACTATCTTGTAAAGAACGGGTTATCAAATCCTCTCATCGTAACCGATCCCGTTGTTTCACAATTACCTTTTTTCAGGGAGATTACAGATAGTATCGCAAAAAAAAACGTACCCACGGAAGTCTTTCATAACATACATAAGAACCCGGTGAAATCTGATGTGTATGCGGGAACAGAGGTTTACGATGCCTCAAAAAGAGACTGCATAATCGGTATCGGCGGCGGCGCGGCAATAGATGTTGCCCGCGCAATAGCGCTCCGGGTAAATCACCGGGAAGACTTATTTACGTATGATGACCTTATTGGTGGCGATGTATATATTGTGAACGACGTGCCCCACTTTATAACCATCCCCACTACTGCCGGTACCGGAAGCGAAGTGGGGAGAAGCGCGATCATAGCTGACGACGAAACGCACCAGAAAAAAATCCTTTTTTCACCAAAGCTGCTGGCGCAGATCGTTTTCGCTGACCCGTTACTCACCATGGAGCTTCCCCCATTCATTACTGCTGCCACGGGGATGGATGCCCTCACTCATAATATGGAAGCATTCCTCGCTAAAATGTATCATCCCATGTGCGAGGGGATTGCGCTGGAAGGCATAGCCCTGATATCGAAGTACATTCAAAAAGCTGTTAAAGACCCAGATCCCGAATCAAGGCATTACATGCTCTTGGCCTCGCTCATGGGAGCGGTTGCCTTTCAGAAAGGGCTTGGGGTAGTGCATTCACTGGCTCATCCCCTTTCGTCGCTGCTGGACGTTCACCACGGGCTGGCAAATGCCGTGAACCTGCCGTATGGCATGGAGTTTAATATTGAAGGCTGCGAACAGAAGTTTAAAAGAATAGCGCGTGTACTGGAACTCAGGGAAGAAACCGGGGAAGCGGTTGTAAAGTTTCTTTTTAACCTGAATGCCAGCATCAGTATACCCGGCAAGCTTCGCGGGATCGGCGTAAAAGCAGAACACATTGAAACGCTTTCAGACCTCGCCATAGCTGATTTTGCTCATCCTAATAATCCCAAACCGGTGACAAGAGCAGATTTTTATGAGCTATATTTAAAAGCTTTGTAACATTATCCAACGGCCTGCACCCCATCTAAAAAAAACACATGTTTATTCTAAATCCGGCTACAGAAGAAGTGATCCGTGAAGTAAATGAGGATGACTTCGAATCACTTTCAGAAAAGTTCCAGTTGCTACGATCAGCCCACGAAAGCTGGCAGCAGGTTACCCTGATAAAGCGAATTGAGATCCTGCAACAGTTTTCGACATTGCTGGCGGAAAATCAGGAACAGTTGGCGGGCATTCTTACAAGCGAAGTAGGGAAGCCTTTGCAGCAGTCGCGCAATGAGATCAGGGGCGCAAGATCAAGGATAGAATGGATAACGGGCCATGCAGCCGATTATCTGTCAGAAGAGGTGATGACAAAAATGAATGGCCTTGAAGAAAAGATCGTGTATGAACCACTTGGTGTTATTGCGAATATTTCGGCCTGGAATTATCCCTACCTCGTTGGCGTAAACGTATTTGTTCCGGCACTGATCGCCGGTAACTGCGTGATGTATAAACCCTCAGAATACGCTACGCTTACCGGCTTTGAAATAGAAAAGCTGCTAAAGCAGGTCGGTGTGCCGGAAAATGTTTTCCTTACAGCCATTGGAGCGGCGCGGGTGGGCCAGCATTTACTGGAGCTGCCTTTTAACGGGTATTTTTTCACCGGCTCATATAAAACAGGGAAATACATTTATGAAAAAGTTGCCTCAAAGATGGTGCCCTGCCAGTGTGAACTCGGCGGAAAAGACCCGTGTTATATAACTGATGATATTGAAGATATCAGCGCTGTGGCCAGCTCAACCGCTGACGGCGCTTTCTATAACAACGGCCAAAGCTGCTGCGCAGTGGAAAGGCTTTATGTGCATGAGCATATTTATGACCGGTACATCGAAGAATTTATAAAGGAAGTGAAGTCGTGGCAGGTTGGCCTGCCCACAGAGCCTGGCGTTTACCTGGGACCGTTAGCCCGGAGAGACCAGCCTGGCTTGCTCCGGGAGCATGTGCAGGATGCCCTGCAGAAGGGCGCGGTTTTAACCACGGGAGGACATGAGATCAACCGGAAAGGAAACTATTTTGAACCCACCGTGCTGGAAAACGTGAATCACGGGATGAAGATCATGAAGGAAGAATCCTTTGGTCCAGTTATCGGAATTATGAAAGTAAAGGACGACAGCGAGGCAATTGCGCTAATGCAGGATTCAGCTTATGGCCTTACTGCGTCGGTTTATAGCTCCGACAGGAGCCGGGCTGAAGGCATTTTGAAAAAAGTAAATGCCGGCACCGGTTACTGGAACTGTTGCGACCGGGTAAGTGCCGCCCTTCCCTGGACAGGAAGAAATCACTCAGGGATAGGCGTCACGCTTTCTCATGCAGGGATGCGGGCATTTGTGCAGCCAAAAGCCTATCATTTCTCAGAACCGGCAAGGTGATGTTTTCCGGCGGTGAGAAAAAAAATATTGGCATTGTTGTCCGGGGAAAGCAAATCATGCTAAAATCTTTTGTAGTGCTACATTTTGCATATCCGCTCCCTTTAGGGACTTAAATTACATCATCAACGCCATCCTGAGTTTCCCGACGAGGGAGGGTTCGGCTCAACACGGGATGTGGCATAATGGCAGATGGCAGCGGAGGAAACGCAGCAGGGTATTCTGGAAACCTGGCCAGGCTATTTGATACGATTGCCTGCCAAAGTAATCCCCTTAAAGAATTTGTAAATATGGGTGTATGACCGCACCTGATTGAAGGTGTAAATCTGCACCTGATTTATCTTGATAGGTTTTATAGTTCCTGCAGTAGAGCATTTTAGTTCAGGAGCAACGTGAAGCTTTACGCGGCTCCTATGGAGCCGATTTGACGGGGAATGTTTTTCTATAAACACGATGCCCCTCCGGGGCAAGGTCCTTAAGCTAATTAGGGATCACTTGAAAAGCCCGAAGGGCTTACATGTGAATCGCCGCTGGATTACCGTAGAACTTACAACAACCCCCATGAGGTTGATTGCAGCATGCGGCTACGGCCCTTTTATTCGCCCAATATCGGCCTTATCATTGGTGTTATCTTGACAACCCTCGGGTTTGCTTTTGGCAAACAATTGTATCCTATCAACCAACAAAGCCGCAATGAACAAATTATTTTGTAGGTTTAAAGTATTGACGGCAACCCTTAATGTTAGATTCTCATGAAAGGTACATACACAATCAGTAATAAAGCATTGGCCGCATGGACGCTTGGCGTCGGCGGTACACTTTTTGCGCTCGGTGCCTGGATTGGAATGAACAATACGAAAAGGAATCAATCGGAATTACAGCAAACAGTGAACAGCCAACAACAGCAAATACAAAGTCTTAATGACACCATCATAAAATTAAAGCTCACTCAAAAAGATACCATTCTCTCCCTTCAGGATCATTGAAGCCGGCTTTTTGCCAAAGCATTATGGGGTATAAGGCAATCCGGCTCACAACTGACCCCCGAAATTTAAATTTCTTCCCTTCACTTTTCACCACTTCATCTTAAACCGCATCACGACTTCGCCGGTTTCAACATCTATATTTATTTTTTGATCTTCAGGCGCCATGCTTTTGCCGGTGGCCATTTGATAAAGACCCGCCAGAAAATTCATACCATTTTGCATCACCTGTTCCATTTGTATCATTTGTGGTGGCACCACGCTTTCATTTTCCGCGGTACTCTGAGAAGCAGGAATTTCAACAGGCGCTTCCGGTAGCTCTTCTTCTTTAACAATGTTTGTGATATCTTCTTCAGGTACTTGCCCGGGGATACCATTTAGTTTTTCATTTCCCGTCTCTTCCAATGGTTGCGGCTGCAGCATCTCGCTCATAGCCAACTCCAGCTCAGCCAGGAACTGCGCCCGCCCACCGGCAGAGAGATCAACTACGTCGAGACGGTTGTTTTCACTCAGCACACCATCAAAAAGTTTTTGCTTCAGGCCAAGCCCCGCCGCTATTTTCTCTTCAATGGAACGGCGGCTGATCAGGCTTATGACGGTGAGCTTTTTGCTTCGTTGTCCAAGACGGTCGATGCGGCCTATGCGTTGGTTTTTCTTTGCAGGATTCCAGGGCAGTTCAAAATTGACGATCGTATCAGCTACCTGCAGGTTTAGCCCGACGCCTCCAGCTTCGCTGCTTAAAAAAATTTTGCAGTCGGGGTCACTTTCAAATTTCTTCACCAGTTTCCCCCTGTTTTTTACTTCCACTTTACCTGAGAGCATGGCAAACCCGATACCTGCTTCATGCAGCATTTTACCAATGATCTGCAACATCACCACCCATTCCGAGAAAATAATCACCTTGCCCGGTTTATTCGGCAGATCCATCTTTTCAATAAGTATCTCCTTTAGCTCAGCAAGCTTGGGAGAGATATGTGTTTCTTTATCAACCAGAAAAGTGCTGTCGCAACACATCCGCATGCCAAGCAGCGACAGCATCAGCTTCTGCTGATCGTAAGGGGTAATGAATTTCTTTCTTAAAATGCCTGCAATCGCTTTAGCGTAACTGGCGTGAATGCTTTGCTGATCTTCATGAAGAGGCACCGGAACATCGATATGGGTAATCGCAGGCAGTTCCCGGAGAACGGTTTTTTTCTCCCGGCGGAGCAATATGGGCTTCAGCCGTTCGTACAAATGTTGCAGGTTGTAGTAGCCCGTTATTTTATTTCGGTTTTTTTCATCGAAATAACAATGTTGATAGCTGAACTCCCATAAGGGACCAAGAAAGCCCGGGTCAATAAACTGCACAATCGAATACAGATCGCTTATGCGGTTTTCTATCGGTGTGCCGGTTATAACCAATGCATGCTTTTTGTATAGCTGCTTGATGTTGTGCGCCGTAATGGTCGTAAAATTTTTGATCTTCTGAGCCTCGTCTAAAATAATGAAATCCGGCTCGGTTTTATTGATGGCATTCAGGTCGCGCAATACCGTTTCGTAATTTACGATCAGGAAGTAAGCCTGGCTTTTCCGGTAGATGGCATTTCGCTCTTTTGGTAAGCCTTCCACTATCACAGCTTCTTCCTGGCTGAATTTTTCAATCTCTTTTTTCCACTGCTCTTTAAGCGAGGCAGGACATACCACCAGTGTTCTTTTAAAACCCAATAACTTTTTCTTCATTACCGCTGCACCAATAGCCTGTATGGTTTTTCCAAGCCCCATTTCATCTGCTATAATACAGCCCTGCTTAAAAGTAGCAAAGCTCACCCCTTCCTGCTGGTACGGAAACAGCTTCGATTTCAAAAGGCCAAAATCCGGAGTTGCGGTTTTCTTCAACTGATCCAAAGCTTCTTTATCCCATGCCTGTTTTACTTTTTCCTCTACTTCTGACCGGATGACTATTTCAGGCATTGCGGCCGCCGATTGAATAAAATACAGAAATTCCTTCTCCTTTCCCGCAGGAATAAATTTCCCGTCGCCAAAACATTTTTTCACAAGCTTTCCGACGCGTGAAGGCATGGGATGCGGGTAGTGCCAGGTGATATTATACTCGTTTAAAGGATCGGTATAGATTTCTATATAAGGGAAAGTTTTAGCTAGCCTGTTATAAAGCTTTTTATCATTTTTAAGCTTATCGAAGATGTACATGATATGCTTGCTGGTGCCCAGCTTATTGGTTTGCCAGTCGGGGTTATTGATATATCCTGTTTCATTTGTAAAGTCCCTAAGCAATACATGATACCTGACGCCCTTTTCATTGATCAGTTCATGCTCACCATAAATATTATCCGCAAATTTTACTTTATACGACGCAGTGGCGGCTTTCTCTTTCCGTTCGGCAAGCACCCGCTTCATCATGCCCTGGCGGGTGTAAGCTTTGCCTTCAGTAATAATGCCGGCAGGCATTTTGAGTTCTTCATGCGCCTGCAGCAACGCAGCAATCGCAACAGCATTCCATTCCGAAGGTTTATTGTTGATCAGACACACCAGTTCGCCATCGTTCAGCTTAAACGTAACTTCCTGCGCATCGTCTTGCGGCCCGGTTTGCATCAATACCTCAATGCCGTTTTTCGACCGGCTAAGAACCTGGCAGACTCCTTCATTGTAAATGGCTTTTGCTTCAGGAAGACTGTTGGAAGAAAACCCGTTAAGGTTGACAAACTTGTCTATTTTTTCAATTATCTCTGTAACCATACCATATATTGTTGCAGGGGCTTTATCTCATTGATTACCCCGTTATCTCCGGCCTTTCTGACAAAAATTAGAGGGCCGGGTCTGGTTGTTTCCGGGCATTGTTATTTTTAGCGTGCCTGTTACTTTTTCAAATTCCCTGCGGCCCACAGGATACCACGGGAAATCATGTCGATGTATATCTTATCGTTAAAAGTTGCATCAGAGTGGCCGTAGGTAGTACCAAACACGCGAGCTTTCCCATATGTGTTAGTCCATATGACAGGGTAGGTTTTGCCGTCTTTTTCGCTTACCGAAGTGGCTAACACTTTTGTGTTGGGCCATACTTTTTCGATAATGTAGAGTTCGTCCTTCGGTGTCTTCCAGCCGTCCGGCATCGATTTCAAAACAGCATGTTTCTTATCTACTTTGGTCACGGCATAATTAGACTGGTGATCGTGCCGCCTGCTTGTCACGCCTAAAAATTCGCGCCAGTCGTTGGTCTCCAGTCCCCTGTACGTATGCATGGCGCAATGGATCACCACAGCGGGTACACCCCGGTAATGGGCGCTCGTAATTTTCTTTGTGTATTCGGGTGTTTTGGTGTCTGCAAAGCATTCGTTGTGCACTACCACATCATAACCTTTGGCCCAATCCGGATTATCGTATAAGGGTATCATTGCCCGGGTACCTTTACCGCCTTCATTGATGACCGTCCATTCAGCCTGCGCCATTCCGGCAACCCCGTCTTTAAGTGCCTGAGATTGCATATCGTAGTTATGACAGCATCCACCGGTTATCAGTAAAATGCGTAAAGGCTTTTTGGGATTTCCGTTAAAAGCAGATGCAGGTATGCAAAAAGAGAATAAACATATGCAGGAAAATAAAATACCGGGAAAGCGTTTAGCCATCGGGTATTTTTTCGATAAAGAAATCCTACTGATGGTAGCGGATAAATTGTGCATGATAACAAGCGTTTGCCGTAAAAATAGTCATTAATTTGAGCAAACCAAGAACATGAATCCCCACCCGGTGAAAGGGCCGGTGGGCCCGGGCGGAAGCGGGCAACCTGTTATGCCCAAACATCGTTGAAATGCTCAGCCCTAACATTAAAGCTGGATAACATTAAAATTATTTCTATAATTTCAATCCTTAACCCGCCGTCATTCTATCATAAAAATTAAAAAAATTATCGTGTTAACCCAAAGCTGGTTATCGCAAAAAGTACTTCATGGCTAAGATTAAAGTAAGACTTGATTTCCTTGTGGCATTATCCCTGATTGGTTTCCCATTGCCTGCATCTGCGCAGCAGAATCCCCCGGCTGAAAAAATCACCACCCCTAATGCGCGCACCTCCGCTTTGCCTGATGTAAAGCCCCCTGTAGCTTTACGGCCCGGCATCAGGATAGCTCACGTAATGGCAGTTGATCCGAAAAGTGTGCGGCTGTTTTATGATAAGGCTACGCGTAACTTTTATTACTCGTGTTTTGATGGCGATGTATTCAGGATTAAAGGCATGAACACTGACCACCCCTCTTCTGAAAAGATACTGACCGTTGAAGATCATGGCATCCCAAGGTTGCAGGGCGCGGCTATCCACAAAAACATCCTCTTTCTCACAGGAAATACTAATGTAAATAATGGCCTGGGCAATAAGGGAAGAATGGTGAGATTCAACCTGAAAGGCAGCGGCAAACCAATAATGACCGTTGTGTTTAATACCGTTGAATACGCCACCAATAAAACCACTTTCGATCACGGGTGGAATGCACTGGAGATCGGTCCGGATGCGAAATACGTCTATGTGAACAGTGGTGCGAGAACAGATCATGGGGAAGTACAGGACAATAATGGCGCATGGCCTAACGCACGCGACGGGGCACTGACCTCAAAGGTTTTCCGATTTCCGGTAAACGCAAAAGACCTTGAGTTGCCTGACGACGAGGCCAGCCTCAAAGCGGATGGATATATCTTTGCTGAAGGAATCAGGAATGCTTTTGACATGGCTTTCGACCGCGCCGGCAATTTGTTTGGTGTGGTAAATTCTTCTGATTACGACCATAATGAAGATATGTTTTGGATAAGGCAGGGCCATCATTATGGGTTTCCCTGGATTATGGGCGGCATCGAAAACCCTGCGCAATATCCCGACTGGCAACCCAGCCCCGACACGGATCCGTTCATACCGCGGAGCGCACATGCATGGGCCATGAAATATTTCAGAACTGATCCGGGTTTTCCAAAGATCCCCGCGGGGGTTAAATTTTCACCGGGGGTAAAGAATTTAGGCCCTGACGCCAATGAATACCGGGGCCATTCGGGCAAGGTTCTCGATGGTGACCAGACGGGAGTGTCTGTGAGCACCTTTACACCGCATTGTTCTCCTTTAGGATTATTCTTTGATAAACGACGCAAGCTGCCTGGTGATTTAAAGGGCGACGCGTTTGTGATCAGGTATGCCTTAGGCTCGCGGTCGGGTATGATGAAGCCATTTACAAGCCAGGGCGCCGATATGTTGCACCTTGACCTGTTTTACGATAAATTTACCGATAACTACCATACACGCACTACCCGTATCATAGAGGGATTTAACAGCCCGACTGATGCCCTGATGGTAGGAAAGGAGGTGTATGTAATTGAATATGGCGCAAGGGGAGGAAATATCTGGAAGATCACATTTTCCAGGTAGCTGATTTAATACATTTTAAATGACAAATTATGTTCAACGTATCTTTTACTGAAAAGTATATCTATAAAATGGCGATGTATCTTTCAACATTGATCGTGCCCGCGCTTCCGGTTATTGCCCAAACCAGGGAAGTGTTTTATGCAGGTACTTATTCTGAGAGGGGCAGCAAGGGAATTTATGTTTACCGGTTTGACCGGAGTCAGGGAAAGTTAACCGAAATTCAAACGGTAACAGAAGGAAAAAGCCCCAACTTTCTCGTTGTTCATCCGAATAAAAAGTACCTGTATGCCGTCTACAATGAAGGGAAGCAAAAGGTAGATAAGCAAGGCAGCGTGGCAGCTTTTAAAATTGATCAGGCGACGGGTTTTCTAACCATGATCAATGAGTCACCATCGCAGGGAAGCGGGCCGGCGCATGTCAGTGCTGATCCAAAAGGCAGGTTTCTGTATGTTTCTAACTATGGCGAAGGCAATTTCTCGGTTTACAGAGTGAATCCGGATGGCGGCATCGGTGCTGTCACAGATGTAATCAAACATACCGGAAGTGGTGGAAATCCGCAACGGCAAAGTGCGCCGCATGTACATTCGGTCATACCGTCCCGCGACGGAAAATTTATTTATGTTTCAGACCTTGGCATCGATAAGGTGATGATTTACGAGGTTGATGATAAAACAGGGAAAGTGTCACCGGGAAAATCTCCTTATGGTGCCAATGCCTCCGGCTCGGGGCCCAGACACTTCACCATTCACCCGAATGGAAAGTTTGGATTTTCTGCTGAAGAGCTTACGTCGACTGTTGCGTCTTTTAAAATAGACCAGTTAACGGGGGCTTTAACACCCATAGAACGCGTGAGCATGTTACCGGATGAGTTTAAGGAAAAGAGTTCAGCAGCCGACATACACCTCTCCCCCGACGGCAAATTCCTGTATGCGTCTAACCGCGGGCACGAAAGCCTGGTAATTTATGCCGTAAACGCATCCACCGGTAAATTAACGTTCGTTGCACATGAAAATACGCGTGGCAGACACCCCCGGAATTTTTGCATAGATAGCAGGGGGCAATTTGTATTTGTTGCCAACAGGGATACAGATAACATCACCATCTTCAGCAGGGATGCACGTTCAGGTAAACTGAAGTATACTGGCACGGAAACTCAAACGCCTGCAGTTGTATGCATTGAGCAGCTCATGATTCAGAAAGAGTAATGATTTGAAAGAAGAAATAAAAAAAATACCATGATTATTAAAGGAATACCAAAAAACTGGTTTTTGCTGATTATAATGGCGGGTTTTCTGTTATCCGCTTTTACAGGAGAATACCCGGCTCAGGTAAACGAACCGTGGAAGGCACCTGCAAGCGCTGACTCAATAAAGAGCCCTTTTGCCTTCACGGAGGAAACCGCTAATAAAGGCGAGGAGCATTATAATCTGTATTGCTTGTCCTGCCATGGTGAAACCGGCCATGGTGACGGTCCTGCAGGTACCCAACTGGTGATTAAACCCGCAAATTTTCATGATGAACGGGTAACGAAACAAAGTAACGGGGCTATCTTCTGGAAGCTCTCTAACGGACGTGGATTTATGCCGCCATTTAAGGAGGTTTTAAAAGAAGATGAAAGGTGGCAGGTTGTGTCGTATCTCCGGAAACTTTCAAAAGGAAAGTAAACAGGAAATTGATTCCGGATAGCCTTAATCAATCCTGTCCGGTATTCCGCATCGGGCAGAAAAAAACACAAATCGGAAAACTCATCAATTATGGCTACTTTGTATGTGCTAACTGGATGATTGACACTGATATCTAAAACCTCTTACACAGATATCATGTACGTTATCATTCAATAATTTTCTTACTATAAAATGCAATTATGAAAAAGATCATCCTTTCCTCGACTATCCTCCTGGTTTTCCTGTCCGCATGTAACAACCAGGCCGACACTTCAAATGAAGAAGTTAAAACAGAAAGTATTGACGAAACCGCCACTGTTAACAACAGTAATAGTGCGGGTGGTAATGCAGTAAGCAATAATCAGATAGAACTAAGCGGCGCCCAGGAGGTTCCGGCCAATAACAGCTCAGGAAGTGGCACGGCAGACGTTTCTTATAATAAAGACAGCAAGATGCTAACCTATAAGGTCAACTACACCGGGCTAACCAGTGCGCCTTCAATGGCTCATATTCACGGAACAGCACCTAAAGGAGTAAACGCCGGGGTGAAAAAAGATCTAACCTCTTTACTCGTCAAATCATCAGCAGGTAGTTTTTCCGATTCTGTAATGGTTGATGGTAATGCCATTAAGGAAGATAGTCTGTTAGCCGGGTTTTATTATTTCAATATCCATACGCCTAAATTCCCCGCCGGAGAAATCAGGGGGCAGATCGACATCAAAGCAAATTAAAGGTCAGGAGAAAGAAAGAGGGAACCACGGAGTTATTGGTGAATCTGGGATTCAAACATCTGGTAAGATATCACCAATTACAGCCTGCAAAAGTTTCAGTGATCTTTCATTTCGCCCGAAAGATCGCTACATTAAAATATAAAAGCACCTGGCGCGAGAATGCGGCGCAGGATTCAGCGTGGCGTTCTCGTGCCAGGCATTGAAGGAAAGTCAAAGCACTACAATCAGAATCTCTGCTAAAGTAAAAGGCACGAGTACGCATCGGCACATTGGCCAGGCCGCATACTCGCGCCAGGATTTGGGTTAGATAGGAGCAACACGAAGCGGAAGCACGGAGAAGCACAAAGGGCAAACATAAAGACCCCAACCATTGCTTCTCCTTGTATTCTTCTCTGCGCCCCTTATATGCCTCTTTGCGGTTTCTCTTCTCTCTGCATGTGGTCAATTTCTTTTCTCCCTGTCTGTAATTTCTTTGCGCCTTTGATGTAAATTTAAAGATGAGACCCTTCCTGCTATTCTTTTTTTCTTTTTTCTGCCTGAACGTTTCGTACACTCAACCAACAGTGATACTCGACGCCGATCTCGATTCCGATGTAGATGACGTTGCTGCTTTAGCTATGCTTCACCACCTTGCTGCAACCGGCCAGGTTAAAATTGCCGGAGTGATTGTAACCAGTGACGATCCTTATGCACCCGTTTGTGCTGACGCCATCAATACATACTTCGGAACGGCAGGCATACCCATCGGCTTCTTACAGAACCAGCCACGCCTTAAAAATCATTCAAGGTATACAAGGCAGATCAGTGAAGAATTTCCTCACCATTTGCAATCGTACAAAGATGCATGGGAAGCCGTATCGCTTTACAGAAGTATTTTAAGCAGCAGCGCTGACGGCTCAGTAACAATCGTTTCTATCGGGCATCTTACCTCTTTACAGGACCTGTTAAAATCAACTGGCGATGCTTACTCCTCCTTAAGCGGAAAAGAACTGGCCCTGAAAAAAGTGTCGAAATGGATCTGTATGGGGGGAATGTTCCCTTCGGGTAAAGAAGCCAACTTCTATCGCCCGGATCCCCTGTCAACACGTTATTGTTTACAGGAATGGACGAGCCCGGTTGTATTTTGCGGCTGGGAAGTGGGTAAAGAAATCATAACCGGAGGCGGGGAACTTAAAAAGAATTTAACAACCAAAAGCCCGGTATTCAGGAGCTTTGAATTGTATAACAATTTTGCCGGCCGCCCCAGCTGGGATCAGGTAGCCGTGTTACTGTTAACCAGGGATTCAGCTAAATATTTTAATACAATATCAGACGGATACTGCCATGTGGAAACGGATGGAAGCAACAGGTGGGTTACCGGTACTAAAAGCAACCATGCTTATATTGTGATAAAACCGGGGACACACAACAGCGAAATATCTGCCAGGATCAACAATATGACGAAAAAAATAAATGACCCCCTTCCGTGACTTCATAAAGATTTGAAATAGTTTTATACACTTATAATAACAGAAGTATGGCTAACAACAACTTCGACAGACGAGACTTTTTAAAAACTTCCACTGCTGCAATAGGAAGCCTTACCTTATCCGGCCTGGCCTTGCCGGCCGAAGCCCTGGCAAACGCCGCCAGCGACAAGCCGGTAAGACTTGGATTTATTGGTATCGGCGGCCGTGGTTCTTATCATCTCGACGCAGCACTGGGCATGAAAGGAGTCGAAGTTCCCGCCATCTGTGAAATTAAACCCGAACGTTTGTACAATGCCAAAAGATGGATCGAAGAATCCGGCAGGCCCTCGCCAGCCTTATACGACAAAGGGCCGACAGATTTTAAGCGCTTATGCGCGGAGGAAAAGCTGGATGCCGTTATCTGCTCTACATCATGGGAGTGGCACACACCGATCTGCCTTGCTGCAATGAAAAACGGCAAGCACGCCGTTTCTGAAGTGCCTATCGCACTTACCCTCGAAGAAGCCTGGGAATTAGTGGAAACATATGAAAAAACCGGCAAATGGGCTACCCTGGCATTGGAACAGGCAATGCTCGAATCGCAGGACGGACTTACCGTTCTCAATATGGTACAAAGCAATTTGCTGGGAGATATTTTACAGGCGGAGGGCGGGTATGTTCACGACTTACGCCTGGTAAAATTCGACCCTGAACGCGAGCCTTGGCGTTTAGCCTACGACGTTAGCCATAACGGAAATCTTTATCCAGACCACCCGATGAATAAGATCATGTCATTTGCAAATATCAACCATGGAGACCGGCTTGATCATCTTGTTTCCATGAGCTCGAAAAGTGTCATGATCAATAAATACGCAGCCTTGAATTACGGAGCGGCTAACCCTTATGCCAGCATGAAAATGGCACAGGGAGATTGTAATACCACATTGGTTCGTACGGCAAATGGAAAGCTGATAACCCTGAATTATGACACCAACACTCCGCATCCGCGGGAGTTATTCCGGTTGCAGGGTACAAAGGGTGTGTACCTTGCAGGAAGTGCATTGGAGGGGCCCAAAATATATCTTGAAGGAATGAGCCCTAAAGAACACCAATGGGAGCCAGCAGAAAAATACCTTGCTGAATTCAGGCACCCTCTGCTGAAGAATTATAACCCCGCATCAAGGAAGTCTGCCATTCGTGGTCATGGCGGAAGTGGCACCAAATTACCCCTGACCTGGCATTTGCTGGTGAAAGCTTTAAGAGAAAATAAAATGCCTTATTTTGACGTCTACGATTCTGTAACCAGCAGTGTCATCTTTCCTTTATCGGTACAATCCGTTGCCAACAGGAGTAAGACCGTTGACGTGCCCGATTTCACAAAAGGCAAATGGAAAACGAGGGAGCCCCTCACGTTTAAATATGCGTGACCAGCCAGGCAGATAATGTTGCAGCATGCCTGCTGGTTATAATGATGAATAATTTGATTGATGAACATCAACATGATAAGCGAGAAACGATTTTCCTGTCTGCGACTGCTTGCGGTGTTAATCTTTTTTACAACGTGCGCGGAAAGAAAAGCTTCGTCAGAAGATAATTCGGGTGCCGGGTCCGCCAAGGCTATCCAGGCGGAATTATATTATACAGCAGATGATTTCCCGTCAGTAAAAAAATTTAATTCCCATGTACATATCAATATCATTGATTCGATATTCATCAGGCAGGCGGCGGCTGATAATTTCAGGTTGTTAACGGTAAATGTAGCCTCCTCATCATCCCTTGCCATTGTGAAACAGCAGGAAGTCGCTTTACGCCTGGTGAAGGATTTTCCTGAATACCTATGGTATGCCACTACTTTTTCTTTAGAAAATTTCAATGCGCGGGGCTGGCGGCAGAAAACGCTTGCTTATTTAAAAGCCTCTTTCGACAAAGGAGCTATAGCGGTAAAAGTCTGGAAGAATATCGGTATGGAGCTAAGGGATTCAAAGGGCCGGTTTGTTATGATTGATGATCCCGTTTTTGACACTATTATTAATTTTATAGAAAAAAATAATATTACCCTGATCGGGCACCTCGGTGAGCCAAGGAATGCATGGCTGCCGGTAGACCAGATGACGGTTGCGGGAGACAGGAATTATTTTGCTGCACATCCTAAATACCACATGTACCTGCATCCCGAATACCCTTCATACGAAGAGCAGGTGAATGCACGCGACCAGATGCTCGAAAAGCACCCCAACCTGAGATTTGTAGGAGCACACCTGGGGAGCCTTGAATGGAATGTAAGCGAGTTGGCTAAGCGCCTCGATAAATTCCCGAATATGGCTGTGGACATGGCAGAACGGATTTCTCATTTTCAACACCAGGCGGTAACCGACTGGAAAAAGGTGCGCGACTTTTTTATCAGGTACCAGGACCGCCTGATCTATGCCACTGACGAGGGTGTAAACGCGTCAAAACCTCCTGCAGCGGCTGCGAAAGCAGCTCATGAGAACTGGCTTCGCCATTGGAATTTTTTTACCTCGGGTGAAAAAATGAAAGTTCCCAAAGTGGATAAAGAATTCAATGGTTTAAAACTACCTAAGGAAGTGGTGGATAAAATTTACCTTGGGAACGCAGAAAAATGGTTTCCACCAATCAGAAAAACCAACAAAGATTAACTGCCGGTCTCGTTGCATCGTCATCGGCTGTTCTGAGCGTTAAAAGGCCAAATCAAATTATTATACTGATGACAGGTTACAGAACTTCTTATTACTTACGCATGCTTATACTGTCTGTAGCCCTGCAGTTTTGCACTCCTGCGAAGAGAAGCGGTTCACTACAGCAATCACCAAATTCCGGATTTTATTCAGCGGAGGACTTCAGACCGATAAAAAAATTTGATACCCATGTACATTTAAATACAACCGATACTCCATACATTGAACAGGCCGCTACCGATAATTTTCAATTACTCGATATAGTAGATGACAGGCCATTTGGTATTCCTATGGAGGAACAGGAAAAGATCGCCATACTTCAGACAAAAGCATATCCCGGCCGTGTTGTTTATGCAACTACTTTTTCTGTGAACAGGTGGGAGCAGGAAAGTTGGCAGGAAGAAACAATAACGCATATAAAAAATGCTCTTTTAGCCGGGGCGGTAGCGGTTAAGGTCTGGAAGAACATTGGCATGCAATTGAAAGACAGGAACGGGGATTTCGTGATGATTGACCACCCGCGGTTCGACCTCATACTTGAATTTCTTGAAGACAATCATATCCCTTTGATCGGGCATCTGGGCGAACCGAAAGATTGTTGGTTGCCGTTAGATCAGATGGTGCTGCATAAAGGTTATTACAGCCGGCATCCGGAGTACCATATGTATTTACATCCTGAATATCCCAGTTATGAAAGCCATTTGAAAGCGAGAGACCATATGCTTCAAAAACACCCTCGCCTGGCATTTATAGGTGCGCATTTAGGGAGTATTGAATGGAGTCTTGGCGAGCTTGCAAAAACCCTTGATAAGTATCCGAACATGGCAGTAGACCTGGCCCGCATGCCGGAACTTTTTCTCCACGCAAAAAACGACTGGCAAAACACAAGGAACTTTTTTATCAGGTACCAGGACAGGCTTCTCTATGCAACCGATGTACAGGTAGAAAAAACCGTAAATCCTTCCGCGTTGAAAAGCCGTGCACACGACGCGAGGCTGCGCTACTGGACGTTCTTTACATCAGACAGCCTCATGAATGAACCGAATGGCATCGGCAATTTCAAAGGATTAAAGCTACCGCGTGAGGTCGTCGATAAAATCTATTACAAAAACGCATTGAAGTGGTTTCCGCGAATCCACGGGTAACAATTACTACTGTAAAAAAACAGTTTTAAAAAAAAGATTATGGCACACGTTAATCAAGGTGTATTAGAACGTCCTGTGGAACAACCCTCTGCCTCCGGCGCTGTCGTAAATCCGTCTATGCCCGTTCGCAGGATCGCGTCTGTCGATGTATACCGGGGATTTGTTATGTTGCTGATGATGGCTGAAGTACTGTCTCTCCAGGATGTGTCAGAGGCGTTGCCCGGCAATTCGTTCTGGCAGTTCCTGGCATTTCACCAAAGTCATGTTCCGTGGACATGGCTGTCGCTTCACGACTTAATCCAGCCTTCTTTTACCTTTTTGGTTGGCGTGGTGTTACCCTTTTCTATTGCCGGCAGAAAAAATAACGGAGCCACTTTCGGAAATGTTGTAAAGCATGCCATCAGGCGTTCCCTTATCCTGATCTTCCTGGGGATATTTTTACGATCCATTCATTCGAAACAAACGAACTTTACCTTTGAGGATACGCTCACACAGATTGGCCTTGGTTATACATTCCTCGTTGTGCTTTCCTACTACTCCCAACGGGTTCAGCTTATGGCACTGGTCATCATTCTTGCAGGTTACTGGCTGGCATTTGCATTATACCCGTTGCCCGGAGACGGTTTTGATTATACATCGGCCGGAGTGGTTGCCGGTTGGGAACATAACCTGAACGGATTTGCGGCTCACTGGAATAAAAATACCAACCTTGCATGGGCTTTCGACAGGTGGTTTTTAAACCTCTTCCCCCGGGAAAGGCCTTTCCTGAGAAATGCGGGAGGGTATGCAACCCTCAGCTTCATCCCTACTTTAGGTACAATGATCATCGGCCTGTTTGCAGGAAATGCTTTAATTGCCCCTACTTCAGCAACAAAGAAAGTAAAGGGGTTTCTGATAACCGGGGTGGCCCTGATCTTTGCCGGAATTCTGCTGCATATAACCGGCATCAACCCGGTTGTAAAACGCATATGGACGCCGGCCTGGACAATTTTCAGTGGTGGCATTTGCTTTTTGATGTTAGCATTTTTTTATTCGGTTATCGATGTAGCAGGTAAAAAGAAGTGGTCATTCTTTCTTATGGTCATCGGCGTCAATTCGATTGCAGCTTATGTGATAGCCGATGGTGGCGTCAGGACATTTATCGAAAGTTCCTTATACATTCACTTAGGACAAAAATACGACGAGGTGTTTGGACAGGCTTATGCGTCACTGGTGAATGGCGCCCTGGTATTGTTTCTTGAGTGGCTGATCTTATACTGGATGTATAAGAAAAAAATTTTTATAAAGATATGAGTTCTCCCCGCGTTCCGGGGCGAGTCCCGGCTTAGCCGGCTGTAACGGAATTAGGAGTTTACCCGATTGCGTAGCATCAGCGTTGCCGGGCTGCTACTACTGCGCTTTTATTGGACGCTCTGCGCGGGATAAAATTTGTTTACGTGTTTCGCGGGGAGGATAATATTGAAAATTGCACAGCTGTTCTTTTCAGCAGTCGCGTAAATTTTACCCTGGTGGTTTTCGGCAACCTTCTTGCACATTGCCAGCCCGATACCTGTGCCGGAGTAGTCAGTTACTCTATGCAGCCGTTGAAAAATATTAAAAATCTGTTCCGCGTTTTCCTGGTTAAAGCCAATGCCGTTGTCGCTTAACCGGATGAGGTAATAATGACCGTCATTCGTGATCAGATGATGTTCTTTCTCCTCTTTAGTGAGCAACCTGGAAGAGATACTGATAACAGGGTTTATGCCTGCTCTGCTGAATTTCAAAGAATTTGAAATGAGATTACTGAACAACTGGGCCATCTGTAAAGGAATCGCTTCTATCGACGGCATGCCTGCATAGTGAATCAGCGCTCCTGTCTGTCCTATAATTATTTCAAAATCCATTATCACCTGTTCAATGATATCTGTCAGATCCACCGGCTCATATGACAGGTTTTGTTGTGAAAGCTGTGAAAAGGTTAATACATCGCGAATCAGATTGAGCATCCTTGAAGAGGCACTTACTATTTTACCGAGGTATTTTCCCGAAAGTTCATCAATCGGTCCAAGGCGCTGCTTAAGCAACCCCGTATATGTGCTCACTTTCCGTAAGGGTTCCTGAAGGTCATGTGAAGCAATGTAGGCGAACTGCTCCAGCTCGGAATTAGAATATTGTAATAGCTTATTCGCTTCTTTCAGATCCATTGTTCTCTCAGCCACTACCTCTTCAATCTTTCTTCGTGATATCACCTTTTCGGATACGTCTATAGCAACGATCATTATGCGGTTTATCATTCCATCTGTTTCCCTGATGGGTTCAAACACGAAATCAACAAATACGGTCTCTTCTTTTCCATTCCGAATTAATATCACTTCATGTTCCTTACCGTAATAAGAAATACCTGATTTAACGACATCCGCAAGTATAGGAGCATATGTTGCCTCTGCTTCCCTGAGTACCTCCCAATACGGGTTTTCTTCACACTCCTTGCGGCGTTTGCCAATAAGCTCCAGGAACGTATCATTTATTACCTCAACTTTCGGGGCTTCACCTTTTACAATGCAAATGCCTACAGGCGCCTGCATAACCAGGTTCCGCAGATTTTTTTCGCTTTCCCCCAATTTCCT
Organism: Flavihumibacter sp.; assembly: GCA_041751095.1. Classification (GTDB taxonomy): domain Bacteria; phylum Bacteroidota; class Bacteroidia; order Chitinophagales; family Chitinophagaceae; genus JADCRZ01. The sequence continues at coordinate 25,947 of JBGSYC010000235.1, forward strand.
GGCGCTTATCACTTTCGCCGTAGTTTCTGTGCAGGTGCAAAATACTCCGCCAACTTCCCCGGATTCAGTTTGTATGGGACTGTAGGAAAACGTAAAGTAAGTTTCCTCTGTATGTCCCTGCCTGTTGATGTAAAGCAGTTGGTCTTCTGACCAGGTTGATATTCCTTTTGTCATTACCTTTTCGGCAAGCGGGCCTATCTCATCCCATATTTCCGGCCAGATTTCAGGGCCTGAGCTACCTAAGGCTTTCGGGTGCTTACTTCCGGCAATCACTTTGTAGGCATCATTATATACCATTACCATTTCCCAGCCCCACCAGATAAACATTGGGAACCGCGAATGTAAAAGTATATTAACGGCAGTACGGAGGCTTTGTGGCCAGGTATCAGGATCGCCAAGGGGAGTACGAGACCAGTCCTTCAACCGAATCAACTCTCCCATCTCCCCTCCCCCGTTTAAAAATTGGTTGAGTCTCACTGCTTTTCTGTCAATCATAGACATTCATCTTAAAATATCCCATCTGTAAAGATCCTCACGTAAACCTTTAACTGCCAAGTGCAGCCTGATCAACCAAAACTGATTTCAGCAGATGGCTTAGTTCATCAAACCTGTTGGGTTTGATCATAAATTGATTCGCACCCAGGTTCCTTGCTTCGTGCATAGTTACCGGATTACAAGTAGTTGAGAGTATAATAACAGGGATCTTTTTTAGTGTCTCAGTGCTCCTCATTTCCCGCAGGAATTGCTGGCCATTCATTAAAGGCATGTTCAGATCAAGAAAGATAATATCCGGAAATATATTCCCCGCTATTAATTCATTTAGCGCATGCCGGGCATCCTCATCCGCTGTACATAAAATTGAAGAAGAAACAACTTTCAGTGCTGTTACAAATATCTCCTGGTCATCCTCGTCGTCATCAATAAGCAATATGTGTCGCGGCGGCATTAAGTAAGACATAATTTATGATTGTTGCACTGTGGGATAACGTAAAGAAAACGCATTATTTCAAACGGTCAGCCTGTAAATCCATTAATTAAGCAGAAGCCCTTAAAACAGGTTAATAAGGATTACGGATAAATAAGCGATACAGGACACTCTTTTACCTGTTAACGCTTTATGGCTAAAGCGATTACTTTGCATCCTTAAAAAGAAATCAATCATTATGAAAATTTTCCAGCAGCCGATTCAATTAAAAGAAAAGAACAGAGGTTTTCACCTGATAACCACTGAAATTATTCAGGCGTTGCCACAGGTACGTGAACTTGAAACGGGTATCTGCCAGGTCTTTATTCAGCACACATCCGCTTCGCTCACCTTAAACGAAAATGCAGATCCTACCGTAAGAAAAGATTTTGAAATGTATTTTAATAAGGCCGTTCCCGAAAATGATCCGGCTTACCTGCATGATGATGAGGGACCTGATGATATGCCGGCTCATCTCAAATCTGCATTATTAGGTCATTCAGTTTTGATCCCCGTGCGTAACGGCAAATTCGCCTTTGGAACCTGGCAGGGAATATATTTATGTGAACACCGCGATCACGGCGGTCAAAGAAACCTGTTACTTACGCTCTGGGGAGAATGACGCAGTGCTTTTGATCGAAGCCGCTGAACTGGAGACTCGCCTGAGATGGTAGGGGTTCCCCTGCAACCGTCTCGGCAGTGAGGGCGATTCCCCTCCAACCATCCCCGCCGATGTCTCCGCCGTACGCAGCGGCAATATTTTGCTCTCACGCGGGACTCGGCGGTGCGGAGGATGCAAGCCCGCGCCTGTCGGTCCACGGCAACCTGAAGCGCTGCGGCTCAGCCGCTTTTACTTTTTCCTGCGTTTTTGATAAGCTTTTTTTATCCAGTGGTTTCCGTGAAGCTGTCTGACGCCTGAGAGATTAAGTGTTATCCGTTTTTTGGAATCCATCTTGAAAAGGCTGACATGGAGGTTCGATTCAAGCAACTTAAAGGACCTTTCCGTAATAAAAAATTCAGGTACCATATTATCACGATACATCTTATACCCGCAGGTATTTGAATGATTGATCGTGCGCATAAGGTACATACCGCTCAACAGGCAGTTAATCACATGTTTCTTATCAGTTCGCATGAAATATCGTACCCAAATTTACATCATGCAACCCTTCCTGCATCATTTCACCAGACATAATCCCGTTGCTGATCAACAGGAAAATGGCATTTCTACTAATCCCCGAGAAATAAATCGACAGTTTATTGGTGCCATCCATCAGCGCATGCCAATCTCTGCCTCGTAGGAATTGCTTTTCATGGTTACTTCGGGTAGTCCCTCCGCAGGTAATTTTCTTTTGTTTTTCTTTCTCAGCTTATTTATCCAGATGATAGTCCCGGTTACCGGCAAACTGGTGGCCATCAGGCAAACGATAAAGTAAATGATCTTTGAAAATAAACCGAAGATCTCACCCGTATGTATCGGTTTAACGGAATCAGCCACCTGCTCATTAACTGGCTTATCTGAAAAACGTTCCACCTTTACGGGCTTCCCCGAAAACCTGTCAAACTGCACTTTATCTGTACCGGAAAATGCAAAGAATCCCACCTTATTTTTACTTACTGAAATTGTGCCCGTGGGTTTCTCAGGCAGGCTGACCCTCACCACGCCCGGGTAAGAAAACAAGGTATTCGCATGAGCTATGTGTTCACCAAGAGCAATCACGATAGTGTTGCCGGCAACAGGTTGTGACTGCAATGGCTTTTCGCTCTTCCCCTTAAACACCTTCGAGCCGAGCACTTTACTTACCCCATTTCTGTACCATTCAAACGACCAGCACAAACCGGTGAGCGCCATCACCAGCAACAGCATAAAGGAGTAAAACCCCAGGGCACTGTGCAGGTCATGATTTATCCTTTTCCAGTTGGCACTAAATTTAATTTTTAATCCCCTCTTCCAGTTCTTTATCCGTTTTGGAAACCAGATCACAACTCCGCTGATGATAAGGAGGATAAAAATGATGGTAGCTATGCCAACAATTACACCTCCGGTGGAGCGCTCCATAAGAAGCCAGCGATGGAGCTGCATAACTTTGGTAAAAAAAGCTGAAGTTCCGCCACCCTGTTCGCCCGCAATTGCGCCTGAATAAGGATTAACGTATAAGTTTACCGGGCGTACCTCTGCCTGGTCTCCCTTTGACTGAACACCGCCATTCATCTTTGCATTAGCTTGTCCGGTTTGCTGAAGAATGGGCTTTTGGGTTGAAACGTTACTATCGCCGGCATTTTCTTTGTCACCGGGGGACTTGATGCCGATCTGGTAATTCATGCGGGGATCAGCCGGAATGAGTAACGATACTACCTTGCCGTTATACTGCTTTTCTAACCGGTGAACAAGTTCATCCGTCGGAATTATGGAGCCTGGATCTTTCTCCCGGATGTAGAATTTAGAGGGATTTGCCAGATGCTCAATTTCGGTTTTGAATGTGTAAATGGTACCTGTCAGGCAAACGATAAAAAGAACGAGGCCGCTTCCGACGCCTAACCAGAGATGAACATTATTAAAAAACTTTCTCAAATTTATTTCTTCTTACATTAAATGATGCTTCGGCAGAAGCAATTTTAAATTTATTCCATGTTAAAAAGCGCCATATACAGCCCTGTACGGGAACCGTCGTATTGTCCCAGCCCGTAAATCCGTCTCCGGCAATATTTTCGCGCTTACCATTCTATGCAAAACAAACGAATCACCAGTTAATCCAAATACCGGATTGGGAAAAACGTTTACAAAATGCGGAAAGAGCAGCCAGCAGCCGGACGGTTTAAACCTCCGGGCATTTAAAATAGCAGGGTGTGACGAGCCTATGCCTGATAAAAAAGCCCTTTGACACAATTACTTTCTCATTCATTTGATCATTTGATACGAAAGAAATAGTTCTACATTTGAATACCTGAATGCGTAGGAAGGATGAAATCAAAAAATCCCCTGATTATTTTTAATCCTTCTATGGCCCCTGTTTCCTGCCGTCTCTTTTTATAAAGCAGCAGGTTACCAGGGTCAACATGAGTCGAAAAACAGAACAGGAGAATCTGCAAATGCTGGCCATACATGAAAAGGTGTTGCGTGGCGGAGAAACATGAAAGAGGGGTACACGATGCGTTTGATTCCAATGTTCCGGTCAGGTAATGGTGTGTATATCAAACTAAATCTATGACATGGGCAAAACGGTGGTGCTTGTTTTGCTATGCCTTTCCGGCACTGCTATAACTATTCAGGCACAGGAAGATTCGCTAAGAAAAGAACTGATGCTCCGCGAAGTGATCATTTCCGTGAATAAATGGGAACAAAAGTTAAATGATGTTCCCAATAAAATTACAAAGGTCAGCAAAATGCAGATCCTGCGCAACAACCCGCAGACTGCCGCAGACCTGCTATCCCAAACGGGCACCGTGTTTGTTCAGAAAAGCCAGTTAGGTGGCGGGAGCCCAATGATCCGCGGCTTTGCTACCAACCGGGTGTTGCTGGTAGTAGATGGCGTACGGATGAACAATGCCATTTACCGAAGTGGTAACCTGCAGAATGTGATCAGCATTGATGCATTGAGCACGGAGACCGCCGAAGTGATTTTCGGCCCCGGCTCGCTGATATATGGCAGCGATGCCATTGGTGGCGTTATAGATTTTCATACGCTGGAAGCGCGTTATTCGAAGGACAAAAAAAGGTTTACAAAAGGAAGCGCCCTTGCGCGTTACTCAACAGCTAACCATGAAAATACCTACCATGCCGATATTAATATGGGATGGAAGAAGTGGTCGTTATTATCGTCAGTTACTTATAGTAAATTCGGCGACTTAAAGATGGGGCAAAAGGGAGGGCCGGATAGTTATCTGCGGCCTGAATACATAGAACGGCAAAATAATACAGACGTTATCGTTCCGAATGCTGATCCGCGCATTCAAAGGCACAGTGGGTATAACCAGTTGAATTTTTTGCAGAAGATCCGTTATAAGCCCTTTGAAAAACTGGATATGCAATATAGCTTTACTTATTCAGGAACAGGTATGGCCCCAAGGTATGACCGCCTTATTCAATACCGAAGCGGAGCCCTCCGGTTCGCCGAATGGAATTATGGTCCAATGCTCTGGCGCATGCATAACCTGCAGGTTCTTCATGCGGGTAAGAATGCCATGTATGACGAAACGCGGCTTACGATTGCTTACCAGAATTATGAAGAAAGCCGTATTGAACGTACCCGTTCTACCCTCATTCGAACACGACAGGAAGAACAGGTAGACGCGGCAAGCGTCAACCTTGATGCCAGGAAAGACGTTGGCAAGGGAGAGCTATTTTATGGCATTGAACATGTACTCAACTTCGTAAGTTCAACAGGAAGCAGAACAAACATCAATACGGGCGTGGCAACACCTTCGGTAAGCCGGTATCCTGACGGAAGCCGATGGAGCACATCGGGTATCTATGGCAGTTACCAGGCTGACCTTCACCCCCGGGTAACTGTCTCAGCAGGGTTGCGTTATAGTTTCAATACGCTTCGGGCAGTGTTCGACACAACCTTTACGAGGTTCCCTTATACCAATGCTGCATTGCAGGACGGCGCTGTAACGGGCAATGCCGGAATCGTGTATCGCCCCGCCGACACATGGCAACTGAACACCACTGTATCAACAGGATTTCGGATGCCCAACGTGGATGACATAGGCAAGTTGTTCGAAAATGTACCTGGCATTGTAACCGTGCCAAACCCTGATCTGAAATCAGAATACGCCATCAATTTCGAGGTCGGCTTGCTAAAAAATATCCCGGATAAGTTCCGGCTGGAGGTAAGCGGTTTCCATAGCATCCTGACCAACGCCATTGTAAGCCGCCCGTTTACTTTCAACGGAAACGATAGCATAGATTTTGAAGGTACCAGCAGCCTGGTTATGGCGCTACAGAATGTAGCCCGGGCAACGGTATGGGGGGTACAGGCAAGCGTTAATGTTTTCGTACGTAAAGGCCTGTCGCTGCAAAATCATGCAAACTGGATCGCAGGGAAAGAAACCGATGATAGCAAAAACGAACAGGTACCTTTGCGACATGCACCGCCATTTTATGGCAGTACCCATCTGCGGTATCAGGTAAAAAAAATATACGTTGAAGGGTCCGCTTACTACAACAGCCGGATCAGCAACAAAGACCTTGCTCCCTCGGAACAGGCAAAAACGGACATATATGCAAAAGATGCTAACGGCAGGCCTTATTCGCCTGGCTGGTATACGCTTAATCTGAAAGCAACCTACCAGGCAACGGACCATTTACTGTTAACCACGGGCCTCGAAAATATCACTAACCAGCGCTACAGGCCTTATTCGTCAGGTATTGTGGCGGCCGGTACAAACTTTATCATTTCCTTACGGGCTTCTATGTAGAAGAGCTATCGGTATCTGCTCCTTTACCGCTGCAAAGCTTCAGGCATCTTTTGTTTCGCACAATAGTCATCATTCCAACTTCAGGAGGAGTTTACGAAAGACAACAGGGGGCACCCGCTACTCCTTGTACTTTCAGGCAATAAAAGGTAGCTTTTTCTGTTTGATAACACCTGATATTACCTAATCTAAACCCGGATGAAAAAGATCATTGTTTTTTTTTGTTGTACTGTACTGATAACCAGGATCGCTTCGGCGCAAAATTGTCCTCCAAATATAGATTTCGAATCAGGTGATTTCACAAACTGGGAATGCTTTACAGGCACAACATTTACCAATTTTGGCAAAAACGCAATCACGCTTGTCCCCTCCGCTCCCATGCCTGGAAGGCATGAAATCATATCTGCCACTACCCCGGCTGCTACAGACCAGTTTGGAGGTTTTCCGCAACTTTGTCCTTATGGCGGCAGGTATTCCGTAAAATTAGGCAATTCATTAACCGGTGCACAGGCGGAGGGACTGTCTTACACATTCACGGTTCCGTCTACGGTAGACACATTCAGCTTCAACTATTTTTACGCTGTCGTTTTCCAGGATCCCAATCATAATGTTGATGAACAACCCCGTTTTTTCGTAACCGCTTACGATGTGGCTACCGGAGCGCTGATCAATTGCGCTTCTTATGATTATATTTCGAACGGCGCTATCCCCGGCTTCAGGGTGTCGACAGTACAACGGGATGTATTGTACAAAAGCTGGTCACCTGTTTCAATTCAATTCGCAGGACTGGCAAACAGGACAGTGAGGCTCGAATTCAAAACAGCGGATTGTACTTTAACAGGTCATTTCGGATATGCTTATGTTGATGTTGGCGCTGCCTGTTCCAACGTACTTGCAACGGCTCCCTATTGCGTTGAAACGAATTCAGTTGTATTAAATGCACCTTACGGCTTTCAGTCTTACACCTGGTATAACAATGACTACAGCAAAGTGATAAGTAACCAACAATCATTAACGCTCAGTCCTCCGCCCGCTACAAGCGGAAAATACTATGTAGATATTATACCGTATCCGGGATATGGCTGCAGAGATACTGCGGAAGCGGTAGTTATACCTCTGCCCGTGCCGGACACCCCCGTTGCTGTATCTGAACTATCTTATTGCCAGTTTGATCAGCGGGGCGCGCTCGCGGCTGAATCACTACCCGGAAACGACCTGCTTTGGTATGTAACTGCCACAGGTGGCATCGGTAGTCCTGTGGCGCCAACGCCTTCTACTTTAGTGCCGGGTACATTCACTTATTATGTAACCCAAAAAGTTTTATTTGGCTGCGAAAGCTTTCGTAAGAAAATAACGGTAACGGTATATCCCACACCCGCTGCTTCCTTTGTTTATGATAAAAATAACCAGTGTTTGAAGGGTAACAAATTTGCATTCATCAGCTCATCGACAAACCTCAATCAGAGCGTATACATGTGGGATTTCGGAGACGGGCAAACACAATCGGCAGCCGACTCTATAGCCACTCATAGTTATGCAAAATATGGTAATTACGCTGTTACCTTAAAAGTGATCAATGCTGCGGGATGTTTTGCAGCTAAAACAATTCCGGTTACGCTGTTTGCGAACCCGGTGGCTGATTTTAAATTTCCACCGGTGATTTGCGAAAAGCAAACGCCAGTAACGCTTGTCGAAAACTCGGCTATACCCGGAGGCGTAGGATCAATAAGCAACTGGTGGTGGGATATAAATGGCGCAACCACTACCTCCAGGAACCCTGCACCATTCTCTGTCGACAATCCGGGAACCGTGCCCGTAAAACTGGTTGTCAGATCATTCCAGGGTTGCCTGTCAGACACCAACGCCATTCTGCTGCCCGTAAGGTACAGGCCTAACGCCCGGTTTAAATCAAGTGCTCCGCCGTGCGAAAATGAAGTTATTCAGTTTACCGATCTCTCTGGTATTCACCCTGGCGCAACAGGTGAGTTTGTCGATAAGTGGAACTGGACATTTGAAAATAATATTACTACTGCCCTGCAGCATCCTGCACATATGTTTAGTCCAGGCACACATCACGCGAAATTATTTGCAGAAAGTAATTATGGGTGTAAAAGTATAGAGGCAGACAGTCAAGTGGTGATTCATCCCAGGCCACGCATCCGGCTTGATATAAACGATTCCTGCGTGTTCCGCGTTATTACATACAACGCCGTAGATTCAATGGGTTTAGCAACTGCGTGGCATTGGAATATGGGCAGCGGGTTTGCACAGGGCAAGGCCTTGTACACCAAATCCTATAGCCGGGAAGGATCAAGGCCGCTCACACTGATAGGACAGACGCAATTCGCATGCAGGGATACCATAGTGCGGCCATTCGTTATCTATGACAATAAAGCTTTGGCAGGAACAGATACGATTGCAGCGATGAACGAATCGGTGCAACTGAATGCCCGTGGCGGAGCTAACGTCCGATATTCCTGGAGCCCTGTCACCGGTTTGAATAATCCCTCAATAGAAAACCCGGTAGCTACTTTAGACCAGGACCGGTTATATCACCTTGATGCCATGACAGATAAAGGCTGTGACAGTCACAGCAAAATTTTCATCAGGCGGTATAAGGGCCCGGAATTATACATACCATCTGCGTTTAGCCCTAACAGTGACGGCTCCAACGACGTGCTTAAAGTATTCCCGGTAGGCATTAAATCGTTCGGCTTCTTTGCCGTGTATAACAGGTTTGGCCAGGAAGTTTATAGAACAACGGATTATCGGAAGGGCTGGGACGGAACAGTTAAAGGTTTACCAACAGACCAGGGAACTTATGTAGTCGTTTCTCAGGCCGTGGATTACAGGGGCAATCGATTGATGAAAAAAACAACCGTGATCCTTCTCAGGTAAATGATTCCGGATGATAAATTTATCATCCGGATCAGTGATTAAAGACCTGTACTTCCCTGCTAATGTAGGGCGCCAATAGCTTCCTCCGCCGGATTCCTAAGAACCTGTTTAACAGCCATATTACTGTCGATAGCGCAGCATCTCCCTGCAATGAGAATGCATTAGTTCACACATAATTTTGTATAAAACTGCAACCTGTCAATCTGCTTCCCGATCTCTTTTGCAAAGCGAAAGCTAAATTCTCCCTGAGCGACCCAGCCGGTAGAATGCCTCGTTAAGATAAAAGAGCTGCCTGATATATCTTCGGGCTGAACAAGATATTTTGAATCATTGATCCTGCTGACCTTGTATCTTAATTTTTTATTGAAGAAAATGATTGTTGCTCTACAAAAGAATTGCATAATAATATTTTCCTATCAGGGACAATTAATATACCTGCATATAAATCGTTGATCCTGAAATGAAAGCTAAAGGCCCTGTTCCGGAATCAGGAAAATATTTTCGTTTTGTTCCGGATGCGGGAAAATCCACACAGTAAATATCCAACACACGACACAAACGAGACGTCGCGGGCAAAGGTTAAATAGCACCCCGGGGAACAGGTTGCTGCGAGATTAGGATTTATTTTCAGCAAGATACGAGCAACGGTGCTTCTATCGGAGCCAGGGTTTTGTAAAGAAATTCGTTGCATTATACAAAACCTTAGTAGAAATGATTGGCAAAGCGAATGTCGACCTTATTACCTTATTCAAATAAATGATGCGGGAGCTAAATAAGGTTGGTTTGATTTGGCAAAACATTTTATCTACTAAGGTTGAAAATTTTGAGTGAAAGCAACAATTAAATATATAATGAATCATTGTTCCGAAGAAAGTAAACAAACAAGCTAAAGCTTTTTACTCGTGGCTAACATGGAATATGCCCTCCGGGGGCCTCCCGGAGGGTGAGGTGGGTAAAAGTTCCTAACGTCGGCACCTTATTAATTTTTAAGCCAATAGTGATAATAAATGTTGAATAAGCGTTCCCCGGCACATCAATTCTTTATTAAATGAGAGGTATAACCCAACGCAACCAACTGTTCATACGCCCGCCAGGCATCTTCCGGAATCTCCTGGTAGACCTGAAAGCCCTTTTCGGGGTACGCCCTTATTCGCTGCATGTCACCAACCATTATATGAATCACTTTCCCAAAAGGAATTTGATCGGTTGCATATTGTTCAAACGTAATGCGTGGAGAAGTAACGTGTAAAATTTTATTGGGCCAGTGCTTTTTGAAAGTGGCATAACTTCTTCTTTCCATGTAGGGCTTTTGTACAACGATAAAAGACTGTGGATCCAGGCCTTTTTCGTTTAACAGCTGTTGTGTAAAAAGAATGTTTTCACCCGTATTGGTTGATTTGTTTTCAATAAGTATCACTTCTTTGCGGACACCTCGTTTAACCGCTATTTTCGCAAACTGGTCAGCTTCCGGTTCTATCCACATGTCTTTTGTAAAATTTCCAAGACCGCCCGAAAAGATCAGGAGAGGCGCCCATCCCTCCAGGAACAGATCCGCTGCGCGATCCGCAACCCTGAGATCATGGCTTCCCAATACCAGGATACAGTCCGACCTTTCAATAGAATGATTCATGTGAAGATAATTCCACAATACACCCGCGAGCTCAAATTCTTCTGCTGTTACCATAGCGGAACAAAAATAAGCGCTTCAGCAGTCAGAGCAAAAGAAGAAAGTGATTTAAAATTTTAAAGCTTAGCACCTGACTTATAAGTGGAAAACCACGCCGGGCGACCAGTAAGCCATAGAACGGCATGGAAGTCTCGTCTATACATTACCGTTAAACACCTGTCCGTGATTAGTGCAGGTAGTTCATGCCTGTGCTTTGACCGGCGCTGAGAGCTCAAATACGCCGGCAAGCAATTCAAAGGACCTTTTCCTGTCGGCAAAATTATCTGTCATGGTGGCCACCATTATTTCGTCGATATTAAAATCGTTAGCCAGTTGAAGCATCTGCTCTTTTACCTGTTCAGGCGTGCCGGAGATCACCCGGCCGCGGTTGTACCGGATACGTTCCATCTCCGCCGGCGAAAAAACATAGTCCTGAATAGAGGAATAATTGCCTGGTCTGTCGAAGTTGCCTTTTTCAAATTGCAACAGCCGGTAATCCATCAGTTTTCGCATTTGCTGTGCCTTTTCTTCTGTATCGGCACAAAGCACCGAAATTGCGAGCAGGGCTTTTGGCGCAGAAAATTGCGCTGATGGCTGAAAATTATCCCGGTATGACCTTACCACGTCAGGCTGGGCGAAACCATTGATGAATCTTGCTATGGCCAGTCCCATCCCATATTGTGCTGCAATCATGCTGCTTCCACCGCTCGAACTCAATATCCACTGCATGGGTAATGTTTCGGATTGCGGAACTGCCAGCAGGGTGCCATATTGTGTTGCAGCGCTGTCCTGAAAAAAGTGCTGAAGATGAGTAAGCTGGCGGAGGTAGCTCTCTTCACTAAAGTCGTTGGAAGGATTAAGAACCGACGCTGTTATACGGTCGCTGCCTGGTGCACGTCCCATTCCAAGGTCTATGCGCCCCGGGAAGAGCGTTTCCAGCAAGCGAAAATTTTCGGCAACTTTAAGGGCGCTGTGATTAGGCAGCATTATTCCGCCCGACCCAATCCTGATCGTACTGGTTTCATCGCCCAGCTTCACAATGAGCACCTCGGGTGCAGACCCTGCAATTGAAGTAGCGTTGTGATGTTCAGAAACCCAGAATCTTGTATATCCAAGCTCTTCAGCCAGTTTCACCGTTGCTATAGTCTCCTCAATAGCTTCCCGTACGGTACTATCCTTTCTTACAATAGACTGATCTAAAATGCCCAGCTTTATGTTTTCTATCATTTGCCCGTTCTTTACTGAAACATAACAACATTTGATTTATTTTGTTCCATTACGAAGCTGAGCAGCATTGCCGTTGCCGGAGGCCGGATTTATCTGTTAATAATAACACAAAGCACAAAATGCATTCGCAGCGGGTTTGGTATGCTGCCGCAGCATTCGTAGTTTTCATTTGGGGTAAGGCAAACAGAATCGGCTTTATTATATGATTTAGTCTTAATGCTTCTTGAAACAGATCATCTGCATATCAAATAAATTCACTAATTTTTTAGAGTGAAAAAATATTATATTCTTATTTATTTTACCTGCTTTAGTCTTGTTTTTTCAAATGCTCAAAATGTTAATGGCTTCTGGAAAGGCACTTTCGGCATGAACATCGGGTGCTTTTCCGTGAATAATATAGAGTTGCAGATAACAATCAGGGGAGACAGCATTACCGGCTCTTCCTATCATTACCTTGATGTAAATAATTATGTAAGAAAAAACTTCACAGGCACCTACAGCGCTTCTCTTAAAACATTCATCATCCAGGAAGAGACGGTAGTTACATCAAAAATCCCTTCCCACTGCAAAATTTGTATTAAAAAATATACGTTGTCGTATAGCAGAAATGTCAATACTGAACATCTGACGGGTGACTGGACAGGTTACCTGGTAAACACAAGTATAGACTGCGAAACCGGCCCAATCACGCTTTCACGCATTAAGGAATCCGCATTTAAAGAAATACCGGAGATAATGGTTGATACCGGAGAGATCCGGCTGGACTTTTACGACAATGGGCAGATCGATGATGATTCGATCTCAGTGATGATCAACAAGAAAATCGTCCTGTCGAATCAAAAGCTTAGCGCCACGCCAATAACAACCTTTGTTAAGGTAGACCTAAGAAACACTTTTCACGAAGTTGTTATGATCGCTGAAAATCTTGGATCTATTCCGCCCAATACAGCACTGCTTGTGATTACCGCGGGCGCAAAACGCTATGAACTTTTTCTCACTTCCACAGAAACCAAGACGGCAATGGTTCGATTCATTTATGAAAAGAAATTGTGACAGAATCATGCACCTGATTGGTTTTGAAGCACCTGACGCCTTTAAATCAGATCATCTCTTTTAGCTTTCCAACAACAACATCTATTTCTTCTCTGGTATTGTGCCTGGAAAAAGAGAATCTTACCGCTACCTGGTCCTGGCTGTTATTGACTTCCCTGATCACGTGTGAACCGAGGTCGGCGCCACTGGCGCAGGCGCTGCCGCCGGATGCACAGATGTGATAAATATCAAGATTATACAGGATCATTTCCGATCGTTCGGTTTTAGGAAAAGCTACATTAAGCACGGTATAGAGGCTTCTTCCTTCGGGATCGCCATTGAACGTTATGCCGGCGAATTCCCGTTTTAACTGATCCATCATATACAATTTCAAACCTGATATATACCTGCTGTCATCATGGTAATTTTGCGTCGCCAGTTCCAGCGCTTTTGCAAACCCAACGATACCATAAAGGTTTTCCGTTCCTGCGCGCATGTTACGTTCCTGGGGACCACCATATACCATCGGTTGGATTTTGACATTCTCATTAACGTATAAAATCCCTATTCCTTTGGGACCGTGAAACTTATGGCCCGCCCCCGTTACAAACTGCACTGGTGTGTTTCTCAGGTTGAACGGATAATGCCCGATGGTTTGTACCGTATCTGAATGAAACACCGCACCATGAACTTTACATAATTCGCCTGCTGCATTTATATCAAGCATGTTTCCAATCTCGTTATTGGCATGCATTAGAGAAACGAGGCTTTTAGAGGGAACTGTAGCTAATATTTGTTCGAGATGATCAAGGTCAACGTGGCCATTCGGTAACAGGTTTACATAAGAAACCGCAACCTGTCTGGCGTGCTGTAAGTGCTGAACCGTATGCAATGTTGCATGATGCTCCACCCTGGACGTAATGATATGATTACAGCCCAGGTCTTTAACAGACGACATTATAGCTGTATTGCTGCTTTCTGTGCCGCCTGAAGTAAAAAATATTTCCGACGGGTAAGCGTTCAGCAGCCGTGCCACCGTTTTACGTGCATTTTCAATGGCAAGCCGCGTTTCCCGGCCATAGGAATAAATTGAAGATGGGTTTCCGAACTTTTCGGTAAAGTAAGGCATCATTGCTTCCAGTACTTGCGGGTCTAAAGATGTGGTCGCTGCATTATCAAAATAAATCCTGGTCATATGCCTTTACTCCGCTGAAATAGTTTTTAAATACGCAAAGATAATAAAAGCGGCGTATTGTGTTTTGATCAGCAATTCCGTTAGTAAATATATTTCATCTTCTTTAATGGGTTAAGGACTTTAGGGCAAGGCTTCGCCTACCAGCTCATTTGATGTTCATCTGGCTTTTGTCTTTCCTTACACGAACGGCCTGCCACACTCTTGTCATCTTTCATGAGCCCCCTTTTGGTGTTTTGTTATGTAGCGATCATTTCGGGCGAAATGAAAGATCACTGAAACTTTTGGAGGCTGTGATTGGTAATCAACCTGACTACCGTTATCTTACCAGATGTTTGAATCCCCGATTCACCTCATGTCATCGAAAGACCTTGCGAAAGAGAGAATTTTGCTCCTCTTGTCAGAACTTTTTGTGTTGGCTCGCAAAGAATGGATAGTAGAATACAGGTCTTCCAGTCGGTCAACCGGAACATTTTTGAGTTCTTTCAATATCGTGTTAAGTGTCAGCCTGCCTGAAATCAACGATATTCTTTTTGTCTGAATGCGCCTGATAACTGGCTGTAAATTGCTTGCCGCTAACACTATATTTTCCGGAACAGAAAAGAGATCAATCTTGGCGTTAATGAGCGGTCTTCGCCGTCAAACCACTCCTGCAGATGTTCGCAAATAAACCCATGTTGTTTCGAAAAATTAATATAGTCTGATATATGGTGGATAAAATACTCTAACTGAAAAAGGTTACCATCCTGCTCAAATTTGGCTCTGCTTCCCTGCAGTTGTTTATAAGGATGAAGTTCGCAAATGTAAAACAGTCCACCTGTTGTAAGGGTTGTGGCAGCCTGCAAAAACACAAAGGAAATATCTTTTATGTGTTCAAGTACCAGGCTGCATGTAATGAGGTGCATGTTTTCGAATGTCCACCCCCGCGTAATATCAGCCTGTTGAAAGTGAACGTTACCCGTTGTAACCTTTTGTTGTGCCAGGCGCAACATTTCAGGTGAAAAGTCGATAGCGGTAACATGCGTGCTTTTACCGGAAAGCCAAAAGGTGTTTTTGCCAGTGCCACAACCGATTTCCAACACGTTATGGAACGACAGGTCACCAAGTACCAATTTTATCGCCTCCCTTTCAAGATCCCTGGTTTTATTGCTATCGGCATCATATGTCTTTGCCCAACTGTTATAAGCATCCTGTGTTTTCATATGAAATGATAAGCATGCCGGAAAGCAGTGTTTGCAGAACATCTGAATACCGGCAAAACGAAGGCATTTTACAAGCGATGCCCTCTTCGTACCCGGTTAATATTTCGTTACAGAGACTTCTGATCTTTGTAAGCGCTTCCTTTCTGCCCGGAGGAGCCTTGTTTAAGGTAATCTGTTACCGTAGTTGCTTCACTGTTCATTTTTTACGCTTTTCCAGTAAAGTGGTTACGGCAGCAGTTACCAGGCCGCCGCTGACATACAAACCGATTGTGATCATACTGGTTTTACTTGTCCGGTTTACAGGCGCATCATCCAGTCCCATCTTTTCCGGCAGCGCTACTGCACCGATGCCAGCGGCCAGGCCAAGCAGTGTTCCGATAAGCCAAACGCGCTGTTTTCCTCCCGCTCCGGCAAGACTGTAATACAGCGAATTGCTTAGTATATCTCCGGCAAGTGCCATAAGATATAAATTCTCTTCTTCGGGCACTTTATGGTCAGCGTTCTTTAGCATTTTCGAAATAGCGTTCATTCCCAGACGGTCAACCCTGGGAGCTTCAGCATCTGATCTCCGGATAATTTCATGGAGCAGGGTTAAGGCAGAGGCGCCTGCTAAACCGCCTGTTAGGGCTGACGATAATTTCATGATCGGATTAATGTTTATCCAATTATTAGAATGATTTAGAAATAACTCCCGGTTCGCACTTACATTCGTTTTCCGCTGATCCAATACGTGTTTTACTTTCCTGCCCTGATGACATTGTAACAAAGAAAATCATTTTTTATTAAACGCAACGGCAGGACCTGATTTCACAAAGCCGTTTTACCACGTTATTTGACACCCTGTATCTTTAATTTGCCAACCACCCACCTGCCAACCTGCTGCCCCTGGGCAGACCCGTTGTCAATGGCGTCCATAAAATGTATGCCGCCATAAAACCTGCTTATTGCTGCCTCTTGTGCGGCCTCGCGAAAAGAGGCGAAACTGCGTGGCGGCAACCCGAATTTCACTTCTACGGTGTCGGTATAGGGAAAATGATCACCGAAATATTGGGTTAGAATAAAGGCTGAGGATGCCGAAATAACAGAATGGCCGCTCAGGTATTCGGGAAACGGCGGCGTCTGAAGCAAAGGTACCCAGTCCGCATCAATATACTTCCTTATCGCCGTTTCCGGTCGTATCCTGTTGCTTCTGTATTTTTCATCCCAACAACAAATAAACGCATCCATAAGGCCAAGGGCAACAGACGTATATATTTGCATTGTTTCCGGAAATCCCTGTTTACTTTTCATACACGCGATTCCGGTAATGCCCATCCAGTGAGCACCCGGAGAAATCTTTTTGAGGCCCACCAGCAAATGCCCGTTGTCCTGCACAGCAAAGGGGTTGCAGTCCCAAAAAGCAGCAATCTCTTTATGGCTCATGGGAAGAGTCTCATTATAATTGCGCATCATCATCTCATAAAAAGCGGAGTTCTTTTTACCTGAAAAAGGCACCGGTAACGGGGGCCTGAATTGATTACACGTGTCGAGGGTAAAAGGCCTTACCGTATTAAAGTAAGGTTCCACTGCTGCGATATATGCAGGGGGAGTAGGGAACCACGAGCCCTCTTTTTCAACGGGCGTATACCGGTTATAATTACTGATCCGGTTATAGCGGTCAGCCAGGGCATAACCAAGAATATGATCGCTGACCCGGCTTGCATACGCGGTCGACTTTTGGATCAGCTCATCGGTGTACCCCGCCTTTTTGCAGGAATCAAGAAGCTTCTTTTCATATTCACCCATAAGATTTCCCGAGGGCTGCATCCTTTTTGCAGTCTCGATCATCGCTAACAACGCGCTCAACTGGTAAGAATATCCTTTAAGATCATCTGGCTTGCTGAACTTTGGATATCCCCTTAGTGTTCCGTGCATGGAAGGAAATGCCGGATCATGTTGTGAGATTACCTCGTAACCAGCCAGGCAGGCGTATGAAAAAAAACGTGCCGCGAGCGGAGGGTTTGTTACATCATGAACCATGATGTCAGTCATGTGCGCAATCACCTTACTGATATCCCTGTTGCTGAACGAGGATTGTTCTTTGTGCCTGCAGGAAGCAGCACTTAAAGCCATCATGATATATATCAGCCTTTTCATAACGCAGCGAATCGATATGCTTTAACTTTCTGGCCATTTATCCCAAACAGCACTTTGTCACCGGTACGGATCGCGCTTCTCACGTCTCCGCGGATATGGAAACCGGATTGTTGCTGGTTTACATAATGAAAGTTACCCTGCCCGTCGCCCTTTAATAACACGCCGTAATTGGCATCATATTTACCAAAGCGGAGTCTTGCATGATTGATATTGCCACAAAGGATCACGTCTTTTTTTCCATCCTTATCATAATCTACCGGGGTGATGGTGAAAACGGGCGAAAACTGCGCCTGCAGAGGTAAAGGCTTTTCGTGAAATTTGCCATCAGCCCCACTTGCAAAGAAGGTGGTTTTCAAATGATTGACGCGCAAATGATTCGCATCCTTTAATTCATCTTCTGTAAAAATATCTTTAATAGAAGCGTCGGCATAGCTTTTATAATCTGCAAAGCGATTGCGCATAACGCTAAACTGGTCAAGCAGCTCATCCCTTGTTACATAAGGATAGCTTTTCCCCTGCATGTAAAAACAAAAAATCGGGTCTATGGCTCCGTTCTCATCAAAGTCTTTGTAAAACATTTCCGCGGGCTCGGCATCGCTAACCCTGCATTGCGTATTGAGGCCGAAATTGCCGACCATCAGGTCCGGCCTTCCGTCCTGGTTAAAGTCGTCAACAGCGATTTTGTTCCACCAGCCAACATATTCTTTATTAAAATAACTGCGTGTCTTATTCTCCAGCTTTCCATTTTTACTGATATAAATGGAGACCGGCATCCATTCGCCGGCGACAACGAGATCGTTCGACCGGTCACCGTTAAGGTCAATCCATACCGCGTCGGTTATCATTCCGGATTTTTCAAGCCCGGGTGCGATAGCTGATACCTGGTTTGTAAACTTTCCATCGCCGTTATTAATGAGGATAAAACTCTCCGGAGCCTCCGGGTAGCGGCCGGGTATCACCCTTCCGGCAACAAACAGGTCTGGCTTTCCATCGCCGTTGATATCATTCACCCTTACGCAGCTTTTGCTCACCAGCATAGGAGGCAAAGCCCCGTCGCTTTTAATAAAGTTTCCTTTGCTATCGTTCATATATAAACGATCCTGGAGGGAGGCATCTCCAGGCTGGATATTCTGGTAGCCGCCACTGCATACATACAGGTCGGTAAATCCATCGCCGTTGGCATCAAAAAATACCGCATCGGCATCTTCGCAGAATTTGTCGGCTTCAAAAGACGGCTGGACCTTCAATGCAAATCGCCCGTTTTTTTGCTGCAGGTAAATACTACCAGGTTGTTTATTTCCGCCACCTGCATAAACATCTTCAAGCCCGTCGTTGTTCACATCGCCCGTCGCCATGCACGGGCCGGAAAATGACAACGGATTAATCAGCAACGGTTGCCTTTTGAAATCATTAACCGGGAAAGATGAATGCTGGTATGCAAGCGGAGAGCTGATTTCACTAAACGCTACCGGAGGTACAGGTTTTTGTTTCGCAGAAGAAGATGCAGCATTTTTTTCGTCAAGGATAAGCACCTGGTCACCATTTATCCCTGAAAGGATTTGTTGTTTTCCGCTGAGCCATGTCACGATCAAGGAGTCTATTGTTTTAACCTTACCGAGCCCAAAGTGCAGTACGGGAGATACACTTGACTGATAACCTCTTGCGGGCATTTGCTCAAGGAGCTGTTTTCTTCCATTTTCGTAGATGGCCACTTTAGCGCCAAGCCCCATGGTGTTGAATCCGGCACCTGCTAACTTTACCTGCAGGAAGTGGTGTTTAACCTGGCTGTTTTCTTCATTCCGGTAAATGAAGGCCGGTTGATTTATATTGTTTACGATAATATCGAGATCACCATCGTTGTCAAGGTCTGCATAGGCTGCCCCATTGCTTGTGGAGGGTGAATTAAAACCCCACCGGGCTCCCGTGTTGGTGAATGTTAGATTGGCATTATTTTGAAACATATAGTTATTCAAGGGAGAGGAAGGCATCTTATGTACAAGATCGAGGAGGTTTTGCCTTCTCACTTCGCCGTTGCTGTTCTGAAGAAAATCACCGGTAAATTTGATGAAATCCATGTTGGTAAAATCGCGCAGAACGCCGTTGGTAATATACAGGTCTTTCCACCCGTCATTGTCATAATCGGCGATCAGGGGAGCCCAGCTCCAGTCGGTATTGCAAACACCCGACAACTGCCCGGTTTCACTGAAGCTTCCGTCGCCATTATTGATGTGAAGCATGTTGCGCATATACTGGTAGTAAAAACCCGTTTTAAGCGACAGGTCAAATTTTTCGTAATTATCCGGAGCCATTAAAAGCTTCTGGCGCCTGTTGTCTTCCGGCAGCATGTCTAACGTAAAAATATCCGGCAGGCCGTCATTGTTTACGTCCGAAATATCGTTACCCATAGAGAACTGGGCAGTATGCCCCAGGCCTGACTGTATCCGGTCTGTAAACGTTCCGTTCTTGTTATTGATATAGAGATAGTCGGGAACAGCATAGTCGTTAGAAATGTAAATATCAGTCCAGCCGTCACCATTCACATCTGCCAAAGCCGCTCCGAGGCCATATGTCAGGGATGAGCTGCTTAGCCCGGCTTTTTCAGTGATGTCATCGAAGTGGCCTTTGTTGTTCTTAAATAATCTTACGCCATGTAAAGGGTTAACGCGTTTCAGCAGTTCAGCTGTTCTTGCTTCGTCAAGAACAGGTAACGAAACGGGGCTGTGATTAAGGAGGAACATATCGAGGTCGCTGTCATGATCGAAATCGAAAAAAAAGCCCTGTGTGCTGTATGCAGAATCAGCAAGCCCATACTGCTGTGCCTGATCAGTAAAACGGGGGATCCCTGCAGGATCGTTGCCTTCATTGATAAACAGTTGGTTTACTCTTTTTTCACCGCGCAATTTTCCCGAATAACAAACGTATATATCCGGCCTCTGATCGCCATTTACATCGGCCATTGTTACACCTGTTTTCCATGGGCCGGGCCGTCCGGTAACGCCGGCAGTACCGGTGATGTCCTGGAATTGCATGTTCCCTTTGTTTAGGTATAACTTATTGTCGGTCATGTTGGCCGAGAAATAAAGATCCTGCAGTCCGTCGCCATTTACATCGCCAACAGCTACACCCCCGCCGTTGTAAAAGTATTCGTACATCAGCACGTTGGTGTTTAATCCTTCCGTGAGCAGGTTATTGAAACCCACGTTTGTAGCATCCGGAGCCAGTAAGGTAAACAGCGGAGTGGGGAGATCGGGGGAGGTTTTTTCTCTCTCAGCGGAATAATTCCGGCACCCGGTGGAAAACAAGAAGATGATAGGGATAACAAGCAGACGCATGAACACTTTCCTGGATTGAAATCGATGAGGTGCAAAATTAAGATTTGTTCATGTAAAATTCCCGTTTACATCTAAACTTAAAAAGAATTGGGTTCACGAGGCGAACCTTATAGGTTTTTGCGGCGCCCGCGAGGCGAACCTTATAGGTTTTAGAGGATTAGGGAGAAAGGCTCCGGAACTCAAACCTATAAGGTTGTGCTAATAAAAAATCCATGCTGCCATATTAAAGCAGCATAGATTTTTGTTAATTAAATTTTAGGCTTTATTGGTAAGTAAACCCGGGTATTGCAACCCGAGATTCTGTTAGAACGGAACGTGACACTCTCGCGTCATTCCGCTCCGGTTATCCAACCGTTGGCTTCGCTCCGAGTGACCAGTGAGCAAACAGGCCTGGCCTGCGTGCAC
>JBGSYC010000236.1:0-3751 GCA_041751095.1 Flavihumibacter sp.
GTAAGATTCTACGATATAGGCGGTGTTGTACTCCTTTTTGTCTTTTTTACGTTTGTAATATTGGACATACATGAGGCAATGTTATTGCCTACTAAATTATAGAATAATTAATTAAAATGTAATCATTTACAAAATATTTATGAATAAAGTCGCAGCTATAAAACAAGCACCAAAAATCCTTCAAAGCCTTTACTGTAAAGTATCTCGTTAAATTAATAGGAATGTTTTACAGGAAGATCCGGTAAAAAAGAGTTTCTACTCATGCAAAAGCCTCTATTTTTCACCAATCCAGTGAAAAAAAGACATAATTAATGAATGGAGGATAAATTTCAGATGTCCAGTCGCAATTTCCCCCTATTCTAAACATGAAATGGCAGGTATCGTAAGAAGCATATAAACAATAAACAAAATAACAGCCGGCAATCTATTGAGAGCAAGATTTATGTTTTGTGGTTATTCGATGGGCTTTAACAGTTCGTAACTTCAAAAATCTTTTAGTTTCGACTTTAAATTTTCTGTTTCTATCTTCTCATTTTTAGCTTTGTTAAGATAAATTAACTTTCGTTTCTTTTCTGCAACAATGGTGTTGTTAATATCAAAATAATAATGAATATCGGGTTTACATTTGTCATCAAAGAAATATCTATAACCAGATAGAGCAAAGATTTTATTGGGAACGATGTACCAATAGCTATGACGCGTATACTCCTCTTTATTAAAGCTTATTCCTAACCCATTTTTACAAATGATGGTTTTTGTCTCACTTTTTTCTTTTGGATTTCCAAACTTTACCTGCATAGCTTCTTCCAGTTCGTCCGATCCTCTACAAGAAATATTATATAGGGTGTCGTTCCAAAAACTTAAATATAAGTCCTTTAAAAGCACATCGGAAACAAAGTAACAATCCAGATAAAAAACTATCTCCTGCTTTACCTCAGGGGCATATGCGCTAATTGTCCCATATTCATTCGGAATTGCTAAAATTTCTATGATACGGCTTGTTTTCTTGTCGTTATAGTTTTCAGGAGCCGTCCTTGCTTGTATTATTTGAACAGATACTTCTTCGGACAGTTTATTAATTATATCAACAGCTGTTATACTAATTTGAAATTTCCTATTCCTTTGTTTTTTGTCTGTCCGGTGCATATAAAATAAAAAAACATTAAAAGAGAAATAAGTGAATATTTTTTCATGCTTGCTTATATAGGATTATACAAGTGTTTTCATGTTGTAGTTTGCTGCTCGCCTGCTGTGAGGATTTGTTTATGTTAGTTAAGCATTCGTTTTTGGTCTGCCAATTTTTCTTTTATTTCTTAAGCTAACGTAATAGCTAACACTACTTAAGGACTTGATAGCATTCAGTAGATGAAATATAATGCAATTTCTAATGATTACCCTGTAATTATTCTATTTTTGGGACACCCATTTGGGACACCCTAATCTTCTAAAACTACAAAAGTCGCTGATTTGCAACGACTTAGTAATTTAAAGCGTGGTGTGGGGCGGGATTGAACCGCCGACACAAGGATTTTCAGTCCTGGAAATAATGGTTTAATATGGTTCAATATGATTGATATTAATTGATAATGAGCATGTTATTAAAACAATAGAATCTGCAAATATCATACAAAACCGTTTTTTGTTGTAGTATTGTTGTAGTAACTTTGTGGCATGTCATCTATCAAAGTCATACTGCGCAAGGAAAGAAAGGCGGATGGGACTTACCCGCTCGCCGTTCGCATTACTAAAAACCGGAAATCTTCTTATATCTATCTTGAATATTCTGTCAAGCCGACAGATTGGGATGCCAAAGGGCAAAGGGTCAAAAAATCTTATCCTAATGCGACCAGGCTTAATAACTTCCTGCTGAAAAAGTTAGCTGAAGCTACAAGCAAGGCATTGGAGTTGGAAACAGAAAAAAATGAAACATCTTCCAAAGCCATAAAACAGAAGGTGAAGCCTTCCGCCGGCAGTACTTTTTTTAGCCAAGCGCAGGAATACCTTGATAACCTGAAACAGGGTGGCAAATATAATCAGTATACTGCGGATAAGCCGCGCATCGGGCACTTTAAGGATTTTACAAACGGCGACATTGCATTCTCCGATATTACTGTTGGCCTGCTGGAAAGATTCGTCGTTTACCTGAAATCAACCCATAGATCAAAAAAGGGCAAAAAGCCGATGGGCGACCGGACGATTGCCAACCACCTGGTTGTGACCCGGTCGGTATTCGCCCATGCCCGCAAGAACGGGCTTGTTAAAAGGGAACACTCGCCGTTTGGCGAAGGCGGCATGAAAATTAAGTTTCCCGACTCTAAAAAAGTCGGGATTGCACCGGAAGATGTCAACGCCCTGGAAAACGTCGTTTTGCCAGATCCCAGGCATGACCATGCCAGAAGCCTCTGGCTGTTTTCTTTCTATTTTGCCGGAATGCGCGTCTCGGACGTTTTCCGATTGAAATGGTCGGACTTCCAAAATTACCGGCTGTATTATTCCATGGGCAAGAACGACAAAGGCGGCTCGTTAAAGATACCAGATAAAGCCGTGCGCATCCTGCAACATTACGAGCAGTTTAAGGAGAAGAGCGACGACCTGATATTCCCGGAACTAAGGGGCGTCAACCTGGACGACGAGTTCATTACGCAAAGGACGATTGCTTTCAAGACCAGTGCTATTGATAAAATCTTGCGGCTGCATGTCGCCCCTGCTGCAAAGATTGACAAGAAACTGACGATGCATATTTCCCGGCACACGTTCGGCGGCATGGCAGGCGATACGATTCCTATCCAGATGCTGCAGAAGCTTTACCGGCATTCGCATGTCTCAACGACAATTGGCTATCAGGCAAATTTTATTCACAAGGACGCGGATGATGCTTTGGATGCTGTGATTAATAAACATACTTCAAAATCTTTGCTTTAGCATTACAACTTTTATGTATTGTCAGTTAGCTTATGTTCCATTTCTTCAACTGTAGGAAGCTGTGTTTTCAGGTTTTCAGGAATCGCTTTTGAGAGTTCAAATGCACTGACGCCAATAGGCTTGTTTAAATCCCGAAGCGCATATTCGACATCAATCTTGTCTTTGGTGCGGCATAACAATATTCCGATGGAAGAATTGTCTGAAGGATGCTTTATTTGCGAATCCACAGCAGAAAGATAAAAATTCAGCTTACCGGCGTATTCTGGCTTAAATTTTCCCGCTTTTAATTCAATAACAACATAACACCTCAAGTGAAGATGATAAAACAATAAGTCGATAAAATAATCCGAATCGCTTACTTCTAATTTATACTGCCGACCCACAAAGGCGAAACCCCTGCCAAGTTCCAGCATGAAATCCGTGATGCGCCTTGTAAGCTCGTTTTCAATTTCTTTTTCCTGGGCCGCTTCTTCCAGTCCAAGGAAGTCAAAATGATAAGGGTCTTTTATTGTTTCAATAGCCAGGTCTGATTGTGGGCGAGGCAAAGTTGCTGTGAAATTGTGATCTGCCTTTCCTATTCTTTCATGGTAATTACCTTTTATATTTGCTTCCAATGTATCGCGTGACCAATTGTTTTGCAAAGCTGCTTGTGCCAACAAAATGGCAACCTCTGTATCTTTAATTTTTGAAACAATCAATCCTTGGTGAACCAGTCTTATAAGGGCTTCCCTTTTAACTTTGGCAAGGTTAATTTAACAGCAAGATGATAATAGACAACACCTATAAAGAATGGCTTTCCGAACTCAAAAAGAAAGTGCAGCAAGCGCAG
>JBGSYC010000237.1:0-24738 GCA_041751095.1 Flavihumibacter sp.
GCAATATTGCAGAAACCTTCAGGGTTCCTGGTTCTTTCTTTGTTGTCGTAGCTGGCAACATTTTGATACGGCCGTTGTTTAAAAAGGAACACCAGCCTTGATTGGAAAAAATCATTGTGAGTCAGATCAAATACCAGGATATGAATACGACCTTAAGTTCGAAAGAGTATAAGAATGATTTTGTAAGCAGTTTTGATGGGGACAATAGCGGCAGTATCAGGCCCCGCCAGACTCCAGGGGTTTTATACAGTAAGGCGCCGCCAACCCCTGTCAAAAAGCCGGAGCTGCTGGCATGGTCTGAAGACCTGGCAAAAGAGCTGGGAATAGAAAAACCTGATGAAATAGATGATATCAATATCCTCGGCGGAAATTTGGTTACCTCTTCCATGCAACCTTATGCTGCGTGCTATGCAGGGCACCAGTTTGGAAACTGGGCTGGCCAGCTTGGTGATGGAAGGGCAATAACCCTGGGAGAATGGGAAACACCTGACCACCAGATCCGCGAGTTGCAATTGAAAGGTGCGGGCCCTACGGCTTATTCCCGCCGGGCCGATGGCAGGGCGGTGTTAAGGTCCTCCGTCAGAGAGTACCTGATGAGCGAGGCCATGTATTATCTTGGCGTTCCTACCACCCGTGCCCTCAGCCTCATTACAACCGGGGAACAAATTATGCGCGACATGTTCTACAATGGAAATCCTCAATTTGAGCCCGGCGCCATTGTGATGAGGGTGTCGCCCAGCTTTTTGCGTTTCGGAAATTTCGAAATGCTTGCTGCAAGAAAGGAATACGCCAATTTAAAAAAGCTCATCGACTGGACGATTGAACGGTTTTACCCGCATATTGAGGGTGACGATAAGATACTGCAGTGGTTTAAAGAAGTGGTTTCAAAAACCGCTGTTCTAATGGTTGAGTGGCAGAGGGTTGGCTTTGTACACGGCGTGATGAACACTGATAACATGTCGATTCTCGGGCTTACGATTGATTACGGGCCCTTCTCATTTATAGACAACTACGATCCGGATTTTACCCCGAATACCACTGATCTGCCCGGTAAAAGGTATGCCTTCGGGAGGCAGCCGGCCGTGGCCAAATGGAACCTTGGATGTCTTGCTGGTGCAATTTCGACAATATTGCCTGAAGCAGATAAATTAGTGGAAGCGCTCGATGTTTATGATGATGTCTACCGGGAGAACTTTTATGTAATGATGTCTAATAAGCTGGGCCTCGACAACGCCGGCGAAGCCGATGCCGGTTTAATCAGCAATTTTGAGAAAACCCTCACCCTGCTGAAACCCGACATGACGATTTTCTACCAGCGCCTCATTGATCTTCCTGCAGATCTGGAGAATCCGGTTGACATCGTCAGCCACTTTGACGACAGTTATTATGACGCCCCTTCACCTTTAGAAAGTAAAGCTTTAACGGATTTGATGCACGCTTATTCCAGGCGGATAAAATTAAATAATTGCAGTCCTGAAGATGCCAAAAAAAGGATGAGGGAAAATAACCCGCGGTTTATATTAAGAAACTACCTGCTTCACCAGGGTATTGAAGAACTGGAACGAAGCGAAAACCAGTTATTTTTAAAGCTTATGAACGCGATCAAAGACCCATACTCATCAAAAAATGATGAATTTTTTGCGAGAAGACCAGGGTGGGCCACCCAAAAAGCAGGATGCTCGATGCTATCCTGCAGTTCATAAAAGTTGATTTCTGGGCTATCGGAAACAATACATGTACCATAACAAAGCGCCTCATCTAAGGCGCTTTGTTATTTTAATCAAATACTGTTCTGTTGTTTTTTGGTTGTGTTGTTATCCGAGCCATGCGATTCATCTTTTGTATGCTTACCGGTATTTTTCCTGCTAACACTCTTTGCTCCCTTTTGATTGCTTTGCTGGCTCTCTCCTTTGTTTTTGGTTTTAGTGCCGTCATTGCCCTGACTGCCACTATTGATTTTGTTGCTCATTGTAGTAGATTTAACGATGATGTTATAAAAAATAAAAATAAAAGATCGTGCCAGCACCGTCAAAAAAAACTGCACTTACCCGCACAGCGCTGACCTGAAGTAACCTGCATTCGCATGCGGTTATTCATTTGTAAGCCTCTCCCCTGCAGAACGTCAGGTATTTGCTTCCTTTTGTCATATCTATTTTTTTAAGGAGTCTGGAATTATTCTCTTTACAGCGTAAAAGTTTTTAAACACCTAACCAAAAAAATCAAACGTTATGCTCCATCAGCATGTCAAATCAACGCCGGCTAAGTCAATTGGCCTCGCATTATTATGTCTCACGTTATTTTCTTCCGCATGCCTGGCGGGAAGGGACTCCTATGAAATATATCTCAACGGCAGGCAGGTAGTTAAACAGTATGTTGGTGAGTCATCACCCGCCCTGCTGAATATCCAGTTGAGTAAAGGCAACATTGATGATAAGCTTATCATCAGATACACGCATTGTACCATAAAAGGTGCTGCGAAAGGAAGAATGATTACGGTAAAAGATGAGCATGGAAAAGTGCTAAAGCAATGGGATTTCGCGAACCCCGCAGGATCAGATATCTCTATGGTAATCCCGGTTAAAGATCTGCTGGAAATAAAAAAGAACCATCCTGATGCAAGGTTAAATTTGTACTACGCTTCTTCGCAGGAGCTGCCTGAAGGGCTGATGCTGGCTTCCCTGAACAATGAAAATAGAACGGCTACAAAACATTAACCGGAATGAAAACACCAGGCCGCCGATTCCGCCTGGTGTTTTCTGTTTGAGCTGCCGCGCCGACGGCGCTATTGTTATTTAAATTTCGGGCCCGAATGATTGTTTTTGCGAAAATTTATTAGCTTACAAGGCAAATCACAATAAAATACGATGGGAAAGTCAAAGACAAAAACGCCAAAGAACAGTACGCCAAAGAAAACCACACCGCTGTCGGGTATGGTGGTAAAGACGGCCAAATCCGGAATTTTTAGCAAAACAAATTCTGTAGTCCCAAACAAGAACTTCTCCTCAGCAAAAAAAGGTGGCATAAATACTACTCCGAGGAAAGCGAAGTAACAGGAGCGGTTACATTAAGATAATGGAGGGCCTCCGCTAAATCTGCGAGAATTCCGTTGGTATCAGAAATGTAGCGGTAATTTTCGAAACAATTTTTGCATCCATGTATTCAGGTATGCTTTTAAGTGTTTTCCATTCCGGGTCACCTCCAAACTGTTTCCAGTTGCGGTCGTGTTCTGCCATGTCGTCGAAAGTGATCATGTAAGTAAGATTTGGTCTTACACCGCCAATAATTGTTTCCCCAAAGAAAACCGGAGTCAGCCCTACCCTTTTGAAGATGGCTATTTCGCCTTTATTAAACATCTCGATTTTCTTTTTTCCTGCACTTTCGCCGGAGCTTTCGTAACGGCGCAATTCGAAAAGGCGCGGTTTATCGGGTGGTACTACGAGCTTGGGCATCCCGCTAAACGCCCGAAGCAATGAGCTTTCAATTCTTACATAAGCCGGGTCAGTAGCAGGCGCGTTTAGGTAAGCGGCACCGGCCGAGATGTATGCGGCATCCTCAAAAAGCTTGTCTTCCATCGTGATCATGTCTTCAACGGAGGTAAAGGGAATGACGGCATAAATTTTCGTCTGTTCTTTAGGCTGGTATTCGCGGAACACTCCGATGTTTTTGCTTCCCAACCTGTTCAAAGCGGGAATTGCAGCTTTTTGGAAGTAGTCTTCCACCCTTTTTTGCTGTACCTCGTTTTGTATACTATATACACGAAGTTCGTAGCATTCACCAGTGGAAGGCTTTTGTATATCCTTGCCGGAGGCGGCCTGGGTTATGATGCCTGCCATACTGCCGGCAGATGCGGTGATCAGTGATGATTTAACAAACAAACGCCTTTTCATACATTTAAAAGTAGATACATTTTCCGGGAAAACGACAGCGGCCATCCCTTTATTTAGATAATTCTATAACTTCAGGTAACGGGACGCCAGGCATCATTCCGCCATCCCTGCAAGAGATACATTTGTGACTTGCTCTTCAACTTCCTCCGTTAAATAAACTAAAACCATTTGATTATGTTATATCCGCAAGCAATCTAAATTATGCTCTATAATCCCAGGTTAATTCTATATACGCCGGATGCGCTGAACGATTATGGTAAGTCACTGGCGGAACAATACCCTTCTGCGGAGTTGATGGAGATAAAGCAGCATAACAGGCTTCCGGAAACTGCGACCGGTCATTATAAAGCCAAATCTGACATTCTTGTGCTCGGGAAATCAAAAAAAAGCAGTGTAACTTCAGCGGGCGAAGCTCAGACTATATCGCGCCAAGCCCTGCCAACGGGTGTTTTGGCGGCTGTGCATATTGTTACGTTGACCGGCATAAAGCTATCAATCCGGTAACCATTTTACCAATGTGGAAGAGAATTGCGACACTGTAAACAAGCACGCTATGTCGCTCTCGTGGCCAAAAGAGCCAAACCAAACTGATCCGGTGTACTAAGAGGGCAGTGTTTGGGGGTAGATTTTATCTGCAGATTAAGCCCGTGTTATTTAATATAAAAAACGCGATGGTGGCATAATTTTTTTACTGTTGTTTAGGAACAAAATTTATAAATTAAACTCTACACTTATGTCAGCAATCGACAGGGGAATCGGAAGTCAGGGCCTTGAACAGGGAGGTCCAAATCTGGGAAACGATCATAGCCGGCCTGACCATGGGATAAGAGACGCAGGTGATGCGTTATCTACGCCAAACACTATCGGACTTGGTAGTGGAGACAAAGGCGATGAGGCACTTGATATGGACAACGAAAGCAGCAGAAACCTCAGTGGCGATGCAACAGAAGATGTTGATGATGTTGATGTGGACGCCGATTTCGACGATGAAGACGAGGATGATGAATTGATCGATCTTGACGATGACGACGATGAAGATGATGAATTGGATAAAGGCCTGTAAATAATCACCGCAAGCCCGAACCAGCTAAAGCATTTCCGTTTATTAAAAAAGCAATTCTACCACGAATTGCTTTTTTAATAAACGGCCCTGTAAGTCACCTTCGCAATGTTCTTCTTGGTGACCTTTTTAGATGACATTAATCACCCAGGCTGGTTTTGCGATTCATTTCTTTGATCCTCTCTTCATCCTGAAGTTTCGGTTGTTTGTCTTTTTCTGATAGAGGTGGAAAGTCGCTGTTCCCGAGCGTATCTTCTTTTGCCGGGATGGCGTTCTCTTCAATGGAATGCTGTGGCTGCTCTTCCTCCTTAGCTGAATGTGAGCCCATTAAAGATTCTTTTTCAACTTCAAATTTAACGTCCTCATCCGGCTTGACCGGATCGTCGGGGTGTTGATTAGTGATTTCCATAGATTAAATTTTAATAGTGAAATAAGAATATTTTAAAAAATCATTCCTGTAAATGTCACGCGAATTTTGCTTTTCGTTATCGATAATGTAGATATTCTTCTACGAGGTTGCCAACCTTATAGGTTGCCGACCATACAGGGGTCAGGCGGACAGGCGGCCCTTTACAAATTTAGCCGCTGCATTCTCGGAACAAGGAAATGCATGAGCAGCCATGCGACAAGGTAGGCGCTGCCGCAAATAAAAAACATAATATAATACCCTGTTTCGATGCTCCCCAATGCTTTATAGTGGTTAAACAACTGTCCTGCAGCCCACGCAATCAGGATACCTCCCAACCCTCCTGCCATCCCTCCTATTCCAATTACCGAGCCTACCGTTTTTTTAGGAAACATGTCGGAAACCGTTGTAAAAATATTGGCTGACCAGGCCTGATGAGCAGATGTGGCAAACCCAATAATAATAACAGCCAGCCACATATTTACCTGCCCAAGCAATTGTGCAAAAACCACGGGTATTACGCAGATGGCATAAATGAGCATAGATGTTTTACGCGCCCTGAAAACCGGCCATCCTTTTTTGATAAAGAACATTGGCAGCCATCCCCCAAAAATACTTCCAAACGATGACATCGTGTATACCAGTGCTACCGGAAGGGAAACTGCAGTTCCTTCAATGCCATATTGTGCCTTTAAAAAAGCAGGAAGCCAAAACAGGAAGAACCACCAAACCGGGTCTGTCAAAAATTTTCCCAGCACAAACGCCCAAGTTTGCCTGAAACCGAGTAACTGTGTCCAGGCGATTTTTGGGCCCTGTTCCTCGTAAGGCTGCACCTCATCCTTATCGCTGTGGATATATTCAAATTCAGCTTTACCAAGGCGTTTGTGGCGTGCCGGTGTATCATAGAGCAAAAGCCAGAATATCAGCCATACAAATCCAAAGGCGCCGGTGATGATAAAAGCCCATTGCCAGCCCATTGAAATGGCAATAAAGGGAACGGTAAGCGGAGCGATGATTGCGCCGATATTGGTACCTGAATTAAAGATACCCGTAGCTAATGCCCTTTCTTTTTTAGGGAACCATTCTGCAACGGTTTTAATAGCGGCAGGGAAGTTGCCGGCTTCAGTTATTCCCAATGCCGCACGGGCGATGAAGAACCCACCGGTAGTTGTGGCCAACGCATGGGCCATCGCTGAAATGCTCCAGGTAATTATCGCCAGGGCATAGCCTTTCTTGGTACCTATTTTATCGATGAAACGCCCTATTCCCACCATGCCGATCGCATAAGATACCTGGAAGGCGATAACGAGGTTAGCGTAATCTTTTTCAGACCAGTTAAATTCCTTTTCAAGCGTATTTTTCAACAGGCTGATCACCTGCCTGTCAAGGTAATTTACCGTAGTAGCAAAAAACAGCAGGGCAAGGATCACCCAGCGGAAGCTTGTTTTCTTTTCCGCATCCAGGGCCAGTGGCGCAGGGATAAATGACTCTTTCATCTGGCAAACGATTTAATGAATGAATTAACTGCTACAAGATATGGCTAACTGTTTTGCATTCCTGATTTTCTCCCTTAATACTTCCCAATTCCCTGATTTGATCAGTTCACGGTCCAGTAACTCGCTGCCCATGCCAACGCATAAAACACCAGCCTCAAACCATTCGGAAAGCACCTTGCTGTCCGCACTTATTCCACCAGTCGGCATAATATCAATGCCTGGGAAAACAGCTTTTAACGCTTTTACAAACCCCGGCCCTACCACACTGGCAGGAAAAACCTTAATAACAGATGCTCCATTTTCAGCAGCAGTATTAACCTCTGTTGGTGTCATGCAACCGGGCATCCAGGGGATATTACTCTCCCGGCAGAGACCCGCCACTTCTAAATTTACGACAGGGCTCACAACAAAGGAAGGATGTAATTTTAAGAACTGAACCGCCTCGTGCCTGTTTTTCACCGTGCCTATGCCAAGGTATTTACCGGGATAAGCGCTTTTCATTACGCTTTGTAGCCGCTCAAATATTTCAGCAGCCATTGCTCCACGGTTCGTAAATTCGAACATCTCAATGCCTTCTTCAAAGCAGATGGAGAGCACCGTTTTGCAGACTTCGTAATCCTCATGGTAGAAAACCGGTACGATCAAACCCCTGCGCAAAGTTTCCCTGAGGGTTGAATGTTGCTGTGTATTCATTGTTCAAGCAGTTCTTTTATTTTACTTACAGGAGTTGTGTTGGCATCTCCTTTAATATTTAATTTACTTACTGCTGCAGCAGCGGCAAAATTTATTAATTCAGGTTCAGGCATTTGTTGTAACATGCCGTAGATCAGCCCGGCCATAAAACTGTCACCGCTCCCTACGCTGTCAACAACGGAGTCTTTTTTAAATTCAACAGAGTCGAATAGCCCTGATTTATTTATCAGGGTGGCAAAGTATTGTAAATTCCCGCCGGGTTGTGTAAAGCGGAAAGTAAAAGCCACCTGCCGGCATTTTGGATACGCCATGGAAATTTTACCGGCAACCTCACCCGCAAGCCTGATACAACTGCTTTTGTCTCCCCTCACAAGCTCCTTTTCATCCCAATGTATGCCAAGCATTTGTGACGCAGACCAGATATTTCCCATAATCACATCACAGAACTTCACAAGCTCCGGCATCACTTCTGCGGGGGATCTACCGTATTGCCACAACAGCCGCCGGTAGTTCAGGTCTGTTGAAATGGTTATATTTCTTTCTGTTGCGGCTTCCAGAATTTCCCTGCAGATAATGGCAGCATTGGCATTGATGGCAGGCGAAATCGCCGTCCAGTGTAACCACGTCATCCCATCCAGTACTTCGCCCCAGTTTATAGAGCCGGGTTCAAGCTTGCTGAAGGCAGAATGAGCCCGGTCGTAAACTACCGCATGTGATTGCATATCACCCCCGGGTTGCATATAATAAATGCCGATCCTTTCACCCCCCCAGAGCATCCGTGCTGTATCGATACGGAGGTCTTTTAAGATAGCATCTATGTTCCGGGAAAGTGGATTCTCGGGCATGCGGCTGACATAAGACGTATCGACGCCCCAGGTGGCAAGAGCTGTAGCCACATTCAGTTCTGCTCCTCCCAGGGAAAATTCGGCGTTGTTCTTTTGAGGGTAAGGAGTGATTCTGAACAAAATTTCCCCGAAAGCCACAACTTTACCTGGTATCATATGGATGGTGTTTGTTATGAGACACAAAGAATTCGGGGAAATACGGACTACGAGGTTAACATCTAGGAAAAAACACTAAAATACATCATACGGATTGCAAGTGAATCATCCTCCTCTACTCCCTACTCCCTACTACCTACTACTTACTCCCTACTCCCTACTACCTACTACCTACTCCCTCTTATGATTCCCAACTCCAGCCCTCTCAGTTCAGCCAACCCTCTCATTCGTCCAATAGCCGAATAGCCGGGATTGGTCACCTTGTTTAAATCGTCCATCATCTGGTGGCCGTGATCTGGGCGGAAGGGTATCTTGTAAGGAACCTGTCGCTGAATCTCCAGTATTTCTTTCATTACCGCGTACATGTCAACATCCCCCGCCAGGTGGTCGTCTTCAAAAAAATTGCCGGTGCCGTCTTTTTTCACGTTTCTTAAATGAACGAAATTGATGCGGGTACCGGCTTTTCTAACCATCTCCACAAGGTTGTTGCGGGGGTTGGCGCCAAGAGATCCGGTACAGAAACACAGTCCGTTCGACGGGCTGTCAACAGCCGAAAGGATAAAGTCGAGGTCGTCAGTATTACTCACGATGCGGGGTAACCCTAAGATGCCAAATGGGGGATCATCAGGATGGATGGCCATGCGTATTCCCTCTTCCTCTGCCACCGGAATGATCTCCTGTAAAAACAATGCAAGGTTCTTTCTTAATATTTCGTGGGTGATGCCATCATACTGCTTCAGTTTTTGTCTCATGCCTTCTACCGTTTGTTTTTTTTCTCCCGGTATCCCAAACATCACTACGTTAGCCAATTTTTCAAGTTCTTCCGGCGTATAATTATTGAATCTTTTCTCCGCCTCACTGAGGATCTCCTCCGGGTAATCTTTCGCTGCATCAGGTCTTTCCAGAATATGAATATCAAACACCGCCAGGTCGTACCAGGAGAAATACAGGGCTTTGGATCCATCCGGCATTACATAATCAAGTGTTGTCCGCGTCCAGTCATTCACCGGCATAAAATTGTACGTTACAATTTTGATGTTACATGCGGATAGATTACGCAGCGTTTCGTTATAATTATCGATGTATTTCTGGTAATTATCTGTGCGTGTTTTTATAGACTCATGGATGGTTACACTTTCAACAACTTCCCATTCCAGCCCTGCGGCCCTGATCTCTTCCTGCCGTTTGGTTATTTCTTCCTTAGTCCAGACATCACCATGGGGAACATGATGAAGTGCTGTGACGATGCCTTGTGCACCAGCCTGCCGAACGTCCTGAAGGCTCACCGGGTCCTGTGGGCCAAACCATCTCCACGTTTGTAATAATTGCATATGTTTAATTTTATACACCGGAAAAAATATGAAAGCCGCCGTCTACGCAGATCACTTCGCCGCTTACAAAGCGGGAGCCGTCGCTCAATAACCATAGTAACGTACCCACCAGTTCTTCAGGTTCGCCGAAACGCCTGAACGGAGTGTTACGGATAACGGCTTCGCCGCGCGGAGTATAACCGTCGTTGCCCTGCACAAGCAAATGCCTGTTCTGGTTGGTAACGAAAAAACCGGGGGCAATGGCATTCATGCGTATCTTATCTCCGTAGCGCTGGGCAAGCTCAACACACATCCACCGGGTAAAATTATCAACGGCAGCTTTTGCCATTGAATATCCTAATACCCTTGTGATAGCCGATTGGGCAGCCATGGAAGAGATGTTGACAATTGTGCCTTTTCCATACTCACTCATCGCCTTCCCAAAGATGCAGGTAGGTAATAATGTACCGTAAAGGTTCAGATCGAAAGCTCTTTTTAAGGCATCAATATCCATTTCAAATATATCGGCGCCAGGTGCAATCACTGCTTCCGGAATATTTCCGCCCGCAGCATTTACTAGCCCGCAGATTGATCCCCATTCATGCAATATTCTATCACGGGCGCGGGTAAGATCTTCCTTTGATAATACATCGCATTTTATGAAAATTGCAGCTTTGCCTCTTTCCGTAGCGGCGTTCGCCCTTTCTTCTCCAACCTGCTCATTTCTTCCGAGCAGGGCTACCCGGGCGCCTGCTTCACTTAAGCCATTTACAAATGCTTCCCCCAATATTCCGGTAGCCCCCGTTACCACGATCACTTTGTCTGTAAGATCAAAAGAAAGATTTTCATTTGTCATATCAATGGGTTTTGGCGAACGGCAAAAAGGCCGGAAATTCTTGCGATAAGCGAAATGAATACAAGCAATAAAGTAAGTGAAAAATGATGGTAAAAATGTTTTTTAGAAAAAAAAGGGATATTATTATCGCCTATTTATGTCTTTGAATTTTTTACAGATCAGTATGGCCGGCAAGAACATGGAAGGAGGTGATATCCTGACCAGGACAAAAAAGCCATACCTGTTCCGCCGTAAAATGTTGTAAGATTATTCTTTATCTCTCCGGATGTAAACGAAGAGAGCATACAAAAGAGAGCATACAAAAGAATGGCTGATTACCTGAGCGGCGAGTTACTTGAATCCGCATAGGCCCTTGAAAAATCAGGCCGTTTTACCTGGCTTGCCACAAATTCGATGCCCTGAAGGATGTGTTGCACATAAACAGGGTCTTCGTAATCTTTTTTATCATGCCCCAGAGCTGTAAACCAGGTATAGCCGCCATCGAAATTATGCCACCAGGCCGCTGGATAAAATTCCGTGTACGTACCTGCGTTTTTTGTGATCATTTCCTTCTGGGCCTGGTTTAAAGATTTAAGGTCATGCGCCATCAGCACATGAATGCCCGGGTACATCTCTTTCGCAAAATAACATTCATCTTCTTTCTCCCATTCCCTGGGCAAACCCTCCATAGACGGATGGGCAGGATCGATGATGCGTACTTTGAATTTTTGAAAATTCGCGTGCCAGGAAAAAGTGCCTCCCATCATCATTTTAAACCATTTCCAGTTTCTTTCAGTGCCGGTAACTGAATGTATGCCTACAAATCCACCCCCGGCTTCTATATAACGCCTGAAAGCCAGCCTTTGCATTTCCGTATCGAACACATCATTATTTGTACTCGGGAAAATGATAAGGGTATATTGCTTAAGATTTTCTTCTGAGAACACCGAAGCGTCATCGGTCACGTCAGTCTTAAAGCCTTTCTCCCCCGATAATTTGCGGATACATGCCACTGCACTGGGAATATTCTGATGTACATAGCCCTTGCCGTTCCTGGTATAAACCAGCACCTTTACTTTCTTCCAGTTAACCTTTTTGCCGAGCGGTGATGGCCCGGGAATGTCTAATGCCGGATGCTTTCTGATGCCGGGACTAACATACGGGTTTACCGCCGAACCATTGATCCTGTCGCCGTTCACAGGTGTTGAAGCGTTTGTAAGGTTCGTATTGGAACATATCAGGAATAACCCAAATGACAAAAATAATGAGAGGCATCGTTTCATGATCATCTTGCTGCTTGTGGTTGATTTTTGGCCAGCTCTAAAGCCGAAGTAGTAATGTAATATTTCGCGAGGATGTTAGGGACTTCCCAGGCGGGCAATTTGCCTTCTTTTACATACGCGAGGAACCTTTCTGCCACTTTCCCAAAATGCGCTTCATGCCCGTCTTTGTATTTGTCTGGTATCGTCACTTCCCATCCCGTTTTTGTTTTCTTCAGTTCTACTCCCGGAAATTTGGACTGGATGGACGAAAAATTCCGGGCCAGCATATTACCAAATGACGTGTCCGATTTGTTTACCGGCTCGATATACAATGCAGGCTGGTATTTTTGGTCGGCGCCCTGCCGGATCACGAGGTTGGATTTGGTTCCGCGCATGATCGAATAGTGAGTATCGCCTGCTCCTTCAGGCGCCTGGTAAGCCCATGTAACCGAAACTTTGGCATTTACCCCCTGAATCTGGTAGTTGATTTCCCCGTTGCTATATATTTTGAGAATGCTGTCGCTTACTATATTGTTCTTAAGGTACTCCGGTATTCCGGATAGTTTTGTGATCGCCCTGAACTGGCTCGCGGTCATGTCGGTCGTCCATCGCCGCGCACTTGTCAGGCGTACATCCTTTTTATAATCTATGATCTGTTCAGGAAAACATTCCCACTGAACAAGATCAACAAGGTGTGTCGTAACATCAACGATCCCTTCACCCTGCTGGTTTACATCCATAAACCAGGCGGGTCGTGTTAAAACACTGCCGGAAACGTATTTATAGAAATGATGCACACTCTCTTTGGTTACCGAAGGATTTTCAGGAGTTCCCTTTTCAAGTGTTCCGAAAACTTCGGGCAGGAAAGAAAACTCGCGTTGAAGAACCGTAGTGATCTCTGACCTTTCGGTCATAATGTCGTAAAGCAAAACGTTATTCTTTTCAGCCGTGTCGAAGGCCGCTTTAAGCTTCTCGAAATTTTGTTGGTTTATTGCCATCGGCTTATCGGCAAGAACATGGAAACCTGCCCCCACAGCCTTCATAATGTAATCAGTTTTGTCTTTATTATTACCTGCCATTACCACCACGTTTCCCTTTTTCTCCTGCACCATCTTCTCCAGAAAATCCTCACCTGTATAAACAACTTCCTTCCACCTGGTTGGATCTTCAGCGCGTTTATTGTAGGCTGTTATTTTCTCGAGGTGGAGTTGCAGGTCAGGCCCCTGGGGTGCATAAACATGCACTACTGAATCTACATCCTCATACATGGATTTCTGCACCAGGGCAGCATGAAAATGGCCCGGATTTAAAGTAATCAGGCTAACGGCTGCCTTTTGCGCCGGCTGAGCATCACCACTTGAATTATTGCATGCCATGTTTAATATTAAGGCGCCAAATAAGGATAGATAAGTAGAATTCATGAATTTATTTTGTTTAAAACTTACCGGCTCCCGCCACCCGGGGCCTGAATTTATGCAATAGTTTGGATATCTACAGATTTTTCAGGATCGATAAATGTACCAGGCAGGCACATCATCATGCTAAATGCCCCATAGAGGCTTCTGGCAGATGTTTTTTAGCTCCATGCAGAACAACGAACCGGTGCCAGGCATGGAGGGTAAATTTAATAGATATGAAATACTATTTTTTTACTACTGTCCGACTAAATTGATTGATTATCGAAGATCAACCCACCCCTACCCTCCGGGAGGGGATAATAGCGAAAAGCATTCAACGGTCAATTGTCTGAATCACGGATTAAACGGATTAAAAGATAACACGGATTTTAGTAGAATGAATTTTTCTACAATCTGTGTAATCCGGTAATCCATAAAATCCGTGATTCAGACAAATAGCAGTATTGCCAGCTATGGTGTAACGGTAATTTTTACTACTTCCGATGCCGGGGAAAGTTTGCCTACCGTTAATGTTGGTGAAGAAGTACCCGTTAGATGAAACATTACGGTTTGGGGTGTATCAGGCGCTGTCAGGTTTATCGTTACGGTTTTTAATCCTTTCGGCATTACTATACTACCTGCGGTATTTGCAAGCCCTTTTAATTCATAATTGATGGTAATATCCTCCCCCAGGGCGTATAACGAGGTGAGGGCAATGGTGTATGAGGCTGATTTTTTTACTGTTCTGCTGGCTTTATTTGTTACCTGCACATACGTCGGTAAAGTATTTTGAAAATCCGGTAAGGGGTTTTTATACTTTTCACAGCTTATAAATGATGCAGCAAATAGCATAAAGATGATTGCGGGAAGCATTTGTTTCATATAATGTTTTTTAAAGGTCAAACCACATGTTGTCATCAAAATCAGGGGTTACTTCCGGGCTGTTTATATTCGCGTTCAGTTCGGATTCCGAGTAAGGATAGCGCCGTATCAGTTTACCCGGTGTTGATCCATCCGGTCTGGTCAATACAGGCACCTCGCTACCTTCAGGGCCAGACCTCCTCCATTGCGTAAAGGCATCAACAGGCCTGTCCATGTAATTGATCCATTGCTGGATATGAATCTGGTAAACGGGGTCTGCTGCAGTGGTTAATGAAGGCAGCGAATTGATAAACGCTGAATAGTTTCCATTGCCGGCGTAAAATTTTATCGCTTCTTCAAGCGCCTGCTTATACAGCTGGTCTGCTTTTACAAAGTCTTTGGCAACTCCCAATCCTCTTGCATATACCTCTGCCTCAAAAAACAATTCGTCCTGGTAGGTAAAAAGCACTTCCGGAGCGTCGGCGCGTTGTAAATAAAGACTGTACCTGGCAGAATTATCCGACGGGTCTTCCTCGCTTTGCACTCCTTCAAACAGCGGTGCTCCGGCGGGCTTATCAAAATACCTGGGCATCCTGGGGTCAGACTGCGACATGTATTTAACTACGTTCTCATTTGCGTAGAAAAATTCGTTTAATCCGCTGGCATATCTTTTCAGCAATCTGAATTTTGGATTTTCCTTGTTGGCCTCATTATAAAAAGGGAACAAAAAATTATCAGCTGAAGACGAGATTGTCTTCTTCGCCGTCATTAACTGCCCGATAGCCGCCGCCTTCGCCGGATCTTTATCCACCATAGTCATCAGCGTTTTGAGCTTTAACGAGTGAGCAAGCCTTGACCATTTTGACATGTCGCCCTGATAGAACATATCGTAGTCGGCGATTTTCAAAGGGCTGCTCATATCGATCTGCGCAATGGCCTTGTCGAGCAATTGCAGGATGCCTTCGAAAACATCCTTCTGAGCGTCGAACCTGGGAAAAGAAATGTCGTCTTTCCAGGCTTCTGAATACGGTATGTCACCATACAAGACCGTTGTTTCATAAACGATATTGGCAAGGAATATCCTGCATTGAGCCGCAGTATTATTGTTTGCCGGCATGGAAGACAATGCCGTCCGGATGGCAAGATCAAGGTTGTGGCCGGCACTTTGATAAATGGTGGTCCATGTATTTGCGGCGGAATTGGTGGAAATGTCATACACATTGCTTTTTCCAAAACCATAATCCGCGCCGCTAGAGATGGTCTGTGTAGCAAAAGCGACCGGGATATAAGTATCCCCCGCCGCCCGGTTTGATGACCAGGTCGTTGCAGCATAGGAAAATAACAGCTTCGGATCAGCAGTAGAAGACGTGTTAGGGTTGGTATTGATATCGAGCGTTTTTCCGCAACCGGCAAATATAAAAGCGACAATGGCGAAGGCCGGGCATATTCTTTTCATGGTCATTTTGTTTCTGGTGATTAAAATTGTAAGCGCAGGTTGGCGCCTATTGAACGTGACGAAGGCACACTGTAAAATTCAACGCCTTCTCCGTTGCCTACCGGTCCGAATACATTTGATTCAGGATCAATATGCGGCACATAAGATTTAATTAGCAGAAGGTTTCTCCCTTCAAGACCCACTTCAAGTGCCTTCAGCCACCGTGGCACGCCTGATGAGGAAAGCGCGTACGACAAACGCACTTCCCTCAGCTTTACATAGGAGGCATCGTAAACACTTGATTCCGTAAAAAGAGTATTGCTATACACATCCGTCCACCATTGCTGCATACTTTCAACCGGGGTTACGTTCTCCTGAAATCTCCCGTTGCCGAGATCATTCACCCCTTTATCGATAAATCTCCCTTCGCGGTTAACGGCGGTTTCTTTGGCCACGCCGTTAGCGCGCAGGTTGGCTACAGTGCCGGAGAACATTACGCCTCCGCTTCTTACGTCAACCAGCCCGCTGAGGGTAAATCCCTTGTAGCTGAACGTATTGTTGACGCCAAGCGTCCAGTCGGGATAGATACTTCCCAGGCGCGAATTGTTTACACTCTGCCGGTAACCGGTCGCTGCATCAATGATAAAATTGCCCGCAGGATCTCTCTTCCATGCTGAACCATAAATGCCAAAAGATTTGCCTCTTTCAGCTCTTACCTGCAGTCCGCTATAACCCGACTGAAGATTATACACTTTGAGGTCTCCTGATATTTCATCGACCGTCTGCTCATTAGCACTGAAGTTTACATCCACGGACCAACTCAGGCCATGAAAATCGCTTAATGGTTTAAGGTTAAGATCAGCCTCGATCCCCCTGTTGCTTACCTGGGCAGCATTCACCTTTTTGGCAAAGTAACCCGTACTAAGAGGCACATCTATGTTAACGATCTGGTTTTTGGTTATGGATTTATAAACCGTGACGCTGAAACCTATCCTGCTTTTAAAAAATTGTAAATCAAATCCCGTTTCATAAGAAGTCTGCTTTTGGGGTTGAAGGTTAAGTGGGGGCAGTATCTGCGGCCCGTAAAACGCAAGGTATTGTCCATGAGGGAAATTTCCGTTGAGCCCGTATTGAACATAATAGGTGTTGGCAGGTGTATAGGTAAAGTCGAGCTGATAGGGGGCTTCATCGCTTCCTACGCCTGCAGCCGCCATGCGGAACTTTCCGTAGTTAAGTACATCCCAATGAAGCAGGTCTGAGAAAATAAAGCTTAGCGTACCGGATGGATACATATATGACCGGTTCGATTTCGGCAACGTGGAACTCCAGTCATTTCGTAATGAACCTCCAAGGAAGAGAAGATTTCTATAGCCGAGGGTGAGATCACCGAAAACCCCAATCAGTGCCCTTTTGTTGGATGTATTTACCGGGCTGTTTGATGCGGCATTGGCAGCGGTGTAAAGGTTATCGAGTGTTAGGGTGGTTGAGGTGTTTGAATTCTGCTTCAGCTCACGCTGATTGAAATTATTTCCGGCAAGAAATTTTAATTCGAGGTCACTCGTGATGTTTTTGTTTATGGTAAAGATCAGGTCGTTGTTGATTACCCTGCTTACATATTGATCAATAATAAACTGACCGTCAAGTGCACCAAACGTTCCTTTCCTGGTGATCCTTCTCCTGTAGTCGGTATAGAAATCGGTGCCGAAATTATTGCTTATCGTTAACCATTTCAATGGCTTCGCCGTTAACACGAGGTTACCGATCAGGCGGTCAATGTCACTGGAAGCGATATTATTGTTCAGTATCCAGTAGGGATTGTTGGCGGGATTGGTTGCAGGCGCAACAGGTACCTGTTTGCCCGTCACCGGATCGAGATAATTTTCCTTAACATCGT
The DNA here is from genome assembly GCA_041751095.1 of Flavihumibacter sp. Taxonomy (GTDB): domain Bacteria; phylum Bacteroidota; class Bacteroidia; order Chitinophagales; family Chitinophagaceae; genus JADCRZ01. The sequence goes on from JBGSYC010000237.1 coordinate 17,538, forward strand.
TGATATTAACCGTACGCGGAATATTATTGATGGCTATTGCGAGTACGTTAGGGTCGTTGGAAGCCTGCGCCGGCTTGCCTGCTGAACTTATTTTGATGTAGTTGACAGATGTGCGGGCGGAAAAATAACTGGTAAAATCCCTGCCCGAATTGATGCCTACTGAATACTTATTGAATTTGGTGTTGGGAACTGTTCCCGTCTGGTTGGTGGCGCTCATGCTTACCCTGTAGTCTGATCCTTCTGATCCGCCGGCAAGCGAAACATTGTTAATATAGGACAGTCCTGTTTCATAGAAATTTTTCAGGTTGTCGGGGTAAGCCTGCAGCTCAACATCCCTCCCGAGAAAATCTTTAACCATCCGGCCTTTCATATCGGCGATTTTTGGCCCCCACCCATTCAGGTTTTTCACATCGTAAACACCCCTGTCTCCCTGTGCGTATTCGTTCTGAAGTTCGGGCAGTTTCAGCGGACGTTCGGCACGTACTGAACTGTTAACAAGGATTGTCATCTGGCCTTTTTTACCCTTTTTTGTAGTAATGATCACCGCACCGTTTTTCGCCCTGGAACCATATAACGCGGTTGCGGAGGCCCCCTTCAAAATCGTTACGTTTTCTATGTCATCGGGGTTGATGTCACCACCCCGGTTGCCGAAGTCGATCTGTCCGGCAACAACATTGTTTAATGAAAATCCAGGTGCTCCGTTGTCCACGGGAAGGCCGTCAATAACGATAAGCGGCTGATTGCTGCCGTCAATTGAACTTGCACCCCTAATGATGATCTTTGCTGATCCCCCCAATGTACCCGACTGCGAAGTAACGCGCACACCGGAAACCTTGCCTGCAAGGGCATTGACCAGGTTCACTTCGCGTGCTTTTAAAATGTCTTCTGATTTTAACGTGGATAGTGCATACCCGACGGATTTATTCTTCCTTTCAATACCCATTGCAGTTACAATCACCTCATCAAGTTTCTCGGCATCACTTTCCATTACAATAGTCAATTGTTCCTGCCCCTGCAGGTCTGCCTCGCGGGGGCGGTAACCGACCAGGGATACCGTAATCTTTTTTACTGAAGATGGTACAGAAAGGCTGAATTCGCCTTCCGCGGTAGTAGACGTCCCAAGCTTACCCGCCGATACACTTGCTCCCTGCAAGGGAGCACCATTTATATCCGTGACTTTTCCGGTAATAGTCCTGCTTTGCGACATCACGTGGAAAGAAAAAGCAATCACACAGAAGCTAACAGCTAAAAGGTTTTTCATGGATTAAAAATTTAAGGTTTAAGCTTAAGGTTTAAGCTTTAAGAGGAAACAAAGCTATTAAGTGCTGCGCTGTTACATTTACTATTTTGCTGATCCATGATTATTCCGGAATGAATCTCTTTAAAAAGCGCCTGAAGGGCTTAGGGCAACGTCAGATACTTTTGAATAGCAGACATATGTATGCGCTTCAGGAAGATCACTGCCGCAACAAAAACGCGGGCTCAGAAAAAGTATGAAAGGTTGAATGCTTATATGAACAAGTGCCCGTTAGCCGGTAAAGGGTATACTTTTGATTGATACTGACGGCTTTGAAATTGTTGCCGTTTGCAGGATATTAAACATGCCATTATGAAAAAAGAAATTGTTATTCTCCAGGACCGTGAAGATTTTTTGGTTAAGATGCCCATTTCAAAGACTGAGTCATGCTGAGAATAGTTATTGTTGAAGATGATCAGCCGGCCATCACAAAACTGTTAGCCGGGTTAAATGTTATCTACCCTCATTACCAGGTTGCGGGAGTTCTGAGGTCAGTGGAAGATGGAATTAACTGGTTTAATGCCATAAACGCAGAAATCGATTTGATCTTTATGGACATTCAGCTCGCAGACGGAATATCATTCAACATTTTCAAGGCAGTAGAGATATATACTCCTGTCATCTTTACCACTGCCCTTGACAGGTACCTGCAGAAAAGCCTTGAATATAACGGAATAGATTATCTTTTAAAACCGGTCAGAGAGGATAAGCTAAGACAGGCACTGACGAAATTCAACAACCTGAGAAAACATTTTACCCTCCATTATTCACCGATGCCTGACAACAACGCTCATGAGAAGAACATGATGCTGAAGGACAGGATCATCGTTAAAAAAGGAATAGAATTTCAAAGCATAAAGGCAGAAGACGTAGCATATTTCTATACCGAACACAAATTGATCTTCGTGGTTGACAAATGTGGGAAGAAGTATATGGCTCAGGCCAACAATCTTACCGACCTGATGTCCCAGCTGAATAAGAGAATATTTTACCGGGCAAACCGGAAATATATCATCAATATAAACTTCATTAAAAAATATAAACCCTTCGACAGGGTTAAAGTAGAAGTTGAGCTATCCGTGCAAAGCCCGGAGTGTGTTGTCATCAGCCAGGAAAATGCTGGTAGCTTTAAGAACTGGATCGAGAGCCTGTAGAATATTGCTGCACCTCTTTCTGTATTATCTGAGTGAAAAACTTCAGTTGTGCGTCACCTTGCAAAACCTTTCCTTCCACAGCCTAACAATTTCAAGTTTCTTTTTTTAGAAACATTCCTTACCTTTGACAAAAAACAATAGTGCGCTATTTCGAGACCAGATTCCTGAAAGAAGCAAACGAGTTTTTAGCCAGTCTTGACAAGAAATCAGCAGCCAAGGTCATCTACAACATTGACCTTGCTGAACAGACCAATGACCCAAAACTGTTCAAGAAGTTGCAAGAGGAGATTTGGGAGTTCAGAACCAGGTATGCTGGCAAACAAATTCGGCTGCTTGCCTTTGGGGACAAGACCGACAATAAGGAGACACTGGTCATTGCGACACATAGTTTCATCAAGAAAGTGGACAAAGTGCCTGCTAAAGAAATTGAACGGGCAGAAAGCCTTCGCAAGAAATACTTTGAAGAAAAACAAAAAAAGTAATCATCATGGCAAAGACAAAAATGAAAACCTATTCCCTTGCCGAGATGAAAGACAAATACATTGGCAAAACAGGGACAAAGGAAAGAGAGCAGTACGAGTATGAACTACGCATGGACGTATTGGGGCAGATGATAAAAAAGGCAAGGCAGGAACGTAACCTCACACAAGAACAGTTGGGCGAATTGGTGGGTGTGCAAAAAGCACAAATTTCTAAACTGGAAAGCAGTGCCAACAGTGCGACCATTGACACTATCTTAAAAGTATTCAAAGCACTCAAGGCAGACATTCATTTCAATGTGACTATTGAGAATAAACACTTACAGCTTTCCTGACAAGAAAGGCGAACGCCCCATGGTAGCTATGAAATAGCCGCTTGACTGCAAAGGCTCAGCTATGTATCTTTATTGAGCATCGGATGTTGGCTAAACTGAAGGATCGCTATTGCTGCTACTTCATAAACCCGGTTTCCCGGTAAATGAATGCTTTAACGGTAGCTTATCAATTCTTTTACTTTCGTGGCGATCACTTCAAACTGTTCTTCCTGTAGAAAATGTTTCGATTCAACTTTGGTGACAGCCACGCCGGGCCTTGCTTCCCCGAACTCCCTGCCCTTTTCTTCATAGGTTAAAAAAGGGTCCTTATCTCCCCAAATCAACTGTACCCGCCTTAAAATTGTAAAACTCTTCAGGCCTCAATTCCGCGATTTTTAGCGTGTACATTCTGGAGTTAGACCACTTCCGGGCTAATTGCGTTAGCAGGCTGTCCTTCATTTGAGCTGAAGCATGAACGGGTAACAGGTAAAGTAAACAAGCTAAGCATAACGACAAAAGCTGTGAAGGAACCATAAAAGTATTTCTTTAAAAGTAGGAAAGGATTTCTGGTGGGTAAGCAGGGCTTTAGTAGGGAAATATCATGTTTCAGTAATAAATGGAAGGAACCGCAAGCCTGCGTACCGTAATTTCATGCTGTAAAGTTAATGATCTGACATTGAATATTTTTCTTACGTACGAATCCACTTACACATGATGTCTCGCATCAATAGTAACGATCATGTACTGTTAATTTTTGATACAAAAACGGGTGGTTTCTACCACCTGTATTTTTTTGTTTTGCTGTGTAAGAAACCGGTCACAAGATGGCTGTATATGCCTTTCCCGGCATTTTGTTGCGTAACGCCACCGGGAAGCCTGCAGACATGAATTCATTTGGGTTGGTAAACTCCTACCGCAGCACTAATAGGCTGGCGTTTCGTCTTTGTTCTCCTTACCAACGCCTTCTTCCGGTTCTATATCCCTTTCCACATTCGTCTTTGTGCCTTCGGGAACGTATTCCAGGTTAACTCTTGCCCGGTCTTCCCATTCTTTATTGCGCCCGTCGGCTGCGCTGTTGATCCGCTCAAGGTCTTTGCGGGTTTGAGATGATTCTTCATGGGATGATCCTTCATTGGCGGTGAGGCTATCTTCCGGGTTCATAAAAAAAGGTTTATTTATTATGGATATTTTTTTATAAGCATAAAAGGTGTTTCCCCCTTACGGCTCCGTGGGCACCACAAGTTCAGCACTTCCCTCTTCCAGTTGCTGATTGATGGTTTTTATACCAGGATCTGAATTGGGGTGATGTTGGAGTGAAACGGTATGCAGGATAGATTCAAGAACGACAATTTTGCCATCGCCCGCTTCTTCTTTAGTGCTTTCAAACCCGATCGTAGGAAACAGGTTAAATTCCTGCTCCCGGATATCGGCTTCAACCATCAATTGATTTTTTTCGATATATGCCCTGCCTGTGCCGATAGGAGTGGAAAAATCTTCTGCTGTAATAAGAATATGTTTGGGCATACCCATAATTCCGGACAAAATTACTTCCACGTCATCACACCCTTTGCTCCCTTTTTCGGCCACAAATTTTACTTTCATAAATAATATCAATGAAAGATAAAGATATCGAAATTTACCTGCTGCTTTGACGCTGCATGCCGAATTTCGTGGATGTGCAATTTGGGACTACCTGCAATGAACAAACAAGCGCTGCAGGAGCAGGCTTATCGCGGAGCTATGAATTGATATCTAAACCCAAAAGACGTTTCCAGGGATTCAAAACGAAAGCCGGCTCAGGAAGCAAATTTCATAAAATTCCAGTAAAAAAAATACCCGATTCCGAGGAAGGCTACGAATGCTGGAAAAATGACGGTAAATGGTTTTCGCATCCGCGGCAGGATGAGGAGAAACAAGATCATCAGCAATGGCAGCAGGTGCCTTTCCCCGATTTCGGTATTGCAGGCATAAGCCAGTCCAAGTAAAAGGCAGGCGGTAAAAAGCACGTATTCAAACTCAGAAGACAAAGATCTGAATGACCGGATAAAGATGAGTATCCCGGAGGTGGTTAAAGCCGCCATGAGGACTGTTGTTAAAACAGGATGAATCTTCCCGGCGACGGAGATCAGGCGGAAGGTAAGTCCTGTAAACATTCCCGGGCCTTGGAAATCGCCACCAAAAGTCGGCTTGAACAACAGCACCAGAATAATCGCCAGGCCGGTTGATATCAGAAATTCCCACTTGCTTACCTGGCGGATAACCTGTAGAACGTACGGACTGCAATAGAACCCCGTGACAAACAATATCGCGACGATTGTTGAAGGGTAAAAGGAAAGAGAATGCTGGCTGAAATTCGGATGGGTTAAACCGCCCCAATTTAAAAATATCAGAAAAGGCACTGCAAGCGGAAGAACCAGGAACACGTTCGCCAGTACCATTTTGCCAAACGTCAATGACTTTTGTACGGTTTTTTGGCTGAACAGGTTAAAGAACCTTGGGATCATCATCGCTACGGGCAGCATCAGGTAAAACTGCTGCGCCAGCACGGCAAGAGACAGAAAGACCCCTGTAAGCAGATTAGTGCCAAAAGACAATTTATTGTCCGATCGGTAAAAGACCCACAGCGCCAGAACGGCAAAGAACAAACCGTAATTGATGGCGTAGAATATAAATGAATTCACAAAAAAGTAAGGAAAGAATAACAGCACGAGATAGCAGTATTTAGAGGTGCCGAACGCTTTGAGCAATTTCATTGCAACAAAGAAGGTAAATAAGGAGATGACCCCTGTTACAATCCTGGCCACCAGTAAAGTAGGTGCTGAAAGTTTTGCCACGGCCGCCACGATGATATAGGGAATTGGCGTGTTTGCAGCTGAATACCTGGAGTTGAATGTGGCCGCCAGTCCGTTTTCGTAAAAGTTTAGCATATTAGGGAAGTGGAAGTCCTTTTCATCAAGGGTATAAGTGCCGATCCTGGTTAGAGAGATCACGAAAAAGGCCAGGAATACCAGTATGGCGAAAGTTTCGATATGCTTTGAGGTTAGTCTACCCGTTTCAGTTTGCAAGGTTTAAGTTTAAGCGTGTGCAGCCGGTGTATGGTTTTGTTTTCCGGTTGTTATAGATAGGGCTTGTCGTTCAAATATATAGGGCATCCGTCAATTCTCCAAAATGATGGTGGGTCGGGCGTGATAGTAAGCGGGTGAGAAGAAGGTTTGTTGCTGATGCAAAAATATTTTGCAGAAGTTTTCCAGGCCTTATCTTTGCAATCCCGTAAATATGAGGGAGTTTAGCTCAGCTGGTTCAGAGCATCTGCCTTACAAGCAGAGGGTCGGCGGTTCGAACCCGTCAACTCCCACTCACTGGCAGTAAGGGCTTCAGGAAACTGGGGCCTTTTTTTATTTGGGGGATTTGCATACAAATGTCTGGTGTGTCATTTTGTGCGTATTGCATGTATGATGAGATTACATAGAATGATAACAAGGATGTTAACCCATCAAATCAAGACTACTGAGCGTTACCTGCAGGTAAGGAAAGATCAATGGTTACTATTGTCAGCCCTTTGGATGACATCTGGAAGAAAGGATGAGGTGGAATGGTAGCTGTATTACCGCAACAAATAATTTAAAAAAGCGAATTGGTTATGATTGATGGTGAATGTGTTGTAAATTGGAGGGTGCCGCTAATACAACCGTTGCCTGCAATTATTTCTGACCGTACAATTTTGACAATGCGTAAACCGACAGACCTTTGCCTTTTATGTCAAGCTAACTTAGCGACAAAGACCAACTCTCATATTTACCCAAAGTTTCTATCAACAAATTTTTTAGGCGCAAAGGGGACACCTCGAAAAGGTTACGACTTAAGTAGTGACAAAATTTTAGACAAGAAATCTAAGGTTATCCAAGATGCCCCAAAAGAAGATTATATCCTTTGCGAAGAATGTGAAGCCTATTTCGG
>JBGSYC010000238.1:0-3379 GCA_041751095.1 Flavihumibacter sp.
GAGGTTATATCCGCACCGGCACACCATTTTTATCCGCCAGAAGCAATTGCACCTTGCCCGGCAATATATTTTTTGCTACGAAAGTTACTATTTCCCAATATCCATATGGCTTTTGATAATTGAAAGGACTTTACGGAAGGGTTCCCCTGCACTGCATAACCCACTATTCATTATTAATATTAAATTCTTCAGGAAATATGATAATAACAGATTATGTTTTTATCATTTTATGTTTGTGGCTTGTTTGAAATACATTTACATTTAGCAAAACAAGATTATATACTTAGGAAATATAGAACTACTCAAGATAAATGTTGATTGAAGATTATGATTAAAAAGGGGATAGAAAGCATCACATATCTATTGAAAAAACTTAAGGAAGGTGGAAAACCTAAACCCATTGTTTTACTGGGTGCGGGCGCCTCAATTTCTGCGGGTATTCCTTTAGCTAATTCCATTAAGGACGAAATATTGAAGAGGTTTAAAGATAAACCGGAGATCATCGCTTTAAAAGATGAGGAAAAGACATATTATAAACTCATGAATTGCATTAATCCTTCTGAGAGGCATAAGTTATTAAGAGAGTACATTACAAAGGCAAAAATCAATGTCGCTCATATCTATCTGGCTAATTTACTTCAGAAGGAATATATTGATTATGTGCTGACCGTAAATTTTGACGATTTATTTTTAAGAGCATGCGCCTTATTTAATTTTTTGCCGCCGATATACGACATTGCCATTCTTAATCTTAAAGACTTTACCACTACCAGTTTACAGGAAAAATCAATAACGTATTTGCACGGACAACACAACGGTTTTTGGTTACTAAATACAAAGGATGAATTGGATAAAGTCCGTTCTTCCGTTGATAAAATATTAAATAGAATCTGTAATGGAAGAACCTGGATTGTTATTGGTTATAGTGGAGGAGATCTTGTTTTTGAGCGTATCGCAGAATTGGGAAGGTTTGATAATGACTTGTTTTGGATAGGTTATAAAGATGATGAACCTATAAAACAGGTAAGAGAAAAATTATTGGATAAACCCAATACCAATGCTTATTGGATACCAGGGTATGATGCAGATTCATTTTTTCTAAAACTTCATTCTGAATTGAATCTGGAAACTCCAGAGATATTTAACAGGCCCTTTAGCTTTTTAAAAGGTATGGTAAATAATATTGTTAATTTAGAAAATCAGCATGATTATAAACATTATAGAGGGGTAAGTGAAGGCATAGAATATAAAGCTGTTAGTATAGAAAATCAAGATTATTACAAAGATTTAAGTAAAAGATTGGAATTGGTAAAGCAAAACATAGATAAGGCTATCAAGAGTTTTGAAGAAGATATAATATTGAATCAAAAAGAATTAGCTGAAATCAATGTTAATAAGTTAAAGCAGGAAATTATCGAAAAAATTGTAAAGGACGATTACAACAATGTAGAAGAACTTGAGACTAAAGCAAATAAATTTAATGAGAGTGAATTAAATAAATTACTAGCTGTTTTGTATTCTAATTGGGGTAATCAAATTTTTGAATTAGCCAAGTTAAATAGCGAAGAATCATTGTTCCTGGAAAGCATTGAGAAGTTTGAAAAAGCTATTGAACTTGATCCTAAATTTGATGTTGCGTTCTTTAATTTTGGAAATGCAATTCAAGACTTAGCCAAACTCAAGAAGGATGAAGCGTTATTTGAAGAAAGTTTTAAGAAATATAAAAAAGCTATAGAACTCAATCCCAATGATGCTTCTGCTTTTATAAATTGGGGAAATGCAATCCAGGAATTAGCCAAACTAAAGATAAAAAAATATCCATTTAAGAAAAGTTTTGAGAGTTTATTTGAGGAAAGTTTTGAGAAATATAGAAAAGCAATAAAGCTCAATTCTAAACAAGATATTGTTCTCAATAATTGGGGACTTGCAATTTTTGAATTGGCCAAACTTAAGAAAGATGATAAGTTGTTTAAGGAAAGCCTTGAAAAATTTGAAAAAGCCACTAACCTTAATCCAAATTATGCAGATGCTTTCTATAATTGGGGGCTTGTTGAGTATGAATTTGCTAAATTCAAAAAAGATAAAACCTTATTTAGTCAGAGTATTAAGAAAAATAAAAAAGCCATTGAACTCAATCATAATCATGCTTTTGCTTACACTCATTGGGGGCTTGCCTGTGGTCTTCCCAAAAGTTGGACACTAAATTTTGTAAATTAAGTTCAACAAAACAGAAAGATCATGAAAAGGAAAAATTTTAGTGAAACTCAAATTGTTAGTATTCTCAAAGAATATGAGTTAGGTATGCCCGTATCGGAGTTGTGCCGTAAGCATCAGATAAGTAATGGTACGTTTTACAATTGGAAAAACAAATATGCGGGTATGGATATTTCAGAATTGACCAGGTTAAAAGAACTTGAGCAAGAGAACCGGAAACTCAAAGAAATGTATGCCAATTTGAGCCTTGATCACCATATACTTAAAGAAGTTCTAGAAAAAAAGCTTTGAAGCCTGCTGAGAAAAGAAAGCTAGCAGAAGAGATCGTAAAGCAGTATCGGGTTAGCGTTCAGCAGGCTTGTAATATTCTGGGTTTATCTCGATCTATTTATTATTATCAACCCATAAGAGAAAGTGATGAGATTATTGTTCAAGCAATTAACCAGATGCATAAGCAGTATCCAATGATTGGTTTCTGGCAGATCTTTCACCGACTACGCCAACAAGGATATACTTGGAATCATAAGCGGGTTCTTCGGATATACCGTTTGCTTCATCTGGTACTAACAAGACGTAAAACCAAGAAAAAAATTAAGCGAAAGAGTCTGCCTTTGGATAAAGCTAAAACCATTAATGAATGTTGGAGTATGGACTTTATGTCGGATCAACTTGGAGATGGCACTTCATTTAGAACATTGAATATCATAGATGATTACAATAGGGAAGCCCTTTGTATGGAAGTCGGTGTTAGTATTACATCTAAACAGGTGATACGAAAACTAGATGAACTAATTGATTATAAAGGGAAACCAGAATCATTAAGATCTGATAATGGCCCAGAATTCATTGCCAAAGCAATAGGAAAATGGTGTGAAGGTAAAAATATTATCTGGAAATATATCCAGCGGCATCGGCCGTCCGACTGGAAAGCCCACTCAAAATGCATATGTAGAACGTTTTAACGGAACAGTTCGGCAAGAACTCTACAATTTGCATATATTTGATAGGTTTTCTCAGGTAAGACAGCTTATAGAAGATTGGCAGAGGGATTACAACGAAAATCGCCCTCATAAAGGATTAAAATATAAAACGCCTTTGCAATATGCTCAATCAAGCTTGGCTGCCTAATTCCAATTAAAATTGTCCTAATTAAGGGAAGACCACA
>JBGSYC010000239.1:0-3367 GCA_041751095.1 Flavihumibacter sp.
AAGATATGATTACCGGAAGTCTGAAGCACTGGAAGACGGGGCAGCCATTGACGGTGCAAAATAACAAAGCAATGATTGCAGTTGATGGAAAATCCATTGACATTTTTTGCAGTAACGGCCTGTGACAAATCAACAGCTTGATTGTTTATCTAAATGCCCACTGCAACAAGCGATCAGCAATATGAGCTTAATGAAGAAAAATAAAAGCTGATATTGGTGTTTCACCAGGTTTTTAAAATCTGGAGTACCCATAACCGCATTCCTAACCAGATTATTCATGCTGATGGTATTTTCGATTCAAAAACTTAAAATCCTCTTTGAACAATTATCATCAGCCGGATGATTAAGTGAAATGGTAAAAGTTGGCGTGTTTTTACTATTCCTGTTTGTAAAAAGAAGATAAATTTGTAATATAGAAAATCTAACAAGAAGCAGAATGTTTTTTGCAGAATAGTTTCTTTCATCTCCGGGGATCATTTCTATTTATACTGATGAGAAAAAAAAACGTATTAGCAATTTTAGGAAGTACAAGAAAAAGCTCAACAAATCATAATTTGATAAAAGCAATTGCGGAACTATCAGCAGAAACTTTGAACGTAACTGTTTTTAATGGAATTGCAAATCTCCCACAGTTTAATCCTGATCATGATGGAAAAAATGTTGTAAGTGAAGTTGCTGATTTTAGACAAAAAGTCAACGATGCAGACGGAGTACTTATTTGTACGCCTGAATATGCCCATGGTGTACCTGGCACACTCAAAAATGCTATCGATTGGACGATTTCATCTGGTGAGTTCCCACATAAGCCGACCATGTTAATTACAGCCTCGACTGATGGCAGCTATGGGCATAAAGCGTTATTGGAAACTTTAAAAGCTATTGAAGCAAAAAATATTGATAACCTTCAAATGGTCATTCCCTTCGCAAAGACAAAAATTAGTGTCGATAACAAGATTACCCATGAAGCAACACTTGCCGATGTCGAAGCTCTTATCACTGCTTTTATCCGGACGCTAAACGACTAATTTATGATGCATTTGATTTGCAATAGAAATGTGTAAATTATTATCGAACTCATTTTAGTTAACTCAAATTATGCTAACAGTATACTCAGTAGTTCCTCATGCGGTTTTGCACGATTTTATTCATAGTTATACTTTATGCAAATCTGAGTCTGATCTAAACATGACTTTTCCATTGTATGCCACCCATGAAACCTGCCTTAGCTTTTTTATAGGTAATACATCAATTGAGATCGAAAGTCCGGGTATCAAAAATGAAACTGAAAAGACGGGTAAGCTTTTACTTTTTGGTTTGTCGGCTTGTTATAAAGGACATATGAAATCTCAAGGGGATTATCATACTTTCACAATCGGGTTCAAGCCAAACGGTTTCTATAAAGTATTTGGGATTCCAGCCAATGAGATTTGCAATAATACCTTTACCGCAGATGAAGTGATCGGAAATGGTATTGAGTTTTTTTATGAACAGTTGATCAATGCTTCGACTATACAGGAAATCGCTTTGTTCGCCGACGCATTTCTGATTTGTTTTCTAAACAGACAAAAAAGAAGTTACGTGAATGACGGGATAACAAAAATTTCTTACCATCTATCAAACAGGAGTACTACTAATATTACACAATGTGCATACATAGCTAACATGAGCGTGCGTAATTTTGAAAGAAGATTTGGCGAACAGGTTGGAACTTCTCCGAAATTATACTGCCGTTTAGTTCGATTTAATGTAGCGTTAAAGTTTAAGATGAGTCATCCTGAAAAAAGCTGGACCGATGTAGCTTATGAAGTTGGTTATTATGACAGTATGCATATGGTCAAAGAATTTAAACAATTTTCACACGCTAGTCCGAGCACTCTTTTAAACGAAAATCCTGGTTTTTCAAATGGTAGCTGCTACAAAGTATTTCCTACATAATTGTAGTGCCTCTGTGTATATATTATAAACAACTGCAGCTTCCCTTGTTTTTAGTTCCTTTTCGTCGTTGCTTTATTTATCATTTATTTGAAATAAAAGTTTGCAAATTCAATAAAACGGTTGGAAGAAATATTTATAAAATGGCTTGTGAAGCCAGCATGAATATAAGAACCCCCAGGCAAAAATGACCCATTTTCGTTTGCATATAACTCTTATATAAAGAAAAAGAACCGATGAAAATACTTATACTAATTACTAATACAGCCGTAGTTCTTACGGCTTGCATACTGCAGATTGCAAACGCACAATCAAAAATTCATGGTCTTGTAATTGATGCAAATGGAAAACCTGTGCAACACGCGAATGTTTTGTTGTTGCATGCTAAAGACTCCACACTTGTAAAAGGAATGGTAACCTCAACTACAGGTGCTTATTCTTTTAATAATGTACATGCCGGTAAATATTTTATCACTTCAACTTTTGTCGGCTTTAAGCAGGTGTATACGCCATCGTTCAGCATCAATAGTAATCACAATGATGTGAACGAAGGCGTATTAATATTGATTGAAGAAGAAAAACAATTAAGTAATGTGACCGTAACAGTAAAAAAACCGTTGTTTGAGCAAAAAATAGACCGGATGGTAGTGAATGTAGCCAACAGTATCATTGCAAGCGGAAGCACGGCCCTGGAAGTGCTTGAAAAGGCGCCTGGTGTAACTGTTGATCGGCAAAATGATCAGATCAGTCTCAGGGGAAAAGAGGGTGTTATTGTACAGATAGATGGTAAACAAACCTATCTTCCGATGGCTGATGTAGTGGCGCTGTTAAGAAGCATGCCAAGCGACAATATTGACAGGATTGAACTTATTACCAATCCTTCTGCTAAATACGATGCGGGAGGTAACGCAGGTGTCATCGACATTCGTTTAAAAAAGAGCAATAATATAGGAACGAACGGCTCTGTATCGGTAAGTGGTGGATCGGGACGTTATGCCCGTGAACGGGCGAGTTTACAAATCAATCATCGAAAGTCAAAAATCAATCTTTTTGGAAACTATAGTGCCGATAATGGGGGAAACTATTGGGATTTTGATATAACCCGTTACCAGGGTGACGGCTCACAACAAAGTATTATTAACAGTCTTTCTTATATACGCTTTAAGAATAGTGGTCAAAACGTTAAGTCAGGACTGGATTATTTTCTTAGTAAGCGTACTACCATAGGCGTGGTTTGGACTGTATTCTGGAGCAAGCTTAGTGAAGCCAGTCCCGCACATGCCATTTTTCGGAGGCAGGAAACCACGCCGGTTTACCTTCATACACTTTCAGATAAGACCATTTCAACCAGTTCATCTAATCACCTGGGTAACTTTAATATACAACATTCCTTTACGAAGAAAGCGGCCCAGTTATCGGCTGACTTCGACATCGG
>JBGSYC010000240.1:0-2757 GCA_041751095.1 Flavihumibacter sp.
GGTATGCGATGGCGTTCACGTTGATTTCGCGGCTGTCAGGATCAGCAAACGGATCATGAAGGAACGTCTTTTCTTTATTACAGATGCCGTAACGGAGTCTAAGGGAGAATACGAGCACATATTTAAAGGTGACCGGTACACGTTACCGGATGGCACGCTTTCCGGTTCTTCGCTGACAATGATGCAAAGTGTGAGAAATGCCCTTCTCCACGCGGGCATCGATCTGGAAGAAGCTTTACGCATGGCGTCGTTATACCCGGCAATGCTGTCAGGTAACGGAAACAGATGTGGCCGTATTCAAAAAGATTATGCCGCTTCTTTCGTAATTTTTGATGACGAGCTAAACATCATCAGAATGATTTAGCCACACAGGTGTTACCCCGGAATGTTTTTTACCCTGATTAACTCTATTACCTTTTCCATTTTGGGATCTATACCATTCCTGATCGATCTTACGGAAGGCGCAACCGGAATATCGGGCATAACTCCCCTTCCATCCTTAACAACGTTTTTACTGAATACCATCCTGAATTTTGGCAAACGAAAACGGATGCCTGAGAATGGCAGGGTTACATCAGGGATAAGCCACGCCGTGTTTCCGTATGCACCCCCTCCCGTTTCTTCACCCACAAGCAAAACATTTTTCTGCCCTTTGATGGCCTCTGCAAATAATGTTGTTGCTGAAAAAGAGTTTCCACCAATAATAACATAAACATTTCCCTTAAAGTGATTTGCTTTTTTGGGTCGAAAGAAATGCCTTTCGAAATAGCCAAAATGATATCTGCCATCGGACCTCTTCCTGGAAATAAAGCTCATGGACAGATAGCTCCAGAAGTAATTTTGTATATACTTCCCGTATCGGCTTTTCTTGTTGATCGCGTACAAAGAATCCGCGAGCTTATAAGGACGGTCGATGATGAACCGGGTAAGTAAATTTGAAACGCCTACATGACCTCCGCCATTTCCGCGTACATCCACAACAAGGTGTTTGATATTATGGCGATTTAATTCCCTGAACGATCTCTTGATAAACGTTGTTATCCCATCCCCCCGGGTGAAGGTATTTAATGTTAACACAGCGGTGGAGGAAGCCGTGTCAATCTGAATACTTCGGGTGGCGGATAGTGATAATCGTTTTCTCTCCTTCCTGCCCGGCTTATTGAAATCCAGCAATGGTAACCTGGCTGTTGTGTCTTTTCTGGGATCATACACGGGTATCTCGATTGTTCTTTCTTCACCATCATTACCCAGGTATCCGATTGAAAACCTGTCTTTCAATCCAAAAATATTTCTGTACCATCCGCTGAAGCTTCCGCGGTTGCTAAGCGTCTGATATTTATGATTAATGCCGTATCCGTCCATCGTAATGAACTTAAAAATACTGTCGCGGTAAAAAGAAACGTTGTTGCCGTTTATTGTTTTAAGGATCGTGCCGCGGGTTAGAACAGAATCTTTGCGGTGGAGATTGGCATAAACGACAGCCGAGTCGCCCCATAATTTTACACTCAGGGGAAACTGTGGCATTCTCACGGTATCCAGGTATTTTGAGTAATTTTTTGAATACCTGACGGTAGTGTGACCGCAATTGATTTTAGAGATCATATAGCTCAGCAACATGCGGAATTGAGGTTCCGTCATCGAATCCCTGATCTGCCGGTAAGTAACATCGAAAAAATAATTGAGAGAATCTTTGGGAGTGTACCAATAAAGACTTGGATGACCTTCTTCGAGGATCTGGCGGAAGGTGGTATAGTCTTTTTGCAATTGTTCCTTCGGGATCTTCCTTTTGGCGTTAAATCCAATTTTGCCGGTAGAACAGCTTGCCATCATCAAGAAGCCGACTATTGCCAGTAATAACGTTAATCTTTTCACGGGTCGTTCAATGTTTAATTACTGTTTTACTGCTGGAAAGCATTCCACCCCTGTGCCGTTATTGCAAAGGTATTACCTCCTTTTGTAATAATATTAGCGCCTTTAACAGCTTCCGTGATATACCCGATTACGCTTATCTCTTCGTTAAGGAGCAATTTTTCGTGATCCTCCTGTTTAAGCGTAAATAATAATTCATAATCTTCACCGCCGCTTAGCGCACAAGCGGTAGGGTCAAGGCCGAATTTGAAAGCTGCCTGCCGGCTCTCTTCGTGAACCGGGATTTTTTCTTCATATAAAACGCATCCTGCTTCGCTTTGTTTACAGATATGAAGTATTTCTGAGCTCAGGCCATCACTCACGTCCATCATCGAGGTGGGCAATATGGCGGCCGTTTCGAAAAACTCGATAATGTCTTTCCTGGCTTCAGGTTTAAGCATGCGCCCCACGATATACTTTTCTCCTTCAAGGTCCGGTTGAATTTTGGGGTTCTCGAGGTAAATCCTCTTTTCACGCTCCAGTAAAGTGAGGCCCAGGAAAGCCCCTCCAAGGTAACCGCTGACACAAATAAGATCCCCTTTTTGTGCAGTGCTGCGTTTCACAAATTTGTCCGGCGTCACCTCACCTATCGCAGTCACAGATATCACAAATCCTTTCTGCGACGATGTGGTGTCGCCGCCCACCAGGTCAACATTGTACCTTTCGCAAGCCGCATAAACCCCTTCGTAGAATTCTTCCAGTGCTTCGAGGCTGAAGCGGTTACTGAAAGCAATGCTTAGGGTTATTTGTGTAGGGGTACCGTTCATCGCATATACGTCACTTACGTTTACGACCACGCTTTTATAACCAAGATGCCTTAAAGGAGTATACATCAGGTCAAAATGAACC
>JBGSYC010000241.1:0-17001 GCA_041751095.1 Flavihumibacter sp.
TGCTCCTTCCACGATTGCACATGCTCAGACATCTGCTGATAGAGAGAATTTTGACTTTTGGTAGACATGGTTAAATGATTTATAAATCAAAAATAACCTATAGGTCTATCTGTGGCAACATGTATCTGGTCTAATGTTTACGAATATAACAAACTTTCACTTTCAAAATATTTAGCACATAAGCAGCTAGAAAAAGGTGAAGGCTTTACTGTTGAAGCACAATTTGTTAGTTTTTTCAAACAGATACCTTCTGTATACGAAACTATAAGAAAGATATACTTAGGTTCAATCATTGCAGGATATATAGAATACAAAACTGAAAATGTTAAAACAGATATTGAGCTTTTATTGGACACTAACTTCATTTTAGGTGTACTGGATTTGAATACGCCGGAATCTACTCATACATGTAGAAAAATAATGGAAACTGCTAAAGAGCAAGGTTATAAATTGTCAGTTTTGCGCGATACATTGAATGAAACAAATGCTTTGCTTAGAGCAAAATCCGATAACTTCAACCAGACTTTTCTACAAAAGAAGTTATGTCCAGAAGATATTTATAATGCATGTGATAGAAGAAGTTTAAATAGTGCTGATTTAGAAAGGATTGTAGATAATGTAGAAAGAGATTTGGCGTGTTACAGTGTATCAATAATTTACGATACATCAAAATATAAAAATCAAGCAAAGTTCAGTAACGAATATGAAGCTTTCAAAAGATATCGGCACTCTGAAGCTTCCGCCCTACATGATGCTACTGCCATCTATTATGTGAGAGAAAAAAGAAAGAAAAAGATCAAAGAATTTGAAAATGTAAACTGCTGGTTTTTAAACAATTCTGTGACGCGGGATAAGTATAACATTGACAAGGGTAACACTTTAGAATACCAGCCTGAACTTATAAAAGCAGATGATTTCTTAAACATCATTTGGTTGAGCAACCCTCAAATTGGGAAAACCTTGGATATTAATGAAATTTCTGAAATTGGATTAACGTCGTTGATTTCGGCGGGTTTGACAAGTTCATTACCTAAACTGTCTATTATAAAAGAGTTAGATGATAATATCCACAAATACGTACAAGATAGTAGTTTGACTGATGCGGATGTTGTAAGAGTTGCAACGAGAATAACTACTAATCGACTTGTGGATATCGACAACTTAAACAAGGTAGCTAAAGAGAATAAAGAGTTTTTTGTACAACGTCTAAATGAAGAAGCTAAAAAGCAAAAAGAATTAGACGATGAAAGAATAAGAAAACTAGATAAAATCTTAAATGAGGTAGCGCATAAAAGTGATAGTTTAAACAAGCTAAAAAGTGATTTCGAAAAAAAATCCAAAAGTATTGATGAAAAAATCTTTTCAATTACAGGTGAATCTTTAAATAAAGATATTGAAATCGTTAATCTAAATAAGTTATTGGATGAAGAACGAAAAATGCGCAAGAAGGAGGAAACTGAACGAATGAGAGAAAAAAGAGAAACGTATATCAATGATATAGTAAGAAAGTGGAAACAAGCAACAAATTTAGAGTTGCTTGTTTGGTTAGTTATTTTTTTGATAGGATTGATTTGGTTACTTAAGCTTGCAAATTGGAGGATTCAGAATGCATTTGTTCTTTATGAAGAATTAAAAGCAAATATTTTATTTAGCTCGCTTCTTTTTTTAAGTGGTTTTATTTTTACTGGAATTACTGTCAGAAAATGGTACGACAAAAATCATAATCATTCTAATATTGAAAATTATAAGAAGGGATTAAAGCTTCCTAAAGAATTTAATGAACGTGATTAAAAGCCAATTAGTTTAACGCCGTTTGGAATTACATTATTTATTTGGGGAAAAGTGTCAGTAAATCCGTAAGTAAAAAAATGCAACAGGATATAAGTTTATGAAAATCAATAACTTGTAAATCTAACAAGTGCCCGGGACTGGAATCGAACCAGCACATCCTTGCGAATGGCAGATTTTGAGTCTGCTGCGTCTACCAATTCCGCCACCCGGGCTACTGAAGGGAGGCAATATTACGTATTCCCTTAATCTTGTCCAAAATGCGCTGTAAGTAT
This sequence comes from Flavihumibacter sp., assembly GCA_041751095.1. Lineage (GTDB taxonomy): Bacteria > Bacteroidota > Bacteroidia > Chitinophagales > Chitinophagaceae > JADCRZ01. Next base: position 2,064 of record JBGSYC010000241.1, read on the forward strand.
TTTTTCTGATAGAAAAAATCCTTTACCTGCAACAACTCTTCGTCCGTAGTAGTCTCTTCATTGTAATTGTCAATAACCGGCGAAACATCATCATAGATTTTTAAAAGCAGCCTGTTGGCTTTCTGTTCAACATTCATAAGCTGCTCCTGGTTTTCATCCATTTCCAGCTCCATCAATTCTTCATTGATATCCATCACTTCCATCAGAAATTGGGGCGACAAGTCGTATTTCTCTTCCTCGGTCAATAGCCCTTTTAATGCCAGAACATATTTGATCGTTGCATCCTGATCCTGTAAAATTTTGTAGGCCCTGTTTACCTGTGAAGACTTCTCCAGCACCGAAGCCTGCTGCTCCGGATCAGCATTCGCGTGAAAGTCAGGATGATACTCCCGGCTTAATACATAAAATCTCTTTTTTAAAATAGCATAATCTACCTGGAATGATACCGGCAAGCCGTATAGTTCAAAATAATTCATGAGTTTACTTTATCCTGTGTCATTAAAACATTTTCATAGTTGTACATTCGCCTGCGCCAAAGTTATCTAATTATCCTGACTCTGTTTACGTACATCAACGAACCATTGAGCGCAACCAGCATTGATGCGAATCATGGGTCAGATTAAATTTACCAGCCATGCTAAAAATCGGGTTGATCAGGGAAGGTAAAGTTCCGGCGGATAACAGGGTAGCCCTGATACCGCGGCAATGTAAGTGGATACAAAAAAATATGTTAGGTGTACAGGTTGTGGTTCAAAGCAGTGATATCAGGTGTTATTCAGACCGGGAGTACCAGGCGGCAGGAGTGGAGGTCAGAAATGATATCAGTGATTGCGATGTTCTGTTTGGCATCAAGGAAGTTCCTGTCGACCAACTGATTCCCGGAAAAAAATATCTCTTCTTCTCTCACACAAAAAAGAAACAACTACGTAACCAGCAACTGCTGCAGGCCATCATCGCAAAGAAGATAACCCTGATCGACTACGAATGCCTTGAACACGAAGACGGCCAGCGCATCATTGGCTTCGGTTTTTTCGCCGGAGTTGTCGGCGCGCATAATGGTATGATGGCGTATGGCAAACGTACCGGCCAATATGATCTGGCCAAAGTTCACATGCATAAAAGTTTTCGTAAACTGATCCATACCTATTTTGACCTTAAGCTGCCGGTTATCAAAGTAGCTGTCACAGGATCAGGCCGTGTGGCAAGCGGTATCCTGGAGATCATGAATTTACTTGGCATCATAGAAGTTGAGCCCGATGAATACCTGCAGCGGGATTTCTCATACCCGGTATATGTGCATTTAAAAGGGGCTAACCTTTACAGGCATAAAGAACATGGTAAATATAACCGCGAAGATTTTCATCTTTACCCACGGCAGTACGATTGCACTTTTCGGCCATATGCTTCTCATAGCGATATTTTAATGAATGGCATCTATTGGGAGACCGGCATACCGCGGCTTTTTGAATGGGAAGACATTGCCGATCCTCAGTTCAGCATACAAACGATAGCTGATATCACCGATGATCATAACGGATCGGTTCCCTGTAATATCGGTGATGGTACAATCGATGATCCCGTTTATGGAGTTAACAAACAAACGCGTCAAAAAACCGCTCCATACCTGCCCGGTTCGATAGATATCATGGCCGTGGGAAACCTCCCCAATGAATTGCCAAGAGACGCTTCAAGATATTTCGGCCAGCAATTAATTAAATTTATAATGCAGGATCTTGTCTCCGGAGGTTCAGCAATCATCACAAGAGCTACCATGGTTGACAAAGGGGAGCTTACCGCCCCTTATACATACCTTGAAGATTATGCGAAAGGGCCTGGAATGTTTGATTAAACTGTGCAGGCAGTAGAATATTGTTTTTGAACTTTTTTGAGCCCGGCTGATGTGGTACTATGAAGCGCCTGTTGCGTCGCACTCTTCTGCATTTTTTCGCTATTGGGCAAAATAAGAGGTCACTGATTTTACCCCTGCTAAGTATAGATCATTCTCCCCATCATCTGCTTTATGCATTCATAATTGTAAATAAAAGTCCCCAAGAAGTGACATAAATTTCGTAGAGTAAAATTCTCCTTCCCTGATCACCAGTGTTGTTTCGCTGAATTCAACAGGTTTTGTGTTGCTCATGAAAAGGATACTTCTGAAAAAGGGATGCGATGCAGATTGCCTGACGTTTATTTTCGAATGGAGGTGCAAACCCGACGAAGCGGCAACACCGGTAAAATATCCGGTGCGGTGAAAGGGGAGCAACACCGCAAAAATTCCTCCCGGTAAAATGATTGCTGCAACGGTTTCTATAAGCACCGAAAGGGTGAGACTATGGTGATGCCTCGCCATGTTGGCAGCAGCATTTGACGATACCAAATCGTTTTCGAAGAAAGGAGGATTCGAGATGATGACGTGGTATTTGGTGTCGAATTTATAGTGGGTAACATCAGCATGGATGACGTTGATCCTTTCAGCCCATTTGGATGATATAATGTTCTCTTTCGCCTGGCTGCAGGCCAGTTCATCAATTTCAATAGCATCTATATATGCACTGCACTTTTGAGCAAACATCAGTGGCAGTAACCCCGTTCCGGTACCGATATCTAAAATATTTACCGGCATGCGGTGATTTGTATCGCGTAAATAATGTTCCGCAGATGAGGTCGAGAATTTGTCAGCTAAAACGGCTCCGAACAAACAAGCGTCTGTGCAGACTTTCATCGCACATTTATCCTGTCGAACAATGAATTGTTTAAATTGGAAATATTGATTGGGCAATAGATTTTGTATTGATGACGTTGAAATTTCAGGCTCCGCCTGTTAAGGTTACTGACAGTATGGAGCCGGCCGATGCCGAAGACGAGGGTTTAACAGGCGGATGCCAGGCGTTTCTGATGCCAGCTCAGTGAGCACTGTCAAATTCCGCTCGTGCACTCACCGATACGGACTGATCAGAAAAATCTCCTGCGATATATTTGTGATATGCAGCAAACGCGATCATACCGGCGTTATCTGTACAATATTCAAAAGGTGGAATAAACGTGTTCCAACGGTGTTGCTTACCCGCCTCTGTAAAAGCACTGCGCAGCGCACTATTGGCGGAAACGCCACCGGCAATGCACAAGTCGGTAAGGCCAGTCTGTACCGCAGCCTTTTTTAATTTATTCAGGAGAATGCTAACGATCCGGCTTTGGATCGACGCGCAGATGTCTGCCAGGTTTTCTGTGATAAACTCCGGGTTGCCTGCGGTTTCCTTCCGGATAAAATACAGGATGGAAGTTTTTAGCCCGCTAAAGCTGAAATCGAGTCCTGATATTTGCGGCTCAGGAAAAGAAAACCTGCCAGGATTTCCGTTGCGGGCATGCCTGTCGATCAAAGGGCCACCGGGATAGGGGAGGCCTAACAATTTTGCTGACTTATCAAAAGCCTCGCCGGCAGCATCGTCCAACGTTTGACCAATCACTTTCATTGCGCTTACAGACTCACACAAAACGATCTGCGTATGTCCGCCACTGACAGTCAGGCATAAAAATGGAAAAGCTGGTTTAGGGTCTTCAATCAGGTTGGCAAGCACATGTGCCTGCAGGTGGTGCACGGCTATCAACGGCTTACCTGTTGCAAGCGCCATCGATTTTGCAAATTGGGCTCCTACGAGCAAAGAGCCGATCAGTCCGGGCGCCTGCGTAAATGCAAAAGCATCAATTCCGGAAAGTGTGATCCCGGCGTTTTTGATGGCCGTATCCACAACCGGAACAATGTTCTGCATATGAGCGCGGCTGGCCAGTTCCGGCACCACCCCCCCATACTTTTCATGCACATCCTGGTTGGCAATGAAATTGGATAATATCCGCCCGTCCTGGCATACGGCACAAGCCGTATCATCACAGGACGATTCTATCGCGAGGATTGTCGGCATCGGGAATAGTTATCTGAATTGTATTGAATTAAATTCCGGTAAGGTCAATCACTTACGGTCAACAAACATCACTTTGAACGTATCGCCACTACGGGATCCATCCGGGCGGCAACCGACGCCGGAATAATGCCAGCCAGCATGCCAATTACGATACAAATGGAAACGGCAAGACTCATAATTCCAACGGAAATAAATATCGGGAAATCAAACATTGCTGAGAATACTTTTGTCAGGATCAGCACAAGCAGCAGCCCGATGGCGCCACCCATGATGCATAAAAACGCCGATTCCAGTAAAAATTCAAGTAAGATGGTTGAACGCTTTGCGCCAATGGCCTTTTTCAATCCGATCTGGCTGGTTCTTTCCCGCACGGTAACGAACATGATATTGGCAACCCCAAACATACCAACGACCAGCGACAGACCTGCGATGGCCCATCCGCCCATGTTGATCCCTGCGAATAATCCGCTCGTCATTTCACGTAGGGGTTCCATGTCGTTCAGACTGTAATTATCATCTTCAGTCGGCTTTAGCTTACGTATGGAGCGCATGGCCGCAGTAAGGTCATCTTTCAACCGGGCCATAGGAACGTTATTCTTTGCCTGTACGATGATCACCGGGTTGCCCGCCTCCTCGCGGATCATCGTTTTTAAAAACCCGTACGGCATCATGATGCAATTATCAAAACCCCACATGTCAATCATGCTTTGTCCCTGCTTTTTTATTAACCCGACCACAACACCTATCTTGCCTTTTATTTCCACCTGTTTGCCTAAGGCGTTTTCGGGTTTAACAAACAACTGTTCGGCAACATTAAAGCCCATTACAATAGCGTTTGCGGAATTATCATAGTCAGAAGGTTCAAAAAAACGGCCATGCGTGATGTCTATTTTCTGAATGTCCGGGAATTCTTCCGTAGTGCCAAGGTAACTAACCCCGGTAACAACGTTGTCTTCATATTCCACTTTGCCCTGTGCATCAATTTTAAATGCCATGTGCTTCGCGGTGTTGACCTTTTGCTCCAGGATTTTCATCTCTGAGTACCTGACCTGTGGCCGTTTGATAAGCCTCCACCATTCGTCATTTGGTTTATATTCCCACTTGTCGATATAAATGGACGTTGTTCCCAGGGCGTTGATGTCGTTCTGCACATTCCGCTCAAGGCTGTTTACAGTAGCCAAAACGCTTATGATGCAGAAAATACCGATGGTTATTCCAAAGAGGGAAAGAAATGTGCGCAATTTATTCGACCGGAATTCTTCCAATGCCATTTTAAGGCTGGTACCGACGATCTGGAAAAATCTAAACATACCCAAATTTACGGTTTCGGTTCAAATGAAAAGCCAATACTTCCGGTTTTATGTTGAGTGGTCTGAAGGTTGCCGGCAGAGTTCAATAAAATCGCCAAAATATTGAAACGAGTGGTAAACAAATGCCTGACCACATTTACGTTTACATTCAACTGATCATAACAGTGTAGCCCGATGGAAAACCATTTGAAAACCGGTGCTCCTTGTGGAATAATCCGAAAACAGTGCTTCCACTACCCGTCATTGCAGCATAAATCGCCCCCTTTTGATAAAGCTCATTTTTTATCGCGGTTATTTCGGGGTAATGGTGACTTACCGGTTCTTCAAAATCGTTTATGAGCGTGCTGTGCCAGATGTTCACCGGCAACTGCACAGTTTCCTTTAACGATGGTGCCCGGCCAGATACACGGCGGCCATTGATATTCAGCTCCGAAAATGCCCAGCCGGTGTTAACATGTATCCCGGGGTTTACCAGCACGAACGTGTAGGTTGAAAGGTCAAGTGAAATTTCCTCCAGTAGTTCTCCGCGGCCGGTAGCATAGCATGGTTTATCGAGAATAAAAAAGGGGCAATCGCTTCCTAACTGTAACGCGTAACCGATCAATTGGCCTGTAGTGAGGCGGAGGTTGAACATTTCATTAAGCAATTTCAAAACAAATGCTCCATCTGACGAACCGCCGCCTAAACCGGCGCCTATGGGAATGGTTTTATGCAGATGCATTTGTATGGAAGGAATTGATGGATAGTCTTTTTGCAGAAGATGGTAAGCCGTCATGCAAAGGTTGTTGTCCGGCTTGCCGGAGACCGTCAGCCCCGTATTGGAAAATTGTACCCCCCGGTTTTTTTTATGGTTAAATAATGTTTCAGCATTACTTTCAGCAATTATTTCCAATGCCTCTTTAACTGGAACAGGGTAGAATACCGTTTCAATATCATGGTAGCCGTCATTACGTTTTTGAATGACCTTCAATCCGAGATTTATTTTGCAATGAGGGAAGGCAATCACGGGGAATATTTTGATAATGGCCGGCTGTCAGCTATCAGCTATCAGCCATCAGCTATCAGCTATCAGCCATCAGCTATTGGCTATTGGTAGTAAAAAGACATTAGTCCCGGACCCTTTCTGCTGGCTGCTAATAGCTATCATCAGTACAAAGTTATAAAACCCAACGACCCTTCTTCTGATAGCTGATGGCTTACTACCTCTTCCTGCTTGCTATCTCATCCCGGATAGAAATGGCGCGTATATAATCTTCCTGTTCCAGCACTTCACCCAATAAGGTATTCAATTCTTCGAGGGTCATAGAACGGAGGTCTTCACTGGCATATGAGTCGGAGGTGGTGGTTTCAAGGGATCCCTTTTTCTTTTTGCCGGTATCTTCCATCAGTATCCCTGCACTATCAAGGATGTGTTCATAGGTATAGATAGGGCAACCAAAACGTACTGCCAGCGCGAGCGCGTCAGAAGTGCGGGAATCAATTTCAACCGTATCATGCTCACTTACGCATACAAGCTTAGAGTAAAATATTCCTTCCTGGAGGTCGCTGATAATAATTTCTGTGAGCTCTACGCTGAAAGCGCTCATAAAGTTCTTCATCAGGTCATGAGTTAACGGCCTGCTCGGCTGCATTTTTTCAAGCGCAACTGCAATCGCCTGGGCTTCAAAGCCACCGATCACAATAGGTAAACGGCGCAACCCGTTCACTTCTCCCATTACCACTGCATACGAATGTGTTTGGGTGATGCTGTGGGAGAGGGCTACTATTTCCAATTCTATTTTTCTCATACCCTGAAATTCCCCGGAGAATTTTTAAAATTTATGACGCAAATATAAAAATTAAAGCCTTTCAAATTTTTGAAAGGCTTGTAAATATAAATTTATTAAATCTGAACTTAAAGCTGATATTTGTTTTTAAATTCCTTTTAGCTTTTTTACCGCCGCTGTTAGTTTAGGCACAACTTCAAATACATCACCTACGATGCCGTAGTCCGCGGCTTTAAAGAATGGGGCTTCGGCATCTTTATTGATAACGACGATTACTTTGCTCCTGTTAACCCCTGCGAGGTGCTGGATCGCTCCTGAAATGCCAAGGGCCACGTATAAATTTGGCGATATGGCAAAGCCTGTTTGTCCAACGTGCTCATGGTGAGGCCTCCAATGCGCGTCAGCAACCGGTCTGCTGCATGCGGTAGCGCCACCCATTGCCCTGGCCAGGTCTTCTACAAGGGCCCAGTTTTCGGGGCCTTTTAGCCCACGTCCGCCACTGACAACGATCTCTGCTTCCGTTAAGGGTATTTCACCGGTGATTTTACGAACGTCAGTAACCTTCACTTTCGGGTCTTCAACGGCTACCTCCAAAAGTGACACTTCAGCTGTACCTTCTCTCTCAACAACCTTGTAGGCATTCGGGTTGAGCGAAATAATTTTGATATCGGTGTTGATCGCAACGGTAGCGAAAGCCTTGCCGCTAAAAACATTTTTCCTTACCGTAAATCCATTCGCATAATCAGGCAATGCAATCGCGCCGGCAACGAGGCCTGCTTTCAGTTTTGCCGACAGGCGCGGAGCAATGGCCTTTCCGTCAACATTGTGGGAAAATACAACTACCTCAGCTCCTGAAGATTGAACGGCTTGTGCAATAACCCCTGTGAATACCTGGGCATCAAAATGATCAAGCTTTTCATGATTAACATGATACACCTTTGTGATGCCGAATCTTCCAAGCGCCGCAAGGTCTTCGCTGACCGAACCAAGTACAACGCCTTCCGCTGAAGTGCCCATCTGTTCCGCGATCTTTGCCCCGTAGGTTAATGCTTCCAGAGAAGCTTTCCTGATCTGACCACCCGACTGGTCAACGAAAATTAATACTGACATATGAACCGATAATTAAAAATTTAAAGAAAAATCAATGACCATATGGACGATCTGTTGCCCGCACCCTTATTTCAGCCATTTAAGGTCTTTATTATATTAAATTAAAACACTTTCGCTTCCTCGTGAAGCAGTCTTACCAGCTCTTCAGGCGATTCAGCAGACACCAATTTCACCCCGGCCTTTGGCGCCGGTAACTCGAACCTGACGTAAGATGTCAGTGCATCCACCGGCGAAGGTTCTGTTACTTTAAGCGGTTTTGTGCGTGCAGCCATTATTCCCCGCATATTTGGGATCCTTGCTTCAGCAAATCCTTTCTGGCAACTTACAACTACCGGAAGGTTTACTTCACACACTTCTTCGCCTCCCTCAATTTCACGGGTAACTGCTGCGGTCGATCCACTTAATTCAAACCGGGTGGCAAGGGCCACATATGGCATATCGAGCAATTCGGCTACCATACCGCCGATCGCCGAACCGTTATAATCGATTGTCTCTTTACCGGTAAAAATGATGTCGTATGTATTTTGACGCGCAATCGCCGCAATTTGCGCAGCTACATAAAAACTGTCCTGGCTGGATGCGTTAACGCGGATTGCCTCGTCTCCGCCAAGTGCCAGCGCTTTCCTGATTACAGGTTCAGCGTCAGCGGCATCTACGGTTACCAGGTGAATAATAATGGATGGGTCTTTTTCCTTCAGTTCTATCGCACGCACCAGCGCATACCATTCATCGTACGGATTGATGATCCACTGTACGCCTGCCTGTGCAAATTTCGTATTATTATCCGTGAAGGCTACTTTTGCCGTTGTGTCAGGTGTTTTTGTTAAGCAAACGAGGATCTTCATTTCCATTTTTATTACAATTAAATAAAGTTGTTTATGCAACTAATGCAAAGATAGGGTTTGCAAATCAACGAGCGGAAAAAAAGTAAGCAGGTACAATTACCTGGTAAATTTTAACTAACCTTTTTCATACAATGAACAGAATTGAAACGCTGCATTCTTATCTGAAAGACAGCCCGGAGGATAACTTCCTGCAACATGCCCTGGCGCTTGAATATGTTAAGACTGGCAACGATAATGACGCACGGAGACTATTCGAGGCGATACTGTCACGGGATCCGCAGTACGTCGGCTCCTACTATCATCTCGCTAAATTACTTGAGAGAACCGGCACCGCTGAGGAAGCTCTCAGCGTCTACGAGAAGGGCATGGCCGCCTGTAAGATCGCAGGTGACAATCACTCATACAACGAGCTACAGTCGGCATATGAAGACCTTGCGTATTAAAAGGAACTTATCATCATGTACAGCGTCCGGTGCACACCGGGTTCTGCCCATCGACGATCCATCGTAATAACATCAACACCTTCATGCAGCTACTTCAGTCTTTTAAGTCGTTTATAAAACAGGAAGGCTTGTTCCAGGCCAAAGATCATTTGCTTCTTGCGGTAAGCGGGGGAGTTGATTCAGTTGTTTTATGCGAATTATGTAAACAGGCGAATTTTTTTTTTACGATAGCACACTGTAATTTTCAATTAAGGGGAAGCGAGAGTGAACGCGACGAACGCTTCGTAGAAACGCTTGGAGCAAAATATGGAGTGCCGGTATTGGTGAAAAAGTTTGAAGCGGAAAAAATAGCGAAGGAAAACAAAACGTCCATCCAGGTTGCGGCCCGCGAATTGCGTTATAGCTGGTTTAAAGATATCGTTGGCAGTGGCGGATCATCGCCGGGACCTGCAAATGCAGGTATGCATGCACGTTCAACATCTCCGTCCGTTATTGTTACAGCGCACCATGCCGATGACAATATTGAGACAGTATTAATGAACTTTTTTAAAGGAACCGGAATTGCAGGGTTAGGAGGAATCTTGCCAAAACAGGGATCAGTCGTCCGCCCGTTACTATTCGCCCGTAAGGAAGAGCTGCTTGAATTTTCAGCACAACATCATCTTGCGTTCGTGGAAGACTCGTCTAATGCGCTGGCTCATTACACGCGAAACTATTTCCGCCTCGGGCTTATCCCCGGTCTCCGGGAAGTTTTCCCCCAGGTTGAAGAGAACCTCATCAATAACATACGGCGCTTCAGGGAAATCCGGCAACTTTACGTGCAGTCGGTTTCTCAACATAAAAAAAGCCTGGCAGAGATCAGGGGGAATGAAGTGCATATCCCTGTTTTAAAACTAAAGAAAACTGTTCCGCTTGAAACGGTCGTATACGAGATCATCAAAGATTTCGGTTTTAGTCCGGGCCAGGTTAACGAAGTGATCGGCTTGATGGATAGCGAGTCAGGAAAGTTTATTCAATCGGCTGCATACCGGATCGTTAAACACAGGAATTGGTTAATTATTTCACCGCTGACACCGCAGGCGTCTTCTACGATCATCATCACGGGCGAAGACAGGAAAGTACTCTTCGTCAACGGCCTGCTTGTGTTTACATCGCTGGCTGCTGACATTTGCCGGCATGAAGCCTCGCCTTTAATTGCGCATCTCGATGCCAAAGAGATTGCTTTCCCGATCATACTGCGCAGGCGCAAACCCGGTGATTATTTCTATCCGCTTGGGATGGAAAAAAAGAAAAAGCTCAGCCGGTTTCTGTCAGACCTCAGGTTGCCCCCTACGGACAAGGAAAACATATGGGTACTTGAAATGAACCATAAGATCATCTGGGTAATCGGGAAAAGGATAGACAACCGGTTTAAAATTACGGACAAGACCACTCGTGTTTTACAGATCAGTTTTGTCCCTGGCGGCGGGAAAACACATCAAAAAGAACCTGCATAGCATCATAGTCAGCAAATACCTTTGCCGTAACAACGGTAAAAACCAACCCGTAAAGGGCGCCCGTAATATGGGCAGTATGCCCGATGTTGTCCATACCTTTTTTTCCTAAAAACGCAGAAATTACCAGGAATATCGGCCCGAATATGTATCCCGGGATGTCAATTGGGATAAAGAGAATATTTATCGGAAGATTAGGTCTCAACATTATCCCCGCGAAAACAACCGCGGATACTGCTCCCGAGGCCCCGAGCGACCTGTACTCGTAATAACCTCTGTTTTTGAAATAGTCGGGTAAAGCAGCGACAGCAATTGCCGTAATATATAATACCAGGAAGAATATTTTTCCCGTATTGCCAAATAGTGTTGGTGAGGAAAAAAGATATTGTTCCACATACCCGCCGAATGAATACAAAGCGATCATGTTAAAGGCAAGATGCATAAGGTCGAGGTGTACCAACCCATGACTTAGAAACCGGTAATACTGCTTTTGGCTGTCTACTTCCGAAGGCCAGAAAAGCATATCATTTTTCATCTTTTCGTTGTTAAAAGCTGCATAAGAAACAAGGCAGGTTATGATAACAATAATGGTGGTTACAGAGAACATTTAAAATAATTTGTTACAAGGGCCGAATATCGGTTAAATTCAGGAGTGATGGTATTTTTCGTTGCGGGTTATTGTACATGCCCTGTAAATCTGCTCTGCAAGGATCAGCCTTACCAATTGGTGGGGAAAGACAAGCATGGATAAAGACCAGGTAAAATTTGCCCGTTTGATCACCGGTTCGTCCAAACCATAGGCGCCGCCTATCAGAAAAACCAACTGTTTGAAGCTTTCATTTGCCTTTGTTTCTAAAAGCAGTGCCACCCCCTCAGATGTCAGTTGCCTGCCTCTCTGATCCAATGCTATTAAAAAGTCTTCCTTTTTGAGCAGGTTAAGAATGGCTTCACCTTCTTTTTTCCGGAGCTCCGATTCCCCCGGAATTCCGGTAGTTTTTGGCAATTGAATGAACTGCCATTCCACGCTATAATAATGCGAAATCCGCTTCGTAAATTCTTCAACACCTGGTTTTATATAAGCTTCATGCGCCTTACCGATCGTCCACATTTGAATTTTCATCATTAAGGATTAAGTTTCCAATTAGCTGCATCTGCTAATTGGAATGATGGTATAAAAGTAAGCTGTTGTTCAGGCTTCATCTCTGAATCATCCATGGTTTACATCTGTTTTCCACCTGATTTTATCTGAAGTAAGAAATCCGCACCAATATTTATTTTTCCACCTGCAGGTTTAATTTGTATTTTCCCTGATTATCCGGTTCAGGAAGTTAGTATTATCTAATGAACACATGCAGGTAATGGGCAAAGGAATTCATAAACGGCAACTTCTTATGCTGTGTGCCTGTTTTGTAGTATCCCGACTTATTGTAAAAGCATGCGGCGTTACCCTTGGATATCACGCGCTTTATGAATACTGGCAGTACCTCGATGTAAGAAGCCTTGAACATAACCTGTTACAAAGTTTATGGTACCTGCATTCCCAACCGCCGGTTTTTAATTTATTGCTCGGCATTGTTTTGAAGTGCAGTGGCACATACTCGCCACATGTGTTTGCCATCGCTTTGCACCTTATCTCTTTCGTAAACGCCCTGCTTATTTACCGCATCATTACATATATAACCGGCCCCGGGTACCTGGCGATGTTTTTTTCGTTGTTATACCTGCTGAGCCCCGCAACAATACTGTATGAAAACGAACTCTTTTACACAGGATTGGTCTCGATGCTTCTTTTGGTGGCGCTTTATTTTTATCAAAAATACAGGCAGGATGAAAGCTGGAAGAACGCGCTCGGCATCTTTTCTTCTCTTGGTGTTCTTTGCTTAACCCGGAGCATGTATCACCTCTTCTGGCTTGTACTGGTTACGATAATTTTAATGTACCCTTACTTACGACGGAATGGATTCAGAAAACTACTGGCCTGCGCGTTGTTGTCGCTTTGTACGGTGAGTGGATGGTATGTGAAAAATTACGTTGTGTTTGGTAAATTTGCCACGTCTTCCTGGACGGGTATAAATCTTGCACGGATTGTTTTTAATGATGTTAAGGTAACGGATTCTACAGGTATCGCAGCTATCCACCCGTTTTATCCCCTATCGTATTATAAGAAGTACATACCGGAAAATAATAGGAAGATGTATGCCGGTTTAAACGACATGGTTCTGCTCAGGGAAACAAAGAACGGCTCCTTCGTAAATTTCAATCACGTGGATTATATCAGGGTATCTGAAGCATACACGAAAGCAGGTATTCAATATTTAAAGCAACACCCGGATTCGTACCTGAAAAATATCTGTAAGGCTTTCATTATTTTCTTTTCGCCCGCCTCCAGCTATTTTCATCACCGGAACAATAATAATAAGATCCACTTTTACGACATGTTGTATTCGTTAAATCCATCTCATTTGTTTGCCAACGAGAATGACAAACGGGTAGCTCTCGCAATCGCCGCCATTCCAAAATTTTTTGTCTACCTGGTTACGTTTATGATGTTCCTGAGAAATTCAGTTAGGCGACATTATTTTTCGGCAGGAAACATCTTCATCGTTGTTACCATTCTTTTTGTTCTTGGGGTAGGTACTTTGCTTGAGTATGGTGAGAATATGAGATTCAGATTTGAAACGGAGCCACTCTTTCTGATACTATTGTGCCAGGTAACAAATGAATGGCTAAAGGACAGGCACGGCAAACGGTTAAAGCTTCATCAACCTGATAATGGCTGATTCAGCATCGGCGGATGCTTTTACCATATACAATCCGGCAGGCAAATTGGTTAGCGGCATTGTTTCGGTAGCCAGGGACGAGGGGTTCAAAACCTTTTTTACCATTGTTCCGTAACCATTATACACTTCATAAACAACCTTACGGCCCTGCCATTTAACGGGTACATTAACCGTTACATCATTAATTGCCGGATTGGGGTAAACCGAAAGCAATTCTTGCGTAACGGCTGTATTTGTCCGAATCATGATAACATCTGAGCGCTTAACGGTGCCCGACACGTCTGTACTTTTCAGGCGATAATATATTACACCCGATGCGCGGGGTTGTAATTTATCAGCATATAAATATTTTTGCAGCACGTTTGTATTCCCTGATGCGGGAAGTGTAGCGATCTCCTCGTAATTGGAACCCGTTAAGCTTCTTTCGATAATAAAGTGAGTTAAGTTATTTTCTACCGTAGTCATCCAGCTCAGTTCCACGCCTCTGTGTTTTAATATTGCTTTCCAGTTAATAACCGAAACAGGTAAAAAGCCTTCATGTAGGTCCTGGGAATATACGTTAGCGGATACTAAGAGGCAACTTGCAAAAAAAACGGTGTAGATATCCCTTATTTTCCGGGAAAATATAGAAGTGATGGAGTTCAGGGTTAGCGCAGGCATATAAATTATTTAAAGGAACGGATTACGACTGGTCATATATAATCCATGAACATGCCATTCCGTAACGCCTTGCTTATCAGCAAGTCTTAAGTATGAGGCGCCGGAAATATTCCAGATTAGAGACTGTTGTTCCGGAAAAAAAGGAGATTATCTGAGAGATTTTAGATTGTTGATGCCATTAACCCTATTATCCTGTTTTAGCTTCGTTATCATTTATTTCAATAAGGTATTGACTGGTCTCAACACGGTAGTTCAAGCTATGCCCTTTAGGGCAAGGCTTTAGCTTCTACAAATCTCTGCTAAATTTGTGGTATGCAGAATACACGTAAGGGCAGCCACAGTATTTATCAGTTGTATGTACATATAGTTTGGAGTACGAAATAGCGGTTTCATGTATTGAAAGGGGAGGTTCAGATACGATGCAGGGACTTACTGAGGCAAACATGTGATAGTCTGGATATTCAAATATTAAAGGGAGTTGTAATTAAGGATCACATACATCTTCATTTAAGTTATCCGCCCAAGTTAAGTGTAAGCGATATAGTGAAGCGTTTAAAAGGAAGGAGTGCAAGGATATTGATGGAGGAGTTTGGAGAATTGCGAAAGCGCTATTG
>JBGSYC010000242.1:0-7352 GCA_041751095.1 Flavihumibacter sp.
ATTGAGAATATTACTGGATACTCAGTACTGAACGGCCTCCTATAAATATCTAATACCTGTTCTATAGCCGCTACGAGCGAACTGTTTGGATGTGGCGGTATTAACCCTTTTCGACAAATCGTTGGCTGACACGGTCAATCATACGCATGCTGATTTTTAAGACCCGACATACTTCCTCATTAATTATTTTTTCTCCATACTTTCCCTCATCACAGTTCAATAAAATGTAAGCAGTACGATATAGTTGCGCAGTATGCGAACCTTTTCTTATTAAATCATTCAGGTGAACACGCTCTTTTTGTGTTAACGTGACTTTATACTTAACCATAACGTTTTGGAGGGTAAAGTTAAGCTAACGCGACAATTCTATATAAAAAATAAAGCCATTTGTAATGCCCTGTTATTTTAAAAATCCAAAACTCATCCATCATCAGCACTTCCCCGAAAATCTATCTTCTGACGATTTGCCAGATGCTATAAATTATGCAGCTCTATATGGAAATTGTGTAGATATATGGCATCGCTCATGTTTATTTGTCCACTTTCGGCTGACGTAATACAAATTGAAGCCGCTTATTGAAAGAGATAATTCGAAGGCCACCTATATTAAGTGCCGGACAAGCCTGGAACATAGCGTATCCTACCTTCAATGAATCCCTCTGGCCAACTACATCTTTAATGTTTGCGTAGAAATAAACTTAAAAATATTCTCTTTATACTATTGTTTTCTCTTAAAATAAATATTAGTTTTAATTTGTGACCATTAATTCTTCGTACGCTATCAGAATTCCAGCTTACTCACAAAAGCAGCTATGCGGACTTGTTTTGCCCCATCGGAATTCGGAGTATTCATATCTGAAGATTCAGCATTCAAGGTATGGCATAGTGCACCATTGAATGGGCGTAAAGTCGTTTATGAAATAATATTAATTCCTGTTTGACAGTTGCTGCACGAATGGCATTAGTGACCTTAATAAGGAGTAGAATACATTGGTGATAGGGCGCAGGACTACTCCACAAACGATGACTAATCCTTATTCAGTTGATAAGGGTTCATCAATTTGAACGGTTTTTCCATATATATAGGGGAACTTAAGCGTACCGGGGGTTTCATCATTATTAAACACCATCAGTTATTTTTTTGATAAGCATAATCATTTACCATTATGCCAGACACAAAAATTAAATCTACCTCAAAATCCGACAAAGAAAAGAGTGCTAAGAATACTGACACACGAGGGTCCGGTCAAACCAGCGATAAAAACTCAAAACTTTTTGAAGTAGAAATTCCCACTGTCTCGTTACCAAAAGGAGGTGGCGCCATTAGAAGTATCGACGAAAAGTTTGAAATAAACGCCGTGAATGGCTCGGCTAATTTTTCCATCCCTTTTCCGTCAAGAACAATCAGAGGTTTTGGCATTGAACTGGGTATTTCTTACAACTCAGGGG
Source organism: Flavihumibacter sp. (assembly GCA_041751095.1). GTDB lineage: Bacteria > Bacteroidota > Bacteroidia > Chitinophagales > Chitinophagaceae > JADCRZ01. The sequence goes on from JBGSYC010000242.1 coordinate 1,450, forward strand.
GCGGAAATGGAATTTTCGGATTGGGATGGTCACTCAGCCTGCCATCTGTCAAAAGAAAAACAGACCGGGAGCTACCACAATACCTCAACTTCACCAATTCAGATACCTATGTATTTACAGGTGCCGAGGATCTTGTTCCAAAACTGGTGAACAACGGCGGAAGTTGGAATCCAGCCGAACATGATTCGGTCGACGGGCTCTTTGTCATCAAAGAATACCGCCCAAGGATAGAAGGTAGTTTCGCGAGAATCGAACGGTGGCTGAGAAAGGCTGACGGCATCATTTACTGGAAAATCACATCAAAAGACAATGTCACTACGCTGTTTGGCGACAGCCCTTCCACGCAAATCGCCGACCCGGCCAATGCTACAAAGATCTTTGAATGGCTGCCACATTTTACCTACGATGATCGCGGCAATTGCGCAATATATGAATATCGGGAGGAAGATGGTTCGGGGATCGATGCGGCATTGCTGCATAACAAGAATCGTACTAACGGTAATGCTCTTTTCGCCAATACCTACCCCAAAAGAATACGATGGGGAAATATAAATCCATACGATGGCAACCAGATTCCACCACCAGGTCAATTCGTTTTCGAATTGGTGTTGGATTACGGGGAGCACCATGCACTAAATGAGCCATTCAATGCCGTGCAGCCATGGACATTCAGGCACGACGCTTTCTCTGATTACAAAGCCGGGTTCGAAATCAGAACCTGCCGGCTTTGTAAAAGGGTTTTGTTTTATCATCACTTCGCAGAGTTACCGGGAGGCTCGGCTTTGGTCAATGCCCTGGATTTCCTGTATGATAACAATGGCCAGCCAGGCAATTTTACCTTCCTGAAAGAAATGGTTTCAACAGGATATATCAAGTATCCCGATCATTCCTATTCAAAAAAATCACTTCCACCGATCTCCTTCGGTTACCAGCAATATGAATGGAATAAAACCGTCAAGTCAGTTACCCGGGAAAACCTGGCAAACCTGCCTGTTGGTATCAGCGACCCGGAATATCAATGGGTGGATCTTTATAGTGAAGGCCTTTCAGGAATTTTAACCGAGCAGGCCGGTGCGCTATACTACAAACAGAATCTCGGGAACGGAAATTTTACTCCGGCTAAGGTTATTTCCCCCAAGCCCATATTCACCGGGTTGGGTTCTCAACTGCAAATACAGGAACTGGAAGCCGACGGCACAAAATACCTTTCGTCGCAAACCGGACCTGTAAAAGGATTTTTCAAAATCAATGACGAGGGGCAGTGGGAACCTTTCAAATCCTTTCAACAGTTGCCTAACATCAATTTTGATGATCCTAACATAAGGATGATTGATTTGAATGGAGATAGCAGGCCGGATATTTTGTTCACAGATGAGAACCTTTTCTCCTGGTATCCTTCACTCGGCGAAAAAGGTTACGATGCGCCAAAACACGCGTTGAAAAGCTATGACGATGAAAAAGGCCCGCAGCTCGTTTTCAACGACCAGGAACAAATAATTTACCTAAGTGATTTCAATGGCGATGGACTAACCGATATCGTGAGCATCCGGAATGGTTCGGTATGCTACTGGCCTAACCTTGGCCACGGAAAGTTTGGCGCAAAAGTGAGCATGGACAATTCGCCACAGTTTGATCATCCTGACCAGTTCAATCCAAAGTTGATACGTCTTGCAGATATAGATGGTTCGGGCACAACGGATATTATTTACCTGGGCGGAACTGTTTTCAGAGCATGGCTGAATCAAAGCGGAAATGCATTTCCTGCGAGCCCGGAATTTATTGATCCATTTCCCGAAATCACCAACCTGTCTGAAGTGACCGTAACGGATTTTTTGGGCAACGGAACATCATGCATTGTGTGGAGCAGTCCCCAGCCAAAAGACCAGGATCAACAGCTGAAGTATATCGATCTCATGAATAGCAGGAAGCCGCACATCCTGGTGAATTACAAAAATAATATTGGCAGGGAGATCGAGCTGCATTACACTTCTTCAACTCACTTTTATCTTGATGACAGGCTGAAAGGTGAGCCATGGATTACAAAACTTCCCTTCCCGGTCCATTGCCTTACTAAAGTTGTGAAACATGATCGTATCATGAAGACAAGATTCGCAAGCGAATTTTCGTATCACCATGGCTTCTACGATCATTTTGAAAAAGAGTTCAGGGGGTTTGGACGGGTGGAACAGAAAGACGCGCAAAATATTGAACATTTTATCATGGAGAGTGATGGTGTAATGAACAACAAGGCTCAAAAAGATCTCCATCAGCATCCGGTAGTCTACAAATCGTGGTTCCATACAGGAGCTTTTTTCGCCAGGGAAAAAATTCTCAATCAATTCTCACATGAATATTTTCAGAATACTGCACATCCTGAGAACCTGCTGCCCGAACCCTCCCTTCCCGGCAACTTGAGCGTTGATGAGTGGCGCGAAGCATTGCGCAGTTGTAAGAGCATGCTGTTGCGAAAAGAAGTTTACGCTCTCGACAATGAACCCGCAAGCGACAAGCCGTATTCTGTTGAACAACACAATTGTATGATTAAATTGATTCAACCGAAACAGGAAAATAGTTTTGCCTCATTTCTTGTCCTTGGCAGCGAGAGCATTTCTTATCAGTATGAAAGAAATCCAAACGATCCCAGGGTGTCGCACAGTTTTACGATCGAATCGGATAAGTTTGGAAACATTGTTAAATCGGCAACGTTGGTATATCCACGAAAGCCGCCAACCGGGGGCGACCCGCCACATCCTTCAGAACAACTGCAACTTTACGCTTCCTATTCGGAAAGTGGTTTCACCAATGAAATCGATACCGGCAACGATTACAGGCTCCCGCTGATCTACCAGTCGAAGACATTCGGGTTAACGGGTCTTCCCCTGCCGGCGGGCGCCTATTATTCAATGGCGCAAATAATTAATACCTGTGCCGCAGCAACCGTTATCGATTATGATATACCGCCCAACGGAACATTGCAAAAAAGAATTGTGGACTGGAGCCGGTTACAGTATAAAGACAACGATGGGCTAACAGCATTGCCCTTTGGAACCTTGCAATCAAAAGCGCTGGTTCACCAGTCCTTCACTGCCGCGTTCAACACAACACACCTGACAACCATTTTTAATCAGAAGATGCCTTTTGCCAATCTCAGCGCGGCGCTGACAGATCCGTTGAAAGGCGGGTATGTTTTTGCAGATAATTATTTCTGGAGTCCTACAGCATGGGTGCAATATGATGCGGCGAATTTCTTTCTTCCTGTTGTATATACTGACCCGTTTGGCAACAGCACAACCATGCAGTACGACAATGCATATCACCTGTTCATAGAAAAATCAACGGATGCTTTGAATAATGAGACCTCGGTTGTCGGGTTCAGCTACAGGGTTTTGCATCCATACGTGGTGAAGGATGCCAATAACAACCTGTCTGCAGTTCGTTTTAATGAACTTGGTATTTCCATCAGCGTTTTTGTAATTGGTAAGAAAGGGTTAGACCCCGGCGATGAATTTGATGACTTATCGCCGGAGGCTTCGCCGAATGATGTTCCATCTGTAGAGATGGAATACCACATTTTTGATTGGCTCAATCAATCAACCAATCCAGGCTTCGATATCAATGATTACAAGCCGCAGCCGAATTACGTAAAAACGAGGAAGCGAATCACTCATTATCATGCCGACCCATTGCATGTAACGACTATTGAAGAAAGCTTTATTTATTTCAATGGAAGCGGGGCCGCGGTGATGAAAAAAATGCAGGCAGAACCGGGACCGGCACTGCAAATAAATGCGGATGGAACAGTGACACTGATCCCCGATACATCACCGAATCTTCGCTGGGTGGGTAATGGGCGCACGATACTCAATAACAAGGGCAACCCGGTGAAGGAATACGAACCATATTTCAGTACAACGCCTTCATTCGACGACGAAGAAGAAATGGTAGAGCTGGGAGTAACCCCGGTCATCCATTATGATTCGCTGGGAAGGATTATAAGGACCGATTATCCGAACAAGACATTCTCAAAAATTGAATTTTCTCCATGGTTCCAGAAAAACTTTGACCCAAATGATACTGTTGCAGACAGCGGTTGGTATCAACTCCGAATCACCAATCCGGATCCTGCTGTGGCAACTCCTGAACAGGTAGTGGCTGCTCAAAAAGCGTTTGCGCATAATAATTCGCCTGTCACCGCTCATCTTGATACACTCGGCAGGACTTTTTTTACTGAAGCGGATAACCTAACAGAAAAAATTACCACCCGTGTTAAGCTGGACATTGAAGGAAAGGAATTGGAAATAACCGATCCGTTAAACAGGGTTGTTATGCGCTATGATTATGACATGCTTGGCAGAACGATCAAACAGGTAAACATGGATGCGGGCACGAAATGGCTGTTAATGGATGCATTCAATAATTCAATATTGAGCTGGGATGAGCGCAACCACGAGTTCAGCTATGAATACGATTCCTTGCGGAGAGCAGAAAAATTTCTGGTAAAAACAGGCAATGCGGCTCCTGTTATGTACACGCGGGTTGAGTATGGCGAATCGATCCCGAATGCCGCTGCGGCCATGGCAAACAACCAGCGAGGTCAGGTTCACCGGAAATATGATCAATCGGGCCTGTTCACGAATGTACAATTTGATTTCAAGGGAAATCTCTTGCAAAGCTCAAAGCAGCTCGCCTCGGATTACAAGAACCTGGTTGACTGGACGAATATTGCGACGGGTGGTCTTGATGCGGAGATATTCACAAGCGAATCGACTTATGATGCGATCAACCGCCCAGTGAAAATCATTGTTCCGCACACGGTTACAATGCCGGCCAATGAGATATATCCCGAATACAATGTGGCCGGTTTGCTGGACAAGGTGGGCGTGAAGATCCATGGAGCCGGAGCAACGACGCCATTTGTATCCGATATCCGGTATAATGCGAAGGGCCAAAGGGAAGAGATATCTTATTCAAATGGCACGAAGACAAAATATATTTATGAAAAGGAAACAAAGCGTCTCATCAATTTAAGAACGACCAGAAATCCTGGCGCGATCGTGTTACAGGACCTTTACTACACCTACGACCCTGCATGCAACATCACCCGGATAAAAGATGAGGCGCATGCAGACATATTTTTCGATGGAGAACAGGCCCGGGCATTAAATGAATATACCTATGATGCGGTTTACCGGTTACGCGTGGCAACAGGCAGAAAGCATGCAGGGCAAACCGACATACAATCAAAGGGCACACTCGCGAATAATCATTCGTGCCGGAACCATCCGTTCTCGAACAGCGGTAACATCAATCCCAATGATGCTAATGCTTTCAGAAACTATACTGAAACTTATCTGTATGATATGGCCGGTAACATGACAGAGCAAAAACATACTTCAAAAAACAGCGGATGGACCAGGGCATTTGAATACGACAATGCGAACAACCTGAACAACAGGTTGACGAAGACCTCGATTTTGGGAGAGGATTATTTCTATACATACGATGCTCACGGCAATATGCATGGCCTGGAAACCGTGTTGAATGAAGTATGGAATTACATGGACCTGTTCAAAGAAGCTGATCTGGGTGGAGGAGGAATGGTATACTATGTATATGATCATAGCGGAGCCCGTGCAAGAAAGGTGATCGAGCGGCTGGGTGGCAGGATCCAGGAAAGGATATATCTCTCGGGATTTGAAATTTACCGGGAGAGAAACAATGGTGTTGTTACGCTTGAGCGGGAGACGCTCCATGTAATGGACGATCAGCGCCGCATTGCCATGGTGGACACACCTGTTACGCTTCCGCCGGGGAACAACGAAACGCAACTGATCCGTTTTCAATACGATAATCACCTTGGATCGGCTTCGATTGAGCTCGATGATGCGGCGCAGGTGATCTCT
>JBGSYC010000243.1:0-4880 GCA_041751095.1 Flavihumibacter sp.
ATGCAGGTGATTAGGAAGAATTACATAGCCCGTTATATAATGACCTTTTGCTTTTAGATAATCAAACCAATTGTAAACTGTGTCATAACTATTAGTAAGTTCAAATAGTGGCAGCCAATCCTTGCAGGTAAAAGTGATAAAGTATAAGCCGTCTTTTTCTGGTATTGCTCTTCTTACTGACATAGTTTGGGTAAGATAAAAAGGAAATGCCAGCGATGCAAGTAGTGCAGCCCCGTGTCCCTGACCTTCGCACAATGCCGGAAAGGAGACACGGCCAGAACCCGAGACTGTTGGTATTCCAAGTGGTCTTACTCCGCCTTGCTTCTTGGGAATAAATACCGTTCGTACTGGTGGCGGAAAATAACTACCCGATGTCATGCGGTTCCAAATTTTGTACAGATTGTCCGACAAGCCCTCATTAAACATTTCAATGCTCTGCTTATCTATTCCTGCACTTCCAGCTTTATCGCATACTTTCAGATAGCTGTTATACACCATCCGTTTACTAATTGGTAATGACTTTGTCATTTTCTTTTACAATCCTCCCATTGTTTTAATTTAATGGTTGTTTTAAAATACTTTGACTGGATAACCGAAGCCCTTCGCTCCATCCCGCGTTACGCGGGACTTCTTCACTACTATGACTTCGTCCGACGCTTCTTATTGCATCTCCCATCTATGATGGAATTGAGTTGCAGTATGAACTGTAAAACTTTTGTTGAACAGTCGCTCAAAAAAAAAACTTCCTGCAAAGCTTTTGGCACATCAACAAGACAGCCTCTCACGTTCCGAATAAAAGCCTGTGTAAAGCTCCTGCCGCCTTAATGCCGGTCTGCCTGTAACCAGTAAGCAGCTATCCGTTACAGTTGGTCGCCTCAGTCGCGGGAACTTTGGCTTTTGCATGACGAGGAGCCGTTTCGACACTTCATCAGCGGTTTAGTTTTATTCAGCTTCTTTACACTTACCTGATACTGTTTGTACAGCATCTTTACCTGAACGTTCAGCACCATGACTTTTGATCATAGCACCTTCAGGTGGTTTGCACACTCTGTCTGCACAGCGTATGCGGTAGACCTACTACCATCTTTTATTCAGCATTCAAAGAACTTATCCCTCTCTTTGATTCGTGACACACCCAACAATAGCGTTAAAAATTTTGTGGGCGGTAGTTGTGGTATTTATTTAGTTGCCATATTTTATTCCCAGGCTTATTTAATATAATTGTCAAAGTTGTTCAGTCCCTTTTCACAGTCCGCAAGTCACGCATCTTTCTCCTTCAAAATCGTATCCCATCGATCTGAACGTTCTTCGGCAGTAGTCTCTTCAATCCGGGTTGCTATTGTCCAGACGTGACCAGATGGATCCATTATCCAAGCGATCCGGTCACCCCAAAATTGATCCTGTGGCTGCATGATGACCGTAGCACCTTTTGCAACGGCTCGTTCAAGTGTTTTGTCCACATCTTCTACGTATACGAAGATCACAACTGAGGAGCTGCCGTCAGGTTTCGGTGCACGGCTAGATAGAGTTGGCCATTCGCCTTCAATCATAATCATCTCGCCTCCGATTGTGAGTAGGGCATGTGCCATCATGCCATCGGGACCCAGTCGTCTATTGAGTTCCAATGCATCAAATGTGTCAACGCAGAAATCAATTTCGGCGGCCCCATCATTGCACACCAACCTTGGAATAATACGCGATGAGTTATCAGGAATACCTTTTACCTTGCTAGTCATTTCAATATTTTCAAGCCGGAATATAAATATCAAAACTTGTTCCTTTATTTATTTCACTTGTGGCGGTGATGATGCCATTATGATTTGCGACAATTTTTTTTACGATGGCAAGTCCGATGCCTGTGCCGGCATATTCTTCTTTGCTATGAAGTTTTTGAAATACTTCAAATATTTTTTCGCTGTATTCTTTTTCAAAGCCGATGCCATTGTCGGTTATGGTGATGTGGCAGTATTCTTTGTTTAACGCAAGGTTTGCATCGTTCGCTTTGCTGTATTTTATGTTGCAGCTTTCTATGGTTATGTGTGGTGGTATTTTTGGGTTTGAAAATTTTAATGCGTTGCCAATGAGATTGTGCATGAGCTGCCGAAATTGAAAAGAAATGACTTTTACTTCGCAGATTTCTTTTACTTCTATTGTTGCCTGTTTTTCAACAATGGTTTCTTTGAATTCTTTTTTTACGTTTTCGATAATACTATTGAGGTCTGTGCTTTCAAATTTTCTTTCTTCAGTGCCGAGGCGGGAGAAGGCCAGCAAATCATGAATGAGTGTTTGCATTCTTTTAGATGCCTCCTGCATTCGTGTAAACATGTCTTTCCCATTGTCGGATAAGTTTTGATTTTCTTTTTCTAAAATACGACCTGCAAAAGTTTGTATTTTTCTCAGCGGCTCTTGTAAATCGTGGCTTGCTACAAAGGTGAATGCTTTCAGTTCTTTATTCATATTTACAAGCTCATCATTCGCTTCTACTAATTCCCGTGTTCTTTTTAGTTTGCGAGCCGAGTCTCCTCTCTTAGCTTATGTGCGCTGGCATGGACTCGGCGTTGCTTCATTCAACAAGCTTTGATAAATCAACATCTTTTAATTCCATATAATTAGTAACCGGATAAACCCCCTGAACCCCTGAGGTATAAAAACAGGCAGAACTATGCGGATATTCTTCCGGACTATTAGCCAGGTTCCATTTTCCTCTGCATGGATTTTTATGTATGTAATCCAGTTTTTGTTTAATGAAACCTTCACCTCTGCAATCATTCCAGTCAAAAGAATCACTCCATACTTCATGTTGCTTATTAAGCTCCTGGTCTTTGCTTTCTACTGCTTGCTGCAACTGATTCAGTAAAATAATTTCGTTTTGTTTCTCTAGTCGCTTTACTATATCATAGGCCATAAAGCGTTTGCCATTACCAATTATCGTGTTGATGCTTTTGCCGGTATTTTGAAATCCAATAAGTGCATGAATATGATTCGGCATGATGGTATAACCGATAATGTAATGGCCTTTAGTTTTTAAATTGTCAAACCATTTATACACCGCATCATAACTATGTGTTTGTTCAATTAATGGAAGCCAATTATGGCATGTAGTTGTAACGAAGAAGATACCGTAATTGTAAGGAATGGTTTGCTTTACAGGCATGTCTTAAGATAAGCAGCAAAGTAGTTAGACGCAATATTTAAAGGCGTAATTATTTTCTCTGTATTGCGCCGAGTCAACGCCACTGCACAAAGCTAAGAGGTGAGACATCCGCTTGCAAACCTGATTGTTCGGACACTCGTGATGGAACAAGAAACCATATTCTGTTTTTAGTTTTGCGAGCCAAGCCTCATTATGCTCAAAGACTATTTCGTAAAAATGATGAAAGGCTGCTGTCATGCTGAACTCGTTTCAGCATCTACTTTCCGCATTAGAATAAAATACAACAAACTAAAACGTCCAGATCCTGAAACGAGTTCAGGATGACGGTGAGAGTTCTTTCTTTCTCTTACCTTAATCTAAGTGCAAAAAAATCCTGAGCCCCGAAGATTGTAAGGAATAGTTTGCTTTACAGTCATGGCTTAAAATAAGCAGCAAAGTAGTTAGCCGCAATATTTAAAGGTGAATTATTTTCTCTGTATTGCGCCGAGTCCACGCCACTGCACAAAGCTTAAAGGTGAGACATCGACTTGCAAACCTTATTGTTCGGACACTCGTGAAGGAACAAGAGAATTTGTGATGCGGTAAGAACAATATCCTTTAACTCAAAGCCATCACGCATAGTTTCAGGAAGTCGCGTATCTTTTGGGACAGGCTTATGGAGGTTCTTGTAATAGTTTAATATTTTCTGCTCCTCTTTATTGTATGTTGGCTCTTTCCCAAAATATCGATCTGTCTTCTCATCACTTGCACGAGAATATAGAAATACAATTATAGCTACAATAATTACAAATGCAATTAGGATTGTCATGTCAAACTGAATTTGGGAAATTCTTGCGCACAACGTGCAAAGCGTTTGTGAAGTAGTGGAAGTCTGTGTTTCCTCAGCTTCATTTCTGCTATGCCGTTTATTTTTATTTTGCAGTTGAAAGATAGTTATGTCGCCACTATTTTACAAACGCTATGTTAGGCGCATTAAGCTACCAACGTTGTAGTTGATGCTTAATAAATCGTTCTGCTATTGTTTTGCTTCAACGTCAATAAAAGGATGTTTACTGAAAAGTTTTAGCCGATCAATGATACATCCGTTACCCTATAAAATGTATTAAACAATTGTCGGGCACTAGGCTTAATAGTCTAATACACTTGGGTCTTGCAATATATCTTGATTGTATTTTTCTCGCCACAAGGTTAAGTCAACAGCAGTTTCTTCAGTAATTTCGTCAAACACTATCCAGCAGTTACAAACCTTAGATTGCTCCTTCAAATAATCTATGTGCTCCTGGTTAATCATACCGTTACCATATCTTCTAGGACCATTTAAGACTGCATTCCATAGGGAAAATTCCAAATTTTCCATCCAACCCGCAGAAAAACATCTCTCAGAAATGTCACTCATAAATGCCATTAATTTTGTTTGCTCTATGTTAAGATCTTTCAACATTAATTAATACATTTTATTGCGCCTAACGTTCAAAGCGTTTGTGAAGTAGTGGCATTTAATAAACCGCAGCTTCACTTTTGCTTTGTAGTTGAATTATGTTTTGTTGTTCAATTTAGTAATTCAGCCACTCTTTTACAAACGCTCTGTTGAACTAAACCTACGGTAGCCTTCCGGGGACTAACCGTACATTTAGTATTCATCAAAATTTAAATTTATGGCAACGAAAAAAAATCCCCGGAAGCATTAAGGTATAATAAGTACCTCAACCGTGCCTGCCGTGAAGTT
>JBGSYC010000244.1:0-40696 GCA_041751095.1 Flavihumibacter sp.
TTTTACCTTTGACCTGGGTTTCGGACGTAGCTGAAGTTTGCTTTTTCATTTTATATAAATTTGATTTTAAATAGCAAAGTTCTTCATTGCAGCCTTTCGGACTGCCGCTACTCCGAAACCTTTTTACATATAGACTCTACAGCCCCTCTAAAATATTTCCGATTTTTATTGTTGATAAAAGTGCTGTTGGCATAGCTTGCCTCATAACCAACGCTCCAATGGTCACTGATACTTTTTACCAGAAAGTGTTTAAGCTGTTTATCGCGGTTTGTGACGGTATATTTCGCAAGGCCACCGTTATATTCATATTCGTACGTAAATTTATTGGTGCTTGCGAATAAGCTGAATGCCGTTTTTAATTCTTCAGTTGTCCGGTTTGCAAAGAATGATCCGCTGAGCTGCGTGCTCTTATATACCTGGTCTACATTAAAGGTCCCGTCCGCACCGATCGTGTACACCCAGTAATTCCATTTATCTTTGGTAACAGGATTATCCATCTTTTTAGTGGTATTATTATCAACGGAAACTTTTGTTGTTTTCATCACAATCTCGATCAAATCTGAATAAGGGGAATTAGCGATGAAGGGGATCAGCCCCAATTTTATTTTCTTAACAACTTCTATTCTTCTTTCAAAGTCCGTGGCGTTGGCGCTTAAACTGCATAAAAGGGTATCCGGATTGTTTCTGATTGAATTTTTTCCAAAAAATATCAGCTGAATGCTGTTGCCTCCGCTTCCGTTTGCTACTGAGGTGATGAGTATATGCACATCGGCTGCCAGCCTGTCAAGTACAAAGTCTGTAAGCGTGATTTCTGTTTTTATAAAATTTTCATCACATGCTTTTCTGTACAATCCAGAAACACTTTTATTTTTCCGTTTAACTTATCCTGGGCTGCCAGACGCGGGTATGTACAAATGAGGATTAAAATAAACAGGAGAAACGTTTTCATAAAGTGAGGTTTTTGTGGGTTAGTATTAAACTTGTATAGGTTGATCGCGGTGGTGTGCTGGTATTCATTTTCTATCCGCGAATGACCGGATATCATCTTAAACCAACCTGGTATAATACGGGAACTCATGGATTTTGCAGCTTAAAGCCAACCAGTCTTTCGTTATGCAAAACGCATGTGTGATTTGATTTCAGGGAAGCATACATTGCCGGGTAATGATCGAGCCACCAGAAAGCGGGCCAGGCGAAAATAATAAAGCCGGCGCCCTCTTTATGCAACCGTTCAAGTTGCCGGATGGCGTCAAAGTCGTTAGCAGGCGGCCCCCAGTATTGACCTTCATGCTCAATGAAAGGTATACATCTGCGGCCTGCAACCAGATCACCTGTACGCCAGTGGTTGTCATCGACAAGGATAAAGCTGTCTGCAAACGGCACATGTAATGCAATTTCCTCAATGGAAAGATGAATCTTGTGAAACCACGAATCGCGTGGCCAGATTTCCGGTTCTACCAAAATGCCGCTCTTCTCAAGATACCCGCTCAACACCTTGCATGAATGCTCGAACCAGCCCAGGTACATACTGATATACTCTTCCAGCGATTTCAGCGTGTTGTTGCTTCCGTGAACCCGGTAAAATCCTTCTGGTTCAGACAACCTTTTTATATGCCCATAAACCGGAGCAAGCACAAACAGGTACTGATCAGCCCCGGTTCTTTACGCTGTTTCAGGTACAGGAAAAACTGACTCCAGGAACCGGCGTGACCATGCGTTTCCGCTGGTTGGAGGTCCGTACGGGGCCCTCCGCAATGATCGGGCCCATACTGAATAAGTGGCTCCAGCAAATTGCCCTCTGCCAACGGGTACTGCGGAACAACTCCCCGGTCTTTTTCCCGACAGCGTCTATTCGCCAGAGGGGCCAGTGTACCTTCACTACTTCGGCTTGATGAAATAGTTTAACAGCATTCTCCATCGCTGTTGGGAGCAGGGCATCATCGGAATCGAGAAATACGACAACCTGTCCGCGGCTTACCTGAAAGCCGGCATTAAAGGCTGAAGCCTGGCCTCCATTTTCCTTAATAACAGGAATAACCAGGTTTGCATAATCAGCAATAATTTCAGCAGAGTTATGTGTTGAGCCATCATCTACTACAATAATCTCTATGTTGGCGTATGTTTGGTTAACGGCGCTGTCAATAGCATCCCTCAGAAACCTTCCATAGTTATAATTGTTGAGGATAATGCTTGTTAAAGGGTCTTTCTTCATTTCATATGTTATAAGCTTAGCTCCTTTAACAACTTCTTTAATACGGTTTTTGCCTCAAGATATTCATGTGCTATTTCGTAAGCTTTTTTACAATGCCAATCGTAATTGCTTTCGATAGACTCTATGGCGTTTTTTGCTTCCATCGCATCATTAACCGCAAACAGGCCTTCTCCCACAGGTAAATATTTACTAAACCCTGTCTCCTGTAAAACAACGGGTCTTCCGCTTGCCATATAAGCTGCACTTTTATCACTAAACCATCCGGAAGAAGTAGCTGTGTACATGTTTTTACAAACGCTGAACTCGCCTCTGCAATCAGTCAGGTATTCTCTGAAGGAATGAAAGGAGAAGGTAACTTTTTGCGCGCTGTTTATCGACCAGCCATACCGCTTCAGAATTTCTGCTTTCTCTTCCCTTAATCCGGAAACAGCGATTTCGAGTTTTGCCTTTACCAATTGCGGCAAATCCTTAAACTTTTCAAATTCGATATCCTTATGTCCAAATGATACGCCATTGATTTCTACAATTTCTTTGTAAGATTTCCAGTTCATGATCGTGGAATAAGGGGCATTTTTTGGAGGTGGTATCCTGTGAAATAAACCGGTGTTTACAGGATTAAAAATGTATCCCCAATTGATTCCCGCAGGAGGTATGATGTTGCCTGGTTTTCCAACATTCATTCCGTTTGTATAATACCCATCAAAGGCAGGAACGGCGCGGCCCTGAGCCCGATCTTTGAAGAATTTATGCTGTGTAAACGCGGGGTCTACATCGATATAGATTCTCAACGATGCCGAACCGGAATCTTCCTGCCAGGCGCCGTGTGCGCCATTTTCTATGTAGAGGTCGGCACGTTTAAAAACTTCTTTTATCGCCTTTTCTGTCAACCCGTGGTATATCTCACCATATTCTACAAAACACCATTTATCTTTTAATCCGTAACATGCCAGCAAATCGGATACTGCCTTTGTCCCATATGTACAATCATTGCTTAAAACCTGTTGAACGGGATCATAACATGAATTATCCTCAACAAATTTTTCAACGAAGTAAACATCGTGGCCCAGTTCCTTAAACCCTACCAGATATTGGAGCGCCCACGAAAGATTGCCTCCCAAAGGATAACGCACCATATATGAGCCCACAATTATCGTAGCCATTTAAATTTCTCATTTAATTTAACTTTTTATCAATCACCGGTTATATTTGATTTAATATATCAGTAAGAATTTTTCCGCTGTCAAAGTATTCCCTGGCGATATCCCTGGCAACCCTGGAGTGGCGATTATAATTACCGGTAACTTCTTTTACGGCTTCAGTTGCAGTTGCAACATCACTGATGGCTATTAAGCCTTCCCCCGAAGGAATGTATTTTGACCATTGCGTATCCTGGGTAAGAACGGGTTTGCCGGATGCCAGGTAAACTGCCGATCTTCCGGAGAACCAACCACTGTTTGATTTGATGTATGTTTCTTTCGTTATCGAAAATTCAGCAAAAGACGATTGTACAAAGCTTTTATAATGCTCTTTGTCGGATATTATATGATCGGGGCTTAAAACATTCCACCCGTAATTTCTCAGAAGTTCCATTGACCTGGTCGTTTCCGCATCTTTAGGCCTGTTGATTATTATTTCAAACAACCCTTCAGAAGTGGCCGGCAGGTTAAAAAACTTTTGGTATTCTTTGTTCTTTTGAACCCACGATTCGTTTTCGTACTTGAAATCGGGCCTTTCGGTCCAATTCATGACAGAGGTAAAGCCATATTTTGTCTGATCGGAAAAAGGCTGATTCCAGCACTCGAGGCATATCGGTTTCTTTGTTGTTAACCACTTAAATCCAAATTGAGGTATCCTGCATTCTGGTTGCCCTATATTTAAACCAAAAGTGAAGAAAAGATCATGAGCTGTCATGTAATTCTTTGCCGCCTCTGCTTCGGCGCCTCCTGCTTCCTGCTTTAAAAAATATTGATGTTGGGTAAACATCGGGTCGGTATCAATCAGCATTTTAACCGGAATTTTCAGGTATTCGTCCCGCATATACGTTGAAGAGGAAACATTGATAAAGACATCGGCTGTTTCGCAAACGGATTTTAATTTAGCTTCAGACAAGCCAAATGTTTTACCTGAGGCCACATCCCGGTAGGCCCACTTATTTTTAAGCCCAACCTCTTCCATAGCCTTTTTCAGGTACTCCACGCCGAAAGTGCAATCATCCCAACTTTCTCCGGAGGCCTTGTAAACCGGGTAGAGCATGGTATCTTCTATATAATACACATCATGGCCGAGCAGTTTTAAACCTAACGGATACTGGATATAATCCCAGGTAGCTCCACCGGTTGGAAACAAGCCGATAAATCCTCCGACAACAATTTTTAAATGCTTCATAATTTACATTCTTACAGATTTCATGATAACGGTTATTGTTTCTTAAACAGCATCATCATCTTTTGTATATGTTCAGGGGTATCTGTCGGCTTCAAAAATTTTACAATTCTCCCCGGATTGCCCACCACCACGGCGTATGGAGGAACGTCTTCTGATAAATTGATTTGGACCCGATAATTGCTCCTCTTCCTATATTTACTCCGGGTAAAATAACAGCTTCAAAACCAACCCATACATTCTCCGCTATCGTCACAGCTTTTGGGTCAGCAGCTTCAATATGCCGGGTGTCTGAACGGGATGCGTTTTCAAGTAACTGTCTTCTGACATACCGCGAGGTGGTTCCTTCCGGTACCCAGCTATCGGTGATCACTGATCCCCACGAAAACATGCAATGATCTTTTATGGTTACAGAAAGGTTGCAGATAATACGGGTACATTGGTATTGAACGCCATTGTCATCAGGTTTAAAAGTTCCATAAGTTACTCCCCTGATGTAAAACTTTGTTGAGCGGGCATACAAAAATTTGCCTTTTACCTAGGGCCTGTCCACGGCAGCGCCGAAGCTGGTGGTACCGGTTTCAACGATCATAAAAATGTGTCTTCGCAGGTTGTTTAACTTTCTGCCAGACATAAACGGCAAATTTTAGTTTATATTATAGCCCCCCGGCATAGCGTTTGAACTGTTCATTAAAGAAGGAATACAGATAAGGTAATGTTGCGGGAGGGATTACACTTACTCCGTTTGCATTGCCTGCCGGATATGATCAGGCCTCGGAAGCGTGCCTCGTTTTCGTCTTCAGCTATAAGATATTAACAAAACTTGCTGTAAGAATGGTTATGAATTTTTGAGAGACTATCGCATAATGTAACGGTGAAGGCAGGAGGAATTATAATGTTTTACGTGATGCATTTCTTCGGCCGTAAAACTTAGCAACACTCAACAATGAAAGGATACCTTTTAAAAGAACAATCCATAACTATCGGGGAAAACACATTTATAGAGTGCGTTTCTTCGGAAAACGACTTTGCCGTAATGTTTGAGGACGATACCGAGTCGGGCTACTTTTACGCAGCAGAAAAAAGCAGGGAAACACAGGATATCCGCATCCTTGATATGCTACACATTTATGATGTGGAAAGTATTGCGGAACCGGAACGTTCCGCGGTTCTTTCCGTTATCTGGTCAACTGACTGGATGAAATGTGCGCTTGTTATCAACAGCTATTGCCATGCGGTTTTTGACTTTGGTAATCATGGCGGCTACAACAGGCATGAATTTCCCCCGCCCAACGCGATATGGACGCAGGGTGACAGAAAGCTTACCGACAAAATGATCTCGGCTTTTTTTGATAATTAAATGATATATTTATCGCCGGTATTTTTATTTAATCAGGACTTATGTAAATGAGGAAATTAATGGAAGTAAAGAATGTTTTTATTCACCACGTTTTTTTCTGGCTTGCAGATGCCGGCAGTAAAGAAGCTCTCGAAAAACTCACCGAAGGGTTGCAAACACTTTCTGCAGTACAATCCATCCAGACATTCCACATTGGCCTGCCCGCTGATACCAGCAGGGATGTAATAGACGGTTCTTATTCGCTTTCATGGCTCCTTACGTTTTCAAATAAGGCCAATCAGGATAGCTACCAGGAAGATCCGATACACCTGAAATTTGTTGATGAATGTAAACACCTTTGGGGCAAGGTGATTGTGTATGATACGATTGATGCGCGGTAAATTAACGTAGAAGTTGTCGGTTATCTTTTGCTACGATCAAGCTGCTCCTGTGCAAAATAAGCATTCAAATGGTACGTCTGTACAGATATTAACGCCTTTACCTGGTAAGTTCTGAAGCAGCGGCTTCGTCAACGAACCAATGCAGCTCTCCCTTTTCGGGATGAATTACCTGGGACGGGTACAGATCAGGCGCAAATTTTCCTTCAAGCACCTCTTTAAGTGATTTTGATTTTTTATGACCTGCTGCAAGGAAAACAATTGCGGAAGACCTGTTTACAACAGGGGCTGTAAGTGAAATGCGGTACATGTTTTGCGCGTCCAGGAAAAATGCTTTCGTCCATGCAGTCTCTTCATGAATGATATCTGTTCCCGGAAATAACGATAACGTATGTCCGTCATCACCCATCCCTAATATAACAAGGTCAAATGACGAATTTGTGGTGTCAAAATATTGATGCAGGATCTGTTCATATTCACGTGCGGATTCATCCGGAGAAATTTCCGTTTTCATAACATGGATTTGGCGAAGCGGCACAGGAACAAAATTCAGCAGGGTATCAAATGCCATCCTGGCGTTATTGCGCTCGTCTTCAAAAGGCACTGCTCTTTCATCTCCCCAGAAAATATGTATCCTGCTCCAGTCAATTCTTTCTTTGTAAGGCGTGTTGGCCAAAAGCGTATGCAATTGCTGGGGAGTACTGCCACCAGATAACGCCATCGTAAACCTTTCTTTACTTTCAAGAGTGGATGCGATTTTGGAGGCGATCCAGTCAGCAGCAGTGTTGCTCAGTTCGGCAGTGGTTTTAAGAACATGTAAATGCATATGATCTTATTGCTATAGAATTGTTGTACATGAAACATCAGGACTTTTTTTATACCAGACCTGATCCAGAGGGAGGGAACGCTTAAACGCTCCGGTCCGCGTTTTTGCTTTCTTTATTCATCGTCCTTGTGAGGTGCCGGTAACGTGATCCAATTGCGGCCATCTCTTGCTATCAGGGCCTCGGCATCTTCGGGTCCCCAACTGTCAGGGGCGTAGTTTGGGAAGTCGACAGCCGGTCTCGCTTTCCATGCATCGAGGATAGGCATAATAATCTTCCAGGCGGATTCCACCTGGTCCGATCGCATAAACAATGTTGGATTGCCAGACATAACGTCAAGCAACAGGGTTTCATATGCTTCCGGTTCATGGCCCTCATAAGCATCTTCGTAACTGAAGATCATATCAACCGGGTTCAGCGTCATAGACTGACCCGGCTTCTTTGCCTGGAATCTTATACGTATCTCCATCTCAGGCTGAATGCTTATCGTCAGCCGGTTCTGCCTCCAGGTTTCTGCCGCTTCAGGCGGAAATGCATATTGCGGCGCCGGCCGGAACTGTATTGTTATGATCGTGGTTTTCTGGTGCAGGAGCTTTCCGGTTCTTACATAGAAGGGGACATCCTGCCATCTCCAGTTGTCGATATAAAATTTTACAGCACTGAAAGTATCGATCTCTGATTGGGGGTTCACATTTTTTTCCTGCCGGTATCCCGGAGTTTTTTCCCCTTTTATCCACCCTTCGGAGTATTGGCCACGAACGGCATACTTGTGCACGTCCTGGATTGCAAATTGCCTGATCGCGTTCAAAACATCCACCTTTTTATTTCTGATTTCATCGGCTTCAAACGAAACGGGCGCCTCCATAGCCACCATGCACATCAATTGTAAGATATGATTTTGTACCATGTCTCTCAGGGAGCCTGAATTTTCATAGTAACCTCCCCGGTTTTCAACACCTACGGTTTCAGCAGCCGTGATCTGTACATGGTCTATATAATTCCGGTTCCAGATGGGTTCAAACAAGGCATTTGCAAACCGGAGCGCGAGAATGTTCTGCACGGTTTCTTTTCCGAGGTAATGATCGATGCGGTAGATTTGTTTTTCATCAAACATACTGCTGAGCAACGCATTTAATTCGCGTGCACTCATGAGGTCGTGCCCAAACGGTTTTTCCACTACTATGCGGGTGCATTTGGTGTCTGCGCAGATGTTCAGCGGCCCCAGTTTCGAGGCGATGCCGGCTACCAGCTGCGGGGCAACAGCCAGGTAAAATATCACGTTGGGATGTTCCCCAAACTCTATCTCCTTCTTTTTTACGATGTCCGCCAGCTGCTGGTAAGCATTTTCATCTTCTGCATCCATGGGCAGGTAAGACACGTGTGCGGAATACTCGTCCCAATGGCCGTTTTCCTCGCTTTTGCGTCTTGAAAATTCTTTGATGCCTTCAAGCAGGAATTTTATATAGTCTTCGTTAGAATACCTGGTTCTTCCGATGCCCACGATGCCGAATTTTTCAGGCATCCATCCATCAATAAACAAATTATATAGCGCCGGAGAAAGTTTCCGGTGATTCAGATCGCCGCTGCCCCCGAAAATAAATAGTAGCGAAGAAGGCGGGCGCTTATGATTTTCCATGTTAATGATTCAGTTGAGTTAAATGCTAACCTGGATTGGCTGGGTTAACTGTTGCAGGAGCAGCGGTAGGCGTAATTGGCAATATCTTTTTGCGAAAAAGGCCTTAAATCAAGCACCTGATCTTCCAACGGTGTTTAGCTACAGCTTCACTTTCATCCATTCCGTATGATAGAACGGGCCCGTAGGGTCGTCTATCCTTTGGTAGGTGTGAGCCCCGAAGTAATCTCTTTGTGCCTGGATAAGATTTGTTGGCAGGTTGGCTGTCCGGTAAGCATCATAGTAGCTTATGGTAGCCATAAACGCTCCAACCGCATATTGATTTTCGACAGCTTTTACGATCACCCGTCGAAGACCCTCTTCTTTTGATTTCAACATTTCGGCAATGCCTTTATCGAGCAGCAGGTTAGGTAAAAGCGGGTCTCTTTCAAATGCTTCGGAAAACACATCCAGCAGGGAAGACCTGATGATGCATCCCCCACGCCATACTTTAACCACCTGGGGCATTGGTATTCCCATATTCAGTTGCTTTGAAGCTTTTTGCAACATGGCAAGCCCCTGAGTATAGCTGATCAGTGTTGCAAAATATAATGCATCATGCACCTGCCTGATAAAAGATTCCTTCTCAACTTCTATTGCTTTGTCGCCGGTTTTGTACAGGCGCGCGGCTTCAACCCTTTCCTGTTTAAAAGATGAAATATTGCGCATAGATACGGCCATATCTATCGTAGGAATAGGGACGGGCAGATCAACAGCATCCTGCGAGGTCCATTTGCCTGTTCCTTTAGAACCGGCCTTATCAAGAATCATGTCAACGAGCCGGTTACTTGTTTTGTCATCTTCATACAGAAAAATATCCGCAGTGATCTCTATGAGGTATGAGGTCATGTCTTCCTTATCCCACTGATCAAACACTTCCGATAGTTCGTCATTGGTCAGTCCGAGTCCCCTGCCCAACAACTGGTACGCTTCACTGATCAGTTGCATGATGCCATATTCTATCCCGTTATGAACCATCTTCACATAATGACCTGCAGCATGTTTACCTAAGTATGCCACACAAGGCACGTTATTTACTTTAGCTGCCACCGCTTCAAGAAGTGGTTGTATGAAGCCGTAAGCTACTTCGTCACCGCCGGGCATGATGCTCGGGCCGGTACGTGCGCCTTCTTCACCTCCGGAAACGCCCACGCCAATAAAATAAAAACCTTTCTGTTTTAAGTAGTTATTTCTTCTTAAGGTATCGGTGTAGTGTGAATTGCCTCCGTCAATAATGATATCATTTTTCTCCAGCAGGGGAAGCAGCGATTCAATCACTTCATCTACCGGATCGCCGGCAGGCACAAGCAGCATAATTCTCCTGGGAACTTCTAATTGTTGAATAAGCCCCTCCAGGGTGGTTACTCCTCCTACGATTGTTCCGGGAGTAGCATCAGCAATAAGCCTGTCCAGCTTTTCCTGGCTTTTATTATAGCCGATGACTTTAAAACCATGATCAGCCATGTTGAGTAAAAGGTTACGGCCCATAACGCCTAGACCTATCATTCCAAGGTCGAATAATTGATTTGCCATATTGATTTGCTTAATTAAGGTGGGTAAAAGTAGACAATTTGTCAATATGTGAGCGGTGAGATAAAATAGGGTTGTGTCTACATTTGAAAATATTGAATGAAAACAGCCCCAAAGGGGCCTGGAAGTTATGTGGCGGTTCGATTCCTGAATTTTTAAGTAAATTTTCAATTGCTTTTCGAGGTACTTGTTCACTTTTTTTGGCCCCCAATACTACTTTTGTTCCTGCAATTGTTAATTTATGAAGCACGCGTTTCCATTATGGCTGATCGTTCTTGTAACCGGTTTTACTTCCTGCAAAAGCCTTCGAAGCATCGATGCATCGTTAAAAGATGATAAGAAAATCGAAATTACTTTTGTGCAGGTCAACGATGTATATGAAATAGCGCCGATCGCCGGGGGGGCATACGGCGGCATGGCCAGAGTTGCAACGATCAAAAAACAATATAAAAAGGACAACCCGAACACTTTTCTCGTTATGGCCGGAGACTTCGTCAGCCCGTCGGTATACAACAGCCTTCAATACCAGGGCAAACGTATCCGCGGCATGCAAATGATAGAAGCAATGAATGCGGCAGGGATGGATATGGCGATCTTCGGAAATCACGAATTCGACATCAGCGAAGAAGAACTCGGGGAGAGAATTAATGAGTCAGACTTTCAGTGGATAGCTTCCAATACTTTTCATCTTGAAAACGGGATAACATCTCCCTTTAAAAAAGTAAAAAACAATACGGCCACCGATTTTCCCAGGGCTTATGTCATGTCATGCAAAGACGCAGACGGCACTTCTGCCAGGATCGGAATCATCGGGATCACCCTGCCATTCAACAAAGCCGGATATGTGAGTTACACCGATCCTGTGTCAACGGCAAAGAAATTATTTGATTCACTTAAACATATTTGCGATGCAGTAGTTGCCGTTACGCATTTAAGGTTGGAAGAAGACATCAGGCTGGCAAAGGAAGTACCCGGGCTTGCTTTGATCCTGGGTGGACACGAGCATGACATGAGGTTTGAAAAAACCGGGAACGTTTATATCACCAAAGCGCACGCGAACGCAAGGTCGGCTTTTGTGGTGAAGCTCAACATTGATAAGAGCAGTGGAGCGGTAGCCGTAACGCCCGAATTAAAATCACTCGACAGCTCTGTACCATTAGATAGTGCCACAAACGTGGTGGTAAGAAAATGGATGGATATCGGCGTAGATAATTATGCCTCGCTGGGTTTCGACGCCGGCCAGATACTGATTGGGAAAGGCGACACATTAGATGGGCGTGAAACCGAAGTTCGCAGCAGATCAACCAACTTCACCCGTTTGATATCGGCTGCCGTAGCGGATGCGTTCCCGGATGCTGATGTAGTGATTTATAATGCCGGATCCATCAGGGTAGATGATATGCTGATGCCACCGGTTACTCAATACGATATTATACGAAGCCTTCCTTTCGGAGGAGGCATGCGTGAGGTGGAAATGACCGGGGAGCTGCTTCTCGCGGTGTTGAATCAGGGCCGGAAAAATACCGGCAACGGAGGTTTCCTGCATTATCAACCCGTAATGTTTGATTCAGCAAAAAATAGCTGGACGATCAATAACACGCCCGTCGATCCCCAAAAAACGTACAAGGTAGCGTTATCTGATTTTTTGCTTACCGGAAAAGAAGAGAATCTTCAGTTCTTAAACAAAGACAACCCGGGGATACTGGAAATGGATAATGCTGAAACATCACCCGGGAATACGAAAGCAGACATCAGGCTGGCAATTGTCAGGTATCTTCAAAAAAAATGAAGTAATTGCCTGCCCAATTCGAATGCCCTGATTGATTTTAGTCGATTTTAACCAGGCTTTCTACTTTAAATGTTGCATCCTGCAGGGAGTTTGATTCAAACCAGTTGCAGATGACATCCCCTTCCTTGAATCCACGCATTTTCAAAAACTCGTCCCCCGCCTTCAACCCGATGTTTGAATTATCAGCGCCGATGATTCTTTGAACGGTCATTTTGGGGCCCCCTGATTTTAATTGAACTACGTCGCCAACCTGTAAAATTTCCATATGTAAATGTTTTAGTAGTTGAAGTTTTTTGATTTCTGCCAAGGCAGTTATTCCAGTTGTAAGTTACCATTTATGAACTTCACGTTAAACTGAAAAGAGCTGATCCGCCATTGCCCTTCTTCCATCTTTAGGCTGATTTCATAGCTTCCGACAAATTCCCTTGTTTTGCCTTTTATAGCGCCATTTTTATAATGAATGGCTATCGCATAGCAACTTACATCTGCAAGATCATTATTTAGCTTCACGATATAATTCCCTGCCTGGTGATGCACCGCATCGATGTCTCTTAGTCCTTGTTCCCAGGCCTTGCAAATAGCCGATGCTTCCAGTTCTTCAGGTTCGCCCCCGCCAAGAGACGACATGTCAAACCAGACCCTTTCCAAAAAGACTTCATTGAGCAAACCGCTCCAGTTTCGGTCATCCGTATAATTAAAAAGCTTATTAACGGTTTCTATAACTTCCTCACTCACTGATTTTAGTAGGGCTTCCATTTTTTCTTACAATAATACAATATACCCCGCAAATATATTGGGCCAATGATTAAACATTCCGGAGAGCCATGTTAGTCATTTTCCTTTAAGCCATCTCTCAAAGAATTCGTAGGTGCGCAACATCTGGTCTATTCGCTGCCGGTTATTTCCACTGCGGGTCAGTTCGTGTGTTCCACCCGGATGTCTTACGTATTCTACCGGTCTTCCAAGAACCTTAAGGCTTT
Source organism: Flavihumibacter sp. (assembly GCA_041751095.1). Classification (GTDB taxonomy): domain Bacteria; phylum Bacteroidota; class Bacteroidia; order Chitinophagales; family Chitinophagaceae; genus JADCRZ01. Next base: position 13,127 of record JBGSYC010000244.1, read on the forward strand.
TGTACAACATTTCACTCTGGATTACGCCGGTGCGCAGGTCACTTTCTCCATGAAAAATGATGAAGGGAGTGGTAATATTTTCAACATAACTGATAGGCGACTCCCTGTCGAGGATTGATTTGGTGGCGGGTTCCCAGGGGTAGCCGCCGAAATAATACGGCACAAGCCGCCAGGCGTTTCCTTCACCAAAAAAGGTAGCGAGGTCGTATACTCCCCGCTGCGCGCACGCGGCTTTAAAGCGGCTGCTATGCCCGAGTATCCAGGCAACGAGGTATCCTGCGTAAGAACCTCCGGTGATGGCTAAGCGCGATGTGTCGGCCCAGCCTTGCGCAGCAGCGCTATCAAGAGCTGTGAGAACATCGCTTGCCGGGCCAGCGCCCCAGTCGTTGATATTACCTCTGAGAAAGTCAAGGCCATATCCGCCGGAACCCCGGGGGTTGCAATAAACAATTCCATAACCTTTACTACAGAAAAACTGAAATTCATGCCACATTGAGCTTTCTCCCGGCCCCCACATGGCAGATGGCCCGCCGTGCATCTCCAGAAGAAGCGGATATTTTTTCCCGGGTTCAAAGTTGGAAGGCTTCATTACCCAGTAATCGACGACATACCCTTTATTATTGGTAAAAGATTTTTTTTCGGGCATTGACAATTTTTTACTTTTTAGCCAGTCGAGGTTAAATGAGCTGATCCGGAGCGGGTTTGTAAACGAAGGGTCTGACAAGTATAATTCAAAAGGATTGGAAGGCTCTGTTTTAACAAAAACGAGTTTATCATCATTAAGATTAAAGCTGGTGATACCACTGTTGACGTCCGATAGTTGTTTTACTGTCCTTGTTTTAACGTCTGCCCTGAAGAGAGGCTGGCCCCCGTTGCTTTGGGCGGTGAAGTAGATAAATTTTTCATCTTTGCTCCAGGTCACGTCATTTTTATTGCGGTCAAAAGGAATAGTGACGATCTCTTTTGACGTTCCGTCTATTGGCATTATGGCCAGGGACGGGATAGTAACGGAAAATGTATTCCCATATTGAAAGGCCAGCCATTTACCGGTCGGAGAAATTCTCACATTCGAAAAATTCCTGCCTTTTTCGCCCAACAGTAAACGAATGTTACCACCCGCGGTATCGGAAATAAATACCTGGTTTTGCAGTGAACGGTCAGGGTGTTGTGTTGAATCAACGACACCGGTTATAACAAGGTGTTTTCCATTGGGCGTAAATGATGCATCATTGAAGCTGTAGAAGCCATTTGTAACGGAAACGGGGGTAGCACCGGGTTCGGTATTGATGATGAAAAAATGATTAAAGCTTATATCTGCCGAAACATTGGCTTCTTCCTGAAAATTCAATTTATTGATAATTTTTGCTTTTTTATCTGCCGCATTGTTACTCAGGTAAGCTCTTACCTGTTCTATATTTCCATCAGGGTCAGGGCTCGATCCGGGTTTAAGCCATTGCTCATTTTTGTCAAAACCCGGTTTTTCGAATGACCATCGCGGAAAAGAGCTGGTAGTATTGAGCAATGAATCTTTCAATAGCTCACTTAAAAGGATGTTGGAAGAAAACAAAATTTTCTTTCCATCCGGCGACCATTTAGGAGCGCTGGCGCCATACTTATACCTGGTTAACTGGTAAGCCTCTCCGCCATTTAGAGATAAGACAAATATTTGTGGTTTCGTATCCACCACCCTTACAAAAGCAATCTTTTTGCTGTCAGGGCTCCAGGCAGGCTGTGAGGCACTTTCTTTATAGGTTAATTGCGCTGGCGAAGACTTGCCATCGGTAGGTACCACAAAGAGCTGGTTTACGTACTTATATTCCCATTTATTTACCCCGTCAGGTTCTATAGCCATAACCATAAACGCGGCCTTGCTGCCATCATTGCTGATGGCAACAGAGCTAATCTGTTTGATCTTAAGCATATCTGTTATGTTGACAGGATTCATTTTATCCTGGGCATTTAAACAGTGTGCGATGCATATGTAAATAACAACTGAAGCGATCTCTTTCATGAGGGATACGTTTAATGTTCAATGTACAAATACAACCGGTACATTATAGCTGTAATTTGGATTATCCCTGTCACCGCGGCTTTTAACCCTAAAATTATTGTTCAGATCATTTTTATTGAAGGCCTGGTGTTAAAGTAGATGTTTAACCTGATCAGATTGCTCTATGATTTCCTAACTTTATGCGTTATATTTATGACTATGAACGAAGCGATTGTCACCCAGCCAGCATTAACCCCCAAGGATTTCGCAACCGATCAGGAAGTACGCTGGTGCCCGGGTTGCGGAGATTATTCAATCCTGGCGCAGGTTCAGAAAATCATGCCCGGTCTGGGCATTCCCAGGGAAAATATCGTTATTGTTTCCGGTATCGGCTGTAGCAGCCGGTTCCCGTATTACATGGACACCTACGGAATGCATTCCATCCATGGAAGGGCAACCGCTATAGCGAGCGGCTTAAAGGCTGCCAGGCCGGAATTAAGTGTGTGGATCGTTACCGGCGATGGCGACAGTTTAAGTATCGGCGGCAATCATACCATCCATTTGCTGCGCCGTAATTTTGACGTCAACATAATGCTCTTTAACAACCAGATCTACGGTTTAACAAAGGGCCAGTATTCGCCTACTTCGGAAAAAAACAAGATTACGAAATCAACGCCGTTTGGAAGTATAGATCATCCTTTCAATCCTTTAGCCCTGGCAATGGGTGCAGATGCAACCTTTATTGCCCGAAGCATGGACAGGGATCCCAAACACCTGCAGGAAATGCTTAAACGAAGCTATGCGCATAAGGGATCTTCTTTCCTCGAAATATACCAGAACTGTAACATATTCAACGACGGCGCTTTTGAGATTTTTACGGAAAAGTCATCCAAAGCAGAAGAGGGCCTGTTCCTTGAGCATGGCAAGCCACTGGTCTTTGGCGCGAAGAGTAACAAAGGAATAAAATTAGATGGATTTAAACCTGTTGTGGTAGAAGCCGGCGACGGATACAGCGCAGATGACCTGTGGGTTCATGATGAAAAGGATTTTTACAAGGCCCAGATACTGGTGAGAATGTTTGACGACCCTGCGAAAGAAGATCATCTGCCAAGGCCCTTTGGTGTGTTTTATCAAACGGAAAGATCCTGCTACGAAGACGTGATGGCTATGCAAATAGAAGAGGTGACGTCAACAAAAGGAAAAGGCGATCTTGACAGGTTGTTGCGTGGAAGAGAAACATGGACGATCGGTTAATCCCGATACACTTTGGACTTTTGACCGGGTCAGCAAGTTTGAAAGACAAAAAATGCCGGCGATAGAAATCGCCGGCCTGTGCTTACCTCTGAAACCACAAAAAGAAAGAGGTTCTATATTGGTTGATCAATAATTAAAAATTGCATCAAAAAATTATAATAAGTCAGGTAACACCTGAAATGAGATAGCCGGGATGATGTATTTCTGAGGATATTGGAATCAGGAATTTCATTCCTGAATTGTGTTTCAGCGCCTAAAAAAACAACGATCTATTAAATAGTCTTGAAAACGGATAATGGGATTATAAAACTCAGACGCTATAGCATAGTGCTAATCAGGGATAAGAGAATCAAAGCGTAACAGGCACTAAAAGTAAAGACTGTTTTGATATAAAGCAATTAATTTATTCTTTTTTTTCAAATTAATTTTTTTGAAGACCTTATTTATAAATGAATAAATTCGTAGAACCCTTTGCCGTCCTGCTTTTGCGGATGCTTCATGCTGAAGATGCCGACAAATGTTTTCCTGCTGCTTCAAACGTTCTTTCCTTTTTATAGTTATACCACCATTCGGGCGCTGTTTTTTTCATCATGGTATCAATGCTTCGCATGCCAAACAAATTCCAGGCTCCCTTTAACTTACCCGAGACAGAAGATTGCATCGCACGCAGACTCATGGCGAACCCGCTATCAAGATATTCCATATGATGCCAGTAACCCGCCGGCATGAATAAGGTGTCGCCATGATTTAAAATAACTTCATAACCTTTCGCCTGGTTTACAGCAGGAAATTTATCCAGGTCGATCTTTGTGTTTCGTGTATCGAAGTATTTTTCAAAATTTACGAAGCTTAAAACTTCCCATGGTTTACGATAGAGCTTGTATTGTTCCTGATATGGAAAGAGAAGCACCCTCTTTCGCCCGATAAATTGCGTATGCATAATATGAGACAAATCAATGTCGAAATGCATATGCGTCACGGAACCCTCACCACCTGTAAATAACATGGGGTACCGTTTTACAAAACCTTTCATTAAATGTTCAGGCCAGATAAAATCATCCACTATTTGCGGGGCATGCTGAAAAATGTTAAAGAGAAAGATACGCAGTTCTGCAGGGCCCTGTTTGATCATATTCAGGTACTCCCCGAATTTCATATAGCCGTCTGCTTTGTTTACAGGGGTGTATGCGTCGCTTTTCACATTATTGTAAACGCCTACTTCTTTTTCTCCAACCACCCTTTGAAAATAATCCCAGTTCCATTTATCGTAAGCCGGCCATTTTTTTGCAAGTCCTGTCAATATAACTGGCTTCATGGGGGTGTAATAGGTGTGTATAAAATCCTGAGGATGTATGTCTTCAAAAGTTTCAATCGGCGTTAGCTGCATGCTCATTAATTTGGGCAAAAATAATATTAATTCATTGTTAACACGCGGGAGGGCATAACTATATAGGTATGTATTTTTGCGAAGATTGGCGTAAATTTATCGCCTTAGCAGGGAAAAGATAACTTTGAATTATGTTATTGTATGTACATCCTGAAAATCCGCAGTCAAGAAATATCAAGACCATCGTAGATTGCCTGATGGATGGCGGAGTGATCATTTTTCCTACCGATACCATATACGGTTTGGGCTGCAGCATTTTTCAGCAAAAGGCCATTGAAAAGGTTTGCCGGATAAAGAATATAGAACCACGAAAGGCGCGCCTTTCATTTATCTGTCATGATCTCAGCGATCTTAGTTCTTATACCAAAAGTATTTCCACCCCAATGTACAGGATGTTAAAAACGCATTTGCCGGGGCCTTACACGTTTATATTGCCGGCGAGTAAGCAGGTGCCAAAAATTTTGAAAACCAGTAAGGAGGCCATCGGACTACGTATTCCTGCAAACCTGATCGCTACCTCTATCGTAGCAGCTTTATCTCACCCTATCCTCAGCACTTCGTTGCCGGGGGAAATGGTGGAAGAATATACCGATCCTGAACTTATGTATGAAAATTTCCGCAACCAGGTAGATATCGTCGTGCACGGAGGACTTGGCGGTACGATACCCTCCACCGTGATTGATTGCACTGTTGAACCGCCCGTTCTCATAAGGCAGGGACTCGGAAACTGGACAGAGGTGACCGCATAAAAATATACATGAACTTTACAGATAGTTTTCCTTCGGCTTTTTTCCTGGAAACCGAAAGAGTTTTACTACGGCCGATGAAAGAAGATGATATAAACGACTTCTTTCCGATTACCCGGCCGGAATTCCTGTGGAAGTACTTCACGAAAGAACTCAATGATCCCGGGCAGCTTATAAGCTGGGTAACCGAGGCGTTATCAGAAAGGGCGTCAGGTAAAAGGATTCCCTTTACCATAGTGGAAAAAAACAGCGGGAATGTCTGCGGCAGTACCAGCTTTGGGAACCTTTCATGGATTGACAAAAGGATAGAGATCGGCTGGAGCTGGCTCGGGGAACAATACCTGAGTTCCGGGATCAATGGTCATTGTAAATATGCGATGCTTAAACATGCTTTCGAAGAAATGCATTTCGAAAGGGTAGAGATTAAAACGGATAACCTGAATGAGCGGGCAAAACATGCGTTACAAAAGATCGGCGCCGTTGAAGAAGGTGTATTACGCAGTCACATGCAAATGCCCCATAACAGAAGGAGGGACTCGGTTTACTACAGCATCTTACGTAATGAATGGGAAAAAGTAAAAGCCGATCATTTTCAATCTATTGTTTAGTTTTTTATAGCAAACCAGGAGAGGAACAGAGAAGGGAACCACAGAGTCATTGGTGATTCGGGGATTCAAACATCTGCTACGGTAACCCTTCACTTGTCCATTTCAAAGCCGCCGATGTACGCTCTTGCACCTAAGGCAATTCATTGCGGCGGACTTTGGAATCCCCGGAATTTTAGCGAGCAGTTGTTTAGTCAGGTTGATCACCAATCACAACCTGCGAAATTTTCAGTGATCTTTCATTTCGCCCGAAAGATCGCTACACAACAAAACACCAAAAAGGGGCTCATGAAAGATGACAAGAGAGTGGGGTAGGCGGTGCGCTGCACCTGTTATATTACGAAGCGCTTTTCTGCAGGCCATCAGGCTTTATAAAAAAGGGTGGTTGTTTTCTGAAAAGGTAACATTATCGGCTGCTTCTGTGGCTAAGGTAACCGGCAATGTTGTATGCTGAAAAAGGCTGGGCTGCGCTGGATGAATGTTAAAGCTTTTACGATGGTATTTACAGGTGCCGTGCGAATTGATCGCAAGCCGGTGCTCCTCTGTTCCATACCCCTTGTTCGTATGCCAGGAATAATGCGGGTATTCGTTATGCAGGGCTTTCATATACGCATCGCGGGAAGTTTTTGCAAGAATACTTGCAGCCGCGATGGCGGCATAGGCGCCATCGCCTTTGATAAAGCACCGGTGAGGAATCTCACGATAAGGCGTAAAATAATTTCCATCAATGATTAAAAAGGAAGGCGTGACGGAAAGTTTTTCAATGGCTAAATGCATCGCCTTCAAAGATGCCCGGAGGATATTAATGGTATCTATCTCATCCACATCAACCATCGCAACGGCGTAACATACCGCTCCCTTTTCAATAAGCGGCCTCAGCTCATCACGTTCACATTCTTTCAATTGCTTGGAGTCGTTTAATAAAGGATGCCTGAATCTTTTTGGTAAGATTACCGCTGCGGCAAACACCGGGCCTGCGTAACAACCGCGACCCGCTTCATCACACCCCGCTTCTATCAACGATCTCTGATGAAAGGATTTTAACAATGTAAAGCTTTGGCCAAAAATACAGGAATCGGATTATATAACCCGTTCATTTTTTTCACGGGTTATTAACAAAAAATGCGCGGCATTTACATCGGCAATCTAAAAATCTTCAATGGCAAAACCATACCGCGTCACCCTATTCTTCATACCTTTGTATCAGTTATGGATATTTCTTTGTCGCATCGGTATTCAAAGCCGGTAGCTGCCTGGTTGCTGGTGGGTGTTGCGATGATTATGATTCAGGTTTTGCTTGGTGGGATAACACGGCTAACTGGTTCTGGGTTATCTATCACAGAATGGAAACCAATAATGGGAACGTTCCCTCCGGTTAATCAACAACAATGGGAAGAAGCTTTTAACAAGTACAAACAAATCGGCCAGTATACTTACCTGAATGCTGATTTTTCCTTAAGTGATTTCAAATTTATTTACTTCTGGGAATGGCTTCACAGGGTGTGGGCACGGCTTATCGGCGTCGTATTCCTAATCCCCTTTATAATTTTCTTAATTCAGAAACGGTTTACAAAGGAACAAGCCATTCCGCTGCTTATCTTATTTCTGCTTGGGGGTTTACAAGGCGCCATTGGCTGGATCATGGTAAAAAGCGGGTTGAACAGTGAAGACCTGTATGTTGATCATATCCGGCTCGCCATACATTTCATTGCAGCGCTGGGATTACTGGTGTATACCTTTTGGTTTGCACTATTGTTGACCGTTCCCCCTCAGCAACTGATTACCAGCAGCCCGCTGAAGAAGATCAGCGCTGTTGTGGTGATTATTCTTTTTCTGCAATTGGTTTACGGCGCCTTTATGGCGGGATTGAAAGCCGCAACTTTTGCGCCTACCTGGCCCACAATCAACGGTAAATGGTGGCCGGACGGCGCTGCAAAGTTCACGGGAGTTAAAAACCTTACTGACAATCCGCTGGTCGTTCACTTTATCCATCGGGGGTTGGCTTACCTGCTCGCATTCCTGACTTTTATTTGGTGGCTCAAGGCAAGGGAACTAAAGGGAGGGTTGCTTTTTAGCAGGACAAAGTGGCTGCCACCGGTCATTGTCCTTTGCCAGGTGGTACTCGGAATACTTACTGTACTTTATTCTTCAAGGCCCAACTTGTTATTGGGCTTTGGAGTAGCGCACCAGTTTTTTGCCATGCTGTTTCTGCTCATCATGGTTTGGATGCTATACCTGGTTCGTTCTTCTTATGTGAAGGGATAGTTATAATAGCGGTATTGTTTTGGTTTGAGTCGTGGAGGATGTAACTTAACAGAAAAGCTAAGAATTTACAAGATTACCGTTGATTCAAATAAGATGAAGAAAACTCTTCAGACGATATTTTATTCTTTCCCAGTCCAGTTGGTATTACTGCATTTTAAAAAATTCCAGATACTGGTTTTCTTCTGGTTTATGTTATTCAGTGCAGTTGACGGCTCACTGATGCGAACCTACGGCCTGAACTCACTATACCTCGCACCGGAATACCTCGGAAATGTAAACTTCCTGAGTGCAGGGATCGTAGGAGCCGCGTTTGCCGTTTTTATCATGAGCTGGAACATTACCACGTTTATCCTGTTTAGCAGGCACTTTAAATTTCTGGCTACTACTACCAATCCTTTTTTAAAGTATTGTATCAATAATTCTGTAATACCCCTGCTGTTTTTATTTTTTTATTTGTTTGAAGCGGTACATTTTGGTGTTACCAAAGAACTTTTGTCGGTGTCAGAGACACTGATGCTGACATCAGGGTTACTATGTGGTTTGATCCTGAGCGTATCCGCCTCGTTTTATTATTTTTTCAGGGCAGATAAAACCATCAACAGGCGTATGATCGCCGGGACAGAAAATGCTGAAAATTTTCAAAAAACATATCAGACCCATATCGCTTACACAAATAGCGGGAGCAGGTTATTGCGGGTAAGGTCTTACTTTAATACGCCCTTTTCCATAAAAGCTGTCCGGGATGTGTCGCATTACAGCCGGGTTTTTATCGACAAGGCTTTCAGCCGGCATCATTTTGCGGCAGTGCTGTCGATATTTGCCGCTTTTGTTTTCCTGATCGTTGTCGGATTTTTTTTAGACAAGCATGTCTTCCAGTTGCCCGCCGCCGCAAGCATTACCATTTTCTTTGCCATCCTGGTTGCAGTGGCAGGCGCCTTTTCCTATTTTCTTCAGAGCTGGAGCGTTCCTTTTCTGCTGATATTGCTGGTTGTGTTTAATATCCTGTATAAATATGAAGTTATTGATCCGACAAATAAGGCTTATGGATTAAATTATTCAAACAGGAAAGACCGCCCGGTCTACGATCGCCAGTCCTTATTAAATCTTTGTTCGGCGGCAAACATCGAAAGCGACCATCTGAATATGGTCAGGATACTGGAAAACTGGAAGAGGAAACAGCCCGAAGCCAAACCGGTGTTGTATGTCATTACTACCAGCGGCGGAGGAACAAGAAGCGCTACGTTCACGGTGAACGTTTTGCAATACCTGGATAGTTTAAGCCGGGGTACGCTGATGGACCGGACTTTTATGATCACCGGTGCTTCAGGAGGCATGCTGGGCGCGGCTTATTTCAGGCAACTGGCCAAGCAAAAAGCCGACGGGCTTCCAGTGCGTTTACAGGACAGAAAGTACGTTGATCATATATCAGGTGATCTTCTGAATCCGATGTTGTCTTCCTTTATCGCGAGAGATCTTACCTCGCCTGCACAAAAATTCAAAGTGGGTGAATACTTTTATATTAAAGACCGCGGGTTTGCTTTTGAGCAAAAACTTGCAGAAAACACGCAGTGGCTGTTGAACAAGCAGTTAAAAGATGTAGCGGACGACGAATACCGGGCAAAAATTCCCCTTATGTTATTCAATTCTGTAATCACGAGAGACAGCCGCCGGCTTATCATCAGTACCCAGCCGGTAAGCTTTTTGATGAAACCTGTTTATGATACATCAAGGGTATCGCAAATAGATCCGGATGCGGTTGATTTCGGTGCTTTGTTTGCAAAACAGGATCCGTTAAATCTGCGCCTGCTTTCCGCATTGCGGATGAACGCTACTTTTCCGTACATTTTACCGAATGTATGGCTGCCTTCAAAACCGGTAATTGACGTGATGGATGCCGGTCTGAGAGACAATTATGGACAGGAAACAGCCCTCCGGTTTTTATTTGTATTCAGAAAGTGGATAGCAGAAAATACCAGCAAAGTTGTGCTGATCCAGGTAAGGGACAGGAAGAACGGCGGATGGGAACATCCTTACGAATCCAATAATATTTCTGAGATCATCACCAAGCCTATGTTACTGCTCCAGTACAATTATTATAAAATGCAGGAATACAGCCAGAACGAGATTGTAAGCCTGCAAAGCTCATCAAACGATAATTTTTATAAACTTTCCTTTCAATACGTGCCAAAAAAAGAGAATATCGCCGCCGCTCTTAATTTCCATCTGACCAAACGCGAAAAACATGATATCGCAGGTGCATTGAATAATGAAAATAATACCCGGGAATTTGAGAAATTTAAAAAACTCCTTGCTACACCCAGGGCAAAAGAAAAAGCTTACACTGCACAGGGGTTAAAAAAATGATGTAAACCGTTTATCAACGGCCATTTGCCCCGGCGCTTCTATAAGGAAGAAGCAACCGGTTGAATCAGCCTGAAAGCGTTTGGAACAACCTTAATGAGAAATTTTTTGGACGTGTTTTTTGGTTCCCCGTCAATATGTAAAGGTGCTTCATCTTTGTTGATAATCGTTAGTTCCGGTGTTTGAAAGTAAATGATATTCCTGCCGTCGGTGTACCCGTTAATGTCCTGCATGGTATTTATCCCTTTTACCTGTCGCAGGAGAAAAAAGGGCAGCAGAAATTTACTCATTTTTTTTACTACAACGATGTCGAGCAATCCGTCATTGAGTTGTGCCTGTGGGGCAATGGTGAAATTATTTCCAAACTGGTTGCTGTTGGCAACGCTGATAAAGTATGCTCTGGCGGATACCCTGTTGTCGTGGGAAAGAATTTCAAAATTATATGCCTTTGCTGAAAAATAATTGGCCATGATCTTTCTGATGTAAGTATTCAGGCCTCTTCTTTTTTCTCCTGCAAAATCATGAGCCACTTTTGCATCGAAGCCAATGCCGCACAACATACATGAAAACTGATCATTGATAAAGAAGCCATCGATATAAGATGCCTTGCCGGAAAAGATTAGCTGCAGGGCAGGCTTTGGAGGAATGGGGATGCCGGCTGAACGCGCGAGCCCGTTGCCTGAACCCTGCGGGATGATACCTATGTTCACGTCTATCCCGGATAGCGCGGCTGCAACCGAATTTACAGATCCGTCTCCACCACAAACAACCACATCCGTAATACATTCATTGGCTATCTTATGAATTAAAAACTCGTAATTACCGGGGCCATTCGTGTAGCCAATTTCAAAGTCAATTTTCATGCGTTCATTTTCCCTTCGGATGACCTTACTCAACGACGATTTATCACCGGTTCCCGACATCGGGTTTATGAGGTAAATGATCTTTCTGAGCATAGAGGGGGTAGCGGCCGGTGCGTGGTGCGGAGTTGACAGCGATGGTTGGTAATGAGTATTTGGTGACGACTATTCCCTTTTCCATCACCATCTTACCAGTGCACTGGCCCAGGTAAATCCGCTTCCAAAAGCGGCGAGGCAAACAAGGTCGCCTTCCCTGATCCTGCCTTCCTGCCAGGCCTCGCATAAAGCAATGGGAATAGAAGCTGCAGTTGTATTTCCGTATCGCTGGATATTGTTGTATACCTGCTCATCACGCAAACCCAGCTTTTGTTGCACATACTGGCTGATCCGGAGGTTAGCCTGGTGTGGGATCAATAAGCTGATATCTGCCGGGCGAAGCCCATTTACTTCCAGTGCTTCAAGGATGACCTCCGGAAATTTAACGACGGCCTTTTTAAAAACTGCCGGGCCGTCCATAAACGGAAAATTTTGTGCGTTGTCTATCATCGCATGGCTCATAAACATATTGCCAACCTCGGCATCATCGAAATCCGCTACAGGCGTTGGCATCCAGTGGTTGGCATGCGTACCGGGATTATACATGGCAAGTATCTCCGCACTTTCACCATCGCTGTGCAGGTGAGTGCTCAAAATTCCGTGTCCCTCTTTCTCCGTGGGCTGTAATACCACGGCCCCGGCGCCATCACCGAAAATAACGCTAACGTTCCTGCTCCTCGTACTCATGTCGAGCCCGAAAGAATGTTTTTCACTGCCTATAACAAGAACGTTTTTATACATTCCCGATCTGATAAACTGATCGGCTACGCTAAGCGCATATACAAAACCGCTGCACTGATTGCGAACATCCAAAGCTCCGATCTCCTTCATTTTTAAGGCCCGCTGAACGAGCACCCCGCATCCCGGGAAATAATAGTCGGGGCTTAAAGTGGCAAATACGATAAAATCGATATCACCCGGAGTGATCCCAGCCCTTTCAATCGCGATCTTTGCTGCCTCAATACCCATTGTTGTAGTCGTTTCTTTGGTACGATCAGCAAACCGCCTTTCTTTAATTCCTGTTCTTTCCTGTATCCATTCATCTGAAGTGTCCATATACTTCAACAGGTCGTTATTTGTAATAACATGCTCCGGTACATACATGCCGGTACCCTTTATCTGTGAGTGTATCATAAACGTGCAATGTTTGAAGATGGCAAATTACGAAAACTAATATGCACTCTTTATTAAACTCTTCCTATGAGTGTTGATATCGTGAGCAACGGTTCAATTTGTTGCACACGCAATTCATTTACATTTGCAAACTATTAAAACAACTTAATGATCGCATCAATGACCAATCTTCATTTATCTGAACAGGAGATCATTCGCAGGGAAAAGCTTAATGAATTAAAGAAGCTGGGCATAGACGCTTACCCTGCAGCCTTATATCCGGTGAATTCAACCTCAGCGTACATAAAACAGCATTTTAAAGGAGAAGAAAACAAGGGTGAGTTTTCCGGGGTATGTATTGCGGGAAGGGTTATGAGCATCCGTGATATGGGGAAAGCAAGCTTTGCTGTAATTCAGGATGCCGCGGGCAGGATACAGGTATACATCAAAAGAGATGAGATATGCCCTGGTGACGACAAAACGCTTTATGATAAAGTCTGGAAGCATCTGCTGGATCTTGGTGATATCATTGGGGTAGAGGGTTATGTATTTACAACAAAAACGGGAGAGATATCCATTCATGTAAGCCGGTTCACCATTCTGTCCAAGTCTTTAAAGCCATTGCCCGTGGTAAGGGAAAAAGAGGGTGAAACATTTGATGAAGTGACGGATCCCGAGTTCCGGTATCGCCAGCGCTATGCAGATCTCATCGTCAACCCGCACGTAAAGGAAACATTTTTAAAGCGGACAAGAATGATGAATGCTATCCGGGAATTTTTAAATGAGAGAGGGGCTGTGGAGGTGGATACCCCGGTATTGCAGATTATCCCGGGAGGGGCAGCGGCAAAGCCGTTCGTTACTCATCACAACGCGTTGGATATGCCTTTTTATTTACGCATCGCAAACGAACTTTACCTGAAAAGATTGATTGTAGGCGGATTTGAATGGGTATATGAATTCAGCAGAAATTTTCGCAACGAAGGAATGGACAGAACGCATAACCCGGAATTTACCGTCCTTGAATTCTATGTTGCATATAAAGATTATTTCTGGATGATGGAAGCAACTGAGCAACTCCTGGAAAAAGCTGCCATTGCAACAAACGGATCGCCGGCGGTGATGATTGATGGTAAAGAAATCAATCTTAAAGCTCCCTATCGCCGGGTGTCGATGTATGATGCCATAAAAGAGCATACCGGTTTTGACATCAATGGAATGGATGAATCGTCTGTCCGCGATGTTTGCAGACAGTTGGGCATCCATGCGGATGGTACTATGGGAAAAGGAAAACTCATTGACGCCATTTTTGGTTACTCATGTGAACATCATTTTGTTCAACCTACATTTATCATCGATTACCCCGTCGAAATGAGCCCGCTCACAAAAAAGCACCGGAGCAAGGCCGGACTGGTTGAAAGATTTGAACTGTTGATCAATGGCAAAGAAATGGCCAATGCCTATTCAGAATTAAACGACCCTCTTGAGCAAAAGGAACGATTTGAAGAACAGGCGAAGCTTATGGAGCGGGGAGATGATGAAGCGATGTATATTGATTATGATTTTCTGCGGGCTCTTGAATATGGCATGCCGCCAACCTCGGGTATAGGTATCGGGATAGACCGTTTGTGTATGCTTCTGACAAATCAACCTTCCATACAGGATGTGCTGTTCTTTCCGCAGATGAGGCCGGAGCAGCAACACGAGTAAAAACTAATTGATTGTAAAAACACAACGCCATGGATTCAGTAAGGTGGGGCATCATAGGATGCGGGGACGTTACAGAAGTTAAAAGCGGGCCTGCTTTCAATAAAGTTCCTGGTTCATCCCTGGTGGCTGTTATGCGAAGAGACGCTGAAAAAGCAAAGGACTATGCGTCGAGGCACGGCGTGCAGGCATGGTACGATGATGCCGGTAAGCTGATCAATGATCCCCGGGTAAATGCAGTCTACGTTGCAACACCACCTTTATTCCATGAACAATATACGATGGCGTCGCTTTTGGCCGGAAAACCGGTATATGTTGAAAAACCAATGGCTTTAACCCAGGCCGCATGTGAGCGGATGGCGAATGCCAGTGAAAAGCACAATGTGAAGATATCTGTTGCTCATTACAGGCGTGCCCTGCCGTTATACCTCAAAGTAAAGGAAATACTCGACAGCAATTTGATCGGCAAGCCGCGTTTTATAAACCTGCAGACATGGCAATCTCCACGATCCGGCATCATCGCTAAGTCTGAAGTTAACTGGAGGGTGGATCCTTCCGTATCAGGCGGCGGAATATTCCACGATCTTTCGCCGCACCAGCTTGACATTCTCATAAAATACTTCGGCAGCGTAAAACGGGCGTCGGGGTTTTCGGCAAACCAGGCCGGTTTGTATACGGCTGATGATATTGTATCAGGGGAAATGGAATTTACGAATGGGATCATTTTTAAAGGGCTATGGTGCTTTTCCGTATCGCCCGAAGCAGCAAGGGAGCAGTGCGAGATTGCAGGCTCAGAAGGAATGATAAGCTTTTCCTTTTTCGCAGGAAGCGAATTATCGCTGACTATAAAACGTGGAAAGGAGATCATCACCTTTGAAAATCCACAACATGTTCAGCAACCAATGATCGAAAAGGTGGTAAACTATTTTTTGGGCCACGGGCCAAACCCATGTTCGGCTATGGAAGCAGGTGAAGTAATGCGGATCATGGATATTTTTACCACTCAAAAGGAGCCACAATAATTTGCTTCGCTAACTGTTGATTTTGCTAATCACTGCCTTGCTCATGGGAGAGATATGAGGTTGAAAGATGGCCTGTAAATTCCCTTTTTCATCCACTAAATATTTACAGAAATTCCAGGAGGGCCTGATTTGATTCCACCCGTTTTGTTTTTCCTGGCAAAGCCATTCAAAGACCTGGTGACTACCGGGGTTTAGCACTGAACGTTTTTCAAAAAGAGGAAATGAAACTCCGAAGTTTACCTGGCAGAACCGTTCAATTTCCTCCCCTGATCCCGGCTCCTGTCCTTTGAAATCATTGGAAGGAAATCCCAATACCACTAATTTTTCCCTGTACAACTGGTATAGTTTTTCAAGCGTTGTATATTGAGGTGTATAGCCGCAATCTGATGCAACATTGACAAGCAGCACCTTCTTTCCCTCTAATTGGGTAAAGTCGAACGCGTTTCCATTGATGAGGTTAGCGCCAAGCAAATAAAAAGACGTATGGGGAGAAACTTCATTTTCGTTGCTTCTTACTCCGGCATCAGGGTTTAAGGCTTCTGAAAGCCGCCTGAAAAGGGGGTAGATTGATTTTAAAATAGATTGTTTTACTGTCACTGCTGTTTATCATTAATGGTATTAAATGCCGGTGCAGTGTCCGTTTTTTTCATCGGTTATTAATGATGCCCCGGCTTAATTTCCCGCGTGCTGGTCTCGGTTATCATGTAGGAATTACGGCCCCTCTGCTACCCATTATCTTATTACCCATTTAAATAATTTCAACTTGCCTTTAAAAGGCGGATATTTTACAGCCGGGTCAAACCATGTAGGGGTTTTTAGAACTCCTTTGGCGCGGGTAAAGGTTTCAAATGTAAATTTTCCGTGGTATGCGCCCGTTCCACTTGATCCAACACCTCCAAAAGGGAGATGAGGATTTTTAACTTGCCATACCGTATTATTTATACAGCCACAACCAAACGGCACTTTAGCTATCCATTCCCTTTCCGCGCCTTCACTGTTTGTAAACAGGTAGAGAGCCAGGGGGTTGGGATTGCGTTGTACAATAGATAGTGCCTCTTCCCGGGTGTTGTAACCCAAAATAGGGAGTATTGGGCCGAAGATCTCTTCTTTCATTACAATTGAATCTTCGTCAACGTCTTCCATAACAGTAGGAGCCAGGAAAAGTTGTTCTTTCTGGTGCTGGCCTCCATGTGCTATTTTACCCTCGTCTAAAAAGCCAAGTAATTTATCAAAACGTCGTTCATTGATGATCCTGCCATACTCATAGCTTTCGGAAGGGTCTTTGGAATAAAATTTTACTATGGTACTTTTTAGCAGCGTTATAAAATTTTCTTTTACCTCCTGATGAACCAACACATAATCCGGGGCAATGCAGGTTTGCCCTGCATTGGCAAATTTGCCCAAAGCAATACGCCTCGCTGCAACGGCAAGGTCTGCATCTTTTTCTATGATAGCAGGGCTCTTTCCGCCTAATTCCAGGGTAACCGGCACCAGGTTTTCAGCAGCCATCTTATAAATTAATTTACCAACAGCAATACCCCCGGTGTAAAAAACATAGTCAAAACGGAAACGCTCCATCATCAATGGTATTACCGATGAGCCGTCTCCCACAATAACTTTTATATATTCAGGCGGAAAGATGGCCGTGATCAATTTTTCCACCAAACCCGCTGTAGCCGGCGCCAGCTCTGAGGGTTTAACGACAGCGCAGTTACCTCCCGCGATAGCTCCAACCAGAGGAACCATGACTAAGTGAAACGGGTAGTTCCAGGGAGCAATGATCAGTACCACTCCCAACGGATCACGGTAAATGGTACTGCTGGATGGGATATTTGTCAGATCGGTCGGGACCCTTTTGGGCCTCATCCACCGGCGTAAATTCTTAATGGTTATGTTTAATTCAGACAGCAGTATTCCGGTTTCGCCGGCATAAGATTCTTCTTCACTTTTTTTAAGGTCTGAATACAGCGAAGCACTGATTTCTTTTTCAGAGGTGAGCACCAATTGTTTTAACGCCTGCAACTGTTTCATACGAAACTCATACGATAGCGTAGCGCCCGTTTCAAAATGTTTTCGCATTGCCTGCAAAGAATCACTAAGGGCTTCCATGACATAATTTTTTTACAAGGTAAATTAATAATGATCATGGAGCTTTTGTTCAATGACGGTGGCCTAAACAGTACATTGAGGAGAGGTTCGGTTCACAGAAAAATGTTGTCACCTTGAAAAGCGCGGGCATCCTGATTTAATTTTGAGATCAATGTTCGAAATGATGTCAGTGGTAATCGCAGATTCTACATAGGTTAGGCACAACAAAGAGCACAGTGCGTGCAATTTTGTACATTCATGCCATGACCGATGAATTTTATATGCAGCACGCCCTCAGGGAAGCCATTAAAGCTTTCGAGATGGAGGAAGTTCCTGTTGGCGCAGTCATAGTGATGAACAATAAGATCATTGCCCGTGGACACAACCAGGTGGAAAAATTAAATGATGCCACTGCCCATGCTGAAATACTTGCACTCACTTCCGCCTTTAACTATCTTAGCAGTAAATACCTTCCTTATGCTGCAGTATATATTACGGTAGAGCCTTGTTTAATGTGCGCAGGAGCATTATTCTGGAGTAAGGTTGGTAAGATCATTTACGGCGCAGATGATGATAAGAATGGTTACCGGAAAACAACCGGCCATGCATGGCCTTTCCACCCAAAAACGGAGCTGGTTAGTGGCATTTTGAAGGAAGACTGCAGCCGTTTAATGAAAGACTTTTTTAAGTCAAAAAGATAGGAGTCGAAAGGTTGTGGTTTGAAATGTCGATGTACGGGTTCAGATTGTTGACTGATTAAATGATGTTAGGTTGCAGTGCATTTCCATTTGTTTAATAAGAACAATTCGAGTTCGACTAGCTAGGCCCGACAGATACGATAAGAACGCTTCGCGCGATGTTCCGATGTTAGCTGCAACCCTGTTGGACACCCCAAATAATTAGAAAGATAATGAAAATGATTACAGACAATAAGCATTATAACGAAACTTCAGTTTTTACGCCTGAAAATTTGCTAAGAGAAGCAAGGCGTCAAAAGAATATTGTCAATTGCAAAGTGCCTGATGTTTGCGTGCTTGACCCGGATGGTGATTTAGTAGACTATCTAATAAGAACAAATCAAGCAAAAATTAATAAGTGCTGGGCTTGTTATCACACCAAACTTTACAACGTAAAACAAAATGATTTTGAATTTGCAGTCTTGGGTTGTGGCGTAGGTTCATCATTTGCAGTGCTCATAGCAGAACAACTATTTGTATCTGGTTGTAAAACCCTTATCAGCGTAACTTCTGCAGGTATTATTAATCCGACAAAAAACAATTCCAAATTTGTTTTAATCACACAAGCACTTCGGGATGAAGGAACAAGCTATCATTATATACCACCTTCCGAGACGAGTAATATTAATCCGGTTTTATTTGACAATCTGATGTTTTATTACGGCACTACCGATTTATCCATAGAGACAGGAAATAGTTGGACTACAGATGCACCTTATCGTGAAACGCAAACTGCAATTGCTGAAGCGAGAAAATTAAATGTAGTTTGCGTAGAGATGGAAGCGGCTGCACTTTATGCTTTTGCCAAAGCAAAACATAAAAATGTTATCTGCTTTGCACACCTTACCAACACAATGGCTCAAAAAGAGGGTGATTTTGAGAAAGGAGAAGAAAAGGGTAGCCTGGATACTTTAGAACTAATCCATCATACCATAAAAGCAATTGCTGAAAGCACCAGTCAATATTGGGATAAAATCTATTCTCTCAAAGAACCAAACGAAGTAAGCTGGACACAGGTAGTTCCAAAAACCTCACTGGATTTTATTCATTCTTTTGGTTTGCCCAAGACCGCAAAAATTATAGACATTGGCGGAGGTGATAGCAAACTTGTAGATTATTTGCTTGATGAAGGTTTTGAAAACATTACGGTGCTTGACATTTCAGCCAAAGCACTTGACAAAGCAAAACAACGCTTGGGTGACAGAGCAGAAAAAATAAATTGGGTGGTTAGCGACATTACAGAATTTAAACCAAACACAACTTTTGACGTTTGGCACGACAGAGCAACTTTTCATTTTCTTACAACTGGTGAACAAGTTGCAAAATATATGGACACCGCAAGAAGTTCTGTTTCGGGCTTTTTGACAATCGGAACCTTTTCGGACAATGGACCTGAAAAGTGCAGCGGACTTCAAATTAAACAATACAGCGAAGAAAAGTTAACAGCAGAACTTCAAAACGGTTTTGAGAAAATACGTTGCGTAACGGAAGACCATGTAACGCCGTTTGACACCACACAGAATTTTTTGTTTTGTAGTTTTAAAAGACACTTGAACTGACCGGCAAAGAAGAAGGGTATGCAGCCATATAACAAATCGGTTTGGCGTTATGGCAGCTGACCCAACGCAGGATCAGCGGTAGGTTGGCTATTGTGCTGCATATTCACCTTGACGTTATTAACTGAGCGGTAGAATAATTAAATGAACATTTGTACATTTAATCAACAACAGTTATCGGCTAACGGAACAGTGAATACCGCCACAACGCCAAGCCGTCAACGATATAGCATGCTATATGTGATCCAATAGCCTGGGAATAAGAGGCTTCTACCAGGCAGGATAATTTTTTTTTGAACTAAATCAATCACCTGCGATACAAATTTCAACATTAACACTGTAAATTTGTTGTCGTTTAACGGTTCATAATCACAACTAAAATTAATATCTATGGCATTTACACTACCAGCGTTACCGTATTCACCAGATGCATTGGAGCCTCATATTGACACGGCCACTATGCAGATCCACCATGGCAAGCATCATCAGGCTTATGTGGACAATCTGAATAAGGCTATAGCAGGAACAGATAATGAAAATAAATCATTGGAAGAACTGTTGGCAGGAGCCGGTAAAATCAGCCCTGCTGTCCGGAACAATGGGGGTGGTCATTGGAACCATACATTCTTCTGGGAAAGCCTGACACCAAGTGGCACCGGTAAAGCCGGCGGGAAATTAGCTGCGTCCATTGACGCTGAATTAGGAGGCTTCGATCAATTCAAGGAGAAAATGTCGCAGGCAGGAATGACCCGGTTTGGAAGTGGCTGGGCATGGCTCATCGAGCAGGACGGCAAATTGATCATTAGCTCTACACCCAACCAGGATAACCCTCTGATGGATGTAGCAGAAGTAAAAGGCACACCCATCCTGGGGATTGATGTATGGGAGCATGCATATTACCTGAAATATCAAAATCGTCGCGCCGACTATCTGACGGCATTCTGGAATGTCGTTAATTGGGATGTGGCAGGTAAGCGTTACGAAGATGCACTATAATGATCTGCACATTCGTAAATATTTAGTTACTTGCAATCCCGGCCCTGATGCCGGGATTCTTTTTAAGCCAAATTTATATAAGTCTGATCAACCAATAATTATAACATGAAACAACCTGCACTCGCTGTTGCGATAGTATTCATTGCCTTATTTACTGCATGTTCCGGTGGAAACAAGAAAGTGATGATTATGGCCAGTGGTAAAGTAACCGTAGATGAAAAAGACCCGAAAAGTATCCGGCTGGATCCCGGCACAACGCACAACGAGAAAGAAATCACGCTTTCGGGAACCGGGAAGGAGACATTAACGGTTCAGGCTCCTGACGGAAATAAAACCTATGATCTGTCAGAAAACGGCAACTACGTACTTAATCTTAAACCTGACACTCTTGTCGGTGGCATCGTGAGATACGGTACCGGTGACAGGACTTCCAACCTGACCAGTGAAGATGTAGACAATATAATTGATAGTACCCGGAAATTGATGGCCGGGCAAAATGCAAGTGACGCAGGCAAAACATATTTTATTGCGCCATTTACTTTAAAAATGCTCAGTACCAACGAAAATGCTAAGATCATAGGCCCATATAATGGCATACCAGGTTCTATTGATGCAGGTGATTCAAAAACCGGCCCTGAAGTGTACAAGCTATTTACCAATAAACAAAAAAGGCAGTCGCTTGAGGAACTGGAAACTCAGCGGAAAAAGAGTTAGCCTAACCTCTCATGCAGTTTTGAAAAAGTTTAGCAGATGTAAATTGTTTAAAATAGTATATCATTCGTAAGAGATACACCCTGAATAAAGACGACCGGCTCAAAAGCCGCAAGTTGATTGAACAATTGTTTAAAGAAGGAAAGACGTTTGCTATTCAGCCCTTCCGGGTATATTATATGTACAGGGAGGCAGATATTCAGCTCCGGGCAGGTTTTGGTGTTTCCTCGAAAAATTTTAAAAAGGCAACTGTCAGAAACCGGATTAAGCGATTAATGCGGGAAGCATACCGGATGCACAAACTTGTTTTATCTGATACGCTGGAAAAGCATCCCGCCTTTTTTTACCTGTTTCTCATTTATACGGGCAGGGAAATTCCTGTTCACATACTGGCCACCGAAAAGATCGGGATTATCTTACAACGCCTTGCATTTATTATACATGAAAGCATTCCTGAGGCTTCTTAGCGTGCCTTTTATTGCGCTGATCCGCCTGTACCAGTTGGTTATCTCTCCATTAATTGGTCCCAAGTGCCGGTATACGCCCACCTGCTCACAATACGGGATAACCGCTCTGAAAAAGTATGGCCTGGTAAAAGGAGGATGGATCACCATTAAACGGATTGCGCGTTGTCACCCGTGGGGAGGTCACGGGTATGATCCGGTGCCCTGAATAGCTATTGAAAGCCTGGAGTTATTTAGCCGGCCTGAAGGTACCCCTGACTTAAACCGGCAGGCTGCCTCAACCGGTATGCTACTTACTTCTGCTTTGATTCGCTTGACACAGTAAGTTTTTTACGGCCCTTTCTGCGACGGCTTGACAACACTTTGCGGCCATTTGCAGTTTGCATGCGTTTACGAAAACCATGCACCGATTTGCGGCGACGCCTATGTGGTTGAAATGTACGTTTCATTCTGATTTATTTTATACTTTGCCATTCAATGTATCCGCTTAAAAACGGACATTTAAAATCACAACAGGCCACCATACCTACTGTGCCGCGAAAGGGACGGCAAAGGTAAGGCAAAACCATTCCCGATCCAACACATTGTTGAAAAGAATCCATTCGCTACGGACGTGACACTATCCCAATACTTCCTCTACTTATTCTTCACGGAAGAGCCAGGCGCCGCGACTGAACCGGTTTTCCGAAAAATTTACCTGCCTGGTTGTCAAAGTCTGTGGTAGAGTCGGTAGTATAAAATTCCATTATGCCGTTTTTGCTGCACCGGTTATCTATTTCGGGATGCCTTTTCAGGTAGCCAGCGAGGCTGCTTGCGACGATGGGCCCCTGGGATATCAATGTTACGTACGAAGGGAGAAACTGACGGATATTCTCACTCATTAGCGGGTAATGGGTACAGGCAAGTAAAACCGTATCAATACCGCTGGAATGTTCAAGCAGGCCGGATATATTCTTTTGAATGAAATAGTCAGCTCCATGACCGCTGTGTTCATTATTTTCTATCAAAGGCACCCACATCGGGCACGCCTCCTGGAAAACGTTAAGGTGAGGAAAAAACTTTTTGATTTCAATTTCATAAGAACCGGAAAGAACTGTTCCGGTAGTTGCCAGTATCCCAACTTTCCCTGTACTGGTAAAATTTCCGATGACCTCCGAAGTTGGCCTTATCACTCCCAGCACCCGGTTGTAGGGATGTATTTTGGGAAGATCGTTTTGCTGAATAGTACGAAGTGCTTTTGCAGAAGCCGTATTGCAGGCCAGGATAATTAAAGGGCAGCTTTTTTCAAAAAGCCATTGTACACATTCGAGAGTATACTGGTAAACGGTATCGAAAGACCTTGTCCCATAAGGGGCCCTGGCATTGTCGCCGACATACATAAAATCATACGCGGGCAAAGCTGCGGCAATCTCTTTTAAAACCGTCAGTCCGCCATATCCTGAATCAAATACGCCGATTGGATTGGATAAGGCCGTGTTTTGCATGATATTCTCAGCGGATATTAAATTCTTCCCCAGTTTTCTCCACTTTTGATCCGGTACAAGGTCATTTCACTAACGCCGTACCTGCCCGCCAGTTGCTTAATGGTAACATTCCTTGTCTTGCTGCCCAGGATTTTTTTTATGGATTTTACCTGGGTTGCGGTAAGCTTCAGCCCCACAGTTCGGTTAGCCTGTACCGTCTTGTAAGCTTTTTTTGCCGGGCTGTTTTGCTGGTGGGCGATCATTTCTTCAAGAGTTGCCCATTTTAAGTTTTTAACGGCGTTATCGGTTTTCTGGTGGTTGACATGGATAACGTATTTACTTTTTGGAGATTTTTTCGGCAAAAATAATTTAGCGATTTCACGATGTATATAAAGCGTGCCGTTATTTCCCGGGCGGTGCAGATTTAAAGTTTTGTAACCAGTAGTAAGGGAACCGTTTAGTAATTTTCCATCCTCGAGGATATCCTCAGCATAACTTGACACGCGACCATGAGATGACAATGCATATTTTTTCCGGAGCTGTTTCCATCCCGGGAACTGGAGCGGTTTCCATACTTCCCCGGTAATTTTCTTTATCATTGCCAACGGTTTTACTAAAGTTAGCAAAGAAATATGAAACGCCACCTTTTGATTGAAATCCTGCTTATCGGTTGATTAGATCAAGAAACTCCTGTTCATTGATGATCCGGATGGTCTGAATTTTTTTTGCTTTTTCCAGTTTAGAGCCTGCATCTTCACCTACCACCAGGTAGTTAAGTTTACTACTAACGCCGCTGAGTATACTACCACCTTTTTGTTCAACCAATTCTTCAGCTTCACTTCGTTTAACCATGGTTAGTGTTCCGGTGAATAAAAAGCTTGCTCCCTGTAAATTGCCGGGGGCAATGGTTTGTTTCTTGGTGTTGGTAAGGTTTACTCCCAATTGTTCTAATCTCTCCAGCATATGCAGGTTATCGTCATTTTGAAAAAACTGGCAAATGCTTCCAGCTACCTTTGTCCCCACGTCTTCAAGTGTCTGAAGCTGCTCAATAGAGTACGTTTTATAGTCAAGCAGGTGAGAGACCGCATTGGCAAGCGTTTTTGCCGTATTCTCCCCTACATACCGGATGCCAAGGGCAAATATCAGGCGATGTAAAGGTTGAGATTTGGAGATCTCGATAGCTGACCGGAGGTTATCGACAGACTTCCTTCCAAAACCTTCCAACCGGTATATGTCATCAAACGGCAATGTATAGATGGAGGGAATGTCTTTAAGAATGCCAAGCTCAAAAAATTTCCTGACAATCGACTCACCAAGGCTTCGGATATCCATAGCGTTCTTACTTACAAAGTGGATGATGCGCTCAACTACCTGGGCCTCGCAATTGACGTTTATACATCTCCATAAAGCCTCTCCTATCGGTTTAAACAGTTGATCGCCGCAAACCGGGCAATTCACCGGAAAAATTATTCTTTCTTCATCCCCGGTTCTCAACTCCGCCAAAGATTTAACGATGTAGGGTATTACATCCCCCGCGCGTTCAACCATCACCGTGTCACCGATCATAAGGTCTTTTTCTTTAACCACATCTTCATTAAAAAGAGAAACGGAAGTTACCGTAACCCCGCTAACCACAACCGGTGTAATTTTCGCAACAGGGGTAATCGAACCTGTTCTGCCCACCTGGAATTCAACCTTTTTAAGTTTGCTCGTGGCTTGCCTGGCCTGAAATTTATAAGCAATGGCCCACCGGGGGTGATGGGTTGTCATGCCGAGCTTTTCCTGTAGCAGGACGTCATTCACCTTAATAACGATGCCATCGATCTCATAGGGCATATTATCACGTTCTTTTTCCAAAGCCGGGCAGTACGCGATGACTTCATCAATTCCTTTAAATACCTTCAATTCGTTTTTTGGACTGCGGAACCCCAGATCCCACAGCATCTGTAAAGTTCCGGCGTGAGTAGCCAGTGCAGGATTGATGGTTGAAGGTTTAAAATTGGCCGGCTTTGTTTTTCCGTCCACCGACATTTGCCTGCCATCTGTAGTAGTGTAATAGCTAACGTGATAA
The DNA here is from genome assembly GCA_041751095.1 of Flavihumibacter sp. Classification (GTDB taxonomy): domain Bacteria; phylum Bacteroidota; class Bacteroidia; order Chitinophagales; family Chitinophagaceae; genus JADCRZ01. The sequence continues at coordinate 38,616 of JBGSYC010000244.1, forward strand.
AAGAACGCTTCGAGGTTTCGCCGCCTGACTTCATTTGGATCTTTGATCCGAAGGGAGCCGGCAGCAGAATTCCGTGGGTTTGCGAATGGAGGGAGATTTTGCGCTGCCAGTTGCTCATTATTTTTTATGAAGCTTAATTTATTCATCAGCACTTCGCCACGGATCTCTATCTGAAAAATGCCATAGCGTGAAAATCCCGCTGAAAGAGGAACCGAGCGTATCTGTTTTACATTAATGGTGATTTCGTCTCCTTCCACCCCGTTGCCGCGGGTAGCCGCCCGGATCAGCATGTCGTTTTCATATATCAGAGATATGCTTGCTCCGTCAAACTTTGGTTCAGCGCAATATTCAACCTCTTTGAGGCCGCTTATTTCTCTGCACTTTCTGTCCCAGTCGAGCAAATCGGCTGCATTGTATGAATTTTGTAGGGAAAGCATCGGAACCAGGTGGTGCACCGTAGGAAATTCTTTTGTAAGCCCTTTGGCCACTCTTTGCGTTGGGGACGCAGGCGTTACCATTTCCGGGAACTTATGTTCTATCTTCTCCAGTGCCTTATACAGGCTGTCATATTCATAATCAGTGATCAGCGGGTCGTTTAAAATATAATAGCGGTATTCATGAAAACGAAGACAGCTGCGTATCAGCTCAATATCTCCGGCAGTTAATTCATCAGCTCTTTTTAGCAGGCTTTGAGTAGATTGCTGTAACTCTTTTGTCTGATCGTTTGAATACATGATGGCAGGTTGAGCCGTAAAATTAAATACCGGTTTGCAATTAACCGTATAGAAATGGGTTTTTGAAAGCAGGTCTCTGTTTTCAGCCGTAAGATTTGGTTCGTGTAATCATTTGCAATCATTACATTCGTACTGCTGTTAACGCTTTCGTTCAACGAGCCATAGTCAGTAACGCATTGGAGTAACATTAATGGCATCTCTGTCATACCTTTTAAACTCAGCTTTACAGATGAAAAGAACCTTGCGGCCATTGAAAGTTCCTGCTGCCCACACGCCAGAAAATGTTAATACCGGGCTTGAAAAGCTCGAAAGCCATGTAAGAATAGCGATTTCGGTTGATTGTGTCATATTCGGCTTTGATGAAAATGAGCTGAAGGTTTTATTGATAAAATCTGACCTGAAGCAGTATGCAGGCATGTGGTCGTTGCTTGGAGACCTGGTAAGCGGAAGCGAAGATCTCGACCAGGCTGCTTACCGGATTTTAAAGGAAAGAACCGGAATGGACGATGTTTACCTCGAACAGGTGAGGTCGTTTGGTAAGGTAGACCGCCACCCCGCCGGACGTGTAATTACGATTGCCTATTGTTCTTTGATAAATGTTCAGCAACATAAACTTGGTATCCTCGAAAACGAGTTACACTGGCATTCCCTGAGTACCATCAGGGAAATGGCGTTCGATCACAAACAGATACTTGACGTGTGCTTTGAATGGCTTCAGAAACGCATCCGGGAACATCCGCTTGGCTTCAGCCTCCTGCCGCGGAAATTTTCCTTAAGGGAACTGCAGAATTTATACGAAGCGATTCTGGGTGCCAAGCTTGACCGCCGCAATTTCCGAAAAAAATTTTTTGCAATGGATCTTTTGATTGATACAGGCGAATATGAAGTTGACGTACCTCATCGCCCGGGAAAATTATACAGGTTCAATTACGAAAAGTATCATAAGAAAGAAAGGAAGAAGTGGCTGGGGATTGATTTTTAAATCGCATTCAAACGGGACTAATGGTTTCTAAGTAAGCGTTAGTACCTTATTATACTATCACGTTTACTAATTTAACTCCTGACAGACCTCACCATTAAACACATCGGTAAATATAACCATTACTCATTAAAATGTATTTAATTGAAGCAGCAATACATAAAAGATTATTGTCTTTTTTGAACTAATTCTTTAAAACCTTGTTAATTTCTGACCGATTATGTCGGTGCTATAACGACCTGGTGAATCGGGGTTTTATAAACTGACTTTTGTAAATCACTGACTATGAACTATAAACGATTGCTTGCTCGCTTGAGTGTTTTTTGTATTGGAGTATTTTCTTGTTTGGCAGGTTTTGCTCAAAATAA
>JBGSYC010000245.1:0-22443 GCA_041751095.1 Flavihumibacter sp.
CTGGAACAAGGCCATTCATTTACCATTGCAGGAGAAGCTACAATTCTCGAGGCCATTTATCGATGCATTTCAGCTCAGGGATGTTTTTCCGTGGCAGGATCAACTGAGCAAAGGGATCGATCCTGATTTGTTCAATCTATCGCTTTTACAGCAACCGGATCTTTTCTTAAGGATTCGCCCGGGAAAATTGAATGGTGTAAAACAAAAGTTGTCCGACGCTGGTATCTCCTTTCTGCCAATTTCCGATACCTGTATATCCCTCGCAAATGCCACAAACGTTGACGAAGTGCTTGAGATCGACAGGGAAGTGGTGGTTCAGGATTTAAGCTCACAGAATATAGGGCCCTTCTACCGGCTACCATCAAACGAAGGCCATACTTCCGCCGCCCGCGTGTGGGACTGTTGCGCGGCAAGCGGAGGCAAATCAATCATGGTGTATGATCAGTTTCCTTCGATTCACTTAACGGTGTCGGACGTACGAGAACCCATCCTGCTCAATCTTCAAAAGCGGTTTTCTTCAGCCGGTATAAAACATTACCGGTCCTTTGTAACAGACCTGGCCGGAAAAAATTGCCGCCTGCCCGATGCTCCCTGCGAGCTGATCATTGCCGACCTTCCCTGTACCGGCTCCGGCACCTGGGCAAGAACACCGGAACAATTATATTTTTTTGATCCAAAGAAAATTCTTCATTACGCGGATCTTCAAAAAAAGATTATATCCAACGTGATCCCTGCTTTAAAAACAGGCAGTCGACTGGTATACAGCACCTGTTCTGTTTTCAGGGAAGAAAATGAATCGATCGTTAAATACATCACCCGGAGTTTCCCGCTTCAACTCGATGAAATGAAGTTATTGGCCGGTTATCCGGTTAAGGCAGATTCAATGTTTGTGGCCGTGTTTAGCCATACCTAATTGCAGAGTCATGAGAGTGCGGTATCCTATTACTTGTCATTTCAAAGCCGCCGCTACACGCTTTTTCACCTAAAGCAAGCTAGTGCGGCGGACTTTGAAATCCCCGGAATTTTAGCCAGCAGTTGTTTAGTCAGGTTGATCACCAATCACAGCCTGCAAAATTTTCAGTGATCTTTCATTTCGCCCGAAAGATCGCTACATAACAAAACACCAAAAGGGGGCTCATGAAAGATGACAAGAGAGTGTGGTAGGCCGTTCGCGTAAGACCAATAGAATTACGAAAGAAAAATTGCTGCTTTGAAAAAAACCGCTTAAGATGAATTGTTGATTACCAATAAGCTCACCTGGAATTATAATAGTAGACACCATGCATGACATCTCTGCCTTGCACGTTGGTCAAAACATGCCACAACAGTTATCAGACCTGTAATATTTGTAACTCGTCTGGCGCCATGCATGGCGTCTCTACTTGATGATTTTTCTGGTAAAAAGGATTTTACGGTTGTCCCGGACCGTTATGACGTAAGCGCCGGAAGGGAGAGATTGACCGGGAATGATGTGTGAAAAAGCGCCGGTCGTTTTGGAGCCTTCAAAGTAATACAGCTGCTGCCCTTTGATATTATATAATGAGATGCTCATTTTATTAATCGCATCAGGAGTATTGATCAAAACGTTAATATTACTGAAAAACGGGCTTGGGCTTACAGACATACCAATGGCAGTATTACATACATCAACGGCGTTAATTGTGGAAGTGAGTAATACTATTGTTGAGTCTTCCTGCATAATCTGCCTGATCCGGTATTGAAATGCAGTGGGAGACAGCGTTCGTAAAGTGTCTTTGAACGTGTAGGTACTCATTTCAAACGCAGTTGACGCACCCGGAATAATGGCAATCCTGAGAAACCCGGTATCTGATGGCGCCTTGCGGTCAATTTCATAACGCATGGAACGGTTACCCTTACCCGTCCAGCTGATGGTAGCGATGCATCGGTCGATGGTTACTGTGCCTTTAAACGAACTTGTGAGCAGCAGGGAAAATGCTTTTTTGAAATCCGGAATACCATATCCGAACCGGTTATCCGGGTTACTATATTTATGCGAACTTTTTTGCACCGCATCAATAATATCCATGTTACCTGTTTCAGGAAACGCCTGCCACAGGCAGGCCACCAAACCTGCCAGGTTCGGATTTGCATAAGAAGTGCCGTTACCTCTGATTGGCCTGCCATCAAACCCCGCAATGGCAGTGCCCTGGCCGACAGAAACGATGTTGGGTTTTATTTTACCGGCAGCATTGGGACCCGAGCTTGAAAACGATGCAATATTGCCACTGGCATCAACTGCCCCAACGGCCACAACGCTGTCGCCGTCTGCAGGGCAAATGACGAATTTCGCTTCGCCACCCTCATTACCGGAATTGCCGGCACTGTTCATCACGATCAGTCCTTTTTTGGCGGCAAGGTCGGCGCCCCGGGTAACAATGGAGGTATTGCCGTTTCTCTCCGGATAATTATGGTTAAAGGCCGGATCGTCAAAGTAGGCATAGCCAAGCGAAGAAGAGATCATGTCCGCGCCTGAACTATCCGCAACCTCCGCAGCCGCAACCCAGTTCTGTTCTTCGATGGGATATTCGGAGGCTTCATCTTCTGTTCTGTATAAATAAAAATTCGCCCGCGGGGCTGAACCAACCATCGACTCAGGACGGTTGGCAGCAATAATGGAAAAACAAAACATGCCATGTGAATTATCCTCATTCACGCTTTGTTCGTTTGCTACAAAATCCCATTCACCCAACACCCTGTTTTGCAGCCGAACGCTATCGAAAACAGGGTTTGTTTTATATTGGAAGAACCCCGCGTCCAATATAGCGATGGTCATGCCGTCACCCCTGAACCCGCTTTTATGCAGGTATTCACCCTGGTGGATATGGATCTGGTTGAATGTGCTTCCATATTCTATAGCATTGTTTTCAACAAGGCTTCTGTTATTTTGCCGCGAAACGGAATAGGTTTGCTCCGACAACTCAAAGATGGAAGGAAACTCAGTGACATTGCGCGAAGCAATGGCAACCGATGACCTGACGAACGGGAAAGAATTAATTTTTAAGAGCGCCTTTGGGTCTGTTGTACTGATACAAACGTGGTTCAGCCAGTTGGATTTATTGAGGATAATGACGTTTGGCACCGATCGCAGGCTGTCGAGGTAAGCTGCTGAAATTGGCAGATCGGTTGAATCAATCGGAATTTTATGCCGCACTCTCCTTTCAATGGCTTTCCGGGACAAATAGGCAGAAGGGTTGGATATAGTATATGGCGTTCCCCTTTTATCTTTCAGTTGAATAATGTACCGCGAGTATTGCGCGTGAACTGATGTGAAAACAGCCAAACACACAAACATCAAACAAAGCCGTTTTACGTTCAACGACTTTTCGCATCCGGCAGCACTATTGTGAGGCATATCCTTTTCTTAGTTATGATCAATCATCCGCAGGCGGATGCCATATCCTTCCTTATAACCATTCGGATAAATACTTGTTCGGGGTTGATAGGCCCAGTGCAGAAAATCCTTATAGATCAACCCAATCCCTTTTCCATATACTTCTTTAGACAGGTTTCGTTCGCTATACGATTCGGGGTTATTTACCGACCCTAACGTTTCATTGCGCTGGTTGACCGTTATTGTATTTGCTACCGGTGTGGAAAGCGGGGTAAAAGGACTTCCTATGTTCTCATAGGTATAGTCCCAGTCAGACATAAACAGCACCGTAGAATAAATGGAGTGAGTGTCAAGAAACGAGTTGCCCTTCCAGGAGAAATCTTTTATTATGGGCAGCCTGAGTTTCTGATAACGAAGGTTGTCTTCGATCACTTCTACGCTTTCCCTTGTAGGAACGATCATGTAGGTTGAGTTAGGCTTCCAGTCTGCTTCGTTTCTGCTTGCACTATCTCTCAGGTAGCGAATGACTCTCCAGCCCGTTCTTCCCAGATTATCCGTAATGGGTGCATCTACCACATCTTTTGCCTGGTACCGGATAATGGTATCTTTTTGCCCGAAAAGGACAAACTTGGTGGAATCAAGCTTATAAGTGATATATTTTCCCCGCGATAAATTCAGGTACTCCATTAGCTGATCGCTTTTAAACTCATCCGTTTGCCTGGTGCATTGTGAAAGCATGCCGGCAAAACAAACAAGCAAAAGAACATTCCGGATTTTTGTCATAGCATCCCTGTTATGTAAATTATAAGAACAACCGGCAGCAATGCATCAACTTCCGATCTCCCCCGTTCAAACGATTGACTTCCTACTGCTAACGAATAGCCCGGGAGAATATTGCTATATTCCTGTACGCTGAATAATTCCTCCGCCGATCACATCATCACCTTCATAAAAGACCGCGCTCTGCCCGGGCGCTATTCCTTTTATATTTTCGTAAAAATGAACATGCAGGCCCTCACTTTCCGGGTACAGTTTTGATAAAGTAGCCGGGCTTTTATACCTTATTTTAGTACCCGCCTCCATACCGGGGGTGATCGCATCGTACTTCATCAAACTGAGCCTTGTCACCAACATCCTGTGCTCATCGAGGTCGGGTTCTTCGCCCAATACAACAGCGTTGTTGTCCGGATCGATCGACGTTACATATAAGGGTTTGCCAACGGCGATATCGAGGCCCCTGCGCTGGCCTATAGTATAAAAAGGATATCCTTTATGGCGGCCAAGAATGTTGCCATATTTGTCAATATAATTACCACCTGCAACCTTTTCTTCAAGGCCTGCAACCTTTTTCTTTAAGAAACCACGGTAATCATTATCGGGCACAAAGCAGATTTCGTAACTCTCCGCCTTTTTAGCCAGTTCGGGATAACCAAGATCGATCGCCATCTGGCGAATTTCCGTTTTGCGGTATTTCCCGAGTGGTAGCAACGTTCTGCGGAGCAGGTCCTGCTGTAACCCCCAGAGAACATAGCTCTGGTCTTTGGTTTCGTCGATCCCTTTACTGATCACATATCTTCCATTATCGTGCTGCCTTATGTTTCCATAATGCCCTGTTGCAATAAATTCGCATCCCAGTGCATCGGCTCTTTTGAGTAAGGCTCTCCATTTGATGTGCGTATTGCACATCACGCAGGGGTTCGGTGTGCGGCCCGCGAGGTATTCGTTAACAAAGTCTTCGATTACAAAATCTCCGAATTCTTCCCTGATGTCCAGTACAAAATGAGGAAAGCCGTGGTGAACGGCGGCCATCCGGGCATCATTAAAGCTATCGAGGTTGCAACAGCCGGTTTCTTTTTTACTGCTGCCGCTCGTTGCATAATCCCACGTTTTCATCGTGATGCCAACCACTTCATACCCGTCATTATGGAGCATGAGGGCTGTTACTGTGCTGTCGATACCCCCGCTCATTGCCACCAAAACCTTTCCTTTCCGGCTCATATTCTTATTTTTAAGCACTGCTTCCGTTATAGCTTCAGCAGGCAGGCTGCAAATATACAAAGAGAACCGCGTTTTCGTAGTGCGCTGTCTTACGCAATATCAGCAAAGTGAATCAGCGGGAGTCCGCAGCTTTAGGGCATTGACGATCCCGAAATGAAACGTAATGTCAGGTAAAGCATTTATCAACAGGGAGACGGTAAATATGTGAGGAAAAAAGGTATAAATAGGGTTAAACCAACAATTGTTTCCCTGAGGAATGCACTATTTTGCGAGTCACTAACACAAAAACTATTTAACATGATAAAGCTACAAGTAATTGGAAACCTTGGAAAAGATTGCCTGACAAATACCGTTAACGGCAAAACCGTCATGAATTTTAATGTGGCCCATACGGAAAAATTTAAGGACGCCCAGGGTAATCAGAAAGACAAGACCATCTGGGTGGAATGTGCCTACTGGTCTGACAAAACCGGAATAGCTCCATATTTAAAGAAAGGAACGATGGTTTATGTTGAAGGGGCGCCTGAAGTGAGAACCTATCCCAAAAATGATGGAACAACCGGAACGTCCCTGACCCTCCGGGTGATGAATGTTCAGTTATTGGGTGGAAGTAACCGGGGCACAGAGCCTTCCGGAGAACCTACATCATATGGAAATAATTCCAACAGGCAGCAAAATACGACCCCTACCGATATTGCGGAAGCTGTGGACGATCTGCCGTTTTAAGTAAGTCTGATTTGCGCCGGTCTGAAGGGTGATTACTGGTTGATATGATGGACATTATGTGTATGCCATTCCCGAATCATAACTGACTATTGTTGCTCAATTGCGCAGCAACCTGGGAATACCGTTCCGCTAAGGTGGTAAGAGGGTTATGCAATCGATGGAAGTAATGGTTCTATGGTCGATATATGATTCAAATTTTGTTAATTAATTTAAATTGGCAGGTAAGAGATTACGTAAAATTCTTATCTTTCCTGTATACCAAAATAATCACAGTTCAGATTAATCGAGCATCATGCCTATAGATCATTCATCTTCCCGCAGGAAGTTTTTACAGCAACTTGGAAGTACGACGCTTTTGCTTTCCGCCGGCTCTTTGGCTACGCTGAAAGCAGATAAGGAAGCGGCAGTGGAAACCCGTATACTCCAATACGAAAAAAGAATCAGCGCCAACGACAAGATCAATATTGCGTGCATTGGCATGGGTATCATGGGGTTTAACAACGTGGCAAGCGCAGTAAAGGTTCCCGGGGTTGCATTGGTGGCAGCCTGTGATTTATACGAGGGACATCTGGAAAGAACCAAAGAGTTATATGGAAAGAATATTTTCACCACAGAAAATTATAAAGAAATACTCGAAAGGAAGGATGTTGACGCCGTAATCATCGCCACAACCGATCATTGGCACGACCGGATGTCAATTGAGGCAATGCGAAAGGGTAAAGCCGTTTATTGCGAAAAGCCCATGGTTCATCAACTGAGCGAAGGACTTGCCGTAATACAGGCACAGAAAGAGACGAACGCAGTGTTCCAGGTAGGCAGTCAGCGGGTAAGCAGCATTGTATTCCAGGAAGCAAAGAAACATTATGAGTCAGGCATCATCGGGCAATTGAATTGCATAGAAGCTACCTACGACAGGCATAGCGCGCTTGGCGCCTGGCAGTATTCTATCCCACCGGACGCTTCACCGAAAACAGTGGACTGGGACAATTATCACGGGGATGCCCCGAAAAAAGAATGGGATCCAAACCGGTTCTTCCGGTGGAGAAACTACCGGGATTACGGAACCGGCGTGGCAGGTGACCTTTTCGTACATTTAATAAGCGGCATCCACTATATAACCGGGTCTACAGGTCCGATCCGCATTTTTACATCTGGCGCCCTGACATACTGGAAAGATGGCCGCGATGTTCCTGATGTTATGGTTGGGATAATGGATTATCCGGAAACCAAAAAACATCCTGCATTCCAGGTAATGCTCAGGGTAAATTTTGCCAGCGGCCAGGGAGAGACAGGCGTTACGAAACTTATCGGATCAGATGGCGTGCTTGATATGGGAGGCAACGGCTTTGTGATCAAACAGCAAAAGCTGCCAAAAGCCCCTGGTTACGGGGGATGGGATTCGTACAATACTTTTCCGGAAGCAACTCAAAAAGCGTTCAAAGAATCTTACGACGCCAGGTTTACCCAGGCCGATCGGAAAGCGGAAAAGATAGCCGACATCTCTTATAAGGCGCCGCAAAATTATAACGATCACCTTGACCATCACATCAACTTCTTCGAGTCTGTAAGAGGCACCAGGAAAGTGGTGGAAGACGCCGTTTTTGGCTTTCGCGCGGCTGGTCCATGCCTGGCCTGTAACGACAGTTATTTCAAGCGTAAGGTGATAAACTGGGATCCGGAGAGAATGAAGTCAAATGCCTGAGTTGTCGCGTAAAATCTTATGAAAAATGGATTGATTTGCCCAATCTGCGTTCCTGCCTGTACCATGCATCCGGCAGCCCGCAATTCACGTCATTAGCACTGACACATTAAAATTGTTAAAAATATTTTCAGATTAATTTACAAAGAGATTTCCTTGAATTTATCGCAGCTGTTTTCGAATTTTGCATGATATATCAAATAAAGATTACGTGTTTACATTTAAATACCCCGTTGTCGATCTTCATCAATTTATGGATGCCTTTGCGAAAGGAATGGGAACAAGGATGATCAACAACCGGATCGAAGTGCCTTCTTCACTTGGTTCAGGATATGTTCAGTTTTTGGATCTGCCCAATAATTTGTTAGCATTCATCATGAATTTTACACTAAATGATGATATGCATTATGAGCAATCAAAATCAGACCAGGAACTCTATTCTTTGCGGTTTGAAGAAACAGAAGTTCCCCAGTCTCTTACTACCCAGATTGACCGCGAGTTTTACAAGGACTCGCGTCACCACCATAATTCCGTCTATCTTGTATGCAGCCTTTTTGATGTAGGGTACTATTTTTCCAAAGGAACTCATGTGCAATGCATTACCGTTCAAATGGACAATGAATGGTTAGGCAAATACCTGAAGATGGAGGTATATGATGAAATTGTTCAGCACTATATCGCTCTGAAAACCGCTTCTTTAAACATGGAGCCGTTAGATGCTGAATATAAAAGGTTAATGGCTGACATGATCGGGTTAAGGGAGGACCACCCGACGCCTGTAACCCTTCTCCATAACCGCACCATGGCTTTGATCGAACGTTTTTTTAATAGCTTGTACGAAAAGCGTCTCCAGTTCAGGTACCAGGTGAAGGCAAGCACATATGACATTGAACAGATACGAAAAGTAGAACAAATGATTACTGCGGATCCTTCGGAACCATGCCCTACCATTAACGAGCTGGCAAAAGCGGTTTCCATGAGCCCAAGTAAACTGAAACAGCTTTTCCGGGATGTATATGGTAAGCCAATTTACCAGTATTACCAGTTCTACAGGATGCAAAAGGCGCGGGCTATGATACTTTCCCAAAAATTTTCTATTAAGCAGGTGGCAATGAGTCTCGGATATTCAAACTTCAGCAACTTTAGCGCCGCATTTCGCAAGGAGTTTAACATCCTGCCAAGTGCATTGATTGCAGGGTAGAGGAATGTTAGATTTCAGATAAGGGACTGCAGATCGGAGGCAAACCTCAAATAATAAATCTGTAGTCTGAAATTTGTAATCAATCTTTACCTTGCGGAATGAATCAGCACATTTCTTACGGACATTTACTTGCGTTTGTGGAAAACGTTTTCCGTAAGGCAGGCTGCAGTGATACCGACGCAAAAACAGCTTCGGTCTCCCTCCTTGCTGCCGATCTCCGCGGTATCGATTCACACGGTGTAGCGAGGCTTAGCGGCTATATCCGCCTGTGGGCAGACGGCCGGATAAATGTTGAACCCCGGATCAACATTGTTCATGAAACCCCTTCAACAGCGACAGTAGATGGTGACAGGGGCCTCGGGCTTGTAGTTGCTCCCTACGCAATGCAGATTGCCGTAAACAAAGCGAAGGCTGCAGGCACCGGGTGGGTCGCTGTTCAGAATTCCAACCATTTCGGCATAGCGGCGCATCACGCCATGATGGCGCTGAAGCATGATATGATTGGCATAGCAATGACGAATGCAAGTCCGTTGGTATCTCCGACATTTTCCATCGAGCGTTTGCTGGGCACCAACCCGATTTGTGTAGTTGTGCCGGCGGGAAAAGAACCTGCTTTTGTTGCCGACATGGCCACTACAACCGCCGCGAATGGCAAGCTGGAGATCCTTCAACGGAAACGTTTGATGGCACCATCAGGGTGGATACAGGATAAAGAAGGAAACTCATCACTTGATCCGGAGGAGTTAAAATACGGTGGCGCCTTGTTACCGCTCGGCGGAGATGCCGAACATGGAAGCCACAAAGGGTATGCTCTCGGAGCGATAGTAGATATTCTTTCTGCCGTTTTAAGTGGTGCAAATTACGGTCCGTGGGTTCCGCCTTTTGTGAGTTTTCTTCCTGTTGCAGACGATCTGCCCGGCAAAGGAATAGGCCATTTTTTTGGCGCCATGCGTATCGATGCCTTCAGGCCCGCTTTGGATTTTAAACAGCATATGGATCAATGGATAACACGGTTCAGGAGCGCCAAAACAGTCAGGGGACAAGATAGAGTGTTGATTCCGGGAGATCCGGAAAGGGAAACTGAAGCCATTCGTCTGAGGGACGGGATACCACTGCTCGATGCTGTAGTTCAGGACCTGAAAGCGATTGGGGAAAAATTCGAAGTTGAATGGGTGGTTGGATAATTGCTGATTAAATATACCCTACTCCCGGCCCTGATCAGCTTTGACAGGGTTGGCATGTACGGTCGGTATAGAAAATACGGGATGAAAACCGTCAAACGCACTCCCGTTGTTAACGTCGAAAAATTTACTTTCCTTTTCAGCCATTATCTTTGCACCTCCTTAAAAGAAAGGAAACCAGAAACAACCAACTGTTATGAAAGTTATGAAGTTTGGAGGCACTTCTGTGGGAAGGCCTGAGAGGATGAACCAGGTATCTCAATTGGTCACGCGCAGCGACGAACCAACCATTGTGGTGCTTAGCGCTTTAAGCGGCACAACAAACGCGTTGGTGGCTATCGGCGAATCACTGAGCAAAGGCGAAAGGGAGACTGCGAAGTACCAGATACAGCAGTTGTCTGATCACTACCAGAAATTTATTGCAAACCTGCTGACAAAAGAGGCGACTTTGGCAAAGGCGAGGTCAATCGCAGGCGAGCATTTCGAATTTCTCGATATCATTCTGAGAATATCATTTAACCAGGCCCTTAATAAAGATATCCTTGCCCAGGGCGAATTGCTCAGCACAAAGCTTTTCAGCGTTTACCTCGAAGAACAGGGTCACGAACATGTGTTGCTTCCAGCCCTTGACTTTATGACAATAGATGCATACGATGAACCTCAGATCGGGAGCATTAAGGTGAAGCTGACCCAGTTATTGAAAGCGCACAGCACCAAAAAGCTGTTTATTACACAGGGATATATTACCAGGAATGCCAGGGGGGAAGTGGATAACCTGAAAAGGGGAGGAAGCGATTACAGCGCTTCCCTGATAGCGGCTGCCATCAATGCGAGCGTATGCGAAATCTGGACGGATATCAACGGGATGCACAACAACGACCCGCGGGTTGTAAAACAAACTGTTCCTGTTGAACAACTAAGTTTTGAAGAAGCAGCAGAGCTGGCATATTTCGGAGCTAAGATTTTACACCCCGCCTCTATCTGGCCTGCACAGCTGTATAACATCCCGGTGAAATTACTCAATACAATGGAACCGGAGGCAAAGGGAACGCTTATCGTAAGAGAAGCCGGCAGCGTTGGCGTAAAAGCGATTGCAGCCAAAGATGGAATAACAGCCATCAAAATCAAAAGCAGCAGAATGCTGCTCGCTTATGGGTTTATGAGAAAAATTTTCGAAGTATTTGAGAAATACCGCACTCCCATAGATATGATCACTACCTCCGAGGTAGCTGTATCATTGACCATCGACGATTCCAGTCAGTTGAAAGCGATCCTTAAAGAACTGGACCCCTTTGGAACGGTTGAGGTCGACCAGAATCAGACAATTGTTTCTGTCGTGGGCAACGAGATCACCCATACGCCCAATATGTTACACAGGTTATTTGAAGCATTGACTCCCGTGCCCGTCCGTATGGTTAGTTACGGCGGAAGCCGCCACAATGTGTCTATTCTTATTCCGTCTGATGAAAAATTACGTACGCTACAGTTGCTGAATAAAGGTTTGTTTGGATTGGATTAGTTGTTGGCAGGCGGAAATACCATGTGTCCTCTTCGTGAACATTGTGTAAGCCTGGTGTTCTGGTATCTTTTCACTTGTCCTTTAAAAGCCGCCGATGTACGCTCTTGCACTTAAGGCAACTCATTGCGGGGGACTTTGAAATCTCCCGAATTTCAGGGAGCAGCTGTTTACTTAACTTGATCACTAATCACAGCCTCCAAAAGTTTCAGCGATCTTTCATTTCGCCCGGAAGATTGTCAGAAAGAACAAGAGAGATGCAATCCTCTTCAGGGGCAGCGTTGTGCCGATAAAAATAAACATTCACAGGCATTAAAAAAAGGAAGCCTCCTGTAATCAGGAGGCTGACGGAATTGCGTAACAGATTATATGATCAACATGGCATCGCCGTAGCTGAAAAACCGGTATTTGTCCTTTATCGCTTTTTTATAAACCTCCATGGCGAGGTCGTACCCGGCAAAAGCACATGTCATGATAAGGAGGCTTGTTTTTGGCAAATGAAAATTCGTGACGAGGGCATCGGCGATATTAAATTTATAAGGCGGATGAATAAAATGGTTTGTCCACCCTTCAGAAGGCTTTAACAATCTTTCTGCCGTGAAAGAAGATTCAATCGCTCTCATGGTAGTAGTGCCGATAGAGCATATCCGCTTTCCGTCGAGCTTGGCCTTATTTACAATTTTGCAATCATGTTCTTCGATACGGTAATACTCCGCGTCCATTTTATGTTTGCTTAGATCTTCAACTTCAATCGGGCGAAACGTACCAAGGCCCGTGTGGAGGGTTACTTCGGCAAACCGGATACCTTTTATTTCAAGCCGTTTAATGAGTTCGCGGCTGAAGTGTAAGCCTGCCGTGGGAGCGGCTACCGCGCCTTCGTGTTTTGCGTATACGGTCTGGTAGCGCTCTTTATCTTCTTCGTCGGGTTTTCTTTTGATGTATTTAGGTAACGGTGTTTCTCCAAGGATTTCGAGCATTTGCCTGAATTCATCATCTGAGCCATCCCAAAGGAAGCGAATCGTACGTCCCCTGCTTGTTGTATTGTCGATAACTTCAGCAACAAGTTCATCACTTTCACCAAAATATAATTTATTTCCCACGCGTATTTTCCTGGCGGGGTCAACAATCACATCCCATAAGCGGTTGGGTTTATTTAGTTCACGAAGGAGAAAGACTTCAATTTTGGCCCCGGTTTTCTCCTTCCGGCCATACATTCGTGCCGGAAAAACCTTTGTGTTATTAACAACAAAAACGTCTTTATCATCGAAATAGTCAAGGATGTCGCGGAAATGTTTATTATCCATCTGGCCGGTTTGACGGTTTACGACCATCATTCGGCTGTCTTCTCGTTTTTTTGCTGGGTTTTGGGCAATAAGGTTTAAGGGTAAATCAAATTTAAACTGTGATAGCTTCATAAGTAATGAGTGTCTTTAATCGGCCGTATGGGTTAAACCAGACGGGATAGTTCCGGTACTTCCGGTTTGTTGTGTAATATTTTTTAATAATATAGCTTTACATGACACAAACCGGTAACGGAAGAAGGCGGAGAAATTTGAATTCCGTGGAAACCTGATCTTACGGTACCAGGCATGTCACCATGTTACGGCATGATTTTTCAGGGTGCAAAATTACATTTTTTGCGAGCGGGATCCAAATTTATTCTATAAGGGCTGGAATGTGCGTAATGGCATAAAGCAGCCGTGAAAGGATGAAAGAGTTTTGGGTAAACGATATAAATCTTTACTTTTGCGTCCCCTTATCGATGAAAGGTGAAATACTATGGTGAGGTGCCTGAGTGGCCGAAAGGAACGGTTTGCTAAACCGTCGTACGGGTTAAACTGTACCGAGGGTTCGAATCCCTCCCTCACCGCGGATAAGGTTAACAAGAATGCTCAAAGGCCTGTAAATTTAATGTTTACAGGCTTTTTTTATGGCATGGCCTCGACAGAAGATATTAGGTTTAAGGATGAAGATGTAGAATCATAGCCACGCCAACAATCAACACGAATATAGAACTTCAACTAAGATTTGATAAGTAAAAGAGCTATTCAGCCAGGGGTATACCATTGGAGCCATTTTCAGAAGCCTCCAGACAAGAGTCACCATTAGAAAATCATCGGGATGGATTTTCTACCTAAAAAAAGGGGAGCCGATCTACTAACTTTTGAATCATTCCAGTTGTTCCTGCATGAAAGTAATAACTTTATGCAGCTAAAGAGGATTAACGGAAAGTAAAAAGGCAGCAGGATGAGCCAGCGTGCATGCTGCATCTTTTGCGGAGTGCAGTAAAGAAAGCGGGCTTAATACTCTACCGCGTGGTTCCGTACAACCCTGGACTTCATGGTGCTCCGCATCCTACAAAGTCTATGTGTTGCCTGCTGGCGTTCATGTACTTGATAGTATGCAACGCTAATAAAAATATTACTTTTTCACTGCTAAGGTAACTTTTTTATTACCTTTATTTCCTAGACTACTTTGATAATATAAAAGCATCATTCCTTTATTAGCTACCTTGGAAAGGCTGGCTGGCAGCAAGTTCGTCAACAAGGAACTCACCGTATTCTTACTCATCCAAACCATCCTAATCTTCTTTCGATCCCTGCTTTGGGAGAGCAAGCCTTACAGCCAAGTTTAGTGAATGACATTTGCCGTGAAGCAGGGTTGAAAGGGAGATTGCATAAAATACAAATGAGTCCAAAGGGAATTGTGACAATGGTAAAGAATCTTTTTGGCTGTCACACTAATTGAATCATGCTTCTTATGCAAGAGTTAAGAACCCTGCCCGTGCACATTGATTGGGATGATCATAAATATGCAGCACAGGTGAAGGCACCCGGATTTTTACTCACCACACAAGCCAATACGGTATCTGGTGTGCTGGAGAACTTACGTAATCTACTCACGGATTATCTAATGCACGAGGGTAAAAACAACCCGGAGTGGCAAAATATTAGGGCGGAAGAGATCAGGTTTACATGTGAATACGACTTAACCGCTTTTTTTGAACACTTCAAAGAGTTAAAAATATCCGCCATAGCGGTTAGAGCAGGCATTAATTCCAATCTCTTGCAGCAGTATGTCTCAGGGAACAAGCGGGCTTCTGAAAGTCAAGCCAAAAAGATTCAAGCGGCCATCCACCTTTTAGCCAATGAACTAAGACAAGTAGCTTTAGGCTAGAGTACACAAGTGATTGTGTCAGCATCAATGTTAAGCATACCTGATGCGTACACTTGCAGGCAACGCACCAGGGCTTGTCGAACTGGCGGAAGTCATGATCCGTTATTCCAATGATTGTAAGATAATTAAATTGAATTATAAATGCTTAGCCCATGTTCGTCGGCCGCCATTTTGCCAAACCGGTATGCGTTCGGCACGTGATGTTAGTTTACTCATTTCTTGTTGTTCAGTTCCACGGTAAAATTCACCTTTACATCTATTGCTTTAAAAACTTTTAAAATCATCGTAAATCTTGCGTCTGTCGCACTATTTTCTATTTTCGAAATCTGTGCTTTCTTAACACCTACAGGTTCGCCTAATTGTTCCTGCGTCAGATTGCGTTCCAGTCTCACTTGTTTTAGGGTTTGTCTCAACAATCCAACAATCCAGGCGAAATTCGTTCTCAAATTCGTCACGCTTTTTTGAGCCTTTTTTGCCGATGTATTTGTCAGTCAGTTCTTCTTAAATATACACGTGGTGTTCCCCATATCAGCATTCATTGCCCAGGCGTGTAGAAAACCATAGGGTTTTCCTGTGCCCCAGTCCTGATAAAAAAGCCATGTATTATCGTTGGTCTTAATAAAGACATATCACATAGATTTAACTGATTAATACATCACGTGATTATCGAAGGTTATTATATTAATTGTCTCAAACCCTTTGCCTGTAATGCAGCCATTACAGCAACCCAAAGTGCCACTCCGGCAATCAACATATACCCAAGCGGTGAAAACCCAAACATTTTAGAAAGCATAATTACGAGGCTCTCTACGACCCACAAAATATCAAGGGCAACAATTAGTTTTATCCATCCCTTGCTTAATGGATTTCTGCGGCTGTGCAAAAAAACCATTACAGCAAAAAGAAAAAGAAAAATACCCACAATTACAAACGGCGGCTGTGCTGTCACGCCAAATAGTTGAGCAGTATATCCGGGAAAAAGAATTAATAAAAATCCGGTTGCTCCTGAACTAAACGCATTGACAAGCATGACATTTTTTAAAGTAGTCATTGTTTTTAGTTTTTAGTGAGACAAAATTATTCCGGGCTTCTAAATTAAAATTGATAGTTTGCGACAAAATGAAAATTGCAGCTATACATTTAAGCAACTATATAGAGTATGCACAGGTAAGAGGCATCCCTTTTACTGATGTACAAAAGCTAATCAAAAATTTGCCACCGGACCTTTCAAATGAAACGACTCAAATTAGCGATGAGGATTTTTACGGTGTTCTTGAATTTATAAACGGTGAATTAAAGGATGAACTTTGGGGAATGAAAGCAGGCAATTTTCTTACACTCAAATTATTGGGATTGATTTACCGCATTTCACTGCATACAACGACGATTGACGAAGCCTTTCACTATTTGCAATCCTATATTACCGCTACACTACCACTGATAAAAACACAAACAACCGTTACTAAAAACCGCGCTGCTATAACACTAAGCATTGATAACGATGAAGGGGTAATCAACCGTGTGATTCTGGAAAATGGACTAACGGTTATTGCAAAAGAAATCGCTTTAATGTCAAAGGAAGAAGTAACGATACGTTTAGGTACGCCGTTTTATGAACGGCACTATCCTGAAGGATGGCATAAAGACGCTGCTTATACCCTTTCTTTTAAACCGGGTATTTTAAAAGCAACTTTGCGGGATAGGAATCAGTTGCAACTTGATATGCTCATACCAAAGTACTTAAAGCTGATCGAACAATTAAAGCCCGGCAATAGCTTTACTAATAAGGTAAAAGTGACTATGCTCTCTATGTCTGATCCGCAGTTGCCGGATATTCAAAGCATTTCCAACGCCTTGTACCTGACGCCACGAACATTGCAAAGGCGGCTTGGCGAAGAGAACATTACTTTTCGTAGGCTATCGGAAGATCTAAAGAAACAAGTATGCATGTATATGTTGAAGCATGACTGTTACACAGTATCCGCTATTTCACATGTATTGGGTTATGCTGAACCGGCAGCATTCAATCATGCATTTAAAAAATGGTTTGGGCATTCCCCTGTTAGAAGTCGGGCAAGATCGGGAAAATAGCGGGTAAGAAAGAAATTAATAATAATAATAATGATAAGGATGAAATATTTGATACCCGATGCTGCAAAGTAAAGAATGATACTTTCTCCATAGGTTACATTGAGCGGGGGTGTTCAATTAACAAAGAATACGGGTCATGTATGCATTATGTAAATTCATGTAGTTATAATACAATCCACTTATGATAAAAGCACAGTATGAACACAAGAACCTTGTAGTAGACATCCTTACATGGTCTTTTGATGGTAACAAAAGCGTAAACTATATCATAGAACAAGACGATAAAAGAATAGAAAGAATTAAAAGCCTGATGGATTATTCGTTTGAAATGTGTTATCTGTTCGGCGATATTTTTTTGACTGAAGATAAAAAAGGATGCGCTTTAATTCTTTTGCCTGATAAAAAGAAAACCTCTCTGAAATCAATTTTTCTTGATGTGAAACTGATTGCATCGTGTATAGGATTTGCCAACTTTAAAAAGGCGCTAACCAGGGAATCAAAAATTAAAAAGCTTCAACTAAAAGGATTAATATACTACCTCTGGTTTATAGGGGTAAGTCCTGCTGAACAAACCCGTGGAATCGGTAGTAAATTAATGGCTGAGGTGATTGAAGAAGGTAGTTCAAAACAAAGGGCCATCCGTTTAGAAACCTCAACGCTAAAGAATATACCCTGGTATGAAAGTTTCGGTTTTAAGATATATAACGAGCTGGACCTGGGTTATAAATTGTTTTTTATGAAGAAAGAATGATTCAAAATCATTATGTATTTCCCGGAACACAAATGCATTTTCTCACCTTCATTGTTGTATGCATTGAGATAGTAATGCTGTTTATCTGCTGATCTATAAAACTGCGGCTCTTAACATTCTGCTCATCTTTATTACTGTGTTATAACATTGCAAGCGGCTTGCTGTCTGATCCGAACTTACCTGTTGCCGTGTTTGGCTGCTGCTTTAACTATCCGCTTAGCTCTAAGTCCCTCTTTGTCTGCTTATTGGACGCAAATAAAACCGCCATTGCTTAGCTTCGTCATCATTTATTTCAATAAGGTGTTGACTTAAATTGGCTCCGGCAGGAGCCTCGTGTTTATAGCAATGCTGTTAATTAATTCTTCGGCTCCATAGGAGCAGCGTAAACTTCGTGGCTCCTATGGAGCCGAACCTTGGGCGCATGTTTTGCTATAAACACGAGGCCCCATGGGGCCGTTCCATATTTTCAACCTCTATATAACTCAACTTTGTACTATTGAAATCAATTATTTAAGCAGCGAGTTATTTTGGTAAAAGATACCAGGCACGCCTTGTGTGGATACTTAGTAGATAAGATGTTCTTGCCAAATCAAGAAGTCTTTCCACACCTTTACTAATTCTTCTCGGGAAAAAGGAACTCTTGAAGAGTGCGATGGTCGTGCAGATACATTTCTTTCAATTTTGAATACCTGAGATCGCCTAAACCTATAAGGGAAATAAGCCATCATTAGTTTCCGTTAAATGTCCCATGATCCAGGAAGGTGTATTGCCGTTCGGCGCAAGCTTAGAATGAAATAGATCCCGGGGGATATCTTCCAAAAATTTTATAGCTCGTAGATTATTGCTGTCCCAGTGGTGTAATGCCAGCCGGACAAACATATTATTCATTTCATTAGTCATAGAGCTTGTTTTAATTCAATAAATCCTGCAAACCAAAAGCGGTCACAAAGCTTTTGTACCCTTCTTTTACGTGGTTATTAGCTGATTCGACAATGGTTCCCGTATATGGGTCCACAACTGTCCTTAACGGCCGCTGGCCTTTTGGCAGTTCAATTAAATGGAGTACAGCGTCGGCTACCAGTTGCGGGTCCGGCTTAACGGTTTCAAAGAGTTGCCCAATACCTGATTCAATTTGTGCCGGGATGTTGGCTACCTCACCATACCCGGTTGCCACTGCTTCATCTGAGCCCCTGGTAGCCTTGACAAAAATGTCGGTCGGAAAAGCACCGGGTTGTAAAATAGCAATGTCCACACCTAACGAGCGTACTTCGTAATGCAGGCCTTCGCTGATGCCCTCAATGGCGAATTTGGCTGCGTTGTAAAACGTCATGAAGGGAGAAGAAAAGCGGCCCAGCACACTTGAGGTGTTAACGATGAGTCCTTCACCCTGCCTGCGCATCTGGGGCAAAGCTGCCCTGATGGTGCGCCAGGTGCCTTTGACATGCACGTCTAACATGCGTTCTACATCGGCATCGGTAAAGGTCTCTGCAAGACCGCCTGTAAAATGTCCTGCATTGTTTACGAGTACGTCCAGCCGCCCTTCAGCATCAATAGCAGTTTGGATGGCCGCTTTCACAGAAGCGCTTTCTGTGATCTCAACATCAAGAACGGTAACGTTGGGAAGGCTGCTTAACGCGGCCGCTTTTTCTCTGTTGCGACCTTTCGTGTCACGCATGGTAGCATAAACAATATGTCCTGCGTGGCTGAATGTGTGTACATAGTTCCAGCCAAAGCCGCTGTTGGTACCGGTTACAAAAATGACTTTCTTTTTCATATCTTTGGTATACAAAAGGTATTTAGTACCTTTCGTATACCAAAGGAAGGCGATTTTCCTGAATAAAAAAGAAGGCACTCACCAGAAACACAGTTACCAAATGGATACGATTATGGTTCCTACAGCATTTGAAGCGAAAAAAAAAGTTGCAGAAATTCTAAAGGTTATGCCTGGCAACCAGTTTTTGCTCTGTCCGGTAAAAGATGTATTGCACACCTTATCGGATAAATGGTCTATGCTGGTAATGATGGTATTGGGTACGCAGGAAACCATGCGGTTTACTGCGTTGAAAACTGCGATCAAAGGGATTTCACAAAAAATGCTTACCTCCACTTTACGGAATTTGGAGGCTCATGGCCTGGTGACCAGAAAAGTGTATGCGGAGATACCGCCGAAAGTGGAGTACACCATCACTGCGATGGGTATGGAGTTCCTGCAACATCTGGTCGTCATGCTGGATTGGGCGTGCGGCAGTCTGGGAGAAATCAAACGGCAAAGAAAAAGAATGGAGAAAGCCTGATAAAAGTTCTTAAAGTGTAGTGTCTTTTCCGATGCTTCCTCATTCGCAATATCAGAAGGTTCTTATAATACAAAACGAACATTTGCAAAACCTATCGGGCAATTATCGGACTCTTTTAAGAAAATTTGAAACTGTTGTGCAGGGCGTATCTTTCTTTAATAACTGCTTCCATGTTTATGATTATTTCGCTCCGGTTTCAGGTACCAGCAGCACTGCGTCTGCTATCACAATGCCGTCGGCACTTTTATTTGAAACTTCCACATAACCCTTCCTTCCCTTCGCGAAAGCATAAGTGCCTAATGCCACCCATTCTCCTGTTGTCTGTCCTTGAACCCTTACATCCGCTTCTTTTATCACCGATTCCTTTTTTGATTTGCCGTCAAAGACAGTGATGTTTGTTTTTGATGTTGCACCTGGCAGCTTTGGGAAGTATACATAGATATTATATTTTCCCTCTTTAAGTATCAATGGCGTGAACCGGACAGACTTTGCGGAAATGCTGTGCGAACTGTCAACTAACATAGAAGGGCCATAACTACCCTGATTTCGTTTCCGCCAGCTGCCATTCACCGTAACCTGGGCCGCATCCTCATTATCTATTAATATCTCCGCCACACTATTATCCGCCAAGGGATTTGTTTTAAGTACCCGCTGTAGCTTCATTACATCAATCTGCTGAACCGGTTTTTTGGTATCAATAGCCATCGCCGCAGCCACAGCCGCAGACTGGCTCAATACCATAAACACGGGCTCCATACGAATGGAACCGTAAGCGATATGACTTGCAGATAAACATACTGGTACAATTAAATTCACAACTTCTTCCTGTTTTGGCACTATAGCCCTGTAGGAAACAGGATAGGGACCGAAACCACTCACTTCAACATTACCTTCATTTTTTACCATTCCATTTACCACCTGGCGATCGCAATTATGAGAATCCATTTGATACGCTGCCATTCCAACACCATCTTTTACCACTTCTCTTCCCTGGCAATGATGCTGGGTCATTACCAACTCACCAACCATTCTCCGGGCTTCCCTGATGTACATTTGCGGTGTAAAGTTTCCATTATCCGTAAATTCGTCTTTCGGATAACCCCACTGCCTCATTTCGCTCCTGATATTTTCCGGTATTCCCGGATCATTACCTACGAAGTAAAGCAGGCCCTTTGTATACTCTTCATGCTGCTTCAGGATTTTATTTCTTGTATCATAGTCACCTTCAGGGTAGTCCCAGTTCATGCCAATCATATCTGTAGAAAAGCCGCCTTTGTTGTTGATGTCTGTCTTGCCATTTGGCATCAAGCTCCAGATAAAAACATCCTTATGCGATTTCCACGGAAGTTTTTCCTTCAGTCGTTTAAGTAATTCATATTTTTTTGGATCATAATTTTCAGGCCGGGAAACAGCAATGCGGTTTGCAGGCACATTAGTTAACGTAAGTCGAAAGTTATATGCCTGAACCTTTTTATCGCCAGTTCCATTTGCCTGTAACGGTTGATTATTAATACCCCATAACAACCCGCTTTTTTCATCACCCGGTACTACGTAAGGATCAATGTCATCGGGAAACTGGTGCCCTGTCATCAATTGAACGCCATTGAGCGTTTCATTGTACTGGCTGTTTGCTTCGCGCCCTACGGTATAAGAAACACCAGCACGAGCCATAAGGTCACCTTCATAAGTGCAGTCGATAAACACTTTTGCATCAATGGTTTGATTGGTAGCAGCCGCAGGGTTGTAAGCATGCTCAAGTGTGATTTCTTTTATTTGCTTTCCCTCTTTTTTTACCTGGATAAGCCTGTTTTCAAAAAGAACGTTAATGCCTGCCCGCTTTACATAGTCATTAAAAATAGCCTCCGCCACTTTCGGCTCAAATATCCATTGTTCAAACTTCCCGTAATGCGCCCCTATGCGGCGGTAAAAGTCTCTCGACAAGCCTGTTACCACGTACTTATTTCCAATATCTGTATAGCCTAGTCCTCCGGAACTCATGCCACCTAAATGCCTTCCCGGTTCAATTAACAGCACAGTCTTACCCATTTTCTTTGCAGTATATGCAGCAATAACTCCTGCGGCGGTACCACCATAGATACAAATGTCTACCGTGTGTGTCTTTGACTTTACTAAAAGAGAGGAGTCCATTGCAGCTGATGGAAAATTACAGCATATCAGCAGGATAGAATACAACGCTATTCTTAATTTCATTTCTATTGAAAGTTTATGGAGAAAAAGCATATGAAGTTTTCTTTTTTAGTTCTGGTTTTAAAATTATATGAGTTTAATGTCCAGGCCATGGATAATTATCTTTTCCTGCATTTTTATCTGTAGGACTATCCGGCAATGTTGCTTTCCATTCAAGTAATTGTTTAGATAATTTATCTACGATCCCTGGATACTTATCTGCGAGATTATTCATTTCTCTAGGATCTGTAAGTATATCATATAGCTCTA
>JBGSYC010000246.1:0-12850 GCA_041751095.1 Flavihumibacter sp.
TGCTATAACGACCTGGTGAATCGGGGTTTTATAAACTGACTTTTGTAAATCACTGACTATGAACTATAAACGATTGCTTGCTCGCTTGAGTGTTTTTTGTATTGGAGTATTTTCTTGTTTGGCAGGTTTTGCTCAAAATAATGTGATCACCGGCAAGGTGACTGAAGATGCATCTGGAACGGGAGTTCCCGGGGCGTCTGTTACCATTAAAGGCGCCAGGGGTGGTGTCCAGACCGACGCCGAAGGTAATTTTACGATCTCTGTTCCGCCAAATGCATCTGGGATTACCGTGTCTTCGGTCGGTTATGATTCCCGGGACGTATCGATTGCGGGCAAAACGTCTGTAGATGTAGTGTTAACCAAACAAAATTCAGCATTGAATGAAGTTGTAGTAGTTGGTTATGGTACGGCAAGAAGAAGAGATGTAACAGGGTCGTCGGTATCTGTAAGGGCGAAAGATTTTAATAAAGGCGTACAAACTTCACCTGATCAATTAATTCAGGGCAAGGTGGCCGGAGTACTGGTGCTTAACAACAGTGGACAGCCCGGGGGCGCTACAACAGTAAGGATCAGAGGCGCCTCTTCTATAAGGTCTGGTAATCAGCCCCTGTTTGTAATTGACGGCGTTCCTTTATCAGGCGGCGATGCCCGCCCGGGTTTTTCCGGAGGCGGTATCGGTAATACGCCTGCTGCCAACCCGTTGAATTTCATGAATCCTAATGATATCGCATCTATAGAAGTTTTGAAAGATGCTTCTGCAACCGCCATTTACGGATCCAGAGGCTCTAACGGAGTGGTGCTGATTACTACCAAAAGAGGTCAGACCGGATCGCCGGGGATTGATTTTTCGGCTTCCGCGGGTGTTAGCACTATCATGAAGCGGTTAGAAGTTTTAACAGGGGATGAATACAGAGCTGCTTTAAAGCAGTATAATCAGACAGGTGGGGATTTCGGAACCAGCGTAGACGCTTTAGACGCTATTCTTCAAAATGCAATCACTCAAAATTATAATGTAGCAGTAGGTGGCGGAACTGAAAATGGCAGATACCGTTTATCTGCCGGCTATTTAAATCAGGAAGGTATTGTCAGGGAATCAGGCTTAAAAAAATACTCTGCTAATCTTACCAGCAATTTCAAATTCCTGGAAAACAGAAAATTAGGGCTGGATTTTAACTTACTCGCTTCTCATACAACGGAAAATATCGCACCTATATCTAACGACGCAGGCTTTACAGGCAGCCTGATCGGACAGGCGCTACAATGGAATCCTACCCACGCGCTGATTAAGCCGGGCACGGATTCGGCTTGGATCGATCCTGCCGTAGGCGCCACTACTATTAACCCGTTAGCTATGCTAAACGCCTACGATGACAATGCAAACATATCTACTGTCCTGGCCAGCATTTCGCCATCTTATAAAATTACGGACGACCTCGAATATCGTTTTTTGTATAGCATAAACCGGAGCCTTGGAGTAAGAAGAAGCCAGGTTAACCGCTTTTTGAATGCCCAGGGGATTGAAAACAGAGGTGCCGCAAGGATTGCAAACAATGAGCAAACCAATCAGTCGCTCACGCATACTTTAAATTATAATAAAAAAATTACATCAGCCTTCAACCTGAACGCGGTGGTAGGTTACGAATACCTGAAGTTTGATTCAAGAGGAAATGATGTATTTGCTCTAGACTTCACAAACCAGGGCCTCGATTATTATAACTTTTTGCAGTATTCTGCTCAAACCACCAGAGGGATTGGCTCTTTTGCTTCACCAACAACAGAACTTCAATCTTACTTTGGAAGAGCAATCATGAACTATGCAGATAAATACCTGCTTACAGCTACATTCAGGGCTGATGGCTCCACTAAATTTGGCAGAAATAATAAGTATGGATATTTTCCTTCTGTTGCTGTAGCCTGGAATGTTGCAAATGAGGAGTTTTTTAAAGACAATCCTGTTGTTAATAATTTGAAACTCAGAGTAAGTTGGGGCCAAACCGGTAACCAGGAATTTCCATCAGGTGCATCTCTGAACAGATTCTCCTTTGGACAACAATCCGTGTTTCAAACAAATTTTGGAAATGATGATTTGAAGTGGGAAACGTCTACCACTACCAATGCAGGAGTTGATTTCAGCATTTTCGGCGACAGGTTGTTTGGTTCGATTGACTATTTTTACAAAAAAACAACGGACGTATTGTTTGAGCAGACAAATGTGCAACCAGCTGCAAGTGGAAGAGTATGGATTAATCTTCCCGGATACGTTTTGAATAAGGGAGTGGAAATTTCCTTAAATGGCGCGTTGGTCAGGGGTAGAGACGTAAGCTGGAACCTGGGAGTAAATGCTTCCTTCCTGCAAAATACTGTAGAAGGTATCCTTGGCTTTTACGAAACAGGTGCCTTGAGCGGGCAGGGTATATCGGGCGCCAGGTCTCAGCGTATCGTAAGCGGCCAGCCGTTGAATACATTTTACCTGCGAACCTTCCAGGGTATCGATAAAACCTCAGGACAAAGCAATTTTGATGATGGCGGGAATACCTTATATTATAGTGGCAGTCCGAATCCTAAGTTTTTGTTAGGCTTAAGTACAGACGTCAGTTACAAAAAATTTACTGCGTCTATAAATATGAATGGGAATTTTGGACATTACTTATACAACAACACCGCTAATACCGTGTTGCCTATTGGTAATCTTGGTACCCGTAACATTGCTAAAGCGTTAATAAATACGGGTGTGAAGGAAGACGTATCTAATCCGATCGCACCATCAACCCGCTATCTCGAAAAGGGAGATTACGTTAAACTGGCAAATGCTACGATCAGTTACGCTCTTGGCAGCATGGGGAAATTCTTTAAAAACGCCAACGTTTCGCTAACAGGTCAGAACTTGTTTGTAATAACTAATTATTCAGGGTTTGACCCGGAGGTAAACACTGATAAACAGGTAGACGGCATTCCTTCTTTGGGTATTGAATATACACCATACCCATCTGCCCGGACGATCTTATTAGGTATAAACTTTTCCTTATAACAGTAAATACTTGCCATTATGAAAATTTTCAAAATTGTTCTTTTATTATTTATATCTTTTGTGTATTTATCGTGCACGAAATTGACAGAAGAATTCAGAGGTGAAATAGAACAGAATAACGCTGCCTCTATTGCTGTTTCCGATCTTCTTACCAACGCGTATAATTCCCTGAATAATCCTTTTCAGGATCAGTCGAGGTTCTGGGCGGCTTCCCAACATACTACTGATGAAACGATTGGGCCAACCAGAGGGCCGGATTGGGATGATAACGGTGTTTGGAGGGTTCTCCATAGCCATAACTGGAATGCTGACCATGGCTTTCTAAGGGATACTTACCGTGAATTACTGCAGGCTCAGTTTGCGGCATCGAATATTCTTCAATTTAACCCTACTGCAACTCAGGCGGCAGAAGCCAGGTTCATCAGGGCGTTTAGCATGTTCGCCGTGTTGGACGGATGGAACCAGGTTCCTTACAGGGAGGATCTGAAAAATTACAAGATCATTCCAAGAACGTTAAAAGGCACTGAAGCCAATGATTTTATTATAAGTGAATTAAATGCCATCATGGCCGCGCTTCCGGATGGGCCTGCTAACAGAGCAAACAAAGACGCGGCAAGAGTATTGTTGATGAAGGCATATCTGAATAAAGGGGCTTTTGCTAATCGTGCCGCACCTACCTTTGCTGCTGCCGATATGACCCAGGTAATTACCCTCGCTGATCAATTAATCAACAGTGGAAAATATTCCTTGCAGGACAATTTCTTTGACAACTTTGCCCCTACCAACGATGTTTTATCAAAAGAAAATATCTGGACGTTGTTAAACAGAGGCGGGTCAACTGGTGGTAATGTAAGATCGAGATGGTTTATGGTTATGCACTATAATCAAAATCCAAGCGGGTGGAATGGCTTTACAACGCTTTCCGACTTTTACGATAAATTTCAGGCCGCTGATACCCGCAGAGGTGTTGCGTATCCGGGTGTAACAGACGTGTCGGGCTTACGTCTGGGCTTTTTAGTAGGACAGCAATTTGATAAAAGCGGTACCCCCTTAAATGACAGAAAAGGGAATCCGCTTGCATTTACAAGGCAGGTGAAATTGAAAGAGACTGGAAACGATCTGGAAATAACCGGGATCAGGGTAGTCAAGTATCCACCTGATTATAAAAGTGGCGACCAGGCTGATAATGATTATGTAATTTTCAGAATTGCTGATGTAATGTTGATGAAAGCTGAAGCGCAGTTAAGAACCAACAATGCTGCCGGGGCGCTTTTGTTGGTAAATCAAATACGTTTAAAGCGCGGAGCAACGCCGTTAGCAACTCTGGATGTGAATGCACTGATAGATGAAAGAGGAAGGGAGTTGTATTGGGAAGGTTGGAGAAGACAAGACCTGATCCGCTTTGGGAAGTTTTTACAACCATGGCAGGAAAAACCCACCGATGATCCAAGATACCTGTTGTTCCCTATCCCGAATGAGCAATTAGCTGTTAATCCAAACCTGGAGCAAAATCCCGGGTACTCTCAATAGTTCACCTGTAAAAAGTTATCCAAAAAGGTCATTATGTGACCTTTTTGCATTTAACAAATGAAATATCTGATTACAATTATTTTCTGGCATTCTGTTTTTGCAGCGCTTTTATTTTCGTGCGGGAAAAATAAAGTTCAGCCACCCTTATTTGAGTTAAAAGACCAAACAGGCATCACTTTTTCCAATGATATACATTATACAAAAGATTTCAACATTTTCAAGTATCGTAATTTTTTTAACGGTGGAGGAGTAGCTATCGGTGATATTAACAATGATGGGTTAGCAGACGTTTTTTTTACTGCTAACATGGGAAGCAATAGGCTTTACATCAATAAAGGAAAATGGCAGTTTGAAGATATCTCCGATAAAGCCGGGTTTACTGATAAGGAAAAATGGAGCACCGGGGTGGTGATGGCTGATATAAACAATGATGGGTGGCTTGATATATATGTGTGTAACGCAGGATATATAAAAGGAGCGGCTCCTGAGAATAAATTATACATCAACAATCAAAACATGACTTTTACGGAATCCGCAAAGGAGTATGGGCTTATGAATGCTGGCGGGTACGCCACTCACGCCGCCTTTTTTGATTACGACCTTGATGGAGACCTGGATTGTTTCATCATTAATAACAGTTTCATTCCGGTTAATACCCTTAATTACGCAAACAAGCGCGACCTGAGAGCGGAAGACTGGCCGGTAGAAGATTTTTTGAAGGGAGGTGGTGATCATTTTTTACGAAATGATAATGGGAAATTTATCGATGTCAGTAAGGAAAGCGGAATATATGGCAGCCTGATCAGTTTTGGATTAGGTGTTACCGTAGGAGACGTTAACGGTGATCATTACCCGGATGTATATGTTTCCAATGATTTTTTTGAGCGGGATTATTTGTATATCAATCAAAAGAACGGAACTTTTAAGGATGAATGCGAAAAATGCCTGCAGCATACAAGCCTGTCTTCAATGGGAGCTGATATGGGTGATATCAATAACGACGGCTTCCCTGACATCTTTGTAACTGATATGTTGCCCGATGAGGACTATCGTCTGAAAACCACTACTTCTTTTGAAGGGATAGACGTTTATAATCTAAAAGAAAGATCAGGGTTTTATCACCAGTTTCAGCAAAACACGCTTCAGCTTAATAACGGGAACGGTAGATTTACAGAAATCGCAAATTACAGTGGTGTAGCAGCTTCCGATTGGAGTTGGGGCGGTTTGTTTTTTGACGCCGACAACGACGGATATAACGATATCTACGTGTGTAATGGAATTAATCGTGACCTGACCGACCAGGACTTTATTGATTTTTTTGCAAACGATGTTATGCAAAATATGTCTGCAGGAAAAAAAGGCCAGGATGAAGATATCATCAGTAAGATGCCATCTAACCCTATTCTCAACAAGGCCTTTAGAAATATGGGCAACCTTAAATTCTCCGACGCTGGCGTATCATGGGGATTCAGGCAGCCGTCTTTTTCGAATGGTGCGGCGTATGGTGACCTGGACAATGATGGTGATCTTGACCTGGTGGTTAATAATGTGAATCAAAAAGCTTTTGTATATCAAAACAACAGCCGGGAGTCCGGAAAGAACAATTACATCGGGCTTTCTCTGAAAGGCAAAGGAAAAAATACATTTGCGATAGGTACAAAAATAAATGTATTCCAGGATGACCAGATAATGAGTCGCCAGCTTATACCCAGCCGGGGATTCCAGTCTTCAGTTGATTATAAGGTGATCATTGGATTGGGCAATAAAACGAGGGTTGATTCAATGGTAATTACCTGGCCCGATAGTGCTGTGAATACTTTTATAAATCCGGTAATCAATAAGGTGCACCTGATAGAGCAAAATGACCAGCATAAAAATACGTTAAATATTCAGGAATATTCATCCACCCAATTGCTTGAGCCATTGCAAACTAATTTTACCAAACATCAGGAAGATGATTATATAGATTTTTACAATGAGCGAAACATTCCTGTGATGCTTTCCAGGGAAGGGCCGAAAGCTGCCTGTGGAGACGTGAATGGCGACGGACTTACAGATATTTATATTGGAGGAGCAGCCAGGCAAAGCGGTCAGCTATATTTACAGACAGGTACCGGCTTTGTTAAGAAACCCACGCCTGCCTTTGAGCAGCTTGCTGGTTTTGAAGACGTGGCGGTTTTGTTTTTTGATAAAGATCAGGACGGTGATTTAGATCTTTTTGTCGGATCGGGAGGCAATCATTTGCCAGCCAACAGCCTCGAAATGCAGGACGTTGTTTACAATAACGATGGTAAAGGAAATTTTGAAATTGCTTCAGATGTGTTGCCTCACAATGGTATGAATACGGCTGTAGCTGCTGCCTGTGATTTTGATGAAGACGGAGATACAGATCTTTTTGTGGGGAGCAGAAGCGTTCCGATGAATTATGGAATGTCTCCGCAAAGTTATGTATACGTGAACAACGGTAAGGGAGCATTCACTGATATGGCAGCGACCCTGAATAAGGATATCGCTAATATAGGGATGGTTACAGGTGCAATATGGGCTGATATTACCGGTGGAAAGCAGAAAGAACTCATCATTGTAGGTGACTGGATGGCGCCCCGCGTGTTTACTTTTAACAAGGATCGTTTTGAGGAAGTGAAGACCAGCCTTAATGAATTGTATGGCTGGTGGAAAAGCATTGCTTCAGTAGATCTTGATGGTGATGGGGATGAAGATCTGGTTCTTGGAAATGTAGGCGAGAATTTTTACCTGAAGCCTACCCTGAAAACTCCGGTGAAAATGTGGATTAATGATTTTGATCAGAACGACACAAAGGAGAAAATCATTACACGTTCGATAAATGGAAAAGATATGCCGGTTTTTCTGAAACGTGAGGTGGTTGATCAAATTCCCTCACTGAAGAAACAGAATCTGAAATACTCGGAGTTTGCAAAAAAATCTATCCAGGAATTATTTACGCCGCAGCTTCTGAGAAATAGTACAGTTAAGAAATTTAATTTCACCAGCTCGGTTATAGCTGTCAATGAAGGTAATGGGAGGTTTATCATTCAGCGAATGCCCATGATGGTACAGGCATCGTCTGTTAATGCAGCACTTTGTGCCGATATAAATAATGATGGGTATCAGGACATCATTTTGGGCGGAAACGATATCGGTTTTCCGCCGCAGTTTGGAAGGCTGGATGCAAGCTTTGGCCATGTTTTATTAAATGACGGAAAAGCACGGTTTAACTGGGTGGGCGCCGAAAAGTCGGGGGTGGATGTAAGGGGTGAAATAAGGGATATAGCAGAAATCGCCGGGAAGAATTCAAGCTACCTGTTGATGCTAAGAAATGATGATCATCCTGCCTTATTTGAGTTCAGGAAAAAAAATAAAGTCATCGTAAAAAAAGAAAAGGCCAGGGATTGATATCATGTTCAGCAATATGAAGATTTTTAGCTGTTCATTACTTTGTTCCCCTTTTGTATAAAGTTTGCCTGCTGCCGGTGTTACAACGGAGCTTTCGATGAATGAACGGTTTAGCTATTGATGCTTTAAATTAATGTATTTTGATCTTTTATGATTCATATAAGGCTCATCAGGCCTCTATAATATTTCTGCTTCTGATGGTAGCAATTATTGGTTGTAAAACGTCTCCTGTCGAACGGCCCTTATTCGAAGTGTTGAGTTACAAAAGAACCGGCCTTGATTTCACCAATAAACTCACTCCGGATTCAGGTTTCAATGTCTTTAAGTACATGTATTTTTATAATGGGGCGGGCGTTGGCGCCGGTGATTTTAACAATGATGGACTTATTGATCTGTTTTTTTCCTCAAATCAGGGCCAGAACAAATTGTATCTTAACACGGGTGATCTGCGGTTTAAGGATGTTACCAAACAAGCCAGGATTCCTTTAGACAGTAGTTGGTCTACAGGAGTTGCAATCGCCGACATTAACAACGACGGGTTGCTGGATATGTATATCAGCAAGGTCGGGCATTTTGAAACCTTAAATAGCCGTAACCAGCTCCTGATGTGCCAGGGAATTGACAAGATGGGCATACCTGTTTATGAGAATAAAGCCCATGAATATGGTTTGGATTTTTCAGGATTCAGCACGCAGGCAGCATTTCTTGATCATGACATGGACGGAGACCTGGATCTGTTTTTGTTAAATCATTCAGTACATCAGAATGGAACTTTTGGTCCGCGCAAGTCTTTTACAGGCACATATCATCAACTTTCCGGTGACCGTATTTATCGTAATGATGAAGGAAGCTTTACGGATATTACCCGCGAAACGGGTATCAACAGTTCAGCGATTAGCTATGGCTTAGGCGTGGCTGTGGGCGATATCAATCTTGATGGATATCCTGACCTGTACATAGGAAATGATTTTCATGAGAATGATTACTTGTATATAAACCAGCAAGACGGAACGTTCAGGGAAGAACTTGCCAGGCGCATAATGCATACGAGCCAGTATTCAATGGGTGTAGATATAGGAGACATAAACAATGACGGTTACCCTGAGATTGTTTCAATGGATATGTTGCCTGAAGATCCATATATTTTAAAAAGATCTTTAGGAGAAGATGCATATGATATCTTTAATCTTAAGATCGGGTATGGCTATCATTATCAGTATACCAGGAATAATCTTCAGTTAAATCGCAGGAACGGCATGTTCAGTGAAGTTGGTTTGTACGCCGGCGTACACGCCACAGACTGGTCATGGGCCTCTTTATGGATGGACTTTGATAACGATGGCCTTAAAGATCTGTTTGTATCAAACGGTATTCCCAAAAGATTGAATGATATCGATTATGTTAATTTTGTTTCTAACGACCAGGTACAAGCTAAGATAAAAATGAACAGCATAGGAGGAAAAGACATGGCACTTATCGATAAGTTTCCTCAAATAAAAATACCCAATAAATTCTTTAAAAATACCGGGCAGGTAGTATTTAAAGACCAGGAAAAGATGATCAAAGGAAATCTGCCTACCTATTCGAATGGAGCTGCTTATGCTGATCTCGATAATGATGGGGATTTGGATATAGTGGTAAATAATATTGACGAACCGGCGCTGGTATATCAGAATAAAACGAACGATGATAGCAAAAAATCATTCCTTCAAATAAAATTAAGCGGCCCTGCTAAAAATATAAATGCAGTTGGATCAAAAGTGTTGGTATTTGCAGGCAATGAAATCAGGTCATACGAAAAATATCCTGTAAGAGGTTTTCAATCCAGCATGGAAGTGCCTGTTCATATAGGATTATATAATGCCCGTGTTGATTCAATAGTACTGATCTGGCCTGATAATACTTTTGAAGCTGTTCAGATAGCTTCCGGTACTTCAGTTGTAACGTTAAGCTATAAGGAAGATCTTCCGGTGTTTGACTATAGTACAATTACCACACGTTGGCGGCAGGTGTCGAAACAAATGGAGGATATTACTCAAAAGGTTGGCTTACTGCATCTGCACAAGGAAAATTCCTTTCATGAATTCGACCGTGAGCCTTTGATCCCACACATGGTATCGACAGATGGCCCTGCTTTGTCGGTAGCAGATATCAACCATGACGGCCTCCATGATGTTTTTATTGGATCATCAAAATGGAAAGAAAGTAGTGTTTTTCTGCAATCACCTTCGGGTACATTCGAAAAAACTCCGCAGGTGGCCCTGCATGTTGACAGCACATATGAAGATGTAGATGCATGCTGGGCAGATGTAAATAATGATGGAAACACAGACCTGATTGTTGCCAGCGGAGGAAATGAATTTTATGGCGAAGACAAACATTTGACACCGAGGGTTTACCTGAACGATGGCCGTAGCCGCCTGACGAAATTGAGCAACGCATTTGAAGGCCTTTTTGTTAATGCTTCCTGTGTTGTGCCGTATGATTTTAACGGTGACGGGTACACTGACATATTCATTGGTGGCAGGTCCATTCCCTGGGAGTATGGAGAAGTACCAAGATCATACCTGCTGCAGAATGATGGTACGGGTAAATTCAGGGATGTTACTTCACAGTATTCAAATGAATTATCGGAGGTGGGTTTTGTCACAAAAGCTTTATGGTTAGACCTAGATAAAAACGGGCATAAGGATCTCATCATTAGTCTGGAATGGGGTGGAATTGGAGCATTTATGAATTACAAAGGAACGTTTGTCAAGAAGTGGCTGACTGAAAAGAGTGGCTGGTGGAATTTCATATTGCCCGTTGACGTGAATAATGATGGTAAGATAGATTTCGTAGCAGGCAACCTTGGTTTGAACAGCCGTCTTAAGGCTTCTGAAAATGAACCCGTAAAATTATTTTACAGTGATTTCGATGGCAATGGGAAAAAAGAACAGGTTTTAACCTATTATCTAAAAGGGAAGGAAATACCGTTTGCCAATAAGGCAGAATTAGAGAAACAATTGCCCGGTATGAAAAAAAAGTTTTTGTACGCCGGGGAATTGGCCAAGGCGTCCCTTAATGAGGTGTTTACCCGTGAAAAACTTAGCAAGTCTAATGTAATTAAAGCGGATTATTTCGCGAATGCTATACTTCTCAATAAAGGCAATCTTAATTTTGATTTGCAGCCTTTGCCATGGGAAGCTCAGTTGACAAGTTATAGAGATGGCGCAGTTGTAAACGCGAATGATGATAATTTGCCGGATATCCTGTTGGCAGGAAATTACTACGAAAACAATATTGAAATGGGCAGATATGATGCCGATTTCGGGACTGTATTAATTAACCAGGGGCAGGGTAAGTTTGTCAGCGGGAGTGTAAATGGAATAGAAATAAAAGGCCAGGTTCGCCGGATACAAAAAATAGACATTGCCGGGAAAGAAGCTTACATTTTTGCCAGGAACAACGACAGTACGATAGTGATCAGCTTTAAAGAGAAAAACAGTAACGCTGTGATCCGTTCAGCTTCAAAGTTTTAAGGCCTCTTAAGCTGCGGGTATAAACTTACAAACAGCGGATCATCCCCTTTCAGGTTGGTTAGTATTTCAGTAAACAGGAAAGTAAATTCTTGTAATCCATTTAGTAGTATCCGGCTCATTAAATCTGTCAGTAACCATTGATTCAAACGGAATGGCCGGCGTTTCTAAACGATAGTCCGATAAATAGTTCTCTAATTGGGCAAAAGCTTTGTTGATAGTATTCCTCCCGCCCTTTACTTCAGTGACCAGTATATTTCCCGGCACCATACGTTTAAAAAGGAAATTGCCTGAATCTCTTAATGCTTTATTAACGGGGATAGCGATCATTGTTTCAAAACGGCTGCTATCTAAAGTCGTGACGTGTACCATAGGATAATTGGTTTCACTTGCTCCCTGCTGAATAATATAACCTCTTAAGTTATTTATTAAATTATTTATCTCCAATGTGGAAGGATAATTTGCTTTTAATAACTTAGTCGCTACCAATAAGGTATCCTTAACTTTTTCCTGCCGGATATTTATGCCATACACGTTTTCTTTTCTTTCCAGGAATGACTGAAGCGCATAAAGAATAGCCTCCATGTTTTCCTCTAAATCTTTTGCCTGCAAGTGTTGCTGTATACGTTTAACAGGATTTTGACTGGCAACAAAAGAAAATTGCCACTTTACTTCAACAGAATCCTTCTTTAAAGAGACAATGGTAACAAAGGTTTTTATCTTGGAAGTCTTGTTGCGGATATGCACTTCAACAGCATTAAACAAGGCCTGATTTAGCTGGTAATTATAACCGTCATATTTAAAAGAATCATTCTCATGCCCTGAAGTACGAGAAGGTGAATCCGTTTTACGGGGCCACCAGCGCGCCCAGTTATTTTCTTCTGACAAGTATTTGTAAATCTTGTTTGGGCTACTTTCTACCAGTACCACTTTGGAAATTACAGGCTCACCGGGTATAAAGCCGTAAATGCAGGCCAGCGACAACAGAAATAGTACTGAAAATCCCAACAACATTTTTTTCATGTAAATAAATATGCAGTATTCAAGCTACAAAATATCAGGCGCTCTTCGAAGTTCATATTCTTTGCAGAACATTTCGGGAGTAGAACAAGATCATATAAAGGCTCTACCCCGGGCACGGTTTCCCGCCGTTAGGGAGTATAAGTGTCTGTCACTATTGTTATTTTACCTCTTTCTGTTTTGCAATCACAAACGCAACGATCTCTTCCAAAGAATGATCTATCCTGGTTATCGCATCATTAATGTCTTCCCTGCTTACCTGGGCAGCAAAGGAAGGTGTTTTCATTTTCTTCATCACGCTTTTCACATCCATGCCATCATAGCCTGCCGGGCGGATCAA
>JBGSYC010000247.1:0-2220 GCA_041751095.1 Flavihumibacter sp.
CGTGGTGCAACGCTGTCGGCCGGGCAAGCCCAGTTGATATCCTTTATACGTGCATTGGTTAACGATCCAAAAATACTGATTCTCGACGAGGCCACTTCATCAGTAGATACGGAAACAGAGCATCTGATCCAATCTGCCATAGTTAAACTAATGAAAGGAAGAACGTCTATTGTAATTGCTCATCGGCTTTCTACCATCCAGCATGCGGACAGGATTATTGTGCTGGACCATGGAGAGATTAAAGAAACCGGCAACCACCAGGAATTACTTAAATTGAACGGGTACTATAAACGGCTTTACGATCTTCAATTTAATTCGGAAGGGATTGCGAAGGTGTGAACTTTATAGTTATCTGAGCCTGGCTTTTTTCCCGGTAAGCATTCC
Organism: Flavihumibacter sp.; assembly: GCA_041751095.1. Lineage (GTDB taxonomy): Bacteria > Bacteroidota > Bacteroidia > Chitinophagales > Chitinophagaceae > JADCRZ01. Next base: position 385 of record JBGSYC010000247.1, read on the forward strand.
AAATAAACCTCTTACAATTTCACGTCCGATCTGGCGTGTAATCGGTGCATTAATTACTTCCTCCAATATACTCTTTTCAGGTTTATTGGTTCTGTAATCGATTTGTTCTTCTTCCTTATCCTGCTGTAGTTTTTCATTCACCCGTTGAGTAAGAATTTCATGTGCACTTTCAGAGTCTACAGCATCCTTGTACTTTTTATATAAATTACTCTCATGTCATTGCTGTCCGGTAAAAGATTTGACAATTGCAATTATATGCCATTTGGTGAAATAGATTCTGTTTTTGATCGAATATTTTTTTGCAACCCCCTTTGTTTATGTTTTGAAGAGTGTTAATTGATAGTCTGGAACCTTTTCCTGGTAGCCGATCAGCGCTTTTTCCGGATTTATAAGGAACCTGATCAGGTCGATATAGGTTCCCAGGTGCTGCCTGATGAGGCCGGCGACATTGGAAAATGACCATTTCGTTTTTCTAAGCTTATCTGCCTTGTCTTTAACCACTTTTGTAAGTAGGTCGGCGATCAGGGTACACCATATTTGTATTTCAATGGCGTTCTGGTTATCACCAAGGAAGTTCTGTAATTGAAAGTTCTGTTTTATTCGTTTAAAAAGAGATTCGATCTGCCATCTCCGTTTATAGATTCCAGCTATTGTTAAGGCAGTTAACTCCTTATTGTTGGTTAAAAACTCGAAGGTCTTGTGGCTTATCCTATCATAATAGACAATTATTCTGGCTTCTTGCAGGGGTACTTTAGCCTTTCTGGACCGGTTCCCGAGGATGATCAGTTTGTCGCTGATGACCCCGTTGTTTTTGAACTTGTCGCTCACCGGAAGCTCTTCAAGCACTTCCCAGCAGGCACGAGTATTTAACCGGATGACCCAGGTAACGTTCTGTTTAGTCCATTGGGCCATAGGAATATAACTGTTATACCCCTTATCCATCACCAAGATTGAGCCTGAAGGCAAATGCAGACGGGGCATGATCGTTCTATCTGATGCAGCTGCCTCGGTAATATGGACAAAACAAGGCACGTCATCTTTAGCCCTTATAAGCGTATGGGCTTTCACACCACCCTTTTTCCTCCCATTGGCCATGGCGTTCCCGCACGCTTTAAATACCTCAGAAAATAAGGTGACTGTAGTTGAATCAACAATAAACAGCCGCTCATTTAGCTTTCCTGTCAGGCGGCTGTCCGGAGAAAATCCATAGTAGCGCTTCCTTAAGGAATGGAAGAGTTCACAGAATAGTTCAGCAGAACGACGCTTATTGGCATCAGCCAGCGTGCTTTTTCTGGGTGTATATTGAATGCCAAGGTGGCCCAGCCGGGATGAATTAGCCTGAAGGCCCGTGATCAGTTCCCGAAGGGAACTGCAATGATGAAAGCTGCTAAAAAGCATGGTAACCAAATGGTCGTAAGCCTTGAACTTCTTACAATAACGATTGGATTGATGCTTCTTAGCTAATTGCTCGACCTTAGGGCGGGAAATTAAAGAAAGCAGTTGACCAAGGATGGGCTGTCCGGTAAAATAGCTACTTTTGGGCATAGTTTATTTTTGAAGTTTCGCAACTTAAATGTAAACTACTTAGGGGCTTCGGCCCCTATATTTTTTCCTATTTCTAAGTTTTACCGGACGCTACTGACTAAAATATCATAAGTATATCGATCAAATAGGTGGCTGATGCATTTAACAATCCCTGAAATAAGCCAAGTTCAATACCCACATCTTTGGTTCTTGTAGATTCCCATTGCACTGCAAGATATCATGTGTATAAAAGAAAAAAAGCTTTTCGTGTAGTTTCAATTAATTATATAGCAGACTACTCACTTGTGAAAA
>JBGSYC010000248.1:0-55411 GCA_041751095.1 Flavihumibacter sp.
CCAGGCAGGCTTTCAGCGATACCCAACCATACCTCCCTTTACGTTATTGAAAGCTGACAGTACCACCACGCTGACGCGCGACAACCTGGAAAAGCGAAAAAGAACAATGATCATGTATTTTAGTCCGGGATGCGACCATTGCCGGCACCAGACAGACAGCATGCTTGCGAATATCAGCAAGTTTAAAAATGTACAGATAGTAATGGCAACTTACCAGCCATTGCATGAAATGAAATCCTTTTATGATGAATATGAACTTGGCAAGTATACCAACATCACCATTGGAAGGGATACCCGGTATTTTTTTCAGCCGTTTTACCGGATCAAAAATTTACCATTCATGGCCTTGTACAATCAGCAGGGCCGGCTGATTACCACCTTTGAAGGTTCCACTGCAATTGCGAAGCTTGTGCAGTCATTCAGGTAAATACCACAAAAATTGACGTTGATGACATTGGTGCGTTATCCGGATCAAACGCGAATTTCTTTTAAAAAAATATTCTGGTATCATGCCTGTAGTGCTTTAAATTTTTATGCTGTGCTCTCCCAACCCTACCTTTGGCGCTTGTATATTTGTTGTAAAAATTTTTGATCTGAATACCGGGTACTTTATACTTTAAACTTTAACAACACGATTTGATGGTGCAAATGCCCGGTTTGTATCATCAAGCCACCTGATAAATTATTTTTTAATGAAAGTAACCGTAGTAGGTGCCGGAGCCGTTGGCGCTACCTGTGCCGATAATATCGCCCGTAAAGAACTGGCCGAAGAACTGGTATTACTGGATATTAAGGAGGGACTTGCAGAAGGCAAAGCTCTCGACATGACCCAGACAGCTGCTTTACTCGGGTTCGACACGAAAATTACCGGCAGCACAAACGACTATTCTAAAACAGCAGGAAGCGATGTTGTGGTGATCACTTCAGGGCTGCCCCGCAAGCCAGGCATGACCAGGGAGGAATTGATTGGCACCAACGCCGGCATCGTTAAAGGGGTTACCGAAAACATCCTGAGGCACTCTCCCGATACCATTATCATCGTGATCAGTAACCCGATGGACACAATGACCTACCTCACTTTACAAAACAGCGGCTTGCCCAAGAACAAAATCATAGGGATGGGAGGAGCGCTTGACAGTGCAAGATTTAAGTGTTACCTCAGCCAGGCATTAAACTGTTCACCTAACGATCTGAATGCAGTGGTCATCGGTGGCCACGGCGACACAACTATGATTCCGCTGATCCGCTTTGCTACCTGGAACAGTGTTCCGGTATCAAAATTTTTAAGCGAAGAACAACAGCAAAAGATTGTTTCAGACACAATGGTCGGCGGCGCTACGCTTACTAAATTGATCGGCACGTCGGCATGGTATGCTCCGGGCGCCGCGGGCGCTGCTCTCGTGGAAAGTATTGTAAGAGATGAAAAGAAATTATTCACCTGCTGCGTGTCGGTAGACGGGGAATATGGCCAGACGGATATCTGTCTTGGAGTTCCGGTTGTTATTGGAAAAAATGGCTGGGAAAAAATCGTTGATTTCGATCTTAATGAGGAAGAACAGGCGGCATTTAACAAAAGTGCTGATGCTGTCCGTAGCATGAATGATGTTCTTAAAACATTGTAATTTATTAACAACAATATCCAAAACAAAATTGCCCGGTTTCGGGCAATTTTGCTTTTGACACCTTCCGGGTCTTTGCGCTGAATCTGGTTTCATCAGCCACATACGAAGTTGCCCGACCAATTATCATGCTGATAAAATTCACGAGTAGTAAACGGATTTGTTTCATACTGAGTTGGAAATTATATATCTGAAAGAGGCACTGGTTTTGCATATTTATTATCTCAAACGTTCATCATTGCCGAAGCTTTACCCTTTCAGTATCCAACGGGTCTTTAGTGTAATTATCTTTTGTGCTGTTACAGTCTTCACCCGCAGCTATTCGCAGGCACCTGTTTTGTCTTTCAACCCTGTTATCCCTTCAGGGTTAACCTCCCCCGTGGATGTTGTAAATGCCGGCGATGGAACAAACAGGTTATTCATCGTTCAACAGGGTGGCATCATAAGATATTACCGTGAAGGCGTGCTTGGCCCGAACAACTTTTTAGACATAAGCGGCATTATCTCCACTGGTAGCGAAAGAGGTTTGCTAAGTATGGCATTCCATCCGGGATTTAGAACCAATGGCTTCTTCTTTGTATACTATATCAATCTCCTGGGTGATCTTACCCTTGCCCGGTACCGGGTAAATTCCTCAAATCCGGATGTAGCAGATGCGTCAACCGGGCAGGTTTTATTAACAATTTTTCACCGGGAATTCGCCAACCATAACGGAGCCAAACTAAACTTCGGGGCAGATGGCTATTTATACTTTGCCACTGGTGACGGCGGCGGCGGCGGCGATCCTCATTTTAACTCGCAAAAAGGCAATGTGCTGTTGGGAAAAATGCTGCGTATCAATGTAAATGATTTCTCGATAAACACGTACACGGTTCCTCCAGACAATCCCTTCATAGCTGATCCGGCTGTCGCAGATGAAATATGGGCATCTGGCTTACGCAATCCTTTTCGCTGGAGTTTTGACCGTTTAACACATGACATGTGGATCGGAGATGTAGGTCAAATTGCCCGGGAAGAGGTCAATTTTGTCCGGGCCGACAGCACGAAAGGGGTTAATTACGGGTGGCGGTGCTACGAAGGCAATTCGGTATACAGAGATAGTGGGTGTTCCCCCATCAACAACTATTTATTTCCGGTATTTGATTATGGCCGTACCAATCAAACGGGCGGAAGATCCGTCACCGGAGGATATGTTTACCGGGGCAGCGCATATCCTGCACTTTACGGATGGTATACCTGTATAGACTTTCTCTCTGCAAACGGATGGCTGATAAGGCCTGGCGGAAGCGGCGGCTGGATAGTGCAAATGCAATCAGGTCTGCCGGGTAACATTGCAGGTTTCGGTGAAGACGAAAACGGCGAATTGTATGCGGTATCGACAAGAGGCATTTTATACCGGGTTCAGGCATCTGCATCAGGCGCGCTGCCCGTACTTCTCCAGTCTTTTAATGTTGTGGAAAAAAACGGAAGGCATGAAATTTCTTGGACCACAACGGCTGAACAAAATGTGCGGCAATTTGAGATACAACTCAGCAGTGAAGGCACAAACTTCAGGACCGTGGGCGTTGTGGCCGCCACAAATACAAATATGCTCAAATCTTACCGGTTTGATTACGCCGGTTCAACCGGTGATAAAGCGTTTTACCGTTTGAAGATCGTTGATATCAATAACACTTTCGTTCATTCGGACATTGTAGCACTGGAAGGTGTAAACGAAGGCGCCGTATTGGTCGCTCCTACCATTGTAACCAATGAAAGGGTGATGATCCGTTTGAATAAAGCGTTCAGGATGGTACAATTATCAGATCTAAGTGGCCGTATCGTCAGAACAAAATTCCTTTCCACAAATACAGGCATCGTATATCTTGATGTTGCAGATCTTAAGAAAGGCATGTACATACTGAAATTCACTGGCACCGGCACGGAAGTTCATAAGAAGATATTTGTTCAATAATGGAAAATCATACCAATCGCGAGCACACAGTTGTGACAGGGATGCTCACCGGTGCTGCCCACTAATGGTACGCAGACGGCGTATTACTTTTTCCAGTAGTAAAGCCTCACTGATGTTTTCCATGCATTTAAAATGCCCGAGCGGACATTTTCGGTAACCTATCTTGGAACAGGGGCGGCATCTTAGATTCTTCACCTCAAGAATATCATGAGGCGATTGTAGCTCATCACTTCCCCGTTGCTGCGCAAATGCTGATAAGTAACTATCCCCGTAATACGGATACATTCCGAACTCAGGCACAGTATTACCCCAGAGGGAAATAACGGGCTTTTTAAAAGCCGCAGCAATATGCATCAGCCCGGTATCATTTGTAATAACAAGTTTTGAGCGCCTGACCAGATCGGCTGACTCATTGAGCCGGAATTTACCACAGGCGTTGTATATTTTATGGGGGTCGACTGCCGCAAGCTGCTTCCCCATATCGGCATCTTCTTTGCCCCCCAGGAGAATTACAGGATGGTCGATCTCTCTACAAAACGCTTCCAGCTTGTGTACAGGGTATTTCTTTGTATGTAACGCTGCGCCAATCACAAGACCGATGTATCCTGCCTGGTGCGATGCCGGAATATCGCTTTCCTTTACGCGGTCCTCATCCGGAATAAAATAATCAAGGCCTTTGCCGTCGTTTTTTACACCAAATGAAGCAACAGTTTCCATATACCGGTCTACGATATGCACAGGTGGCAGGCGATTCCATTTGAAAGCAGTGTACAACCATTTTTCTATATTGAGCTTGTGATAAGAAAACGACTGTTTCCCTAAGGGCCGTTTTACTTTTAACGTGCGAAGATTATGATGAAGATCGATGATGTAATCGTAGTCTTCGTTCCTGAGGTCTTCGGTAATTTCCCGCAAATCATCATAAAGGAAAAGACACTTATCGACATATGGGTTAGGTTCAACGAGGTAACGGAAGGAATATTTGGTTAAATAATGCACTTCAGCCGGGGCCACCTGTTTTTTCAGGTTTCGTATAACCGGCGTTGTTAAAACGATATCGCCGATAGAACTGAACCTGATGATCAGAAATTTCATATATCTACCGTACCCTCTTAACGGAGGGATTTAACTTCAATTAATAAATTATAACTGATATGGGCTTGACGAAAGGCGGGACATTCAAACTTCCACGTAGTTTAAATCCTTTGTAAAGGTTTCTTCCGTAAACCACGCAGCAATCAGGGTTATCGTGATTACAACAGCACCTGTTATCATCCCGCTTATGAGGATATCCTGCCCTAATTTGATCTGTAAAACGTCTTTAAACAACAACACGATCAAAGGCAGTGACCCCCTCACCATATTAGGAATGGTAGTAGCGGCCGTAGCCCTCAGGTTGGTGCCAAATTGCTCTGCTCCCATCGTGACAAATATCGCCCAGAAACCTGTGCTGAACCCCATTGCAGCACATACAAGGTACATTGTAGCAGCGGTTCCTCCGCTTTGGGTAAAATAAATAACAACCGACAGTATTGTTAATCCGTAAAATATGAACAGCGCCTTTTTCCTGCTTTTCAATACCTGGCTTAGCAAGCCCACGAGGATGTCTCCGATAGCGATACCAACATACGCAAACATGATTGACCTGCCGGGGTCAATTTCTTCCGTGATGCCGAATGCCACCCCGAACTCGCGGGAGAACGCCACAAGAATACCGATGACATACCAGGTGGGCAGCCCGATAAGGATGCTTAATATGTACTTTTTAAACCGGTTTGCATTGGTGAAGAACTGTGTAAAGTCGCCTCTTTTGACGTTCTGCTCTTTAAGATTGTTAAACATACCTGATTCTGCCACACTGATACGAAGAACCAGTAAAGCAATACCCAAACCACCGCCTATAAAATAACAAACCCTCCAGTCAAACTCTTGGGATATAAAATATGCCAGCACCGCACCAGAAAGTCCTACCCCAGCAACCAGTGATGTGCCAACGCCCCTTCTTTCCTTTGGCAAAATTTCACTGACCAGCGTAATGCCCGCACCCAGTTCACCGGCCAGTCCTAATCCCGCTACAAACCTTGCCCATGCGTACTGATCGACATTCTGCACAAAACCGGTGGCAAAATTAGCAACCGAGTATAAAATGATAGAGCCAAACAAAACACTAAGCCTTCCTTTCTTATCTCCAAGCATTCCCCAGAAAATTCCACCAAGCAGCAAGCCGATCATTTGCATATTAATGATCCGTAATCCATCATCCCTGATCTGTGCATCATTCAACCCCATGGAACGTAAACTTGGTACACGTACGATTGTATATAAAAGAAGGTCATATATGTCCACAAAATATCCGAGTGCTGCAACAAAAACAGGGATGCTTAAAATGGAAACAGCAGGTCTGTCCACACCAAAAGTTGATTGCATGATTATCTGACAGGAGTTTTTTTGGAAAAGAACAGTTTGTATAAAACCGGCAGGGTGGTGATGATGATGATTCCAAGAACAATAAGCTCAAGGTGTTTTTTGAGGTCTAGACCAAATTCATTCATGAAGAGTTTGTCAAGGTAATGCCCTGCTATTAACATTGTAAAAACCCAGGCAATGCAGCCGATAACATTAAACAACGTGAATTTTCTCCTGTCCATTTGGACTACACCGGCGATGATCGGAGCAAATGTCCGTATGATTGGTAAAAACCTTGCAAATACAATTGCCTGGCCTCCGTGCTTGTCATAAAATTCTTTCGCCTGGAACAGGTATTTTTTTTTGAAAAAAAATGTGTCCCTGCGTTCAAACAGGAAAGGTCCGCTTTTCCGGCCGAACCAATACCCGGCCATATTCCCGAGTATACCACAAATACTAATCAGCACAAATAATACCATGAGGTCTGCAAAGTCGCTGCCCATGCCTCCTGCAAACACACTATTAACCAGCATTTTACTATATATTCCTGTTACAAACAGCAGGCTGTCGCCTGGTAAAAAAAAACCAACCATTAAACCGGTTTCAGCAAATACAATAAACAAGATAAGCCAGAGGCCTCCATTATTGATATAGAATTCAGGCAACAGCAGGTCTCTAAATGTGAAATTCAATAGATCAAGCATATATTTATTTGTAAAGATTGTAAGTCTCCGGGTGCATTTCCATCGGTAACTTCGTAATGGTATGGCATTCTTTCTTCAACATCACTGCAAACTTACAACTTGCTGACGCGTATTAAGCAAATTACGACTTACCCATTTTCCAATGCTCCTTCCCACTTACTTACCACGCTGGTGGCAAGCGCATTTCCCAACACATTTGTGGCGGTTCGAAACATATCGCAAAAATGATCGATAGGAAGGATCAATGCGATGCCTTCGGGAGGGATATTAAACATTGCGCAGGTGGCGGTAACAACAACCAGCGAAGCGCGGGGAACACCCGCGATTCCCTTACTCGTCAGCATAAGTACCACCAGCATGGTAAGCTGCGTACCTAAATCAAGGTGAATACCATATGCCTGGGCTATTGCGAGGCTGGCGAAGGTCATATACATCATACTGCCATCGAGATTAAAGCTGTAGCCCAGGGGAAGTATAAAGGCAACGATCTTGTCTTTACAGCCGAATCGTTCAAGCTCTTCGGTTAATTTGGGAAAAACAGCTTCACTGCTGGTTGTACTAAAGGCTATGAGCAGTGGCTGCGCTATTCTTCTTAAAAGAACAGGTATCCTCCTGCGAAGAATTAAAAAACCAACCAGCAATAAAATGGCCCATAACGATGCTATCCCGATCAGAAAGTAAAAGAGATAGAATCCATAAAATTTAAAAACTTCGAGTCCTTTGGTTGCAATTACAGCAGCGATGGCGCCAAAAACGCCGAGAGGCGCAAATTCCATTACATAATTAACCATTTTTAGAATGATATGCGCCACTGCATCGAGCGCTTTTACAAGCCCCTTTGTGTAATCTCCCAGGGCAGCGGCTGCCACCCCGAAGAAAATGCTGAAAATAACGATCTGCAGAATTTCATTGGTTGCCATTGCTTCAAAAATACTCCTGGGGAAAACATGCTCAACAAATTGCGGCAGTGAAAATTCACGCGTTTTTCCAATGAGATCTTTAGCTGCCGAAGTATCGGCATTACGTAGGTCGATGGCGGAACCAGGCTGAAAAAAATTTACCAGCACCATTCCGAGGAGCAAAGAAAGGAACGATGCTGATACAAACCACAACAGCGCTTTACCTCCTACCCTGCCAACTGCCTTCAGATCACCAAGCTTGGCTATGCCTACCACGAGGGTTGAAAAAACCAAAGGTGCGATGATCATTTGAACCAGTCGGAGAAATATCGTTGTAAGCAACCGGACGTTCCTGTCGAACTTTAAAATAAATTCCGTGCCGGCGTTTTCATGAACAACATATCCAACCAATATGCCTAAGGCCATAGCTACCAAAATGAAAAATGTCAACCGGTTCTTTCTAAGCATGTCTGCGATGGAGTTGGAGGTTTGAATTCCCGAAAATTCGAAAAATAATTGACTTGACAAAAACTAATAATTCAAAACGCGTTTATGAAAATGCGTAAAATTGCAGTCACCTCCTCTATGCAGACAGATAAGTACAATTATTTGCACAAATTGACGGTATAAACAGCAGTAAAGAAAATATATCATTATTAAATAATTGTTTATTTTAGGACATCATAATCTCACCTTTTTTATAAATAATAACCAACTACTTATGAGTTTATTTGCCAAAAAGTCCCTAACCATTTTGATTAATGAAGCAGATGATTCTGAAAAAGGACTGAAGAGATCATTAGGTGTAGGCACTTTAATCGCTTTGGGTATTGGAGCCATTATCGGAGCCGGCTTGTTTGTCAGAACTGCAGCTGCGGCCGGGGGACACGCAGGGCCCGCGGTAGTGATTTCTTTCTTAATTGCCGCCTTTGGCTGTGCCCTGGCAGGACTGTGCTATGCAGAATTTGCTTCAATGATACCTATAGCAGGCAGCGCATATACGTACTCGTATGCAACAATGGGTGAGTTTGTTGCCTGGATAATCGGTTGGGATTTAGTGTTGGAATATGCACTCGGTGCTGCTACCGTTTCTATTGCATGGTCGCAGTATTTAAATAACCTGTTGCAACAAACGGTCGGATGGCAAATACCTTATCAATGGTCCCATTCACCGTTTCAGGTTGCACAGGATATGGAGGGAGTTGTAAACGGAACGCAAGGGATTATGAATATACCGGCCGTTTTCATTTTGTTCTTACTGAGTTTATTGCTTTCAAAGGGAACAAAAGGATCTGCAGCTTTCAACAGTATAATCGTAATCGTTAAAGTAGCCATTGTTATTATGTTCATTATCTTGGGATGGCAATTTATCAATCCTGCAAATCAGCATCCCTTTACCATTCCCCCTGGTGCCGGAACGGTGCATCTCAGCGATGGGCGTATTCACAATTATGCAGACACCCTGAACAATGGATGGCTTGGCGTATTGCGCGGTGCCGGCATCGTGTTTTTCGCATTCATTGGTTTTGATGCTGTATCTACCGCTGCACAGGAAGCTAAAAAACCTCAAAGGGATATGCCTATCGGCATTCTGGTTTCTTTAGCCATATGTACCTTATTATATGTGTTATTTTCTTATGTGCTAACGGGAATAGCTCCATACCAGGATTTTTTGAAAGCCGGAAGTGAAGCTTCGGTTGCTTACGCCATCAATAATTATATGCCAGGGTATGGATGGCTCTCATTATTTATCACCATAGCTATCCTTGCCGGTTTCTCCTCCGTAATACTTGTAATGCTTTTAGGGCAAACGCGTATTTTTTATACCATGTCAAGAGACGGTTTGGTACCCAGGATCTTTTCAGACGTTCATCCGAAAAACAGAACACCCTATAAATCGCAATGGATGTTTTTCATATTTGTGTCGTTATTTGCAGCCTTTGTTCCTGATAACATCGTTGGTGACATGACGAGCATCGGAACGTTGTTTGCATTCGTATTGGTTTGTATTGGGATAATGATCATCCGGAAAAACGCAGAACACCGGGCGCCTTTCAGAACTCCGGCCGTTTGGATTGTTGCACCTCTGGGAGCCGTAGTGTGTTTGTGTATGATTGCCGCACTGGGTTGGGAAAACTGGACCCGGCTGATAATATGGCTGATGATTGGCTTCATTATTTATTTTGGTTACGGCAGAAAGCATAGTAAAGTTCAACATCACCTGCAGGCGAAAACTACTACAGATAAGTTGGAGGGGCTTTAAATTTTTATAATGATAATAAGGAGCCGCCACTTCTTATGGCGGCTCCTTATTATCAATTGGCTGCGTGAAACTCATGCCGTAAATTTGCCACCCGACAAACGCCGACAATGGTGTTTTACACAAATTAATCGAGAATGGGGAGAATTTTTGAAGTACGAAAAGCTACCATGTTCGCCCGCTGGGACAAGATGGCCAAACAGTTTACCCGCATCGGGAAAGAAATTGCTATAGCTGTTAAAAACGCAGGTCCTGACGTGGAAAATAATCCTGCCCTGCGCCGGTGCTTTTTAAATGCGAAAGGTGTAAATATGCCTAAAGACCGGGTAGAGGCTGCGATCAAAAGAGCCATGGGCAAGGACAAGACGGACTATGAGGAGATCGTATACGAAGGATACGCGCCCCACGGAGTAGCCGTAATCGTTGAAACGGCGACCGACAACCCAACGCGCACGGTTGCTAATGTAAGAATGCATTTTAATAAGGAAGGAGGAAGCCTGGGAACAACAGGCTCTGTCAGCTTTGGATTTACACGGATGGGAGAATTTAAAATTAGTAAAGGGTCTTTTAATCTGGAAGAGCTTGAATTGGAATTGATCGATTACGGCCTCGAAGAAATAGGGGAAGACAGCGAAGGCAATATCATCATCAGAACCGCTTTTACTGAATTTGGCCAGATGAGCAAGGCCCTCGAAGAGAGAGGCATCACACCACTTACAGCAGAATTGACCCGAATACCGGTAACTACCGTTGAACTCAACGACGAAGATTCCAAAGATGTTTTGGAGCTGATAGACAAGTTAGAGCAGGATGAAGACGTGCAAAAGGTTTATCATAACCTGAAATAAAGATTACCTGGCGAATCGTCTGAATCACGGATTGAACGGATTAAAAGATTACACTGATTTTTTTAAGAATCGTTGTCTCTCTATTCTGTGTAATCCCGTAATTCATTAAATCCGCGATTCATACAAAAAGATAACACGGATTCTTTTAAGGATAGTTGTTTCTCTAATCTGCGTAATCCTGTAATCCATTAAATCCACGATTCAGACAAAAAGATAACGAATCCTCCTCAGGGGTCGTTGCCCCTGTCCCTTTTTGCACTATCTACATCTTCAATATCCACCTGGGTGCTTCTCACGGTATCCCGAATGGTTTCTTCCCTTTCGCTTACTTCCTTACTAATGTTGATCTCTTCGACAACCCTTGCCTCCTTGGAAACAACCGGCACCTCTGCGTTTTCTGTAAGCTCAACCTCCCTTTCCCTGAGATGCGCAAGGTCGGCTTCGGACACAGGCCGGTCAACCTGATTGCGGTTTACGGTCACGTGCTCCTCCCGAAGATTGATGCTCTCTTCTACAGGACGTTCAACTATATTACCCGTAATTCGTGCACCACCCGTCTGTACGGTTTCTTTGCCGACCTGCAATTCTTCTTCTATAACAGGAATTTTGTTACCGGCACCAGATTTCTTCCGGTTTTGGTAAAGATTGTCATTATTAAAATGACCATGATTATAAAAATCATCATTGTCACCTGCCAACCCGGACCCTCCTGCCATAAGCGCTCCCGCACCAAAAACATTTCTGACAGACGCTTCAACATCAGGGCCGATGTGATTCTTTTCGTATTCAGGCAGTGCCCTCAGCTGAGCGCTTGTAACCCCCGGTAGCAGCACATCGTCATCTTCCTCGTGAAGTTCTGCAAGACCTATCGGCACCAGCACGTTTTTGGATTCCATATCCAACATGTTGTCTTCAAGGTCGAGGACGATATACCTGACCTTATTTGCCTGCGAATCAAAAATAAGTTCGTCTACTTCGCCAATCTTTTTACCCGATTCGTCTTTAACTTCCCAACCCCTGATATCGGGCTCCCCGTCTACTATCTCATAACCACTGCCACCTAATTCCAGCAGCCGGCTTGTACTGTTTATACCATCATTGTTCGTCATAATCATCAGTTTAAAAGTTATTAAATTATGTTTCGTAAAAGCGTAAACGTTGTTAGTTATTCGCTCCCATGGCAACAATCTCCACCCTGCGGTTTTGCTGACCGCCCGATTCAGTTGAATTGGAGGCGATCGGCCGCGATTCTCCAACCGGATGCATCGAAATACGATCTTCCGCAATGTTTGCGTTTTGAACAAGCCAGTTCCTTACCGACGCAGCACGCTGTTCTGCCAGTTGCTTATTATAACCCGCGCTGCCTTCCGCATCAGTATAACCGTACACTCGTATCGCTCCCCCAATATAACGTTTGTTCAGCGAAGCAGCTATTTGTTTCAGGTTTGGCGCCGCTTCACTGCGGATATCACTTTTATCTGTTTCAAACAAAATGTTTTCTCCCAGGCCATAAATGGAATACGTTTCATTGCCTCTAACGCTTATACTGGTGTCGGTTATTTCTTCGAACGATGTAACAGGTGCATCAAAATTTACATTACTCCAGTTGTCGTCAGCAGTATTTTGCGTAGCGGAAGCAACGGAATCGCCCGATACCGGAGCACCATTTGTAACGGTGCCGGCATCGTCACAGCCTCTTGAAAAATAATAGATAATCCCGAGTAGTACAATAGCAACCAGAAGCCAGATCCACCAGGGGTTCGCACGCTTTGGCTGGACGTTTAATTCTGCCATAATTTTTAAATTTAAAAACTTGTTTAAAATCAGATTACCGTTGTACAACCTTGATTCTAAAAATCATGCCATCTGTTGAAGAAGTAAGCTTCTGAACCAAACATTTGTTTCCCTGACAGACTATCCGGATACGGACATAAAGGAATTGGCAGAAGTCCTGTAATGTACAGAACAGATTTTGCGTTGAAATGTAATATTCAACAGAAAAATCTGTTAGGAATGGATAAAAAAATAATTTTATTCGACGGAGTTTGCAACCTGTGTAACAGCGTAGTCCGGTTTATTATCAAACACGACGGGAAAGATCAATTCCGCTTTGCATCGTTGCAGGGGGAAACGGGAAAAAGAATAATGACGAAGTTTCACCTGCCTGCAACAGCCGATTCATTTATATTAGTGGAAGGTGAAACTGTTTATACCCGGTCAACAGGTGCACTTCGTGTGTTAAGATACCTTGGCAAAGGCTGGCAAATAACTTACGCGTTAATCATTCTTCCTGAATTCATTCGCAATGCACTTTATAACGTGGTAGCGGTGAACCGGTATAGGTGGTTTGGAAAAAGAAATGAATGTCTGATGCCTGAGCCCCGGCTTCAGTCAAAGTTCCTGCCCTGATCCATACCCGGAGATACTCACCATTTACTTCTGCGGACACGAGGTGACACAAGGATTGGGATTTTGCCGACACTAAAGATAAGCACGGGCCGCCTCAATAAAGGCAGCAGCGGGTAAAACCTTTACTCTTCCATCATTTCTTTTGCAACATTGATGATCTCTTCGGCGTTCGGCTTGCTGAAATAATCTCCGTCGCTCGCGTATGCGGGGCGGTGTGCTTTTGCAGTAATGGTTCTTGGTGCAACGTCTAACCATTTATATCCTCCCTGCTTTTCCATTACGTGGTTAAACATATATGCTGCTGCGCCCCCGGGCACGTCTTCATCGATAAAAACAATACGGTTGGTTTTCTTAAGAGAATCAAGCAGCATATGGTGGATGTCAAACGGAAGCAGTGTCTGCACGTCGATCACTTCGCAACTAATGCCCAGTTGTTCAAGTATTTTCACGGCGTCTTCAATTACACGAAGCGTTGAGCCGTAAGAAACCATCGTTATGTCATTCCCTTCCTTCACCACATCAGGAACACCTAACGGGATAGTATAACCGAGCAGGTCAGCCGGAAGCCTTTCTTTGAGGCGATATCCGTTCAGGCACTCGATCATAAGGGCAGGATCGTTACCCTTCAGGATAGTGTTATACATCCCTACAGCCTGCACCATGTTCCTGGGTACGCAAACATGAATTCCACGCAGCGAATGAATGATCATTCCCATCGGAGAACCGCTATGCCATATCCCCTCCAGCCGGTGGCCCCTGGTGCGTATGATAAGCGGGGCGCTTTGCCTTCCGGCAGTTCTGAAATGCAAAGTAGACAAATCATCACTGAGTATCTGTAATCCGTATAACAGGTAATCCAGGTACTGAATCTCGGTAATAGGCCTGAGCCCCCTCATTGCCAGCCCAATCCCCTGCCCCAAGATCGTTAATTCGCGGATGCCGGTATCAAATATCCTCGTGTCTCCATGACGTGCCTGTAAACCGGCAAAACCCTGGTTCACATCGCCTATATAGCCCAGGTCCTCACCAAAAGCAACCACCTTTGGATTACTCGAAAAAAGCGCATCAAAGTATTTATTCAAAATTTCATAACCGTTAACTTGGGGGGAGTTTTCATGATAGCCTGGTTGTTTATATTCGACATTCATGGGGCTTAGAGGACCATCGTGGTAAAGATGAGAATTATACAGCCGTCTGTTTTCCGTTTGCAGTTCCTGGTAGTAGCTCTTAACTGGGTTCATTTCATCCCCCTTCCCTGCTATAAGAAGGGATTGATGTAATATTTTCATGATATCCTTCCGGCCTGGTTCGCGGTTCGCCGAAAGTTCTGAAGTTAATTTATCCAGCGAATCTTTCATTTCAGGCATTTTATTCGCCACCCCTGATACCATATCAACGGTTTTTCGGACCTGGAGCCTGATTGGGTTGATATACTTTTCCCAGGCATTGTTCCTGCTTTTCCTGGCAAATTCCTTACAACCGGCTTCAATTACCGACAACTCCTCTTCGCTTTCGAGGGCGTTCTCGATAATCCATTCTCTCATTTTTCTGATACAATCCCACTCCTTTTCCCAGGCGAGCCGGTCAGCTGTTTTATATCTCTCATGGCTTCCGGAAGTAGAATGTCCCTGTGGTTGTGTTACTTCTTCTACATGAAACAGCGCCGGCACATGTGTTTGCCTGATTCTTTGTATCCCTGCTTCAAACACTTCGCACATCCCGGCATAGTCCCAGGCTTTCACCCGGTAAATATCGATCCCGTTTGTCCCTTCCCTCTTCTGAAGTCCTTTCAGAGCTTCGGAAATTGACCCTTTTGTTGTCTGGTAGTGCTTAGGAACGGAAATCCCATACCCGTCGTCCCAAACAAATATGGCAAGGGGCACCTGCATAACGCCTGCGGCATTTACGGTTTCCCAAAAATGTCCTTCACTGGTAGAAGATTCTCCTATGGTACAAAAACACACTTCATTTCCGTTATTGGAAAGATGAGGGTATTGTTTCAAGAGGGATATCTCCCGGAAAGATTTAGAAGCAAAAGCCAAACCCAGCGCTCTCGGCATCTGTGAGGCAGTAGGAGCCAGTCCTGCAGCCAGGTTCTTTTTGTTCACCAGGTCGAGAAAGTCGCCTTCGGAATTTACAAAAGCCGTAGCGAAATGAGAGTTCATCTGCCTTCCGGCGCTGTGAGGGTCATTGTTGATATCGGGATCAGCGTATAATTGTGAAAAGAATTCTTCGAGGGTTGCTGCACCGCTTGCAAATGCAAATGTCTGATCTCTGTAATAACCTGAATAAAAATCCCCATTTTTGAAAAACTTAGCCATGGCCACCTGCGGTACTTCCTTGCCATCGCCGAAGATCCCGAACTTTGCCTTTCCTGTTAATACTTCTTTACGGCCCAGCAGGCTTACTTCCCGGCTTTCACAAGCCAGCCGATAGTCACTCAGCACTTCTTCTCTGAATCGGTCAAAGGAAAGTTTTCCGGATGCCAGCAATTCGCTGTGAGTGGTGTTTTCCATGCCACAAACCTACACGAAATTTGGCAATGCAGGCAGGTGTAAAACTTTGTACGCCTGGCTGCTACCACTTGCCTTAAGGCAAAGCCTGTTTGGATTCTATTACCATATGGAAAGCTCTATTGCCTGTACATTTTTGATCCTTTCCCAACAGTTACGAAATGTTAATTCGCGGCCGTTAGCTAAAAATATCAGTGTAATACCCATTCCCCTAAAATTTACCTGTGCTAATTATCTGTACAATATGTAAATTTGCCAGGGCGTTATAGAGCAACAAATCGTTTTATGAAAAATTATTTGATATTCTCAGCAATGGTGATATTAGCATCCGGTCTTAACGCTCAGGTGAACCAGGCAAACAAGGGATTATTTCCTGTTAAACCCACCCGGGAATTGCTGGCATTAAAACAGGCAACGTACGATTTTGGCCAGATACAGTATGGCCGGCCGGTTACCCATGAGTTTGAGGTCGCTAATAACGCCGATGATACTTTAAAAATCGAAAACGTACAGGCAAGTTGCGGATGTACAACACCCGTTTGGAATAAAGAACCTGTCGCTCCTGGCAAAAGCGCAAAAATCAACGTTGGCTTTAACGCTCTTGCTGAAGGTCCCTTTGAAAAGCTGGTAACCATTTTTTATAACGGGGGCCAAACCAAATCATTAACGATTAAAGGTCAGGTTTATAAATCTCCTGCAACTTCTGCTCCTGTAAATACATCTGTTGAATTATTAAAACAAACAAATCACTAATATGAAGAAAATGTTTATTGCGCTTTGCGCTTTTGCCCTCTCCCAGACCGTTTCTGCGCAAACACCCGCTGCAAAAAAAAACGTAGCTGTTTCGCAACCCAAAAAAGCGGAGAACGTAATCCAATTCACTGAGTTGAAATACGACTTTGGCAAGATTAAGCTGGGTACACCGGTAACACATGATTTCGAGTTTGTGAATGTAGGCAGCCAGCCTGTAGTTATTGAGTCTGCTTCTGCCAGTTGCGGATGTACCACTCCAAGCTGGCCCAAAACACCCCTGACAAATAACAAAAAAGACAAAATATCTGCGGGATTCAATGCTGCCGCTGCAGGTCCTTTTGATAAAACAATCACCGTTAAGATAGCAGGTTACGACCAGCCCATAGAATTGCGCATCACCGGTGAGGTGCTTACTGTTGAAGAATATGCAAAGTATGAGTCAGCCAAATCAAAGAAAAACAGTTAATACATACGTTCGTTAATGATTGATCCCCATAACATCCGTTATGGGGATTTTTTATGTACGGTGAGACACGGTTAAAGCAAAGTACCCAACCGGCTTCATCCACCGACTTATTAAGAATCACTACTTTTGCCCGATGTTAAATGTCAGCAACCGCGGCCTGATGATGCCGCCCTCCCCGATCAGAAAGCTGGTTCCTTATGCTGAAGCAGCAAAAAAGAAAGGCATTAAAGTATACCACCTTAATATCGGGCAGCCTGATATAGAAACGCCCAGGCTTGTTCTGGATGCGGTGAGAAATATTGATTTTACCGTGCTGGAATACAGCCACAGTGCAGGTAATGAAAGCTACCGCAAAAAACTGGTTCAATATTATAGAAAAAACGGCATTGAGGTGAATCATCAGCAGATCATCGTCACTACTGGGGGCTCGGAAGCAATTTTATTTGGATTTATGAGTTGCCTTGATGCCGGAGATGAGCTGATCATCCCTGAGCCATATTATGCAAATTATAACGGCTTTGCCATCGCAGCCGGTGTCATTATCAAACCGGTGACATCGAGCATAGAAAATGGCTTTGCCCTGCCGCCGATCGAAGCGTTTGAAAAACTGATCACTCCCCGCACAAAGGCCATCGTGATTTGTAATCCCAATAATCCAACCGGGTATTTGTATAGCGGAGAAGAAATGACCTTACTTAAAGAGATGATCATAAAGCATAATCTTTATTTATTCTCCGACGAGGCTTACAGAGAGTTTTGCTATGAAGGCACGCATTTCAGCGCAATGCACCTGGCGGGAGTAGATAATCATGTTTTAGTGATGGATACCATCAGCAAAAGGTATAGTGCCTGCGGCGCCCGGATCGGGGCTTTGCTAACAAAAAATAAGGCCATTCTTGATACCGTCATCAAATTCGCCCAGGCGAGATTGAGCCCGCCCTCCTTCGGCCAGATTATTGGAGAAGCCGCCATTGACCTCCCTGATAATTATTTCAATCTCACTAAAGAAGAATACAAGACCAGACGAAATGTTCTCGTAGAGCGCCTTAATGCCATCCCCGGTGTATTTTGTCCAACCCCCGGAGGGGCATTTTACGCAATGGCCAGACTACCCATAAATAATGCCGACCGTTTTTGCCAGTGGTTGCTCGAAGATTTTTCGCACAAAGGTGCAACGGTTATGCTTGCACCAGCTTCGGGTTTTTATGGCACATCTTCATTAGGAAAGGATGAGGTGCGACTGGCTTATGTATTAAATGTGAAAGACATTAATTCAGCAATGGATTGTTTAACCGGGGCTTTACAGGAATATGCCGGGTAACGGGTAATAAAATCTTAATGTTACTATTTAGAGTTGATCAGGTAGCTTTAACCTTTGCACTGTCGTATTAAAAAATAAAATATCTGAAATATTTTTCTCTTATATCGAATAATGCCTCTATATTTACAATGTAAATGATGAATATAAAAAATAAATATCCATGTAGAGTGATTTGATCCCTGACAATTATCTTTTTTTCATATGGCAAGCAATCGTTGAGGCCTTCTGTTTCTACAGAGGGCCATTTTTTTTGATTTTGTGGATACTTTCTACATTCACCCGAAGTCATTGTGAACCATCATTTCATCACAACAATGATTAGGTCGTTTGTAGAAACGCCATGCCTGGCGTCTTTACAGCGGGGGGAACGATCATCCATCACAACATGGATTAAGACCGGGGATTCAAACATCTGCTAAAATAACGGTGGCCAGGTTGATCACAATCACAGCCTCCAAAAGTTTCAGTGATCATTCATTTCGCCCGAAGATCGCTACATAACAAAACACCAAAAGGAGGCTCATGAAAGATGACAAGAATAGGATTGAACAATATCCAGCAGCACAGGTGGCGCCTTACCAACGGCGACAATAGAAATGCACCCATAATAAAACCACGCAAATCCAAATTAATCTTATTTTAGTAAAATTGTTACCAGCCTTTCAATTAAACTTCCAACGAAAAAAGGGTTTTTGCATATGAAATACAGACCAGGGTCTAACGATTATTTACACCCATATGATTTTGACATTTTTCATCTCTTCAGCAAATTCCTTCTATTCGCAGGGAACACTGCTTCGCATGCCCCCCGAAAAGCCCTCCTGCTATTGCCGGGGCTGGCACGGCAGGAACTACATACATTGCCTCACTTTAGCCTTGTGTTTTAATCAACCATTAAACATCCAACACCACCTGCTATGAACCAGAACATGGTATTCGCCGATTACATGGTATTTATTTTGTATTTTCTGATTGTTTCCATATATGGCTTTTCAATTTACCGGAAGCGCAAAAGCAGGGAGCATGATGCCAAGGCCTTTTTTCTTGCCGAAGGATCACTCACCTGGTGGGCGATAGGTGCATCGCTCATTGCATCAAACATATCTGCGGAACAATTTATAGGCATGAGCGGCGAAGGTTTTTTTCTAGGTATTGCCGTCGCTGCTTATGAATGGATCGCTGCCGTAGCGCTTATCATCGTAGCCATCTGGTTTATACCCGTATATCTTAAGAATCACATTTATACGATGCCACAGTTTCTTAAGACCCGATACAATGAATCGGTGGCGCTGATCATGGCCATTTTCTGGCTGTTCCTTTATATTTTCGTAAACCTCACATCGATTTTATACCTTGGCGCTGTTGCCATAAATGGTCTTGCAGGTGGCCATTATTTCCATGCAATAATGGTGGGCCTTGCCGTTTTTGCCCTTTTTATTTCGTTGGGCGGAATGAAGGTGGTTGCATATACCGATGTAATCCAGGTTGCGGTGCTGATTATCGGTGGTTTGGTGACTACCTATATTGCTCTGACTGTAGTTGCCGAAAAATTTGGTATGGGCAGCAGTGCTATTGCAGGATTTAAAGCACTGATGATCCATGCCCCGGAACACTTTAAAATGATTATTCCCAGGCCCACAGCCTCTTCCAGCCAACTTGAGATCGATAAGTATATTACGTTTCCCGGTTTAGCATCTTATGCCGCAGGTATCTGGATCATTAATCTTAATTACTGGGGATGTAACCAGTATATCACACAAAGAGCCCTTGGTGCAGACCTGCAAACAGCCCGGACGGGCATTTTATTCGCAGGTCTGCTGAAAGTTATGATGCCGATCATTGTTATGCTACCCGGCATTGCCGCTTTTGTTTTATTTAAAAACGGGCACCTGCCACAACTGGTCGGAGGAAAAGACGGCGCATATTCTGCAGTTCTTACTTTTTTACCGACCGGACTCAAAGGCCTGTCCGTTGCGGCGTTGACTGCGGCGATCGTTGCGTCACTGGCAGGCAAAGTAAACAGTATATCCACCATTTTCACGTTAGACATTTATAAAAAGTATTTTGGGAAATCCGCTGATGAAAGAAATATGGTGATAACGGGGAGAGTAGCCGTAATTATTTCACTGATACTTGCAGTGCTTTTTACATGGAACGATATATTAGGGATCGGAGGCGTTGGTGGATTTACCTATATTCAAAAATATACCGGCTTCATAAGCCCGGGAGTGTTTGCCATGTTCTTTTTAGGAATGTTCTGGAAAAGAACAACCGGCGCGGCGGCAATCGTGGGTGTTATATCCGGCTTCGTGCTGTCGGTTTTTTTCAATGAAATGGCGCCAGCCTGGATCGGCAATGAAACCTTCTTTTACACCGCTTACCCGAACGGAAAAGGCGGCTACGAAATCCCCTTTCACGTATGTATGGGACTTTCATTTACATTTACAATGATCATCATGATCGCCATAAGCATGGCAGGGCCAAAGGTAAACCCAAAAGCTTTTATGCTCGATACCTCAATGTTCAGGTTGAAGCCGTCAACACTTGCCCTGGTTGTTTTTACCCTGCTGGTGATCAGTGCCTTGTACGTGAAGTTCTGGTAACCGGTATGGATAGCACTACCGGCGAAAAATGCATCCGGGCGGACCTGCTACCTACCATCAGGCTAAAAAAGGTTCAACAAATACGGATCGCTATAATCGTGAATAAATGCCGTGATTTTCGAATCCTGCGGGAACGCCTCTTTTTCGTGCATGGTGGTAAGCACAACGCACTGCATCCCGGCACGCAACGCACATTCTACTCCTTTTGGCGCATCTTCGAATACAACACATGAAGACGGATCTACCTTTAACAATGCCGCCGCCTTCAGAAATGTTTCCGGGTCGGGTTTGCTGATCTTAACATCATCCGCGCTTACGATTGCTTTAAAGTAATGCCGGATATTCAGGTTATCTACAACAAAGTTGATGTTGAATGGAATTGCGGCCGAGCCAATGGCCATCAAAATTTTTTTTTTCCATGAAGTGTTCAGAAATTCCGTTAATCCCGGCAAAAGGGTAAGATGTGGAAAAAACGCTTCCTGGTAACGGATTTCTTTTTGCATTGAAATGGCATCCATCTCTTCGGGTGTAAACCGGTGAGGCCCAAAAATTCTTACAAGCAATTCTGCATTTTTTCCATACATCTCGCTTTTAACAGCTTCGCGGGAGAGGTTCGCTCCCAGCTCATTGTTGAGGATATCATGCCATGCCCGCAGGTGATAATCCATGTCATCGATCATTGTTCCATTCAGATCAAAAATAAATGCCTTTGCCTGTATCATATAAGCTGATTATGATGCTTGATTTAAATTCGGGTTCTTAAGGCCAGGGTGGTTTTTTGATAACGGGGCTGAAGATACTATGGAAATGATACCTGGATGAGATCCGGTACGCAGATCGTAAAACATCCCGTTTGCTGATATGATACTTTGCGGAGCAGGGTCATTTTACACCATACCATAATTTTACTCATTATATTTGAGCCCGGAAGAAATGGCATGCACGTAAATACATATGATGTTTTGATAGTAGGAGCAGGCCCCGCAGGCGCTGCATGCGCTACCCGGCTGGGAAGAACCGGGTTAAAAGTAGCCGTGCTCGACAAGGCAGGTTTTCCCCGGGATAAAACCTGCGGCGATGCATTGAGTGTAGATGTGATCAACCAGCTCTCGACGCTTTCTGAAACACTGGCATCAGCGTTTACTGGTCTGTACAACAAACTACCTTCATACGGAGTAAAGATCTTTTCACCCGATCACCAGCACATCGACATTCCCTTTCTTTACCAGAACAAAAAAAAATGCGGCTATATATCTCCCCGCAAAGATTTTGATAATGTTCTCTTTCAACATCTGAAGCAATACGACAACATCCATACTATTGAAGCGTGTTCTGTAGACAAGGTGATTCGCCATCATAATAAAATATTACTGCAAACGAACCAGGGCGATTTTGAAGGAGATATGGTCATCGGCGCTGACGGCGCTCATTCAGTAGTGTCCCGGCACCTGGCAGATATAAAGGTTGAAAAAGAGCACTACAGCGCGGGGCTTAGGATGTATTACGAAGGCGTCACCTCTTTCCACGAGGAGAATTATATCGAGCTGCATTTTTTTCGTGACATTCTTCCTGGTTACCTGTGGATATTCCCACTGAAGGACAACAAGGCAAATCTTGGTATAGGCATGCTATCTTCCGTTGTTTCAAAGAAGAATATCAACCTGAAGGATGTATTACAAAAATTATTACGTACGCATCCTCATTTACAGGAACGGTTTAAAAATGCCAGGCCGCTCGAAACAGTAAAGGGGTATGGATTACCGTTAGGCTCAAAAAAAAGAAATCTTTCCGGTGAAAGATTTTTACTCACCGGTGATGCTGCATCATTGATAGACCCGTTTTCAGGAGAGGGTATCGCTAATGCCATCCGGAGTGGAAGGGTTGCCGCCGAGCATGTTATCGAGTGTTATAAACTAAAAAATTTTTCGGCTGCGTTCAACAAGGCTTACGATAAAGAGATCTATAAAAGAATGTGGAAGGAACTGAAAGTGAGCAGGGCCCTCCAGAAGCTGGTTAAATATCCCTTCCTTTTTAATTTCATCATCAAAAAGGCAAATCGCAACAAAATGCTTCAGCACTTTTTCATCCAGGCTTTGGCAAACGTGGAACAAAAGAAAATGCTCACCCGGCCGGGTTTCTATTATCGCATGTTATTTAGTAGCAACAAATCATTTGCACAAGGCAATGCAGGCACAAAAAGTTCGTAAAGATTATGATGTTATTATTGCAGGCGCAGGGCCGGCGGGATGCTCTTGTGCCCTTGCCTTAAAAGATGCCGGCCTGACAGTCGCCCTCCTGGATAAATATTCCTTTCCCAGAGATAAAATATGCGGTGATGCCATTCCGGGTCGTGCCATAAAAACGCTCACATCGATATCACCCGAATTTACTTCTGCCTTTACCAGGTTTCCGCCTAAAAACCTGACAAAAAAAACACGCATTCACTTTAACGGCCAACACCTGGAATTCGACTGGGCTGGTGAGGCGTACACATGCGCCAGGATGGAATTCGATGATTTTCTTTTTACACTGGTCAAAGAACAAACCGCGTGTGACGTATATACTGCGTGTACGATTTCAACGATCAGTGCTGATGCAGATGGCGTTTCGGTTGCAGACAGGAGCCGGCAAA
Organism: Flavihumibacter sp.; assembly: GCA_041751095.1. Classification (GTDB taxonomy): domain Bacteria; phylum Bacteroidota; class Bacteroidia; order Chitinophagales; family Chitinophagaceae; genus JADCRZ01. The sequence goes on from JBGSYC010000248.1 coordinate 23,388, forward strand.
TTACTTTTACCGGAAAAATGATCATTGGGGCAGATGGCGCCAATTCTGTTGTGGCCAGGCAACTAACCAGTAAAAAACTTGACCGCAATCACCATGTTGCATCCGTGAGGGCGTATTATTCAGGTATACGCAACACAGCAGATAACACTACTGAAGTGTACCTCGACAAAAAATATCTTCCCAGCTATTTATGGGTATTTCCCCTGCCGGGCAATACGGCAAACGTCGGGTTTGGAATGTTATCAGCGGAAATCACAAAACGAAAGATCAATATCAAAGATTCGTTCTACGAATTTATCAACAATACCCCGGAGCTTGCAGCCAGGTTCATCAACGCCCGCCAGATTGGTTCATTAGAAGGGTTTGGCCTTCCGCTTGGCTCAAAAAAGGAAATAATCTCCGGGAACAATTTCATGCTCGTAGGAGACGCCGCTTCCCTGATTGATCCTGTTTCAGGAGACGGGATAGGAAATGCAATGCTAAGTGGCAAGCTCGCTGCCGACCAGATCGTAACGTGTTTTGCCAAATCTGATTTCAGCGCAACCTGTATGAAAAACTACGATAAACTATTGTTTGGTGCCATCGGCAACGAATTGAAATTCCGTTTTAGAGTACAGCGGGCCATCTCACACATGCCGGCATTGATCAACATGGTGTTTTGGGCAGGCAAAAATAAAATGCTCAATAACATCATTCGAAAACAACTGTAGGAGGGAGCTATCAGCTATCAGCTATCAGCTATCAGCTATCAGCTATCAGCTATCAGCTATCAGCTATCAGCCGTCGGCTGAAGTTAGAAGTACGAAGTAATTTACAATCCTTGTATTTCTGACTTCTCACAGCTGATAGCTGACAGCCGATAGCTGACTGCCCTTTAAGGAATAGCAACCCTTGAAATGGTAAAAGGCAACACCGGTGGCGGATTGTTTGGGTTAGCCGGATTAGGGCGCCGGTTTAACTGGCCGTTGACCACCAGAAAATAATTACCGGCCTTCGCAATCGTTGTATTAAACAACAGATTACTTCCAAAACCAACTCCCACGGTGCCTTGCGTATAATCACTGTTTAACACAACCGGAAATATCTGTCCGGTCGCATTGCGCGAAACATACAGTGTGTTCCCCTCAAGCCATAATCCATCACCGGACGTAACCGGGGTGTTGAGTAAAATCTCAGTTACATTTTTATTGGAAGTATTTATTCTGAATAATTTCCCTGCATTGGAGATTACAACAATCAAAAACTTTCCATCAGGCGTTAGCTCGATGCCATTTGCGTTGGTTCCTCCGGGAGGCACCTGCTGGTCGGTAAAGGCCACAAATTCTTCCATTTCTCCAGGCCGACCTGTGGGCATTGTTGTACGGTACACTTTCCTCATCTGTGAATCGGTAAAATAAACATACTTGTTATCAAGGATGCAATCATTAATAAATCCGGAATTGAACATCGCCTTCATATCCCAGCTTTTAATGAGGCTGCCGTCCTTATCCAACAAAAATATCATATTGCCTGCCCCTCCGCACACCCACAACCGTCCTTTCGCATCTAACTTCATTCCGGTCGCAAAGGTTCTCCCCTGCTTGGCACCGCTCGCAAACAAACTCGTTTGTCCGTTTTGTACGTTTACCTGAACGATATCTCCGTTCATGGTGCTGCCAGTGTAGAATATCCCGGTTTTTGGGTTGTAGGCTATTCCTTCCGGGAAAAACATGGGATCGGGCAGTGGGTAGGATTCCTGGTTTACCTTAACCATGTCTGTTTTGTTACAGGCTAACGTAACAAGGAAGAGTGAAGCAATAAGGATAAATTTGTTGCTCATATAAATGTTTTTTTGTAGTAGTACCAGCACCAAAATTATGCCATCGGAAAGCGCTTTTCCGAGGCTCGTGAGAGGTCGGTGAAAGAGCGCACCCGAGGCCATGGATATAGCCGTTAGCGCCCAAACTTGTCAATGACAATACCTGGCGCTTTATCGATCAGTTCATGTTGCAAGATGTCTGGATAGGGAAAGTCGTGACGGGTAAGGATGCCGCCGTAGATCGTAATGGACAGTAAAGACGCTTTTGCCGGATAGTGTTTTATATCCTCTCTGCTTGCAGCCCATCTCTCAAACAGCCCAGACCTTTGTTCCTCGCGCGCATCGGACATGTCGCAGATATACGTCAGCACACGGTCCGGTGTCGTAAAATAACCCAAAGCAAGGTTTTCAAGTGTTTTCGATACACGCGGGTCATACCCTTTATGGTTGTCAGGATTGTAGGGATAGAACATGAACTCATGCACGTCGATGTCGTATATCCCTATAATTGGCGGTAGGAGCGAGGTAATGCGAGAAAACTTGCAGGCGTAGGTAAGGCCCTGGTCGGTGTCAAAGTTATAAGTCCCGAAACGCGGGTCGAGGGCAATACTATACGGGCCGGGCATCTGATTTCGGAATCGCCTGGCCACTTTGTACAGCTTCGCGGAACTTATCCTGATTCTCGATCATTTTTTTGATGATCTCCTCAGCTTTCTTTCCAGCTTCCGTGTTCAGGTCTATTTTTACTTCAGTTTTCATACCATAAATGTAGTGAAATTTTAGAGGAGAGGAAAGACTTTTTACATGCATAGAACAGCGTCAAGCGCGTCGTTTGCTTGGTTAAATGTTGTACCTAATGAAAAAGCCTCACACAATTTATTGTATAAGGCTTTGATTTCAATGTAGCGAGGAGCAGACTTGAACTGCCGACCTTCGGGTTATGAATCCGATGCTCTAACCAGCTGAGCTACCTCGCCGGATACTCAAATGCTTCGTCTGTGAAGACCTTTAACGGGTTGCAAAAATAGCGGATTTCGGGAAACTTTATTGATTAATTCGATAGCCGGGAAAGCGTTTGCCGACCCGAATCAAAGTGGCAACATGGCATTTTGCCTGAGATTTCGAAGAAGTTGTTTTAAACAAACGTGCCGGTTACGGAGAGGCCGATACCGCTATTTGGAATTTCCTCTGATGATGCTATTTAACTTCTATCTGGAACATGCTGTCGTCTTCCATAAAACCTTCAAGTTCATCACCAACCACACATTCGCCGACCCCGGCGGGTGTTCCTGTAAAAATGAGGTCGCCTATATTTACGGAGAAATAATTTGATATGTAAGATATCACATTATCAAAGCTGTTGATCATAAGGCCTGAGAAACCCTGCTGAACAATCTCCTTATTTTTATATAAGCAGAAGTTGATATCTTTTTTGTTTTTTATATTGGCAAAAGTCACCCATTTGCCGATAACCGCAGAATTATCCCAGGCTTTTGCTTTCTCCCAGGGAAGCCCTTTCTCTTTTAATTCATTTTGGATGTCTCTCGCGGTAAAATCAATCCCAACCGTTACGGCATCATAATATTTGTTGGCAAAACGCTCCTGGATGTATTTGCCGTTTTTTGACACCCGGAGCACCAGTTCGCATTCGTAATGAAGCTCATTTGTAAATTCAGGATAATAAAACGGTGTATGGGTCTGCAACAAAGCGCTTTTTGGTTTCATGAAGATGATCGGTTCATCCGGAACTGCATTACCAAGTTCTTCGGCATGAGCTACATAGTTACGGCCTACACAAAATATTTTCATTTCAATAAAGTTATCGATTAAAAACCCGGTTATTTTACTGGCCGGGCAGGTACATTTACACCAGGATATTAATGATTACTATGCTCGTCAGCATTGCTTACACTAAAATAAAGATTCAATTTAACAAATCATAACCTGAATGTCAAATTGTTATATTGATTCATGGCGATGGAAATACCGCTTAGCGCAAAACTTTCTATCAGATCAAGGCATGCCTGGATCTTTACTTTTACCAGCGGCATTTCTGTTGCATTCCATTTGCCTAACACATATTCTACCTGTCTGCCCTTTGGATAATCATTCCCGATTCCAAACCTGAGTTTCGGGTACTTATCGGTAAGCAGGGATTCCTGTATACTTTTAAGGCCGTTATGGCCACCAGCACTTCCCCCTGGCCTCAAACGTAAACTTTCCAACGGTAGTGCAAGGTCATCAACAATAACCAAAAGATTTTCCAGAGGTATGCTTTCCTTATCAATCCAATATTTAACAGCCCTACCACTAAGGTTCATGAAAGTAACGGGCTTTATACAGAAAAATAATTTCCCTTTCAACTTTATCTCCGCAACGTATGTGAGGCGGTCGGTGCGTAGTTCAGCCTGATGCTTATCGACAAAGGCATCCAGAACATCAAAACCTATGTTATGTCTTGTGCCGGAATACTCAGCGCCAATATTTCCCAGGCCTGCTATAAGATATTTCTGCATTACTTATGGAGGTAAATGCTACCATTCTCCTGTATAGCAACGAATTAGATTCAGAAAACCCGGCATTCTTGCCGGGTTTTCTGATAAAGATTATTATTTCTTGGCAGCAGGAGGAGCTTTGGCGGCTGCTGCCGGAGCTTTCGCTGCAGCGGGGGCTGCGGCAGCGGCGGCTGGTTTAACAGCCTCTTCCTGTTTCAACTGGCGGGTAAGAACCACAGAAGCAATGGGGATCCGGGGAGAATTGAGGATTTCGTAGTTCTCGACAACTACATCCTGAACCCGGATGTTTCCATTCAGTTCAAGTGCGGTAATATCCACTTCAATATTTTCTTTCAGGTAACGTGGCAGTGTTTTCACTTTTAACGACTTCATTTTGGTAAGCAGTTTACCGCCTCCTTTAACCCCTGCCGGCACTCCTGTGAGCTTTAGAGGTAATGTTGCCGTTATCGTTTTATCTTCTACCAGTTCAAGCAGATCGATATGTATTAACTTATCGGATACTTTATCGAATTGAAGATCTTTCAGGATGCATCTGTAAGTTGTATCATCCACGCTTACTTCTGCCAACTGAAACTCAGATGTATAAACGAGCATTTTTAACGCTGAAGCCGGAGCGGAAAAGTTTATCTCCCGGGCACCCCCGTAAATTACACCTGGCACTTTGTCCTCAGAGCGAAGCTGGCGGGTGGCTTGTTTGCCATGTTCGGTCCTGAGTTGTCCTTCGATTGTAATCGTTTTCATTTTATGAATATTAATTATTTACAAGTTTATCAATTTGCCGGCTTTTACTACTGCGCATCACATCGCAAATTGCATGCAATGCGGCAGGTACAAAAAGAAAAGCTTACCTCAGGCAGGCCGCTTATTTATTTCTCATCTGTGAGTGGATAAACAAACTTGTGATGCTCTTGTTTTCGTGAGCATTTCGAATGGCCACGGCAAAAAGATCTGCTACGGAAACAACTTTAATTTTGGTCGTTTCCTTTTTTAAGGGGATGGTATCACAAACAACCAGCTCTTCCAACACACTATTCTCAATATTTTCATATGCATTGCTGCTCAGTACGGCATGCGTGCATAATGCCCTCACACTTTTTGCGCCTTTTTCGGTAAGCAATCCGGCCGCTTTAGCCAAAGTGCCCCCGGTGTCGCAAATATCATCGATCAGTATAATATCCCTGTCTGCAACATCACCTATCACCACCATACTGGCAATTTCATTGGCTCTTTTGCGATGTTTGTCGCAGATCACCATTTCAGCATTAAAATAACTGGCAACTTCCCTTACCCTGTTGGTACTTCCCACATCAGGGGCCGCAAAGGTAAGGTTTTCGATTTTAAGTTGTTCTATGTAAGGAATAAATATCGCTGAAGAATCAAGGTGGTCAACGGGAATATCAAAGTACCCCTGTATCTGTGGTGCGTGAAGATCCATTGTTATCACCCTGTCTGCACCGGCAGCTACCAGCATATTAGCGACCAGTTTTGAGCCGATGGCCACCCTTGGCCGGTCTTTTCTATCCTGGCGTGAGAAGCCGTAGTACGGCATCACGGCAATAACCTTGTCTGCAGATGCACGCCGGGCTGCATCGATCATCAGGAGCAACTCCATAAGATTATCCGTTGGGGCACAGGTGCTTTGTACAAGAAATACGTATTCTCCCCTGATACTTTCGAGAAATTCCACGCCTATTTCTCCGTCGCTATAGTCCTGGATATTTATTTTTCCCAGCGTGGTACCGTATTTCATGGCAATTCGTTCCGCCAGGTGTTGAGAACCAGACCCGGAAAAAATCTTTACGTTATTCTTCATAAAACGAGTAATTATCGGTGAAGATAAAACTTAGAAATTTAAACACCGGAAACCGGAGAAATTAAAAAGCTTACATTATAGTAATAATGTAAGCTTAATTATATCGAACAGAACGATTCTTTAATTGATCACGGAAGCGAATACTTTTTTGCCGGACTCGTTTTTAATCACCTTAGTGATCTGAGGTTTTCCAGCTTCATCCTGCCTGGGATTGACAGCATAGAAGATCGAAGAACAAACCAGAATTGCAAAAAACAATGCTACAAAATACATTCCGATAAAGAAAAAGAATGGCTGGAATCCGCCAAGGGCTAAGAACTGTTTACGTTTCATTGGTAATAGATTTAATTGTTAAGGATAATTCTTAACGCGAAAGGAACATTTATAGTATAAAGGGTTAAAAAAACATGCGAAAAATATTTTTTTTACCTAAAATTGTTCATGCGGGAGCAAAACTACTCAATCAAGAACTGGGCAAAAGACGACAGGCCGAGGGAAAAACTACTGAGTAAAAGTCCTATGGCATTAAGCGATTCAGAACTACTGGCGATCCTTTTGAACAATGGCAATAGAGAAAAGTCTGCTGTAGACCTCGCAAGGGAAGTATTGCAACTCGGTAAAAACAACCTGAATGAGCTGGGAAAGCTGTCGGTGAAAGAATTCATGAAGGTAAAAGGCATCGGAGAAGCTAAAGCAATTACCATAGCAGCGGCACTTGAACTTGGCCGCAGAAGGCAGTCTGCCGCTTTCCTGGGAAAAACAGTGGTTAAAGATAGCCGCGACATTGCCAGTTACCTGCAGGCCCTTTTAAAAGATTTTACGCAGGAAGTATTTGCCGTGGTGTTTCTCAACCGCTCCAATAAGATCAATCATTTTGAAATCATTAGTGAAGGAGGCATCACGGGAACGGTTGCCGATCCAAGAATCATCTTAAAAAAAGCGCTTGAAGAAAATGCAGTCAGCCTTATTCTATGCCACAACCATCCTTCCGGCAGCCTTAAGCCCAGCAAAGCCGATGAGGACCTTACTTATAAGATCAGGGAAGCCGCCAAATATTTTGATATCCGCATCATCGACCACGTGATTGTAAGCGAAGAGGGATACTATAGCTTTGCTGATGAAGGAATATTGTGAAGAAAGTTAGTAGTAGAGAGTAGGTAGTGGGTAGTAGAGAGTAGGTGGTGGGTAGTGCTGAAATTTTAGAGAAACAAAGATTTACGAATTAGTATGGGGCATTTCAAAACACTTTTAGCCTATACAAAAGCATTTGAGCTTGCCATGGAAATATTTCAGCTATCAAAATGTTTCCCACCTGAAGAGAAATATTCACTGACAGACCAGATCAGAAGATCTTCAAGATCAGTGTGCAATAATATTGGTGAGGCATACAGAAGACGTACCTATAAAAATTATTATTTATCCAAACTCAACGACTCCCTTACAGAAAATACAGAAACGGAAATATGGCTCTCGTTTTCGTTAGCATGTACGTATCTTAATAAGGGTGATTTTAATTACCTCTCAGGCAAGAACGAAGAAGTAGGAAGATTACTTGTGTATATGATGAACAACCCCGATAAATATTCATAATGCGGTACTGCATCTTCCCTCCACCAACTCCCGCACTAAATACTACTTACTTGTACTTGCCTCCTCACTACCCACTACCCACTCCCTACTACCTACTACCCACTCCCTACTACCCACTCCCAACTACCCACTCCCCTATTGCGCAAGCGATATCCTGATCTGCACACCCGCCCGGGTGGTGGTGATCGGTGCTGATGTGGAAATTTTGGGCTCAACCCTCCGCTGATCGAAATACAGTTTTACATTAACCCTGTTATTCAGAACATAATCGATCGAAGGTGCAAGGCTGATCACCTTTTGACCGGCAGTAGGCAAAGCAGCATCCTGATCTAATCTGCTGTTTGAAGTGGCGTCGTCTCTGACACTCAGGTCTAACCTGAAATTGATATCGTTCTCCAGCTTCTTAGTATCGTTTTTTGAAAATGGCAGTTTAAACGGCAACTGGAAACCCCGTTTGCGCCACCCTGCACCAATGACAAACTCTGTTGACCGAGTTTCACTTAACTGAAAATCTACAAGGCTTAAACTTAACTGCCGGGATTTCCGGTATTCAAATCTTGCCGCTACCTGGTTGGTCAGTTGAACATCGAAATCAATCAGAGGAGCAAACGCTTCGGATATCGAAATATTAGGTACCAGAAAATACGGAATAAGGTTGCCCGAAAGCGTATCTACAAACTGCGGCTGTCCTAACATTAAAGGATCCTGAAATAGCAAGGCTGAATTGAAGCTATTCATACTCAGGTTACTTGTATAAGCATGTGAAACAGTGAAATTGGTAAAAAGCTTTTCCATTCCGGGTATCCTGGTGAGCCCGTTATAGGTTACCCGCCAGTTGGGCCTCGGTATGATTCCGGAAAAGGGGTTGGAGCGTATATTCGGGTTGCTTTGTTTAAGCAGGGTTACACTATGGGGGTCCTGTTTGGTATAAGCGGCAATAAAAGCCGGAATCAGCACGTCCTGCGCATATCTGCCATATCCATTATAATAGCCATCCCGGTTAATCGATCCGGGCACCTGCGGAATATAGCCATTTTGCTTTCCTAACCTTTGCGAGAGGATCACACGATTGGCCTCAAACTCTTTAAAGGTAGCAGATACTTCGTTAGCCTGAAACTTGTCAAACATAGTCTGGAAGGAAACATAGCTAACGTTAAAGCTGCCCGCCGTATACGGGTTTAAGCGAACAAATGGATTCGTACTATAACCCACTGTATCCTTATATAGTTCCGAATAGGTTTTACCAAAAGTCTTGTCGATATTAATATCAATGGTAAAATCGCGGATCGGGATCAGCTGGGCGGTGATGCTTAATTTCTGGTTATGATCCTGGCGGTTAAGTGTATTGAACAACGGATCCCTGGTAAACAGGCCCCTCCGGGCAAAACTGTTTATATAATTTGTATCCGGCTGGCGCCCTAAAACAAAATCCCATCCGGGAGCCATATTGCCTAAATTCATCCCTAACACGCGCGTGCTGTCAACATACCCGGCAAGATTGGTGGTTCCACTTTCGGCATAGTTGATGCTTACCCGTTTGACAGAGGTGAGCAGCCTGCCTATAAACTTCACGCTGCCAGGCAGATCCGGTAAATCATTGGGATCTCTTTTGCGCTTAGCCTTAGCCGTTGTATCCGGCTGGTTTGCAGGAGCTGCTGCCGGTGGCGCGGCCTGGCCTGCGTCCCAGTCTAAAGCCCTCAGGTATCTGGAGTTCCGGTATAGTTTTGTAAAGTCGAGTTCGCCGGTAGCATTTTTTTCCTGACCGTTGGCAAGAAAATTACCCAGGCGCCTTGCCAGCGGATCAAGGGAAGCGGCAAGCCAGCTATACCTTGCAACGTAAGCTACCCTCACGGTTGTCCAGTTAAGCAATGGTAATTTGCCTGTTGGCAATACGTACGAAATGTTAGCTGTCTGATCGTAACTGGTGTTACGCCCGCCTTTCCAGAAATTGTTACGCACCCGTTCTCTTTCAAACTTATCCAGGCGTCCTATGCCTTCGTCTACACGTGCCCGGTTGGTTGCGGTAAAATCAACATTGAGAGAACGGGTAAGATCCCATCTGAGGTTATAATACCTGTCAAAGGTGAAATATTTATCGAATGTTTCCGGAAGTACATTTTTAGGGCCCCCGACGTTTCGTGGCCTGAATGCTCCGAACTGGCGGTTGACGTCTGCCCTGAAGCTCAATAATGAAGGCGCAGGGTTAAAGTTGATATCTCTGATCAGGTCAAACCAGGGCGATTTCGATTTTATTGTCCGCTTAAACGGTTCAATAAATTTCGGTGTTGCCGTATAGTTATAACCCAGTCCGGCCCTGTGCCTGACCACCTCTTCGTTCTCTATCAATGGGTTGTGCCGCTCGGTTTTTGTGTATGAATAACTAACGTCTACGTTCTCGATACTCCATATCCGCTGGGTTTTTCCGGAGGTATTCATCTTTTTCACGTTGGTAAAATTGATGGTCTTTGTCGTCATCACGTCCACGGCGTCGCTCCTGATAGAATCCTGCTGCCCGGAAGGCGCCCCCCTCACTTTAGCCTTTAATTTGATGTCGAGGTCATACGGATCATACTCGGGTGTTGAGAGGGTTTGTGAAATGCCCGCATACACGGGGATGGAAATGCCCGCCTTCGAAGGCAACAGCTTACCTAATTCAAGGTTCGTAGCCAGGTCAAACTGGCTAAGGTCTTCCCTTGCCCTTTCGTTCACCCGCTGTTCGAGGGTTCCGAAACCCCGGCTCTTCACGTTTCCCGACATTGACACCGTACCAAGATCTGCAAGCTTCATATCAACCCGCGACAGAGCGGCCCAACCACCTTTTTCATCAATGGAAGACAACCTGAGCTCATTGAACCAGGCTTCGAGGCATGCCGGTTCAGCTGATGTGTTTTGAATGCCCATAAAAAATCCCCTCACTTCCCCGAGATTGGGGTTACCCAAAATAGCATAAGTTTTACCGTCCGCGTCTGTCTCTCTGAAAAAGGTAGATGGCGGCGTGGTATTGTTCCTCCTGACTTTCAGGCGGGTCAACCGCTCAAGATCGAGGTCGAGCTCATTCGCTTTAGGCCATACCAATGAGTCGGTAAAGGGAGCAACGTCCCTGGTGATCTGAAGGGGTATCCTGATCTCATAGAAATTACTGATGAAATCATTACCGATCCGGATCACCGCATTAAGGTCTTTATTTTTTAGCGTTGTTGCTCCCTGAACGCTCTCAGCATGGATGAACATCTGAATCCTTCCATATTGGCGCAGGTCAAGATTTAATGTTTTGAAAACGCCCCTGGTATCCTGGTTTGCCAGATTGCATATTTGCATACTCAGTGATTGTTCGTTCTGCAGGACATTAACGTTGTTATTGCTTAATTGCTGCACCCGTTCTATATCCGGTGGAATCACATAAGGGATAGGTCTGCGACTGCTGTTTTCTTCAACATTTACCGCAAGCACATTAAAATCCGTCCTTGCGTTTTGGGGCAGCGGTTTATATACTCCTGAAGTATCTACAGAAAAGGTAAAACGGCGCCACTGGTTTCTTACCAGCTCCAGTTTAGCAAAGCGGCAAACGACCGAATCTTCAAAATTGGTCATGAACATCCGTATAAAACGAATGGATTTAAAGTCAGGAATGTTTCCAACCTTCTTCTCGTACTCTGCAATCGGTACCCGGAATAAATACCATCTTTCTTTTTGGGCGCCGCTGATGTTCGGCGTAAACTCACGGGTGTCTGTTATATAATTTTGGCCTACCCTGAGCCTTCCCGGCTGAAGGTCTACCTTATATTGAAAATATTCTTCCAGCTCATTCAGGGTATTATCCCGGTTCAGGTCTTCCTGGTCGGGGTAAAGGGTGAATGCCGTGGTGATCGTAGAATTATTCGCGGCGATGGGTGAGTTTCCTTCAGGGCTGTTGATATTTTTATACCTGGAAAGGATATCAGACCTGCCCGCATCAAAGCCTTCATCACGGTAATTTCTAAAATCATCATTTGAAGGATCATTTAACGCATCCTGGTAAGCCTTGGAATTCACACCAAAATTCGCCTGCAGTTGCTGCAGGTAAGCCTGGAATTTCACCCGTTCTGCAGCGTTATTGAGCCCGTCAAAGCCGACATCCTGGAATGGCCGGTCGCCGGGATCGTTGCTGAAAGCCTGGGTAACCTGGATGGGATTGGACGGCACTTTACCCCATACGGTAGAGCTGTCGACCTCTGCCCGTATGTTTGGCGTGGGCAGGCCGTTTTCAAAGAACCGTTTACCATCCCTTAAAACATCTTCTGAAATATTCCCCAGGTTAAAATATAATTGCCCGCCGGTGCTGTTGGGTTTACGGAGAAATGGATCCTGCATCCAGAATTCTATAAATTCAACGTTGCCCGTTTCGAAGTCCACCTGGTCTACGCCGCGCATGATACCACCCCAGCGTTGTTTAGGATTAAGCAGTTTACCATTTGCGGTGACACTATTGGGCCGGGCATCAAAATTATAAGGCCCCTTGTCAGTGGGATAGTAAGCCAGGTCAAAAGTTACCAGTTGGCCCTGCCCGAATTCAGGGGTTTTTGCAGGATATAGTTGCTGCTGGTTGAGTGCATGAATTCTCGGATCCGTAAAATCCTGGTAGCCTTTTACGGGATTGTTCAGTCCTCTTGGATCCTGGAGATTCGGTTCAATATTATACCACGATATCCTTGAGCGGTTGTACCCGTACGGAAGGGAGTCTGCAAAACCACCTTCGGGAAAAAGGCCATTGTTTTGAGGTGTGGATGCTAGCGACCAACTGATCAACGGAAATCTGAGGTCTATACTGTTACGGGTACCTTCGAAATCGTCAATATAAATAAGCCCGGCCCGCCCCTTTCCGATCTGGGGAGGATGCCCCGGTTTTAAAAGCGCCGCTTCTCCGAAAGCAGTTATCGTGCTCATCTCGCTGGTATTGTAAAAAGGCATCTTGTCTAACCAGCGTGTCAGTTGCGGAAATTCAGACCGGTAGCTGAAATCCAATCCGTAAATGGTGTTGCGGATCGGATCTTCATTGTAATTCATCTTCGTGAAAAAGGGCCTTTCACCTAAACGGACGAGCGATCCCCCAAAAGTGAGGGATTGTTTGGCAGTATTTTTCGCCAGGTAATCCAAACGCAAGCCTAAAAAATTCCGTTGTTGAATTCCAAAGCCCGCATTGTTTTCGAACTGAACATTTACAGGCAGTCCGGCATTAACAATTGCCTGGTTGATAATACGTACTGAACCAAGGTTATAATCAACGGTGTAATCGGTGCCCTCAACCAAAGGCCTGCCTCCGGCGGAAACCGTGACTGATCCCGGGGGAACGTTAAAAGCCCCAAGGGAGATCTCAGAACTCGACTGGCCTTTTGCAGACCCGCTGATCAGGAAACGGTCGAGGTTAGCATATGTTTTCGCTATTTCCTTTATGGTATCGTACAAAGGGTAATACACATATTTATTCTTTAAATCCTGTGGTGCACCGTTAAAGGCAATCGAATCGAGGTCTTTCCCAAAAGGTTCAATCAAAGGAAATATTATCCGTGCCTGGCTGGAGAGAATGGTAAACCCTTCGATGTAATCGAATACGCCGTCTGGCTGGGGGTCACGCTGATTGTTTAGCCGGTCGAGGTTCAGCAGGTTTACCAAAGGCAATTTGCTGTTAGGGCCTTCCGGTAAATATCTTTTGGGGCCCAGACTGGGTTCTTCATACAATACATTCAGCTTGAAATCTGCCGGTTGTACGCTGGAGAGATAGCTGTTGTCGCGCGTTTTCAGCGCATACACATTCTTCATCATCAAATCCCATATGGGAAGGTTTGGGCGCTGAGAGGTAGCTTTAAGCAGTTTCAGGAATAATACTTTCTGGTTTCCCGACCGGGCGGCGGTTGTATCCGGGGGTATGTCCTGAGAAAATTCACCCACCTGGTACACTTTACCATTATACGTATATTGATAAGCAACTCCAAGCACCTCATCGGGCTGCAGGGGCTGATTAAGCGAAAGAAATCCTATCTGCGGGTTATACGTATAGTCGGACGGATAAAGTTTACGGGCAAACGTCTTTTCAAAATCCTGTACCGGGGTTAAACCAAGCGCGCCGAGGTTCGAAGTAACGGCAGACGAATTCCGGCTTGAGGGAATTCTGAGAATGTTTCGGTAAAGATCATTTGCGTCGTTAAAAGGGAACGGAAGATTGGTAAGCGAATTTATCCGTGGTGGCGGCTGAAATGGATTCCGTTCGCCAAGGTCCATCAACGCAACGATATCCCTTGTGTCGGTGGTAGAACCATTACGGTTAGTAACCCAAACCTCCAGCCGGAGAATCTGGATGAGTGAATTTACCGCCGGAAGGCTGCCCATTGCCCTATTGTAATTGTTCCGGAAGTACTGGGCAAGCAGAAAATGCCGGTTTTCTTCATAGTCGTTGGCCCTGAATTCGAACAGGGATGAGGCTGAACCACCCTGCAGACCCATCGATTGCCTTTGAGCCCTTTGGTTGGCAAGCACACCTGTTACAAAGAGCTTACCGAACTGGAGCTGTGTTTTAAGGCCGAACAGTGATTGAGCGCCGGGAATAAGCGAACCTTTGGAAGTGAATGCTACATTCCCCGCCTCGATGCGTTTGATGATCTCATCATCTGTACCCGAGTAATCAAGCTTTAACTGGTTCTCAAAGTCAAAAGTAGCGAGGGTATTGTAGTTGATGGGCAATTTCAGCTTATCGCCAATATTGGCAATAACACTGAGATTGGCGTTCATATCAAAATCGAAACCACCGTTCCTCCGGGCTCTTTCAGGCAGTGTGGGGTTTTTTATATTTTGTCCCTGGTAACCGGCGATGATGTCAACATTTCCCTGGGGCCTTATCTCTACTTTACCGTTACCAAAAATGCGGTTGAATAAATTATCTGTTACAGACAACTTCGGCCTGAGCAGCTTTTTATTTAACCCGCTTAATATATTGGAGCGTTTGCGGAAGTAATCCACCTCCTGGTTACGCCCCTGTATGCGCATGAACTCCTCAAAAGTTAAGTAAGTAGGCTTCCTGTAATAAAAGCCGCCGACCTTCTCCAGCAAATAATATTGCCTGGTTTTCGGATCGTAAATGATAGAATCTTTGATGTTGGCCGGATCTTCAAGGTCGAACGGATTCTTTGCCGGTGACGACATCCGGTCTCCCCTCCTGTCCTGGATCGGAAACTTCAAGGTGTCATTAGCCGTTCCGGGAATAGTTGTATCACGTGACGGGTTCTGAGCCGATGCGGTGCAATACATTATCACTGCCGCGACACACAAAGCCGATGCACGAAATATAAAAGTAAATGAGGGGACCAATTGTTGTTTTCTCAGTAATAGTTAAGTAGACGTCAGGTTCGATAGGCTTACAAAATTTTTAAAGCTTTTTTAATGATATCTTCCACTTTATCCGATCCGGGCGCGGAAGATAACACCTTCCTGATAGCCTGTTCTCCTGCAGGCCTTGCGATACCTAAAGAGATCAACGCATTTAACGCATCCTGCTCCGTAGTATTGTTAATCTGTGGAGAAATATTTGCTTCCATCGACTGCTTACTGAGTTTATCGCGTAATTCCAAAATGATACGTTCTGCCGACTTTTTCCCGATGCCTTTTATGCTTTCCAGCAACCTGGCATTCCCCTGAACGATGGCCCGGGCAATTTCATCGGGTTTCATCGAAGACAACATCATCCTTGCAGTGGCTGCACCGACCCCGCTGATGCCGATCAATTTTATAAACATTTCTTTTTCAGGCACCCCAAAAAATCCGTAAAGCGTATGCGAGTCTTCTTTGATATGAAGGAACGTATGCAAAATACCTTTTTCCAGCGGCTCAATACTCATGTAAGTGTTGAGGCTTATCTGTACTTCATAGCCAACACCGTTCACATCCACATGCACTACAGCCGGTGTCTTTGAAACAAAGTCTCCTTTCACATAAGCGATCATAGCTGCGAAAGTAAGGAAATTCGATTTTAGATTTCAGATTGGAAATGTGAGATTGATTATAAGGTCCGATCCAAATCCAAAAGGCCGGCCGGTCTCACCTCCGTGCCGGCAATTAGGTTGATTTAATTGGCTCCATAGGAGCCGCGTAATCTTCACGCGGCTCCTATGGAGCCGAACCGTTGGGGCATGTTTTGCTATAAACACGAGGATGAGGCCCATTCAACGTTTTAATCTTCTACATAACTCAACTTCGTACTGTTGAAACTCAACTATTTAGAATTGAGTTATTTTGGTGAAAACACAGAAGCCCGCTTTCGTCGGAATCCGCACAGAAGCAAAAGTCGAGCTCATTCTTTCAACCCTTAAGCAGGATAATATCTGAAATTCAAAATCCAAAATCTAAAATCCATCCTACATTTACACTTCACCATAACACAACGATCAGCAATGAGCCGGAAAATGACAGCTTGTATAACTGCAGTGGGAGGATTTATACCTGAAGACAAACTTACCAATGCGGATCTGGAGAAAATGGTTGATACATCAGACGAGTGGATCCGCACCAGGACGGGTGTGGAAGAACGCCGCATTTTAAAAGGCACTTTAAAAGGCACATCAGACCTTGCCACTCCTGCGGTAGCGGAACTTTGCAGGAAAAGAGGGATCGATCCGGCGGAAATAGATTGCCTGATCTGTGCAACCGTAACGCCCGATATGTTCTTTCCTGCTACTGCCAATATCATCTGCGGAAATATTGGGGCAGTGAACGCCTGGGGATTTGACGTAAGCGCTGCATGCTCGGGTTTTTTGTTTAGTCTTACAACGGCCGCAGCTCTTATAGAAAGCGGGCGTTACAAGAAAGTTGTAGTGGTAGGTGCAGACAAGATGAGCGCTATAGTTGATTATACCGATCGCACTACCTGTATCCTTTTTGGTGATGGCGCAGGGGCGGTATTGCTGGAACCCAATGAGGATGGTTTCGGGGTGCTTGACAGCCTGTTGAAGGCAGACGCTTTAGGCAAAGATTACCTGTATATGAAAGGCGGAGGGTCTTTGCGGCCGGCAAGTATAGCATCTGTCACCAATAAAGAACATTTTATCTACCAGGAGGGGCCGTCAGTATTCAGGTTTGCGGTAAAGGGGATGGCAGATGTAGCATATGAATTGATGGAGAGAAATCAGCTGACAGGAGACGATATCGCGTGGCTGGTGCCGCACCAGGCCAATAAGCGCATTATTGATGCTACGGCAAACCGGATGGGTTTGTCGCCTGAAAAAGTGATGCTGAATATTCATCGCTATGGTAACACTACTGCTGCTACTATTCCGCTCTGTCTGTGGGATTTTGAAAAAAAAATCAATAAGGGAGATAAAATTGTACTTGCCGCTTTTGGCGGAGGCTTTACGTGGGGAGCTACTTTGGTGAAATGGGGGTATGGGAGTTAGGCTTTGTAGAGTGGGAGTGAGTAGTAGGTAGTGAGTAGTGAATGCACTAATTTTAAACCCTTGCGCATAATGAGTTAATCAGCCAAATCACGGTTCAGGTAACACACGGTTCAGAAAAAATATTACATTTGCACTCCAACCATTGCGGAGGTGGCGAAATTGGTAGACGCACTACTTTGAGGTGGTAGCGCCGTAAATGGCGTGGGAGTTCGAATCTCCTCTTCCGCACATTGCTGAAATAATGTACTGTATGTAAGAAGCCTTTGTTAAATCACAAAGGCTTCTTACATTAATAACCTACGAAAAAACTACCCACTACCCACTTCCTACTACCTACTACCTACTACCTACTACCTACTACCTACTACCCTACTACCCTACTTTCTAAGAATAATCCGGAATGTTGTGCCCTTGCCCTGTTCGGAACTTTTTACAAAAAGTTGCCCTTTGTGGTATTGTTCCACGATGCGTTTCGACAGGCTGAGCCCGAGGCCCCATCCCCGTTTTTTTGTAGTAAATCCCGGATCGAAAATGCGGTTGATATGGGCAGGGGAAATCCCCTTTCCTGAATCTTTAACGTCGATAAAGATATCCTGCGGGTTATCT
The DNA here is from genome assembly GCA_041751095.1 of Flavihumibacter sp. GTDB lineage: Bacteria > Bacteroidota > Bacteroidia > Chitinophagales > Chitinophagaceae > JADCRZ01. The sequence goes on from JBGSYC010000248.1 coordinate 41,127, forward strand.
TTGATGCTAACCGATATGTCGCCCTTTCCTTCCATGGCATCGAGGGCATTTTTCAGCAGGTTTTCAATAACCCAGTCAAACAATGGGGCTGATATTTTTGCGATAATTTCAGAAGCATTATTCGCATCAATATTAAAGCGGACCTTGCCTGTGGCCCTTTTCCTGATGTATTCCACCATTCGCCCGATCTGTTCCACGAGGTCCTGTTCAACGAGCTGCGGAATGCTTCCTATTTTTCCAAAGCGGTCTGAAACCAGTTTAAGCCGTTCGATGTCTTTTTCAAGTTCTTTTGTGATCGCTTCATTCGACTTCTCTTCTTTCAACATTTCAAGCCATCCCTGCAAAGAAGAAATAGGCGTCCCGAGCTGGTGGGCTGTTTCCTTTGCCATGCCGGCCCATACCTGGTTCTGTGTGGCCAAGTTACGGGTTGTGAGGGAAACAATGGTGATGATGACAAAGAGGGCGACGATCAACAACTGGATCAGTGGGAAATACCTGACCTCGGTTAACAGCTTTGTATTTCCATAGTAATATTTATTGGCGATATAAGGAGACTCGCTGAGCACGAGTACAAAGGGCTCTCTCGACCTGCTGAAGCTTTTTAATTTTTGCCGGAGGTACTCAGGATCACCGGCAGCTTTGGCTGAATCGAGGTTTATAAAACTGACGATGCTGTCTTTCTCGTTTGTCTCTATGATGGGAATCGACGTTTGTTCGTTACGGATAAGGTTGGGAAGGCTGAGATCAATACCGGGGTTATCAACAATGGCTTTGCTTGCCGCCACCCATTGCTCAACCTTTTGTTTTTCTTCATTTTTGATTTTTTCAGCAAGGTATTGTGAATAGAAAATCGTACCGCTTACAATGGCTATTGCAACCAGCGCAAGAAGGCTTCTCCAGTCAATCAATGATCGAATCATTTAACTAATTTAAAAAAGGTATGAATCGCAACCCTTATTTTTGAGAATAATATGAGAACGTTAACCATTTGACTCCCAGAGTGGCCATAGTGATTTTGAACTGGAACGGAAGAAAATATCTTGAATTATTTCTCCCTTCCGTGCTGATGTCCACCTACGGGAATTACGAAGTGATCATTGCAGACAATGCTTCCACCGACAACTCTCTTAATTTTATACGTGAAAGATATCCTTTCGTATCCATTATCTCCCTGACAAAAAATTTCGGTTTTGCCAGGGGGTATAACGAAGCCCTGAAGCAGGTTACGGCGGATTATTATGTGCTGCTGAATTCTGATGTGGAAGTGGAACCAGGATGGATAACACCAGTTGTCGAACTCATGGAAAGTGACGCGTCTATCGGTGCGTGCCAGCCAAAAGTAATGATGTACAGCAACCGCGCATCGTTTGAATATGCCGGTGCTGCCGGCGGGTGGGTGGATAAATTTGGCTATCCTTTTGCCAGGGGAAGGGTTTTTGATCATTGTGAAATTGATGAAGGACAGTATGATTCCATAGAACCGATATTCTGGGCCAGCGGTGCAGCGATGTTTGTAAGGGCCCGGGTATATCACGGGCTGAGAGGATTTGACGAATATTTTTTTGCGCACCAGGAAGAGATCGACATGTGCTGGCGCATGCAACTGGCGGGTTATAGGGTGATGGCCTGCCCTGCGTCAAAAGTTTATCACCTCGGAGGCGGAACCCTGCCGAAAGGCAATGAACAAAAGGTATACCTCAACTTCAGGAATAATTTAATCATGCTTGCTAAAAACCTGCCTGTTAACGAAGCCGTCTGGAAGATACCTTTCCGTATTTTCCTTGATGCGGCTTCCGCGTGGAAATCGTTGTTTGCCGGGGAGGCCACCTATTTTATTGCCGTTTTTGAAGCGCACGGCGGGTTTTTAAAATGGCTGCTGAAGGAAAGAAGAAAGGCTATAATTCCTGAGAGAAAGGCCGCAAAGTTGAATGGATTATACAAAGGGAGCGTGGTATGGAAGCATTTTATTTACGGCAAGAACACTTTTTCACAAATTGTTAAAAACAATAGGTGATATTTAACACTGAACCTTTACATTTGTCTGGTAAAAGAAAAATATGGAACATACGGAAGAGCTGGAACATAAAAACCCTAAAGAAAAAGACTTTACGTATAACTGGGTACACTCGTCTGTTTTTCTGTTTTACCTCCAGTTATTTTGTGTGCTTGCGTTTACGCTGGGCGGGTGTTATGCGTTATACACGCACCGGTGGAAAGGTCAGCCTGACGTAGTGGTTCCTGACAATACCCTGTATACGCCCAAGTATAAATAAGGATAAAAAATTTTGAATTAATTGTACAATGCCTAAATTTGCTCTCCATATTCAGTTCTTAACACATTTGCGAAAGTAGCTCATTTGGTAGAGCGCGACCTTGCCAAGGTCGAGGTGGCCGGTTCGAGCCCGGTCTTTCGCTCAAAAAAATTCCAAACCCTGTTTGGAATTTTTTTTTGTTTACCCGGGTGGTGGAACTGGTAGACACGCAGGACTTAAAATCCTGTGGGCAGTAATGCTCGTGTGGGTTCAACTCCCATCCCGGGTACTTTTAATAAGCCTTAATTAATTGTTGATCAGTTTGTTAAGGCTTTTTGACTTTGTTTTCGTTTTCCCTACTGGTGGCTCTATCTATTAATTATTTTCCGGTGCCTATAAAAGTTGATTACTTGTTTCCCGTCACATTAATATTTATCTGGCGCACTACCCGTGAGCAGTGAATTCAAGCCAAAAGTAACCCACGCTTTAAACAATATTACATGCGAAGAATTGAAAGTTCAATCGAAGTTTAGTCCTATAGCAACATTGCCTTACTTGACCTATTTTTCAACATTTCATTTTTGTTCGGTAAACTAAAAAATAAATATCCATTACAATCAAGGAGATGACAAGTATTACACCTGAACTAACAGAAGAATTATTAGAGCATTTTGTTGATGAGAAGACCGTAGGCTCAAAAGAGGCGTTTCCCGTTAAAAACTTTCGTGACTTAGTTGAACAGAACGCAAGGCTTTCTTTCAAAAATAAAAATCATCTACTTTTTTATCGTGGACAAACTAATGATTATAAAAATAAGGCAGGTAGTTCAACCTTTTATCCAACTATATACCGAGAAGAATATTTACATTTTAGTGAGCTGGTAAATAGCTTTGAGATACTTGAGGGCGCAAGTAATTCCTTGATTAATTTATTCAAGACTCAGAAGATAGAAGGATATAAAGAACTTATTCATAGAAAATCTATACAATGGAGCATCCTTCAACACTATGATGTTTGTAATACACCGTTACTCGACTTTACCCACTCTCTAAGGGTTGCTTGTTCATTTGCATTAACTGACAATGATCTTGCGTTTGGTTATGTTTCGTTCTTCGGACTCCCATATATTACCAATCGAATTTCTGTGAATTCCGAACAAGAAATCGTAAATGTTCGACTACTAAGTATATGTCCACCAACAGCTTTGAGACCATACTTTCAAGAAGGATATTTAGCAGGAACTGAAGAAGTAACTACTCTATACGAAAAAAAAACTGATCTAGATTTTAATAATCGTCTCATCGCTAAATTTGCAATTCCCAACGATGATAAATTTTGGGGCCAAGGCTTTAATAAAATTCCAAAAAAATCGCTTTACCCTGATGATGATCCTATTTTTGACTTAACTAGGGAAATCAAAGAAATATCACTCAAGCAACTCCAGCCGGGCGACATTGGAGAGTTTTTGAAGTCCTGGGCAGGTATGGAAGAAAGGTTAATAACATCAGCAAGAAACCTAACAAATCGCAATGTTACATTAAGAGAGGCAATCCGTATTCAATATGAGAGAGGATTAATATCTGAGGATTCACTCCATCCTCTTGATCAGTTAAGGGTTTTTAGAAATACATTAGTACACAATCCCATGAAAATTGATCAAAAACAAATTAATTGGGCCATCCAGTTGTTGAAGGATACAAAAGACCGTTTGTACCATTCCTCTTTAAGTTAATTTGAACTATAGATATCCATTATTGGTTTATTTTTAAATTCAATCCTGCTACCGTATAATCGGCAAAACTCACTACCAATCAGCGATGCTGACGACCCTGCATGATGGCTTGAAAAAGAGGGTTATTTCCGGGAGTCACATAAAGGATAATATCGGATATCTTTTAAGGGAAAGCTGGGAATGCTGGCCATGCAGACTCGTTATTTTTTTTGGTTCAGAAACAGGCCATACAAGCGAGCCGAGTTAAAAAACCATATCAATAATGTCTGGCAATTCGTCAAGATTGCGGCGGGCGTTCTGAATGCCGTTATATTGATCTTGTTGGGCTTGTGAGCATTGTTTAAATAGAAGTAGTCAACAAATTCAACAGGCTCCTGTGCCTCGATAAAAATCCGTAAATTACATCCTATTAATTTTATACCTCATGCCAGAAAACGAAAACCAACAGGTCGCATCCAACGATAATGCCGCTGAGCAGGCGCCACAACAGACCGCTGAGCCGCTCATTACTTTTGAACGCGTCAATACATCTCGAAATGCCTTAAGCGATAAAGCTGATAACCGAAACGATTTTCAGACGAAGGATTTATGCAAGCCACTTAGCGACGATTAGATAAATAATTATAAACGCTATTGGCGAAAAGACTATCAGGTAAAGGGATATCTTATAGAGAATCCCACGCCACCTGTTAGTCTTTTTGTTTTTGGATATCCGCTGATAATATTGTTCAATCTCGTTAATGTAGAAAAATTTCTGCACCAAATCAGGCGGTATTTTCTTGTTGAAGAACTGCGTGCAAAAGAAATCTGAGGGAATGGATCCCAGTATATAATACGATTTTGGGTGAATGATAAAAGTCAGAAGAATTGCTACAATGAATAGATAGGCGCAGCTGATCACACTTGAAGTCATTAGCGCATCGAACACCGGTATTTTAGTCGATCTAACATCCAATCTGTTAATACTGAAACCAAAAAGAGCCGCCACTAACCCTACCGTAAGAGTTATCAGTGTCGTGGACTTGCTTGTTATGATGGCGTTTGTGTCAAGAGTGTCTTTCAACTGCTTTTCAGCATGCTCGAAAATGAACTTTGCCTGCACTTCGGTAATCTGCGATAGGTATTCATCACTAACTTGCCAATTCTGCTTTTTCCCTTTCTTTTTCAAAAACATAATTAAACATACATAATTTACTTCGATGTCGCCTGACGGACTTATAACCATCAATTGGCGCCTGAACTGAAATTATGGTGTTTTATTTTCCAGCTTCATTTTGAGGATTGTGTCCTTCAGATTGTTTATTTCTCCTGCCTGTTTGTTTGCCTTTTCTTCCAACCTGATATTTTGAACATCCGAAATATATTTTCCAAATAAGTAACAACCTGTGCCGATTACGCCGAGGACAAAGATTATAATACCCCAAAGCCATTCGTTGGTTAAATGCTGCAGGAAGTTTCGTTTTGGTAGTTTGTGAAGACCAAAATGTTTGATAAATTGAATATAATATAACCTTCGATAAGTCTGACGGCGCGTGCTTTCCGCTCTTTATTATATGTTTCCTTGTACTCTGCCCAGATGACTTTTGGCTTTGAATCAAACTGCTTCGCTCCAAGATATTGCTCTGAATTATCGCCGAAATAAAGTTTCGCATAGGCTGCTATTTGCGACAACGTAGTTTCATCCGGCAGATCGGATCGGCCTTTTTCTAAATCATCAATTAACTGCCAAAGCAATCCTTCTGCGACTTCTTCTTTTGATTTTTTTGCCATAAATTAAACATACAATAAATTAATTAAATTTATAGATGATTAGATTTAATGAGGAACGTCTGAAAGAAATGTCCTTTGTGGACTTTTTGGAATACATGTACAACCTCGTGGACCATCTGGACCACAGGGCGAAATCGGATAGTATATATCAAGACGTAAGGGATATCTCCCGCAGAATAATTCATCGATATGTGAATGAAACAAAGACTGGCTGGGACGATTATTACAAGCACCATGATACTGCGAATAACATAAAAATTGACCGGGAAATTCTGGATAAATACAAGTTCAGCGATAGCGATAAAGGCAAAAAGTATATTATCGATGAATTCAGGAGAGATATGCTAACCGATTTGCGCACGCTGATTATTGAGCAAGGGAAATTGAATCCTGATAAAACCGAAACGTTGGAATAATGCGGGAGGTGGATTGCCAAAGACTCTATTAATTTGCGACTTGGGATGCATTCCCCAATTCTTCCGCTTGCTTAAGTAAACAGATAATTTCTGATTCCCATATTTTTAGTAGCGAGAGAATTTGCCGGAAAGGTACTTAAGGTAACTTTTGATGACAATAATTAACCGTGTTGTGCATCAGGCATTCCGTCTCAAACGGCATTTAACAAAAGATCAGCATCCACTTGCAATTCTTTATGCACCGCTTTTAAAAATTGGATATCCGGCTTTTGTTTGCCTTTTAGGATCAAAGAAAGTTTAGCATCACTGACATTGAGTTTTCTGGCTACATCCTTTTGTTTAAGCCTCATGTCATACATTTTCATTTCAATAATGCCTGCCAATGTGGAAGGAGGGTCTATTTCATACTTGTTCTGTTCGTACTGCTGGGCAGCGAGTGAGAGTTTACGGATTTCACCTAACTCGCTTTTTGTAACCTGAGTACTTCCTTTGGACATAAGAAGATCAATTTGACTCATCACTCCTTTATAATCCTTATCATTCAATATTTTCTTTTCTGTTGCCAAGCTTTAACTGTTTAATAAAAATAAATAGCACTTTAAACTAAATATCAGAGGCGTCAATCTTGTTGTAATCTTTATGCAGCCCAATAAACCGGATATACACTGTTCTAATGTCAAAAAAGATCATTGCTATCAGCCTGTATGTATTCCCCCTGATGTTAAATACAAACCGATCATTTCCTACCGCATCAACTGAATTATAAATCTCTTTCATTTCATGAAAATTGCTCCAGTCTCCAGCAAGGGTTAACCGGTACCAGTTATTTAGAGCATCTTTTGCATCAGGATACTTTTTATAAAATTCACGTAAGGTTCCATAGCTTATAACTACCATTCCACTGATAATGATACAAAAATGATGTAAAATTTAGAATTTCTAAAATTTAATTTAGAAAATCTAAAAGCCTATAATTCCGTATAAATCCAGAAAAGGGCTACCCAATACCTTTTTAAAGGTATACCCTTGCTTTATTTCACTTGATTTCATCGATCGATCTTTTATTGAATTGAGAGAATGGAAGAGTTGTGTGGTAGCATAGGCAATCAGGTCTGGGCCGGTAAATATTGTATATTCCGGTGACCATGCTCCGGTATATACAGTCAAGAATAAAAAAATAATGCTGGCCGAAGAATTTACCGGGATTGAAAATTGGGAAAGAACGCTAAAAAATCTGGCGAAGAAAAATAAGCAGGCTTCGGTTCTCTTCACCAAAAAAATGCAACCGATCATCGAGGCAAAAAAGCCGACGGATATACGACAATTCAAGCGATCACGGATCGAATGGCGAATTAAAGATTTCGCCCTATCAGTCGGGATGCAAATGGCACAAGAGTATGGTTCATAAATAGTGAACCGTAAAAGCTGAAATGTCCGTTAGTACATTCATAAGCAGGCGCAATATCTTTTACATCTGGTTTTTTTTCACACCATGGCTGATCACGGGTTTGGCAGTCTTGCGTTTCAATATGATTGTTTCGGATGGCATGGCTTTGGCACGCCGGAACTGCTTGATCTTTGCCAGCGTGACTCTTTGTTCTGCTTTCCACAGATCAAAATTGCGTTGTATGTTCATCCACAACTCCGGCGTCGTATCAAAAGCCTTGGCCAGACGCAAAGCCATTTCAGCGCTGATTCCCTGACGCTCGTTCAACAACTGGGACAACGTCTTGCGGGTAACGCCGAGGTTTTCCGCAGCAGCGCCATTATCGAGGCCAAGCGGCTCGACATACATGTTCTTTAAAACACGCCCGGGATGCGTGGGTTTCATTCCTCTTTTTAACATATCTAACTCCTTTTAATGATAATCAAGATAATCAACCAGCGAGGCTTTCCCATCTTCAAATTGAAAGACAATCCGCCAATTGACTTTCACAGTCACTGCCCAATATCCAGCTAAATCCCCTTTCAACGGATGCAGGGACGAGCCTGGAAAGTTCATGTCGTTCACCTTTTCAGCGCCATCCAGCAGCGTCAGGATATCCCTGATTTTTTCTATCTGGTCGGGCGGCAGTTTCGAGGCATCGTCTTTTGTCCAAAAGCGCTTCAACCCTTTATGCCGGATGCTGACGATCATGTTACAAATATAACATGTTACGTTATAGGTTACAACAAAACTCCGGAAGTCGCCTTTGAAGATTTTAGTAGAGATAATATCAAATAATTATTTGTTAGTATCATAGACTTACGGACATAATTTGGTAAGTAATCAAGGCTTGATTGCACCCAAAAGGATAATACTTTGAATCCGCCGTTCCGCTTGCAACAGCCTGATTAAATATCGAACGAATAACGACCATATTATTCATGATGGTACGCTTCGACATATTCCGGGTGTGCGTCAGATAACCGGAAAACTAAGTTCGGATCAGTTTCATACAGCATTAAGCAAAAGGTCAGCATTCACGTGTAATTCTTTATGCACGGCCTTTAAAAACCGGATATCCGGTTTTTGTTTCCCTTGCATGATTAAAGAAAGTTTAGCATCACTGACATTGAGTTTTCTGGCTACATCCTTTTGTTTAAGCCTCATGTCATACATATTCATTTTAATGATACCTGCTGAATGTGGCAGGAGGGTCTATTTCATACCTGTTCTGTTCGTACTGCCGGGCAGCTAGTGAGAGTTTACGAATTTCACTTAACTCGCTTTTTGAAACCTGGTTACACCCTTTGGCCATAAGATGATCAATTTGACTCATCACTCCTTTATAATCCTTATCATTCAAAATTTTCTTTTCTGTTGCCATGTTAAAACTGTTAATGAAAATAAATAGCACTTTAAACTAAATATCAGAGGCGTCAATCTTGTTGTAATCCTTATGCAGCCAAACAAACCGGATATACACTGCTCTAATGCCAAAAAAGATCATTGCAATCAGCCTGTATGTGTTTCCCCTGATGTTAAATACAAATCGATCATTTCCTATCTGAAAAGGCGAGGAAAGAAGTTGAATTGGAATTTAAGCTGGTTCAGGCAGAAAGTAAAAAGCAGCAGCAACAATATGAATTAGCTCCGGTCAATACAAAAAGGGTAAAGTATGGTCAGGTAGAAACAAAAAGGCCATTGCAAATGTCTTAAATACCGTAGTCGATTCATATAAGTACACTTCCCGCACGAGCTGAATGCTGTGTTGAAACCGTATAATGTGGTAGCGGATCGGGGTGCAGAAGATTCAAGGATATATAAAAATCGCGGTCTCGTTTACCGAGTGCTGGATGATAATGGTAATAAGATTGGGGCACCAATCAAGGCAAGTGCTTTTGATAATAAACCAACCTTGAAAAACCTCTAAAAGAAATTTGAGGCAAATGAAGTCAAACGACAGGAATACAAGCAAAGGGTGAGGTTTGCTATCGATTTTGCAATAATAAAGAGAAAGCAAACTATTCCAGAATTAATTAATGCATTACAGAAGGAACAGATCAGTACCCTGGTTAGGCAGAATAAAGAAGGAATGATTTATGGAATCACTTATGTTGACCTGAAAACCAAATGGTGTATTCAATGGCATCGATCTTGGAAAACAATATCGTGCTATGGGAATTCAGCATCGATGCATGCATGAAGAAAAGTCTATGCAGACATTAAATTTAGGTAATGAACCTGGAAAGGAAAGAAGTGCGAATATGTCGGGCCAAGGTACAGGAAATGGAAATAAGGAAGGTTTCTGAGACCAAAGAGCAATCCCCGGCTATCCTGGATGAACTACTTAAAAGAATAAATTTGACAGCAATTTGCCTTATCAATTAATTAAAAAGCGGAAGAAAAACAGGCGATAGCATTTATAGAAGATCATATTTCATATTCTTTAAGCTATAATTTTTTTTATATTTAGAAATTCAAGGGAAAATCGGATTATTCAGGAGGCTTCTGAAATATAGTTGCTTTTTTCAATTTCACCTGAAAAAGTTTATTGATTACGGTTATTTAATGCCTTGACATGAGATATATTTCAGATAGTTTCGAATTAGCTGTTACGGACTTATCCAATCATCTAAGTTGTGCTCATCTTACTCAACTCGACCGTAAAGTTGCATTGGCCGAAATCAAAAAGCCTCACTGGCATGATCCTTCACTCGAAGTACTAATCAAGCGTGGCCAGGAGCATGAAGCTTCTTATGTTGAATTTCTGTCTGAGAAGGGTTTGAAGATCGTCAATCTAAATGGCAAACCTATTGAATCTGTTATTGAAGCTATGAGGCAGCGCGCAGATGTCATTGTTCAAGCATACCTTCAAGACGGTCAATGGGTCGGATATGCCGATATATTATTGAGAGTGCCAGGTCAAAGCAAATTTGGCAACTGGTCATATGAAGTACAAGATACCAAACTCGGTCGAAATACACGGGCAGCCACTATTCTTCAGCTTTGTCTCTACACAGACCTGCTGTCGATTCTTCAGGGAAGTGTTCCTGATAAAATGTATGTGGTGAAGCCAGGAGATAATTTTCCAACTGAAGAATACCGAGTTGCCGAATTCGGTGCTTACTACAGATTGGTAAAGAAAAACTTTGAAGCCTTAATGGCCGGACCTGCATTACAAACTTATCCTGATCCTGTAGAGCACTGTAGCATTTGTCAGTGGTGGCAGATATGTGATGAGAAAAGACACACTGATGATCACCTTTCGCTTGTGGCCGGCATACGTTCCTTACATATTATTGAATTGCAGCGGCAAAAAATTCAAACTCTGGAACAATTTGCTAAGATTGATAACCTTGGAAAACCTTCACGAGGCAATGAACAAACATTTGTCCGGAAACAGTCGCAAGCAAAGGTTCAATTGGAAGGTCGTTATCAGAATAAGCTACTGCACGAACTTCTTCTTGCCGAAGCAGGACGTGGGCTTAACCGCTTGCCAGAGCCTGACGAGGGTGACATCTACTTTGATATAGAAGGGGATGCCTTTTATGAAGATGGTGGTCTTGAATACGTTCTTGGTTATGCGTACAAGGAGAATGGTAATTTGATTTACAAAGGGTTATGGTCTACGAATCGATGTGAAGAGAAAAAGGCATTTGACCACTTCATGCAATTTGTGTCCGAGCGCTGGAAACGATTCCCTAAAATGTACATCTATCATTTTGCTCCTTATGAACCTTCTGCGATAAAGAGGTTAGCTCGTGTACACGCATTATTCGAAAAAGAAGTTGATGACTTGCTGCGTGCCGAACGTTTCCTTGATTTGCATGCCGTATTTAAAGAGGCGCTGTTGGCCAGCGTTGAAAGCTACTCATTAAAGGCGCTTGAAAAATTTACAACATACACTCGCAAAGTAGAGCTTCATGATGCGAGTGTCGCCAGAAAATATGTGGAGATTGCCCTTGAGCTTCATGATTTCAAATCATTGACGAAAGAAGCAATTCGGCTAGTCCAAGGATATAACCAAGACGATTGTTTGGCTACAGAAGCCTTGCACAAATGGCTGGAGAATTTGCGGACAGAGCTTGTCAAATCAGGAAAAGAATTTCAACGACCACAATTAATGACAGGTGAGGTAAATCAGCAGGTTCAACAAATGGAGGAAAGAGCGCATGCTCTTTTTAAAGGCTTGACAGAAAAGCTTCCCGAAGATCAATTAACATGGAATGACGAACACAAAGCTAAATGGTTGTTAGCTCACCAAATTGAATATTTCAGAAGGGAAGACAGAAGTGCATGGTGGGAATTTTTTAGGGTACATGAGCTGGAGCATGAAGACCTTCTCGATGAGCGAAAGGCAATTACCGGGCTTGAGTTCGTATCAGTGCTTGAAAAAGAAGGTAGGGAGAGAAACGTAACACATCGTTATAAATACCCCCCGCAGGAATTGAGCATTGATAAAGGGGATGCAGTGCATGCAGTGAAAGGTGACCCGATCGGATCGATAAGAGCCATCTCACCTGAGAACTACACGATCGACATTAAAAAGAGTGCAAAAACGGTAGAAGTTCATCCCAACGCAATCCATGTATCTGAGAGGGTTGATCCCGAACCCTTACCAAAAGCGTTAATGGATTTAGCTACGTACGTCGATCTATTTGGCTTGGAGCATGATTCCCCTCATGGTGCCTCTAAAGATTTGCTGATGAAGAGAGGCACCATCCTAACGGATGGAACTAAAGGGGCACATTTACTGCCTCATGAAAATCCAATGCAAGCGGCAGTACGTATTGCGTTAAATCTTGACCGAAGCGTGCTGGCCATTCAAGGCCCTCCAGGTTCAGGCAAAACTTATACAGGTGCAACAATGATCATTGAATTGGCGAAAGCTGGTAAGAAAATTGGAATAACGGCTGTGAGCCACAAAGTGATCCGGAACTTGGCCGAAGCCACAATTGGCCGCGGTAACGAACAAAACTTCAAAATCTTTTTTGTCCATAAAATCAAGGAGAAAACTGATAGCCCTCCTCCTGAAATAATCGAGGTTAAAAAATCAGATCTGGCAAGGGCTGCATTAAATGAAGGGAAGGTGGTATGCGGGACTGCCTGGTTATGGGCAGAAGACAATTCAAGAGAAATGCTTGATTATCTGTTTGTGGATGAAGCCGGCCAAATGTCCCTAACACAAGTTTTGGCAGCTTCAGTTTCTGCCAAAAATCTTATCCTTTTGGGTGACCCACAACAACTAGAGCAGCCTCAAAGGGGATCGCATCCTGAGGGAAGCGATGTTGCCGCGTTGACTTACTTACTCGACGGACACGCTACAATACCAGAAGGAAAAGGGTTATTCTTGGATGTTACCAGAAGGCTGCATCCAAACATTTGTAAGTTTACATCTGAAATTTTTTACGAAGCTCGCTTATCATCATTGCCAGGTTTGGAGAAACAGGTACTTAGCGGCAATACAGATTTTGACGGAGCAGGTTTCTTTTATATGCCGGTGGATCATCGTGGCAACCAAAATAAATCTCTCGAAGAAGTCAACACAGTGGTAGGCATTGTTACTAAACTTCTTTCAAACGGACAATGGACAAATTCTAGAGGCGAAACCCACAGGTTACAAAAGAAAGATATTTTGATAGTAGCTCCTTATAACGCCCAAGTTGCCGCGTTGCTTGAGAGACTACCGGAAATGCGCATTGGAACGGTCGATAAATTTCAGGGCCAGGAAGCGCCAGTGGTGATTTATAGCATGACAGCTTCATCCGTAGAAGATGCGCCCAAAGGAATGTCTTTTCTCTTTAACCCGAATAGACTCAATGTGGCAACCAGCCGGGCCAAGAGTGTTTGCATTTTGGTGGCCTCGCAAAAATTACTTGAACCAGAATGCAAAACGATTGATCAAATGAGATGGGCGAATGCATTATGTGCCTTCAAGGAAATGTCAGAAACAATCATCAAAGTCAATTAAATTGAACAAATCACCCAACTCTATTCTCCCTATATTGGTTTGAAAATATTTTTCAGACAGTTGCAGCGAAAGGGGATCCCCTTAGTATTTTTTAACCGGGTGCCGGAAGAAATAGAGGCACCATGTGTGGTAGTAGATGACTATGATGGGGCGCATCAGGCAGTAGAGCATCTTATTTTAAATGGATCAAAACGGATAGCACACATTGCAGGCCCACCATTTTTACAATTGACACATAACCGTGTAAGGGGGTACAAGGACGCGTTGGAAAAGTATAATCTGCCTTTTGATGAATCATTGGTTATTCATGGCGACTTTACGATGGAAAACGGTCGCGAGATCACTCAGCACCTGCTAAATATGTCTCAACCGCCTGATGCTATTTTTGCCGTGAATGATGCCGCAGCCTTTGGTGCATTGTTTCAAATCAAGGCACAAGGGCTGCGTATACCTGATGATGTAGCTGTAGTTGGCTATACAAATGAACCCATGACAGAATTGGTGGAACCGGCTCTTACGTCTGTGGCACAACCCATTTATGAATTAGGAAAAATTGCAGTGGAACTTTTCCTAATCAAAATCACTAGCGTCTTGTTATAACTCGAATAGGTTCAATTGATTACCATCTTGTTCTTTGACATATTGCGGATAGGTTTTAGAAAATAATTCAAGCAACGGGATTTTACATAACAGTGAGATACTTAATATTTGTAGTATT
>JBGSYC010000249.1:0-98091 GCA_041751095.1 Flavihumibacter sp.
GCCGATCCTACCTGTTGTGCATGGAGCGTGTCAAACTGTATCCCTATAGCAAATTATTGTTTAGCAGTCCTGGAAACGTCTTTCTGATGCAATGCTTCCTGATTGAGCTCGGTCCGAATAGCGGAAAGTTCGTTATAAATCGGCCTTTGTTTTAAAGCTTAGCTGAAATTTTGATTCATAGTTGTTATAGGCTACTCTAAAAGGAAGCGAATAGAGCGGATTCTCACTTGCAGGTTTTTCATTCGGGTTGTTAGACCGTCTTCCGGCCGTTATGTATACTGGTTTATACGCTGAGATTAAAAACACACCTCGCCTGGTAGCCGAATCAAGCTCCCATCGCTCACTCATTGTTTGATAATTACGCATGCCGCTAAATAAAGAATTTGATTGGGACCAGCTGTATGCAACCGCTATGAGGCACGCAAAGAGGAGACAAACCATTTGCTTTATTAACACCATTGTTTCTATTTTATACTGCCATTTAGTTCCATTTAAAGTTGCATCCGATCCATCCCGCATTATTCGCCGGTCTTTTTTTGAGTCATAAATTTTGCCACAGCTATTTTTCCGTTCAATAATATTAAGCGGTTCTCGTTGAAAGAATAGTTTCTGGCTTGTTCGAGGGCTCTCAACAATCGCGTCTCCATGTTGTTTCCATCCGGCTCGCACATCATTCTTGTAGTTGCTACGGGCGAAAATTTAATTTGATTCGATCCGGATAATTCGAATTTTCCATTTAACCGGTTGCATCCTGTCGATCCTGCGACGGTATTTACCTGTCCAGCTGAAAACACGAGAAAAGCCTGCTGCCCGGTAGATGTCGGCATGAGGGTCAAACCATCCAGTTCTATAGGTATCCAGCGCTTAGCATATAATTCCTGGCTGTTTTTGCGGGTTATAGCTGACATGGAAGCATTTTTTGTTTGGTGACAGCCTGTACTTGCGAGAATTATCAGGGCTGCCATAAAAATCGATGATCTTGATAACATGATATGTGGTTACAGATTTCGGAGAGTGGTATCTTCTCTTCGCTTAATTTAAATTGACCTTTGTACCAGGTACTGGGTGCTAAACCTTCGGAAATATTATTCACATGGTAGTTTTATGAGTTCCATCTTTGCGTCGAACGTCAATTTAGCGTGATCAGTAAATATGGATTTGCCATTCCGCTGTGATATAGGTCCATATCCCTCAATCATGACATTTTCTTTCCTTAAAAAAGCTATCTCCCGTACAGATGTAATACCTTCTGATTGAAAACTGTATAGAGCAAGAAGTGTATCTCCTTTCATTTCACCAATGAACGTGCCATTATTACGGTCTTTTCCACTGCGATTGATAGACAGTCGGCCATTGACGGTACTATCGTTTTGTGTAAAGCTTAACTGTATAGTGTCTGTTGAAGTTCTTTGGGCATAACATTCCGGCCCCCGGGAATTCTTTGCAGTGGAAACCTCCCTGGTACCTGCTGAATCATTCCTGACCGACTGTTTTTCGTTTTCATTGCTGTCGTTGCACCCACAAAAGATCAACGCCACAGCCGAAAGGAAAAAAAAGAGCAAATGTTTCATACTAAGAATTTTGGTTTATTTAATCAGTTTTGCGGAAGAGCAGTTTGTCCTTGCCCGCGTATAAAGTCAGCATGCCACTATCAATCTCATATGAGAGCTCGTTGGGTGATAGCAGGGCATTATATCTTTTTTCAAAGCCATCATCTTCGCAGAACATCATCGTACCGGTCAGCCGGGGCATCGTCATGTAATGTCCCATCACTTCTACCCTCCCGCCAAAACCATTGCAGCCGGAATGACCTCTAACGTGTTGCTCTTGTAGATTGAACTCAAGCCGGGGTCTGTCCTTTAATCTTTTTGCATCAATGGCCACATCGTTAATGCTTACCAGCATCCAGACATCATTCAGGCGGTAATCGGCCAGGTACCGGCCGCAGCCCGAATACCGTTTGGTGTTATAGGTAATTTCCACTTTCTTGGGAAGCTTATGTCCCGACATGTCGTTTATACATACCTGATCGTAAACAATTACGGTGAGATTACCTTTCTCCGTCACAGCATGGTAACTGCTGGCGGCCACATCCTGTAACCTCACCGCAGGTACAGCAGGCGTATTGATCGAGTCACCGCTGACGATTCTAAATTTCATCCCCTTTTTACGATCGATCTGTAATGACCAGAATGGCTCGTTGCCACTTGCTAAAAAGTCAACTCCCTGCAAGAGCATATCATTTAAGTTGCGCAATTGCTCATCACTCATTTGATCGTCGTCAGCAGATACCGCACGATTTTGAGCACGAAGTTTGGCGACCGTCCTGGTACCGTTCACAAACAGCAATTCGTCGTTTACCACGTAATAATTAGTGACTTGCTGTAGTGCTGAAGTGATGGCTTTTTCCTGTGCATCTGTGTCAGCGCACATTTTTCTGGTCATTGCAAGTGGCGCAAATTTCATTGTATTATTAGCGCTAATTGAAACCGTGCCATTAAGACGGTTGCAGCCGGTAAAGCCAGTTACCCGGATAATCTGTCCCGGAGAGAAAGTCAGATGGGGTCCGTCAGTTCCTGCCTTAGATTGAACGGACACGCCGTCAGCTTCGGCAAATGCCCAAACGGAGGCAAACAGGCTTTCGCTTCCACCTGCCGGATACTTAGTAGGGCGCAAAGAATCTTTAATTGGTGCTTGTACTGTTGCTGTATTGGTTTTGCAACCCGCAAAGTTGCCCAAGATTGCCACAAATAAGATAAGTTGACGCACAAAGCCAATTGATGGATGGTGACGAGCAGGTTATAAAAAATAACTTACAGAGGGTAGCAGGATAATACAAACAAAAGAAAAGTGGTTAAAAATTCCTTCAACAAATACTATACCATACCAATATTATACCGGGTTCGTCTCAAATCATTTGATCACAATGGCTGCGGCGATTATAACTCTTTAGGAAAAGCTAAAAAGCATAAGTTCATAAATGTTACAGACAGTTGCACTGATTGTTTAAGTTTTGCCCAGGCTTCACAAAGAAATGCTCAACTATATCCTTGCTGTCTCTGTACACCCGGAATTTGGGCATGCAGCTAACCATAACAGTTGGAGTGTTAATTATTTAATTTTTTGTAAAAGTAAAACTCTGAAGTTTAAATATAGAATAGAAATCACTAAATACCACGTTATAGTATATACTATGTTGTTTTAAGAAGGGCAATGTGTCTTATTATTAAAGAGCGTAAGTAAATAGTAAAGCTGTTTACTTGGCGAGATGGGTGATTGTACTCATTGGTTCTCTTTTTTTTAATTCCATTCCAAAATTTTTACCACATTACCGATGACGGTAAATCTTCTGGTATCTTACATCTTTTACAAGATCAAATATTCTATCATCATTTTTATATTATTTTATCGTTAAAGCAAATCTGATGGCTAAAACAAAGGAAGCTGTAGAAGAAGCACTTGAGAGGAAGCTTTGGATGATAAAATATATCTGAACACAATTCAAATTCTTAGTTTAACTCAATTTAGAGATTTATTATTGCCTAAGTGGATAAGTGGAGTGAGGGTGCAGCTTTCATGATTTCTAACATTTTAGTTTTGCAGAATACAAAAAAATATAATCCTCAAATTCATCACCGCAAGTCTATCTGGTTAAAAGGATATTATTATTCACAGGCCGGAGCTTATTTTATCACCATTTGTTGTCAGAATCGTGAATGCAGGTTTGGCAAGATTTGTAACGGGAAAATGGTATTGAATGATTTAGGCATCATTGCCCATAACCAATGGTTGAAATTAACTGAACGGTTTACGAAAATTGAATTGGATGTATTTCAAATAATGCCCAATCACATGCATGGCATCATCGTTATAAACGATTCCCATGTAGGGGCAACCCTTGCGGTTGCCCCGGACGATGTGAATGATCTTGATTTGGTTGCAGGTGCAGGGCATGCGGTTGACGGTAAAAGGGCGGAGGCAAGCCACGCCCCTACGGTTGCTACGGTTGCCCCGGACGATGTGAATGATCTTGATTTGGTTGCAGGTGCAGGGCATGCGGTTGACGGTAAAAGGGCGGGGGCAAGCCCCGCCCCTACCAAGGAAACCATCGGGCTTATCGTAGGTGCGTATAAATCCCTGGTTGCAAACAAATGTTTGAATTTGTTCAAAATCAGAAATGAATCAATGGGCAAATTATGGCAACGCAATTATTACGAACATATCATTCGTAATGAAACATCGTATCAAACAATTTCTGATTACATTATTAATAACCCGGACAAATGGATTGATGATAAATTTTTCATTGAATGAAACCCCTCACCGAAAGCAATATCGAGTCCTTCGCCCTTAAACGTCTGCAATCCATAGGCTGGCAGCATGTTCATGGATTAGCTATTGCTCCGGGTGCGGAACAAGCTCAAAGAGAAAGCTTTGATCAGATCATCTTAACGGAAAGACTACGCAAAGCGGTAGCCGTACTTAATCCGGATATTCTTAAAAAAAACCTACGAACAGATACAAACCTACAAGGCCACCATACCCGGCCTCTTTACGTACAATGCCATTTGCGTTATTTCAGACGGGCACGAGTGCCGGGCAGGCAGCCTGTCTGCCGGCTTCAGCAGGTACATGGCCTGGAAAACAGCAGATGGCATTAAAGACGCTTCCCGGTTTAAACCGCAGTTGGAAGTGTTGCTCTCCGGCATGTTAAACCCTGCCACATTCCTTGACCTGGTACGCAACTTCATCGTATTCGAGAAAACAAAAGAGAAGATATCAAAACCGGTATTACACAAATTTTCACGGAAAAAACTTGCCGCCGATCATCAATACTACGCCGTGAATAAAGCGGTAGAAAGCACCATAAAAGCGGCAGCACATGACGGAACAAAAAAAGGCGGTGTGGTATGGCACACACAGGGTTCGGGCAAAAGTTTAAGTATGGTTTTCTACGCGGGCAAGCTGGTTACATCTGCCGCCATGCAAAACCCTACCCTTGTCGTACTAACGGACAGGAACGACCTTTACGACCAGTTATTTGAAACGTTTGCCGCATGGGAAATAGCCGAAAAGATAAGATCGAATGCAACGATAGACTGGACTATAAGAGAAAGTGCGAGGGCTAAACTTATGGTATTGGTACGGAGAACATTATCTAAATATGGTTATCCCCCAGACAAACAACCAAAGGCCATTGATACGGTTCTAAAACAGGCGGAGTTGATGGCAGATTATTGGGTATCATCCTCCTTTGGTCTTTGATAACACTATATACTATCGTTTTTTAATCAAAGCTTCGCGATGGTTTACTGCAAAAAGATATGAAAATAGGATTGGGTATAGGTATTTGCCATAACATCATATCACGGTGCGCTGCACCTTTAATATAACAGAGGGCTATTCAGCAAATACAATGGTGGCGGTTCTTTCCGAAAAAATTTACCACCCCGCACATTCACTGTTGCCCATTATCACACTAAATTTACACAGAGATAATTGATGTGTAACGCAAAAATCATCGAAAGCAGAAATCGAAAATGTTTACCCAGATAAAGGCATACTACAAAAGTTTAGTTCCGGGCTTGCAGGAAGAAGGTTGGAACAAGCTACAGGAAAGGTTTACTATTCAGCAACTGAAGAAAGGTGAGCTGCTTGTCCGAAATGGTGAAATATGCCGGCAGGTAAGTTTTATCAACAAAGGATTGGTGAGGTTGTTTTACCTGGTGGATGGCAAAGAGATTTCCACCGGATTTGTTGCCGAAAATGAATATGTGTCGGAATATGAAAGCTTTCTTACAACCCAGCCATCATCAGGCAATATTGATGCGCTGGAGGATTGTGAACTGGTAAATCTGTCGTACAATGACATGCAGGCAATGTATCAGTTAAACCCGGTATTTGAAATATTTGGAAGAAAGATAGCAGAGATTTTGTTCATTATGATTTCCTCTCAAACCACGCGGCTCCTGACAATGACGCCGGAAGAGCGTTACCAGTCGGTAATACAAAACCATCCCTTTATCATTCAACGGGTGCCGCAGTATATGATTGCTTCTTTTATCGGCATTACGCCGGAACATTTAAGCCGGTTGAAAAAAAGAGGATACCTAAGGCCCTTTGAACCGCAAACATATAAGACTCACAGACGCTGAGTTTTAATGAGCTTTGTGCAACTATGTCCTTCGGGTCTGAGTTCCAATTGGCGGAACAAGTGTAGCTTCGATACAAGGGTGCAGCGCAAACGCGGCTTCATTGTAGTAATTACGTCGGTTCAACAAATTGAGCTTACATTCTTACGCCCCTCATTGATAAATATCAATAAAATTTACCGTCCCTGAAATCTTAACAAATATCAATGAAAATGAATGAATTTGAGTGAACATTTGCGATACAAAATATTGCAATAATGAAATTGTTTATTCTCCCGGTTGTGCTGTTATCAGCCATCTTTACGTTTGCGCAAAACCTCTCTCAAACGGTGAAAGGAACCATAACCGACAAAATCAGTGAAAAGCCACTGGCTGGCGCATCGGTAAGCGTTGAAGGCGGTTCGCTTTCTTCCACCACAGATGCTAATGGTATTTTTGTTTTGAAAGATGTACCGGTGGGGCGCATCAAAATCAACATCTCATTTGTTGGTTATCAGGCCACATCTCTGCCCGAAATCCTGGTAACTGCGGGTAAAGAAGTAGTGCTGGACATTGCTATGGAGCAAAACGTTTCTTCGCTTGATGAAGTTGTGGTAAGAGGCAGTAAAACCAAAAAAGGAAATGTAAGCAATGAATTTGCAGGCAGTAGTGCCAGGAGCTTTAACATCGAAGAGGTGACGCGCTATGCCGGCGGACGAAACGACCCGAGTAAACTCGTTAGCAATTTTGCCGGCGTTATATCCAACAACGACAGCCGCAACGATATTGTGGTCAGGGGCAATTCGCCTGCCGGTGTGCTTTGGCGTATTGAAGGGCTGCCATCGCCAAGCCCGAACCATTATGCTACACTGGGGACAACAGGTGGTCCCATATCCGCATTAAATACCAACGCACTTAAAACATCTGATTTTTATACAGGCGCTTTTCCTGCCGAGTATGGCAATGCAACTGCGGCTGTCTTCGACATCAACTTCAGAACAGGCAATACTGGTAAGCACGAACGAACACTTCAGCTCAATTTGTTCAGTGGCTTTGAAGCCATGCTTGAAGGGCCTTTGAGCAAAAATAAGAATGGCGCTTCGTACCTTGTTGGCTATCGTTATTCATTTGCACAGATCGGACAGTCATTGGGGTTGGATGTTGGGACAGATGCGGTTCCCAAATACCAGGACTGGGTGTATAACATCCAGTTTGGGAAATCAAAAGCCGGCAGGCTTTCACTCTTTGGTATGGGCGGCAAAAGCAGCATTGATTTTATTGGTAAAGACATCGACACCACCGACTTCTACAGCCGCAAAGACCAGGATGTATACACCAATACTCACTTATATCTTTTTGGCGCCAAACATACAATCGACGTCGGGAGAAAGTCTTACGTCCGCACCGTAGTTTCATACAGCAATAACAGCAGTGCGTTCGATGTATTTCAGTATCCGCTGCCGCTGCCTCCCTATGATAACCGGTGGTTGGTAACTGATGTAAACGATAAACAAAATGTGCTGCGTTTTTCTACTTTTATCAATACTAAAAATTCTGCAAAGTTTTCGTGGCGGGCAGGATTGACGGGTGAAAATTTTGGGTTAAAAACCACGGTAAGTGACAGGGAAGGGAAACCTGAAAACGCGGCATTTGATTTAATGAGAAACTTTGATGATAACTTTATGTTATGGCAGTACTTCGGACAGTTCCGCTACAAACCAACGGATAAGTTTACGGTAACAGCCGGCCTGCATGGCATGAGTTTCACCTTTAACTCTACCGGCATCGTTGAGCCGAGGGCATCAGTAGGGTACCAGCTAAACACCAATAATACCATAACCGTGAGTTATGGCTTACACGGGCAATTACAGCCATTTCCGGTTTATTTGTATCAGGCACAAAATGGCAACAGTACCGATCGCTCCAACCGCAATCTTGATTTCAGCAAGGCACATCATTTTGTTATTGGCTATGAAAATCGTTTTGCTGCCGATTGGAGAATAAAAGTGGAAGCCTATTACCAGGACTTATTTGACATACCAGTAGAAAAAAACCCAGGCGGTTTCAGTATGCTGAATGCGGGCAATGATTTTACCTTTCCTGAAAAGGCCGGCTTGGTAAATAAAGGGACAGGAAGCAATACAGGTATTGAGTTAACCGTGGAAAAGTTCCTGAGCAATGGTTATTACCTGTTAGCAACCGGGTCCATATTTGACAGTAAATACAAAGGAAGCGATGGTATAGAACGCAACAGTATTTACAACAACGGCTATGCCGGTAATATCCTGACCGGACGTGAGTGGAAGATAGGGAAAACAAAACGAAATGCATTTACTTTAGACCTTCGGATGTCCACCATTGGGGGCAAATATGTAACACCCGTTAACCTGCCTGCTTCCATTGCAGCAGGCAAAGAAATACTGGACGAAACAAAATATAACAGCGAACAGCTCAACAGCTATTTCCGCCTTGATACCAAATTCGGTTTCCGGCTGAATAGCAGGAAAAAGAAAATAAGCCAAACCTTTTACCTCGACTTACAAAATGTAACCAACCGGGAAAATATATTTCTGCGCCGTTACAACCCTTTGTATGGAACTACGGGTAAAGTGAACCAGGTAGGTTTCTTCCCGGACATTTTGTACAGGGTGCAGTTTTAAAGTGATCGTGCTGCCGGAGGAAAGGTTCATAAACGTTTTAAGAGCTGATGAAAATATATTTATTTTGGAAAGCATTTATTTATGACTCCCGATTCCGTTTTTCAGATCTGCAGCACTATCACAATGATAAGCTGGCTTATACTCATCATCACTTCACCGTTTATTCCTGAGGTTGATAGATTTTTAATCGGTGTTATCATCACGTTGCTTGCCCTCGTATATGCCTGGCTGATATTGTCAGCTTTTAATCCTGGTGATATGAACAGCTTTGGTTCGTTAGATGGCGTAATGACGTTGTTTCAAAACAAAACACTGCTAACTGCCGGTTGGGTGCATTACCTTGCTTTTGACTTGATGGTGGGTACCTGGATAAAAAGAAATTCTGTGAAGTACGAAATAAGTCATTGGTTGATAATACCCTGTTTGTTTTTAACCTTTATGCTTGGGCCCGTAGGGCTATTGCTTTATCTGTTTGTACGATTTGTAAAAACAAAGAAATATTTTTCAGCTAACTATAACTGATCTCTTATGAAATTAGTTTCTGAGTTAATGCGACGGAACAAACCACTTTTTTGGTTTGGACTGTTCAATATAGCTGTCGGATTGATTTGCCTTATGATGATGCAGTTGGACAGCCAGCGGATTATGAATGTAAATCGCTGGCTAAAACCTATGAAGTTTTATTTCTCGGTAGGCCTAATGATTTTTACGATGGGCTGGCTGTTGTATTATCTCAAAGATACAGGGAAAATAATACGATATACCTGGTTGCTGATTGTAACCATGTTTTTTGAGAACGGGCTTATTTTATTACAGGCAATAAGAGGTACTACTTCTCATTACAATGAAAGCACTGCGGTTGATGCAATTGTTTTTTATCTCATGGCGTTCTTCATCCTTTTGTTTACGATAACATTTGTGTTCATCAACATTGCTTTTTTCCGTCAGAAAGATTTTTCTATTTCAGAATCCTATTTATGGGGAATACGCTTGGGTATCTTACTTTTTATTCTATTTTCACTTGAAGGAGGAATGATGATCGGGCTGTCAAAACATACGGTCGGGGCGGCGGATGGTAGTCCGGGCTTGCCGCTGACAAATTGGAGCAGAGGATTTGGTGACCTTCGGATTGCCCATTTTCTTGGGCTGCATGCATTGCAGTTGCTTCCCATGGCGGGATATTATATAGCCAAATCAAAAAAGCAAATCATCATTTTATCTGTGATCTATTTTGGAATCGTTATGGCAGTGTTTATACAGGCACTCTATGGAAAACCATTTTTAAACTTTACATAAAAAAAGGAAAATTACATACATTGATCCACATTTCGTATTTGCAACTGCTTTTTCGTCTTTTTTGTGTATTTGTCCAGGACATTTTGGCTATGTCAGCTTTTGAACAATTTTGCAGGAATGCCCTCTTATTATACTGCCACTGCTTTTAACCACTTTGCGAACAGCTCTTTATTAATATCTTTGAGTGATTTTATTTTAACATGCCTTAATGTGTTGCCGCTGCCTTCCAGAACATTTTCGTTGTCTGTGATTTTATCAATATTGTAAAAGCCAAGCGTCGTGTGGTTTTTAGCAAATCGTAAGTAAGCAAAGTCCCTGGTCTTTGCAAATACAGGAAACCCCCATTTGATTTCTTCGCTAACGCCGGGAACACTTTCATGGATTAACTTTCTAATGGTTTCGAGACTTTCTTGTTGTCCTGCCGGAGCAGTTTCAATGTATTCTGATACCTTTTTATTATAGTTCATTGTATGGGCTTTAAGAGATGACATGCTTCTATTGCCACAAGGATATCAGGGTTATCAATTCAGGCCGGAAAAATAGTTGTAGTTTAACCCCCTGTCGCATGATCATTATTTGTCCCGGCATAAATTAGTCCTGCAATAGCGAACATAAGTAACCATTGCCAAAGCTTTATGAAACTTTTCTGAAATTTTTTAGAAACAACAAGTGAAAGAAAAAAAGCAAGTCCATAAGTAAAGAAATAAACCGCAAGAATATTCAACAAAAGCTTTTTATCAGTAAAATAGTTTGTGAAGTTAATAAGTGTTAAGCCAATAGATGCCAGTAAGAAATCCGCAGATACAATATGGAATGCTCCTCGCCCCATAGTCCAATTTTCTAGTTTAGAGATGTCTCCTTTTCCGGGTTCAATTCTTTTATATTCCCGGTCGCCCGCAAAGGTGTGAGTAATAAAAGTTAGGAAGACCAAAACGTTTGCAATAATAAGTGTTGTATTCATCTCTTCTTTATTGATCAGCTTCAGGTCGCTCCGTCATAATATTTGTTAGCGTGCGCACAACCCTGTTTTTTCGGAATAAGAGTGAGTAACCCACGATAGCATTACCTGATTGCGCATAACTCGTCAGAACCTATGCCAAGCGGTTTAACCATTCTGTTTAAGTAGTTTTCGAAGGCAGTTACAAAAGTTATTTCGATGATTTCATTTTCATCACAATGTACTTTTAAACGATTAAATGTTTCATCAGCGACCGTTATATTTTTTGTGGCTTCTTCGGTATATTTTAAAATAGCTTTTTCTTTATCAGAATAATGACTACTTGTCTGGTAATTCAGTAAGTTATAAAACTTTTCCAAACTCATTTTATTTTGGATAGCTCTTTTCATAGATATATCCATGCAGAATGTGCAGCCGTTTATTGTCGCAATAAAGTTCTGAATCAAAAACTTATGCTCATCATTAATTTTCTTTAAGCTGTTTTCCACGTCATACATTTTCTTTACAGCAAACATTATTTTAGGGTATCGTGCATAAATGACTTTAGCGGGCATAATCACCTTTCCATAGTCTCTCTTAAGAATGCTAAAAGCAATTTTAGTGATTAACCCTTTTGGTTTTTCTATGGGTTCAATTCTTGGGTGCATTAATCATAGCTTTATTTCATTTGATAAAGATCATTTGCAAGATGATTTGTGTATTTGAGCTATCCACTTTTTAGCAGGAAGAATATTCACCATCAGCCTTTCTACAGATCTCTCACAGCTTCAATAAATGCCTCAATTTCGCTTTCAGTATTGTAGTAGTGAGGGGAGACTCTAACTACCCATTCAACTCCTTTTTCCTGAAAGTCTATCCATGCCGAGGTTTTATTGATCGTGTAGATGTTTATTCCTTTGTCGCTAAAAAAGTTTTTTGTAGCCTCTTCGCTTTTGTTCTTAATGCTGAATGTAATAATGCTGCACTGCTGTGTTCCCCTGTCTGCCAATAGAATATTACCGGCATCTGCAAGCCCGCTTTTTAATCTTGAAACAAGTTGATTATTTCTTGCTTCTATATTTTCAATGCCTGATGATAATGCATATCTAAGGGCTTCTTTACTGCCCATCATCAGCGAGGGTGAGGTTTCCCAGTATTCGAATCGTTTTGCGTCGTTCCGGGTTTTATATTCATTTTCAGAAACCCACTCCGCACCGCGCAAATCAGGGTATAAAGGTTCCAGACCTGCATCAAGCGCTTTGTCAGATACGTATAATATTCCCGTACCTCGTGGTC
This sequence comes from Flavihumibacter sp., assembly GCA_041751095.1. GTDB lineage: Bacteria > Bacteroidota > Bacteroidia > Chitinophagales > Chitinophagaceae > JADCRZ01. Next base: position 12,321 of record JBGSYC010000249.1, read on the forward strand.
CGCGAAGAAATTTACGAAATGTTCCGCTTATAAAGTCGGCATGAATTGCCTCTGCATTTACTTTTATTTGCCCTAACGACTGACAGGCATCAAGTAAATAAAGGGTATCATAGTTCTGAATGATTTTTCCAATTTCCTCAACAGGTTGTACAAGCCCGGAGCTTGTTGGAACATGTGTTACTGAAACAAGACGTGGTGCATATTGTTTCATTTTATTTTCTAAATCCTGTAAGTCTATCTCTCCCGTTGCTGTATTTTCTACGCGGACAAATTTTACCCCAAATCTTTTCTGTAAAGATAGAAATGCGATAAAATTGGAAGGATAATCATTGCCGGAAATCAGAATAACATCTCCCTGCCGGAATGGAACGGAAGATAAAGCTTTATTATAACCGTCGGTAGCGTTAGTGGTAAATGCTACATTTCTGTTTTTACAATTAAGCAACTGCGCTGCATAATCATAAAACCTGCTCAATTCATCTCTTTCCTCAGCCGCTGTTTCATAGCCACCCATACTTTCTTCTTTAGTAAGATAATTACGAATGGCATTCACGACCGTTTTGGGCATTAAAGCTGCCCCTGCATTATTGAGATGAATTACAGAGCTACATCCTGCTGTGTCATTTCGGATTTGGTTTATTTCCATCTTACTTTTTTGGATATCAATATTAGCTTCTTATATTTCATCGTATAGTCACAATCGGCTTTATCTGTAAACCGGTAGGCGGCTTTTGGCTTTATTCAACATTCAATTCCGCAACATGCCTACCTGCATGGGTATCAGCTCACAGGTACAAACATTCGATAATACAGCGGGATCATCCTTTGCGATATTATCAGCTTCTGCTTCATTATCTACCTCAATTACTGCCATCCCGAAAACGCCTTTGGCGTCAAATACGGGTCCGTAAACAATTGAATTTCCTTTGCTGGTTAGCTCTGCCCAGTACTGCATGTGCTCCTCCATAACACTTCTTTCTTCTTCATTTTGGTCTAAATGAAATGTTGGGCGGGGAGGAAATAACTTATAGAAAAAATGCATTTTTTCCATTGGTTGATTTTTTGTTGTTTGAAGTGCAAAATTACCTGTAAGCCTCCGATGTCCGAAAGAGTGATATTATTTTATTGTGAAATGACACCATTGCTGTCAACCCGCCGCTAAGCAGTATGTGTTCATTTTGCCATTTAGCGCGGGCAACAGGCGTCACTTACATGCGCTTAATTATCCTCATCGGTTTAAATCAGCGTTAACGATTGTTGCTGATCTTGAAAGTTACACATCACGCAAGGGAAATTTGCTTTTTTTGGAGCAATTCTCGCAAACTACCACGATATTTTCTGCAAACTTTGGGCTCACGCTTGCTTTCCTCCCGTTCACTTCTATTTCTATCATCTCATCGTATGGGTGCCTTGATAGTATTTTTATTTTCTTATTTATACTTAAGCCAACTTTGTCTACATATTGCAGGAAAGATGCGGAATTGTCTTTTACAGCAACCATGGTACAGGTATGGCCTATCACTTCTTCATTCAGGGTTTTATTTAACGGTACCTTCATTTCTCCATTGGCGTTTGGGATCATATCACCATGAGGATCAAAGGCTGGATAGTTTAGAAACTTGTCGAGCTTGTCGACGAGCTTCGCACTTTGTATGTGCTCCAATTGTTCGGCTACTTCATGCACTTCATCCCAGGTAAACTCTAATTTTTCGTATAAAAAGGTTTCCCATAAACGATGTTTCCGTACCACTTCAATAGCAAGTTTTCTGCCGGAGATGGTTAAAGACGATCTGCCATACCTTTCATAATCGACTAACCTTTTCTCTTTCAGCTTCTTAAGCATGTCATTTGCAGTAGCTGGCTTGATATTAAGATGAGCCGCTATTTCGTTTGTCCCGGCATCGTCCTTATCTCCGTTTTCAGAGGTTAGATGCAGGAGTGCTTTTAAATAATTCTCTTCAGTAAATGAAAGCATTCGGCAAAAATAAAAAAAATTTCTAACTTTTCTTGTTAGGCTTATCTAACAATTATATATTTACGTCTCAAACTCAATGGTAAAAGCATGGTTTCACCTCTCCATAAACTGTTTTCAGTAGCTCTTTTAAGCCTTTGCTCCACGATTGTATCGGCTCAAACGGGCGCTATTTCGGGAAAAGTGACATCAAACGGTAAACCCCTCGAACTTGCAACCGTAAGTCTCTCGCAAACCTTAGGAACAACAACCGACAGCAGTGGTCATTTCTCACTTGAAAATATACCTGAAGGCAGATACACAGTAAAAATTTCAAGCACCAGCTACAGGCCCGAGACAAGAAGGATTGAGTTGAAAGACACCCGGAACATGGAGGTGGATGTTGAGCTATTCCCGTTAAACAGCAGCCTTGACGAAGTGGTGGTAACCGGCACATTGAAGGAAGTAAAGCGTGCTGAAAGCCCCGTACCCGTAGAAGTATACACACCCGTTTTCTTTAAGAAAAATCCAACCCCAAATATTTTTGACGCCCTGCAAAATGTAAATGGCGTAAGGCCGCAGCTTAATTGTAATGTTTGCAATACGGGCGACATTCACATAAACGGCCTCGAAGGTCCCTATACAATGGTGCTTATTGACGGTATGCCCATTGTCAGCAGCTTATCAACCGTTTACGGCTTATCGGGCATCCCCAATAGTTTAGTGGAGAGAATTGAGATTGTGAAGGGTCCTGCATCATCGTTGTACGGCAGTGAGGCGGTGGGCGGGTTAATAAATATCATTACTAAAAAACCTGGTAATGCACCTTTACTGTCTGCAGATGTATTCGCCACAACCTGGAGGGAATATAACGCCGACTTAGGCTTTAAATTTAAAGCAGGAAGTAAGGCGACCGCATTAACAGGCATCAACTATTTCAATTATACAAATATCATTGACAAGAACCGCGACAATTTTACAGATGTTACCCTTCAAAAACGCGTATCTGTATTTCAAAAATGGAATTTTGAGCGGAAGAATAACCGTGTGCTGAGTATGGCAGCAAGATACTTCAACGAAGACCGCTGGGGAGGAGATACGCGCTGGACAAAAGCCTTCCGGGGCGGTGATGAAATTTACGGCGAGAGCATCTACACCAGACGTTGGGAGTTTATCGGGAATTATCAATTGCCCGTCAGAGAAAAAATGATGCTGTCGTTCTCGTACAACGACCATGACCAGGACAGCCGTTACGGCACTACCTCTTATATAGCGCAACAGCGCATCGCCTTTTCTCAGTTAACGTGGGACAAAACCCGGAAAAATCATGATCTTTTAGCAGGCGCCGCTTTGCGTTATACTTTTTATGATGATAACACAGCGGCCACCGCAAACGGAGATTCAGTTAAGCAGCGAAACAGGCCTGATAAGATATGGCTGCCGGGAGTGTTTGTACAAGATGAAATAACACTGGCCAAAAGTCATAAGCTGCTATTGGGATTCAGGTATGATTTCAACTCTGTTCATGGAAATATTTACACCCCCAGGTTCGCCTATAAATGGAGCGTCAACGATAAAAATATAATCAGATTAAACGCAGGCACCGGCTTCAGGGTAGTGAATCTGTTCACCGAAGAGCATGCTGCGCTCACAGGAGCAAGAACGGTAGAGGTCAAAGAAGAACTAAAGCCTGAAAGAACCTACAACGTTAATCTGAATTACCTGAAAAAGATGTATGTGCAAAATGGCACTTTTATAGGTCTTGACGCTACTGCCTGGTACACTTACTTTAACAATCGTATTGTTCCTGATTTTGAAACAGATCCCAATAAAATAATTTATGACAACCTAAATGGATATGCAGTAAGTAAGGGTGTAAGTCTGAACGTTGATGTAGCCTTCGTCAACGGTTTGAAGATATTGGCAGGCGGTACTGTCCAGGATGTATCGACACGGGAGGATGGCGTCCGGCAACAGCAATTATTAACGGAGAAATTTACAGGGGTCTGGGCTGTAAGTTATAAATTTCGAAAACTGAATGTAGGCATAGACTATACGGGCAATTTTTATGGGCCTATGCGTTTGCCATTGCTCGGACCCCTTGACCCACGCCGGCCTGTTTCTCCTGCCTGGAGCCTGCAGAATATTCAACTGGTGTATAGCGGATTGAGAAATATCGAAATATATGGAGGCGTAAAGAACCTGCTTAATTTCACGCCGACGAGAGGCAATCCCTTCATTATCGCCAGAAGCCATGACGCTTTCGACAGGGGTGTTGAGTATGATAACGGGGGGCAGGTATTGGCAACACCCGCCAATCCCTATGCTTTGACTTTCGACCCTACATATGTATATGCTCCAAACCAGGGCCGAAGGGCTTTTGTAGGTATCCGGGTTACCATCAGGTAGTACGGAAAATGTAATCAAAAAAACCTTCGAAACATGAGAGTTGAGTAAAAGCACGGAATAAAGCAAACAGCAATGATAATACTGGCAAAAGCAGTACAGGCATACAAAAAGTTTGGTGACGAAAAAAAGCATTCCCATACGTTTTGATATGAATGAGCGAAACTTATGTACCGCTTCAAAAATTAGAAGGCCTGTTTACGCTGCCTAAAGAAAAAATGAACTAATGAACTAATTAATATTTCGGTTATTGTAGGCGCTTACTAAAGCATTTAGCCAAATATGAGGATAACTAAAAGCATTTACCTGATCTTTGCTGGCATGTTGGTTACTCATTTCTGTCTTGCACAGATAGTTCCAGTAGCATTTGACCAACTCGACAGTCTGCAAAACAGGGAGAAAAGACCGGTGATGATATTCGTTCATACATCATGGTGCAAGTACTGCAGCACGATGAAGAACACCACATTTAAAAATAATGAAGTCGTAAATGTGCTTAATCAAAAATATTATTTTGTCTCTCTTGATGCTGAAGAAAAAGCAGATATCCGGTTTCGTGGACATATATTTAAATACAAACCAACTGGCGCTAATGCCGGACTGCATGAGTTAGCCGAACAATTAGGAATGATAAATGGAGAGCTTTCCTATCCTTCCCTTTGTTTCCTCGACGCTGGCTATGGAATCATCTTCCAACAGCAGGGATATCTTTCGGCCAAACAGTTGCTACCCGTTTTAATGCAGCTAAAAACCCCTCACCCCGGGATAAAGAAAAATGGGAAAGGACAGCTTATGTCGGGGTTCAACTAAACACCACGGTATCATGACTGTCTTTTCTTTCAAAGGCTTCTCTACTAAATTGAGAATACTCTCTGGCCGGAATTTACAGGTTTTCTGCGCTGCATGTTTAGCCTGCACTTATTTATATATTAACCATGAAGTTGCCCTACAGTCGTTGTTTGAAGAGAATCTGATCCATCGAGCCTGAAAAGCATCAGGGAAAGTGTAGTTGATGGTTTTACCCGCCGGTACCGTTATTTCTTTATACGCCATCCAGGGCCCATGACCAATCGGTTCTACTTCAAGAGTAAACACTACCGGCACGTTTGCGTCATGCGACAATTCTACCTGCCTTTTGTCATAAAAGCCGATAAGGTACGGGTCGGAAGAAACCCCCTTCTTTACCTGCGTATTCTTCCACGGGCCACCTTCACCTACCGGTTTACCCAGCTTCCATAAATCATCAATAGTGCCGGCCCATACCCTGGCCTTGCCATCGGCAGATGTGATGAGATGCTCTCTATTGCTTTTTGCGTCAGCACTTAATCCGGTCATCACTAACAAACCCCGGTATGACGCATAATCATGAACAGCTAAATTATGGGAGGAAACTGGCCTGATTTTAGCAAATCCATCGGCATTTTCTGCCGGCAATTCATAGAAAGTTCCGTGCGCGTTTAATAAATCTCTTTCGGTAGCTACTTCCCTGCAAATCCGAAGCAGATTGTCATTTATCAGTTGATCATATTTTGAGTTCCCTAATGGTAATCTCCATCTTCTACCCCTATCATCTATCATTAAAACTGACGATTCTTCAATAGTCAAGACCTTCCCGGGTATCGCAAACTTATCCCGTATAAACTGACTCGTCCGGGGGTCTTCTTTTTTAACAAGGTTCATATCGCCGTCGAGTTCATAGTATCCATTCTCCACAAACTTGCCATTAGCAATATTACCAGACAATATGCCTAACGCGCGGCGGTTATCTCCAAGGCCAAACAACAGTCCTCCAGAATAATCGTTACTGTTTACCCGGGCAATGCCATTAAATAAAGGAGCTTCTGCATTTTTAAATCTGCGGGCATCTGTATACGAAAAATGTACCGTCGCTCTGGTGGCCCGATCACTCGAAACCCGTATCCACTCACCTTTTTCTGCACTGTCGAAAAACCAGCTTAACGCCTTGCGGGGGTCAGCCTTAAGGGTCTTAACCGTCTTCCATTTGCCATTGCCTTCTCTGTCCACTTCCAAACGAAAGGTAACCGGTTCAGGGCCTTCATTTAATAGCCACACCATGCGATTCTTCCAACCGGCAAATAAGAAGGGTTCGGAGGGTCTATTGGCTTCGGCAGATTCGGATAACCAAACGGCGCCTTCAGCGGTATTCGGGCCCAAATTATCGGGTTGGTCGGGAGAGGTAAACCACAGGTTGGAATTAGATTGCCCCGGCCCTTCTATATTTCCTTTTGCTTTCCGTTTGTTCAGAAATTCTTTCTGGGCCGAATCGTCGCAACCAAATACCAGCCCGTCTCGCCAACGCGTGTAATCGCCGATAACTTTCAAATAAGCTGATCTGGGTCGAATGCCAGCCGTATTTCGGGAAGTGAAGGAGCCGGGGAATTTCCAGAACATGCCGTGCATAGTCATTAAATAATCTGGTTGGCCTGTCGTTCCTACATCACGGATACGGGGCCATTCCGTGTTCCAGCCATGTGCGCCATCGTAGGAATGGCTGGCCTTGGGTAACCGAAAGAAATTCCATCCGCCGTTATCACGCACTCCCAATAAAACCGATTTATGATCCCAACCGGTTGCCCAAATGGGGTCTGTTTCCGGATTCGTGTTCCCATAGATACCTCCAGGCCCGGTTACTTCAACAAATTGATTCCGGCGCACTACTTTCCATTCTTTTCCATTCCATTCGGCAAGGGAACCTGCCTCTATGTCGAATTTTTTCAAAGCCTCCGGAGTATCTTCGCCATTATTGGAATATACCAGAACCCCCTGCCCTGAGTAAGAACCTTTGCCGTGTGCACCTGGAAGCAAAGGGTCGTATTGTACGGCATCTGTTTCCTTTCTGATGGTATTTCCATCCGGATATAAAGTATTGATCTTGAGCGTTTTTACTTCTACTTCATAAAAACCCTCTTCCATGGTAGTGTTATACACTTTTTCCTTGGGATCAGTCAAGTGCCGGGCCGTGGCGGTATAGCGGCCCGGGGCTTCCTTGTAAGATATCTTCCTGATATTCCGTTGATCATCTATCACATAAGGTCCGATAAAAAGCTGGCTGCTTTCCTTATGAATCATGCGGTTAGCCGGGGTGCCGCCAGTACTCTCTTCCCTCACCGTGAGCTGAAGATCAGGGGTAATTTCATACAGTTTGTCTGACGAGCCAAATGGCATGTGCGGCGCATAGGTAATCACCCATAACCTGCCCGCCCATGGTACCACTGCACCGGTACCACATTCGCCTTCGTTGTTGTAATAAGCTAAATGCGGATAGATCCCACTGAATACAGTACTCTTTTGCTGTGCTGTAAGTTTGTAACAATTAGCGAAATATAATGATGGAATGAAAAACAACAGTTTTACAAATTTCATGTGATGATTCAGTTTATTAAGTAGAGTTTTTGTATTTGGAAAATTTTCATGCTATTTAGCAAACGCAACATTATTCTGATGCATACATGTTGGCCTCTCTGACAAATGAGAAATGTTGCAGCAATCGTTATTATCTGTGACCCGCGTCGCTACGGTGCTGATCGATACACCCAATTTTTCCGCCATAATGGTAAAAGACATTCTTCCATCTTCCTGTAACAGGTTAAGTACTGAAAAATCAAGTTCTTCTAAAACCGCATTATTCAGTGCATCATTTTGTATTTTGAGCATAGGTTTATTTGAAATGTGCAGCAAAGTTCCTTGTTTTAAGTTTACGTGCTTAATTAAATTGACTTAAATCGGCTCCATAGGAGCCACGTGAAAGCTACGCGACTCCTATGGAGTCGAAGAATTAATTAACAGCATTGCTATAAACACGAGGCTCCGATAGGAGCCGGAAGGAACATGTTATGTGTTAAGTATTCCGACAAAAGCGAGCTTCTGTGTTTTCACCAAATTACTCAATTTTCAAAAGTTGATTTTCAGCAGTACAAAATTGGTTGTACAGAATTGAAATTTGGAACGGCCCCATAGGGGCCACGTGTTTATAGCAAAACATGCCCCCACGGTTCGGCTCCAACAGGAGCCGCGTAATCTTCAAGGGTACATGCTTACAGTATTTACGATTAATCTTACATTTGAGTAAAACAGAAAAAGATGGCAACAATAAACATGAAGTACCCGGGAATCCGGAATTTTATCAACGGTGATTTTACTGAAACAGGCAGCGGGCGCAGAATGGACGTTTTCTCACCATTAGATGGATCCCTGTTGTCGACTGTTCCTCTTTCTGACGCCGCGGCATTAAATGAAGCTGTGGAATCTGCGGAACAGGCGTTCCCTTCATGGTCTCAAACGCCCATTAAAGAGAGGGTACAGGTATTTTATTCTTATCGCCAGCTGTTGATTCATAACCTTCACGAGTTATCACAACTGATCAGCGAGGAAAACGGCAAAACCTATGGAGAGGCTAAGGCCGAGATCGAAAAAGCCATAGAGCTAACGGAGTTCGCCTGTTCGATGCCGCAGATGGTAGGTGGAGAGGTGCTGGAAGTAAGTAACGGAGTGGAATGCAAAACAGTACGCTCGCCACTTGGGGTGGTGGCCTCCATAGTTCCGTTCAATTTTCCCAGTATGGTTCCCCACTGGACGATCCCAAATGCCATAGTATTGGGAAATACCATGGTGATCAAACCTTCGGAGCAGGTTCCCCTGAGCATGATCCGGATTGCCGAATTGCTACAGGAAGCGGGTTTGCCCGACGGCGTTTTCAACATAATCAATGGCGATAAAACGATCGTGGAAGCCATATGCGACCATCCGGGCATACAGGCCATTTCCTTCGTAGGCTCTACCCCGGTTGCGCGGCTCGTATACACCAGGGGCACAGGCAATCTGAAACGGGTAATGGCATTAGGCGGGGCCAAAAATCATCTTATCGTGCTTCCCGATGCGCAGCCGGAAATGACGGCAACAAACATTGTCGCTTCCGCTACCGGATGCGCGGGTCAGCGTTGCATGGCCGCCTCCACCCTTCTGGCAGTGGGTGCTGTGGATCATATCATCGATCTGATCGTGCAGGAATCAAAGAACGGGGTATGCGGTACCAATCTCGGCGCGATCATCAGCAAAACAGCAAAGGAGAGGATCGAACGGAATATTTCAGAAGCAGAAAACAAAGGAGCCAGGGTACTGGTCGACGGAAGAAATACAGTTGTGCCCGGGAAGGAAAACGGGTATTATATAGGACCCACCATTATCGACGATGTTCAGCCCGGCATGGCTATCGCACGGGAGGAAATATTTGGGCCGGTACTTTCTATCGTCAGGGTAAAGAATGTAGCAGAAGCTTTATCCGTACAAAACAGTAATCCTTATGGAAACGCTGTTGGCATCTTTACACAGAATGGTGGCGCAGCCAGGCACATTTCGGACCGGGTAAGCGCCGGTATGGTAGGAGTAAATATTGGCGTGCCAGTTCCCAGGGAGCCCTTTTCTTTTGGCGGCTGGAACGATTCAAAGTTCGGAGCACTGGATATCACCGGTAAAAGCTCCATTGAATTCTGGACAAAGCTGAAAAAGATCACAACCAAATGGAACGCGGAAGCGGGTGTCAACTGGATGAGTTAAGACATTCTATCTCATGATTAGCCTTCATTTGTTACCAGCATTATATCAAAATCAAACTTGTCGACACTACCTGATAATTCAATACTGCATTTAATAGGGTAACTAATTCTTCCTATGCCGTTTGCCTGCAGCTTATCCGGCAAGACAATATTCGGGTTTACAATAAATACCGGCTGGAAATAAGAAGGGTCATTGAATGCAAAAATCGAATAGGGCTGACGAAATACAACTCCCTGAGCAGTTATGGCCTGGATGGTGATATAAAGTCCATTCTGTGACAGTTTTCTGCTCCATTCGTCGGGATGCTTCCAGTCAAATAATGGCGTCATTACTATTTTCTTAATTTGAATGAATGAACCCATCTGCGGCAGCGTGAATTCCTTCTTTCTTTCTTCATTTGTAAGCCGGATGGTTATATCGCGTTTTACGAGATCTGTTGCTGCGATGCTGTAGCTGGTGCCTCTTCCCGCACCATGAACAATAAGATTACGCATGGCTACAAGGTCTGCCAGAATCCGTTTAACAGTAGATAGCGGAATTTTTAGCCTTTGTGCTATTTCACCACTACTAATCCCAGGGTTGTTCTCTACCAACGTATAGATTTGCTGTTCACGTACGCCAACGGCTTCCCTTTTTTCTTTCTCCTTTATCTTCTGCAAGAGTTGCTGTTGTATGTTTTTTAGACAGTCTAAAAAGAAGTTCACCCACTCCGTCACATCCTCACTGGGACGATTGCACTGAGCGTCCATCAGTTTTTTGTAATATTCTTTCTTGCGGTGCTCGATCTCGTGCTCGAAACTCACGTACTCGATCCAGATATAGCCACTCTTCATGAGCAAGAGGGTGGCTAACAGCCTGCTAAGTCGTCCATTACCGTCCTGAAATGGATGAATGCTCAAAAATTCGTAAATAAAAATGGCAGCCCGAATCAACGGGTGTGTACTTGAATCATTATTGTACCAAAGTACGAGTTGCGCCATTGCATCCTGGGTCAGCCAGCCCGGTGCTGTCGTTTCGAAAATGGTCGTCTTGCTACCATCGTTTTCAGTTCGTTCTACCCGGTTGGAATTGATTTTATAATTTCCTTTGTGATAAGCGTCTTTTATACTGTGTTTCATTAAGACGTTATGCAGATGCTTGATACTGCTTTCCACAATAGCAATATCCCTATAAGACTCTCCAATTAGATTCAGCGCATCATAGTAGCCTGCTACTTCCTGCTGATCACGATCTGTCAGCTTGGAAATATCCAGGTTTTCAATGAGGGCTCCGACTTCAGGGTCAGACAATTGAGAACCCTCTATCCTTGTGGATGCACCAATACTTCGAACGGTAGCAATAAATTTTAGTTCTTTCAGCGTTTTCTGTTCACGCCGTTCAATGGCCTCCCATTGAGCATCAAACCGGTCTAAGTGACTTAATTCCTGGGCCAGTTCCATCCAATTCCTGGGCGAAAAGAAGACCGTATGTATCTTCATTACATTCATGTGAGACGGTTTGAGACGCAAATATACGAATTTGCATTTAGCTTCATGAGACGATTTGAGTCGTTATGATCCGTAAAGAGAATAAAAGACAGAAATGTGACTAAAGGCATGAATGGAACACCGTCTATGAATTGCCACATGGAGAAGTGGTCAGGATCCTAAAAAATATAACCGCTATTAGATCAATGTTTTTATGGGGCTATTCGACAGACCCGGGCTTCCGATTATTATCCAGGCTTCTATTGCCTCCTGCAAAGGACACTCCCCGTCGTGAGCAGAAAGGGTCATAAATAAATTCTCCGGACAGATGAAGAACCCGGCTATTTTCCCAAGGCGGTTTACGGCACATATGCTTATTTCCATTATTGCTGCAACGTGTGGTTGAAGCGCTATGATGTTCTCAAAATGAAGTTTAAGAGAACAACACATATTGCGATATTTTTCAAATGACACTAAGTTTATGACAATAATTGCCGGTTAATTATCTTTACCGTTCAAACTTATTATTTTTACTTTTGCCAGTCATTGCACCCGCAACCGGTCAGCCTTAATTAAATTGAACATAAATCATCTCACAATAACTATTCCGATGTTTGATACTCTTTTTAAGACTGATAGTGAAGCCAAAGATATTCTGCAGGACAATCTCGATTATACCCTGTTTTCCTGGAGCAAACAAAAAGGTGTAAATCCGATCGCCATCAAAAACGGCAAAGGTGTGTACCTGTATGACTACGATGGAAAACGTTATATTGATTTTTCTTCAGGATTGATAAATGTAAATATCGGTCATGGTGACCAGAGGGTAACGCAGGCAGTGGTGAAACAAATGCAGGAAATAAGCTATGTTACGCCTAACTGTATCACAAGAGTTCGGGGTGAATTGGGAAAGAAGCTCGCTGAAATTACTCCCCGCGGGCTTACAAAAACGCTATTTACGACAGGTGGCGCGGAGACAATTGACAATGCAATAAAGCTCGCAAGATTATATACCGGCAGGCATAAGATAATTTCGAGATACAGAGCTTTTCATGGTGCATCGTATGGTAGCATGAGTGCCGGTGGTGATCCGAGAAAAATACCGCACGATAGCCAGCAGGTTCCAAACATTATCCATGTTGAGGATCCGTATTGTTACAGATGTCCCTGGGGAAAACAGCCGGACTGGTGCAAGCGTGAATGCGCTAGTCATGTTGAAAGGGTGATACAGTTTGAAGGCCCGGATAACATTGCGGCAATACTAATGGAGGGCGAAAGCGGTACCTCCGGATGCATAAAATATCCTCCGGACTATTTGCAAAAGGTGAGAGCATTATGTGATAAATATGGAATACTGTTGATTGCAGACGAGGTTTTGAGCGGATTCGGCCGAACCGGTGAATGGTTTGGCGTAGATCATTACCACGTGATACCAGACATGATTGTTGCTGCAAAAGGTATCACTGCCGGTTATGTACCATTAGGCGCTTTAATTGTATCTGATAAGATCGCTGAATATTTTGACGACCGCCCACTCATGTTAGGGCTTACGTACTCGGCACATCCTGTTAGTTGTGCGGCAGGTTTGTCAGTCTTACAAATTTATGAGGATGATAACCTGATTGCGAATGCCGCAGCAATGGGGAAATATATTGAAAGAAAAGTAGAAGACTTGAAAGTAATGCATAGTAGCATCGGCGATTTCAGAAATACAGGCCTGCTTGGTTGCCTTGAACTTGTTAAGAACAGGGAAACAAAGGAACCGATGGCTCCCTTCAATGCCACAACGCATGAAATGGCTGTTATGAATAAGGTTGCAGCAAAGTTGAGGGATATGGGCCTTTATACATTTGTTAGATGGAATTACGTTTTTATAGCCCCGCCACTTTGTATTACCAGGGAAGAAATAGATGAAGGACTGGCAATTATGTCCGCGGCGCTTGAAATTGCGGATTCAGCCTGCGTTTAGCTGACGATTCTTATCATTCCTATATTGACAGCATTGTTATTTCTTCTTCAAAAAAAAGAAATCACTTGTCCGGCATTGTTGCCCGGATAAAGTAAGCAAAGCTGTATAGGACTGTACATCTGTTTACAGGTTCCACCAGTAGTTGAACTTCAAAACCAATGCACGGCTTTTAACTGCAAAAGGGGTGGTAAAATAATTGTCTGTATATACGATGAACAGATCAGAAGCCGGTTTGTACCTCCATTGAAATCTTGTATTGATATTGGTGTTATTAAATTGCTGGTTGTATTGAAAATAAGTGGTAAAAAATAACTTATTGGTGAACGTTATATCTACTTTCGGCCCAACGATCCAGAACCTTGTCCGGCCCCAGGGTTGCGGCAGGAACAATTCATTATAGGTAGTGTTGAACGCAATATTTACAAAGGGTTGAAAACGGTAACCGATATCACTGGTGGCGGTGAACTTTGTGCCATCTGCATAATACCCGCCATAACGGAGCGAAAAGCTGTACGTAAAAACGCTTTGGGGCTTGGAGACGTAATTTGCGCCTATAGTGTTCCATCTGTGTTGTGAGCCGGTACGCAGCATTTCTTTCCCGCTGTTTGTAGGATCAAAAGGGAAAAGTAATTGCACAAAATCGTGTATGAACACGGGAGCAACGATGCTTTTATTCCTGAATGTTATTAAATAGGATAGCTGTGTTTCGTCATCTGTTTTATGATAGCTTTCATCAAAGAAATGGGTTGAGCTCAATTGAGGGCCGTGCGTAAGAACGGAGCTTCTTTTTGGGAAGAACATATAGGCTGCCTGCGGATTTATCCTTATGTACCCTTTCCTCGGCACATAACCCGCTTCTGCATTATAATTTTTACCCGCATATTCGTATACTCCGTTGATCAGCCATTTCCTGCCTGCATATTGAAGGTTAGCTGCTCCGGAGAAATCGTTACCTGCCTTTCCGGGGGTAAAAGATTTCAGGACTAAGCCTTTACCTGTCCACTTGTTGTTAGAAGAAGCAAGATTATATTCCAGGCCGATGTTCCGGTTGTATAACGAATATTTGGGGAGGGAGGAGTCTTTGTCCGAACGGTAGTTCAGTGATTGTTTGTTCACGATCAAAACCCCGATATTGGATCTTGCAAAAACTTTTCTTTGCAAAGCGAAGACAGTAAAATGCTGGGAGGGTAAACCGGTGTAGTCCTGTTTTGCGGTTTTCATATCCAGTAAGCTCATCCGCCAGTTTTTATTGAGCTTGCCGCTTAACCTGGCGCCAAATTCAATGGGCACGCCAAGGCCGATCCTTCTTGAAAAAAAAGGCCGGAGATTAGCATACCCGAAATTGTTGAACTGGTCTCCGTTCTCTAAAAAGAACTGTCTTCTTTCGGGAAAGAATAATTCGTAGCGATCAAGGTTGGTAATCTGCCTGTCTACTTCCACCTGGGAAAAATCCGGGTTCACGGTCAGGTCGAGGTTTAGCGAGGAGGTTATGGCGACTTTGGCGTCCAATCCAACACTGCGCCGATAACTGTTCGCCGAAGAGGCCTGGTAGTTTCTGGATACGCCAGTTAGCGCGTAGGGGATAAGGGAAACGTTCGCTCCCTGCACCGGGGGCGCATGGTCCCACACAAGGGTTCCGGTATACGCAAGAGAAGCCGTTGGAAATTGTCTTGGCACAGGAGCCCAGCTTGACTTCTCTGTAGATTTCAGGTCATTGCGGCTAAAGTTTATTCCCCACCTCGTCAGGTCTTTTTTGTACCGGAGGGTTTTGAAAGGGATCGCCATTTCCAATACCCAGCGGTCATTGTACTGCTTCACTTCAGAGACCCATTTGTTTTCCCAGCTTAGGTCAACTTTACCTCCGTCATACATCAAACCATCCCACTGCGCTCCCGCGGCATTTGTTCCAAAAGCAAAGCCATTGGTCTGATCTTCAAACGGATCCATAAACAGTAAGAAGTTATCATTATTGACAAACCCAAAATCCCTGCGCAGCGATTCAACCATATCCGGACCGGCCAAATAATTATAGCAAATGGCGTATACGTATAAATTATCCTGATCATATGCCATCCCTACTTCTGTTTTTACGTTCGCATAGCTGGTGTCCATGGGGTTCACCATATAAAAATCGCGGGCAACCTCAGCTTTCTGCCAGCCGGTTTCATTGATGATGCCATCTATTTTAAGCCGGCCGGTAACCTGATGGATATGAAGTTCATACGACGCATTCTTCTTCTGCCCAATGATTAACGGGGAATACAGAACGACAAATATTAAGAGTACAGGAATTTTCAATAAAGATTTTCTTGTGGTTATTGAAGGGTAAACAAATTAAAGTTAATGTAATCACTTTTGCATGCCTGAAATAATAATTTACAAAGAGCATTTCAGGTGTTATTGCCACGATATTTGCCTATCTCTATACCCCGAGCTACTTTTTCTCTGAGTTGGAAACAAAAGCAATCCTTTTGCTGTCGGGAGCCCATGAATTTACATTGATTGTTCCCTGTCCGCCGTACAGGTACGCGACAACCCGTG
This sequence comes from Flavihumibacter sp., assembly GCA_041751095.1. Classification (GTDB taxonomy): domain Bacteria; phylum Bacteroidota; class Bacteroidia; order Chitinophagales; family Chitinophagaceae; genus JADCRZ01. Next base: position 28,228 of record JBGSYC010000249.1, read on the forward strand.
GTGCGCCCCCGGAAACAGGCATCAGCCTTAACATGACTTTCTTGTACGAAGGATGTGAGTTGGGTGCAATATCTGTCGGGAACGAAATCATTATCATCCATTTTCCATCGGGCGAAATATGCGGAAACCAGTTATGATACTCATCAAACGTAAGCTGTTCATTAGCGGAACCGTCCGGCTTCATCCTCCATATCTGCATGGTTCCGGTGGGGTTGGCATTATAATAGATAAACCTGCCGTCAGGGGAGTATTCCGGCCCATCAACATGACCGGTGGTAATTGATGTTAACGCCTTTTCAGTTCCGGTATTGATATCCACTTTGTACAGGTTGAAAGTTTTACTTCCGTCCCTCAAACCCACTACCACCACCTCTTTGCCGTTTGGCGCCCATCCATGCCAATACGACGGCGATTGTTGGGTAACCTGCCTGGGAGTACCCCCTGACAGCGGCAGTACGTAAACAGTAGAACCTCCGGAGGGCATGCCCGCCCTGTTGTGGCTTATGGCAAGCATCCTTCCGTTAAACGAAATGCCATGATCGTTATTTATTTTATCCGCCTCACCGGTATTCAATTTTTCAGGCGTTCCTCCTTCAACCGGAATGGTATATAACGCACCTCCCTCATTGTACAACAGCTTTTTGCCGTCTGGCATCCAGTTTGGTGCTTCGAATTTGCCTGCCGACTCCCTGATCACGCTTCTTTTTCCATCAAACACATTCATTATCTCCAGCCGGCACCCTACTACTTCCCTCATCGTAGGTAATTTAACCTGGGGATTTGGATGATAACTTTCCGGAACAGGCTTATCAATACGAACATTCCACACACGCGCCTCCTCAACTTTATCAGGATCATGACTTGAAATGAATAAACCGGCTAATATCGAATCCTTCATAAAAGGCATGTGCTGTGTTGAAACTTCCTGGAGAGGTTCTCCATAGTTGGCTACCCTCATCGTAATGTTTTTGCCGCTTCTTTCTAACTGAACGGTGCGGAAAACTGTTTTCTTCGGATAGAATATTTCATCCTCCGGATCTCTCATGTAAGCCCCTCTTAGCAGTCTCCATTGTAGTACGGTAAGGCCATCGCCATGAACTACGGCGTTTACACTTGCAGCTCCCTCGTCAACAGATTCCCGTATCATCCAGCCTAATTTCCGGTGATCGTTTCCCTGGTCTCCTGAAAATTCAAAATTCGCCGTAAGAATAAAATTGCCGGTCATTCTTTTACACAGGTACTGGAATTCATCCCTGTTAAACCAGATATTGTAACCGGAACCCTTTAGATAATAAGTCTGGGTAGCTTCGTCATATCTCGATGCTCCTCCATTTTTAGGCCGCCCGATATCCATAGCAAAATCAAAGATGCCTATGTTTTTATGCTGCCCGGCGGCCGGGTTGTAAATACCTGTAATAAGCAATAGAAGAACAATTTTCATGGCGCCATATTTAAGGTTGATATCAGGAAGCCGGGGTTTTTGTATGCCGGTAAATGTTATTGTATTCAATCTAAGAATAAATATATTTTACTTCTTTCTACATTGCCTAAATTTAATAAAGTTAGATTTACCGGTTTCTATTTTGGATGAGGCTGTATAAAAGGCCGGTTTCAGCATCTCTGCGGAATTTCTGTAAAGATTCAGGAGAGGCTAAGGCGATGAGTCAATGGTTGACTTTCTCTCCATTTTATAAAATAAACATGCCGTATGAAAATCTTTAAGGTGCCGGTAAATGTTCTCGTCATTCTTTTGAATATCGTGTCACTTGCTTCATTTTCACAAAAAGTTGGCATCTTCGACGGGCATGCTGACATAGGAACCGGCGTGAAGCCAGGGTCTGCAACGTATATACCCGCGAGTGAGCAATACGTTGTATCCGGTGCCGGTTATAATATCTGGTTTGATCATGATGAATTTCATTTCTTATACAGGAAAATGAGAGGTGATTTTATTTTATACACACGTGCAGAATTTGTAGGCTGGAACGGCGTAGATCCACATCGTAAAGTGGGCTGGATGGTTCGCAAGAGCCTTGATGGTAAATCTGCGCAGATAAATGCAGTTGAGCATGGAGACGGGCTTACGTCTTTACAGCTAAGAAGAACAGACGGGGCAATGACGGAAGAAATCAAATCCAAGTTAACCCACGCCAATGTAATTGAGCTTGAAAGGAAGGGAAATACCTACACCATGAGAGTGGCTAAGTTTGGCGAACCATTTATAACCGAACAGGTAACAGACTTAAATCTGGGTGATGAAGTATATGTAGGATTATTCGTCGGGTCTCACCATGCGGATGTCGTCGAAACAGGCGTGTTTCGTGATGTGCGCATAACCGTCCCGGCTCGTGAGGGATTAGTTCCTTATAAAGAATACCTGGGCAGTAACCTTGAACTGCTTGAAATAGCCAGCGGAAAACGCGAGATCATATATTATTCCCCGAAATCGCTGCAGGCGCCAAACTGGACTAAGGACGGCAGATCCCTGATTTACAACAGTGAAGGATTGATCTACAATTTTGACCTGGCCGCCCGCCAGCCGCTGGTATTGAACACCGGTGAAATAAAAAACAATAATAACGATCATGTACTTTCCTTCGATGGCAGGATGCTTGGCCTAAGCAGCGGGGTGAAGGAGCTGGGAGGTTCCATCATTTACACGGTTCCGGTAACCGGCGGCACTCCGAAGCAAATAACGCCACGTGGGCCATCTTATCTCCATGGCTGGTCGGTTGACGGGAAAAGCCTTGTTTTTACCGGACAGCGCGACAATGAATTTGATATATATCTGGTTCCATCGGCAGGAGGTAAAGAGATACGACTTACTTCGGCGAAAGGGTTGGACGACGGACCTGAATTTTCACCTGACGGCAAATTCATTTACTTTAATTCCAACCGCACAGGCACGATGCAGATCTGGCGTATGAGACCTGATGGAACCGCCCAGGAACCCGTAACCGAAGGTGACTATCACGATTGGTTTCCACATATATCACCCGATGGAAAATGGATCGCCTTTGTTTCGTTTTTAAAAGAGGAAGTAAAGTCAGATGATCATCCCTTTTACAAGCACGTTTACCTGCGGCTGATGCCGGTTCAGGGCGGCAAGCCTAAAGTTATTGCTTATGTGTATGGTGGACAGGGAAGCATGAACACGCCGTCATGGTCTCCCGACAGCAAAAGGCTTGCGTTTATCAGCAACACAACAGTACCTCAATAAATTTATTTCAGACTCACTTATGGAAACAACAGACACCGGTAATATCATCAGGAGGATTATTGATGAAGCGGAAAAGCTGATCCCGTTTTATATGGAAAATGAGGAAGACAAAAGAATAGCTAATGGCAATGTAGCTGTTTGCATAATAGATAGCGGGGGAATAATTTACGGAAGAATGTTCGGCTCCAATAAAATAAGGGCAAGGGAATCATTCCGGGTGGCTTGGATAAAGGCAAGCCAGGTTCATATTACAGGAATGAAAACAGGGGAATATGAAAAGCTGGCTTTCAACAACGAAGTGGATGAAGATCATTATGGAATAGAAAGACCCGATTATATCGGATGGGAAGGCGGGCAGCCAATCGCCTTAAAAAATGGGGGCTGGCTTGCCGTAGGTTTTAGTGGATTCAGGGGTGTTATTGATTTAGAAATCATTATTAAAGCCCAGGCTGCGGCTGCAGTATAGACTCAAGACTCACCTTTTCCTTCCCGATGGTATGCAAGTTGTATTATACAGGTAAACTAGTATTTTTTTATGAAAACTATTCTTATTGCAGCAACCATTACGGGCATTTTAGGGGCAATTGTCATGATCTATGTCAGTTACAGGGCCGCTGAATCTTTAGATTACGAACGGGGTTTTTAAGCAGGAGGAGGAGATACGGGCTCCCATGACCCAGGCGTTGTCTATTTATCAGATGATCGAAAGCAAAAAAGCGGTCGTGTCCTTTTGTGTTTAACCACGGTTGATCATTTGCGTTATATCCGGGCAGCGTGTCCTAAGTTTTACACATTGGGCAATGCGGGGTTTGTTTTATTTAAAGAAGATCGATGAGAAAAGGCGGAGAAAACAAAGAAGGACAGTCTTCCGGCAGAGCCGCAATATCCGAAAGTCAGCGGCAGGAGACAAAGCCGGCAGAGAAGTTGATCATTGAACCTCCCGTGTTAGAAGAGAAAGACGCTGACATTGACGCATATATAAAGAAAGGTATTCCGGCAGAATTCCCTGGTGATGTCAGGCCTATGTTGGCAACCCTCGTTGACGAACCTTTTGATGAACCCGGGTGGATCTATGAAGTTAAGTGGGATGGGTACAGATATCCCGTAAATCATTGCTGAATCCAACAGATGAAACCCAGGTACGCAACATCAACGGGAATAATGTCAGGTTCACAAACCTTAGCAAGATCTTCTGGCCGGAAGAAAAGATCACCAGGAGAGACATGCTCAATTTTTACTACCAGGTGGTTCCATTTATGTTGCCGCATATGAAAGACCGGCCGCAATCTCTTAACCGTCATCCGCACGGCCTCTTAACCGTCATCCGCACGGCATTGAAGGTAAAAGTTTTTATCAGAAAAACGTCACGGGGAAGGTTCCTGAATGGATCAAAATATTTCCCTATCACAGTGAAAGAGACGGGCGGGATAAAAACTTCCTGGTGTGCACCGACGAAGCAAGCCTGCTGTATATCGCTTCCCTCGGGTGTAATGAAATGAACCCTGGAGCAGCCGGGTTCAGTTTCCGGATCACCCGGACTGGTGCATGATCGATCTTGATCCGGACAAGAACACTTTTGCACAGGTAATCGAAGCGGCCCTGGTAACAAAGAAAGTCCTTGACGCTGCGGGGATACCATCCTGTTGCAAAACTTCGGGTTCAACCGGTCTGCACATTTATATTCCACTTGGGGCAAAATACACATATGAAGATTCCAAAGAGTTTGCCAGGTCGCTTGTAAAGATTATACATGCCGAAATTCCGGGGTTTACAACCATTGAGCGTTTAACAAAAGAAAGGCATGGTAAGATGTACCTTGACTTTCTCCAAAACCGCCCGCAGGCAACGATCGCGGCTCCGTACTCCATCCGGCCAAAACCTAAAGCCCCGGTGTCGACCTCCCTCCACTGGGAAGAGGTAAAAAAGGGATTAAAGATTCAGCAGTTCACCATCCATAATGTCGTTGCCCGGTTAAAACGGGAAGGCGATCTGTTTACGCGCGTTTTGGGTGAAGGGATTGATCTCGAACAGGCGCTTAAAAACCTGCAGGGTTTGAAATGACGTTCTTTTCAAGCCCTAACCCCCGGTTTTATTGTTAAACTGCTGATCACTTTTCCCGAAAGAACATGCAATTACCAGTCACCGGGGGAATTGCCTCTATCGTAAGCCGGCGCTTGCTTTTCCGGGGGTTTATAAGAAAATTTGCGGTTAAAGCAGGAGAATTGTATATTCAGTTTTTACTCTGGTCATGAACATTGTTTAGTGATTGATCCGGGCTGCGCTACGATGAGTACGATTGTTTGTTATTTGATCATTTTTGAAAATGTAACGGGCAAACAGGTATTGCAGGATAAATCAGCCTGAATTCAGAATTAAACTGTTCTTTCCCGGCTATGATTCTATTGTTAACAACTTAAAACGTTTTATGCAAAATACCAATAGTGGCGCTTCGAGGCGCGGGGCAATAAAAAAAATGGCTGCCGCCGGCGTGGCCGCTGTCACAGGAAACAGCCTCCTGAACAGAATATCAGCTGCTGAGACAGCTGTTGGACATGATATGAAAGGAAGAGTGAATCATTCTGTGTGCCGGTGGTGTTATAGTAAAATTCCACTTGAAGACCTCTGCAAGGCGTCAAAAAACATTGGACTTTCATCCATTGAGCTCGTTGGCCCCGATGAATGGCCGGTATTAAAAAAATACGGCCTTACTTCCGCACTTCCGTCGGGGGCGGGCATGGGCATCGAAAAAGGGTTCAATGATCCTCAATACCACGAAGCACTGGTGAAAAGTTTTGAGGAGGTGATACCAAAAGTTGCTGCTGCGGGTTTTAAACAGATCATTTGTTTTTCGGGCAACAGAAACGGAATGGCCGATGAGCAGGGCATAAAGAATTGTGCGGTGGGGTTAAAGCGCCTGATGCCTGTTGCCGAGAAACACAAGGTGAAAATGGTAATGGAATTGCTGAACAGCAAGGTGAACCATAAAGACTACATGTGCGACCATACCGCCTGGGGAGCTGCATTATGTGAAGCGGTGGGCTCTGATCATTTTACTTTGCTGTACGACATTTATCATATGCAGATCATGGAAGGAGACGTTATTGCGACCATAAATAAGTACAACAAATATATTTCGCACTATCACACCGGAGGTGTACCCGGGCGTGCTGAGATCGATGAGACACAGGAACTGAATTATCCTGCAATTATGAAAGCTATTGTTGATACCGGCTATAAAGGATTTGTAGCCCAGGAATTTATTCCCAAAAGAGAAGATAAGCTGGCCTCTTTAAAACAGGGTGTTCAGATTTGTGACGTGTGAAACGATAATTCGTTTCTTACTCCGGAATCCGGAAGGAACGCTGTTGTCTATCATTCGGTCAACAAATACCCGGCAATTATTGGCCAGGAACACCTGAAGTAAGGTGATTATAATCGGTGAGAAGCAGCCGTAAAAATCTTTCAGGTTCAAGATCGGTGTTGATCTGTAAAGTCGTTTTGATCTTATCAGAGGCGTGCCTTGCCAGCGTTGTGTTGCCCGTTTTGTTTACATTTAAGATCACCTCTTTGATCAGCTGCATGTCTGCGTCAGTAAGATTGCTCACTTCCGGGAATGAGACTTTATACACCTCATGTGCCTCAGCTGTATAAATGGTTTGTTGAAAATCGGTGCGGGGGATGATCTTGATAACTGTAGTGCCGGCTACCAGGTCTCCGATCCGCTGTTTGCGGTCACTGACAGCCACAGCTATCAAACCACATAAAAAGCCGGTTAAATAAAAATCTACTGGCCTGAAAAGCCACCGGATCAGGTATTGCCCGATGGTTGGTTGCCCGCCGGTGAGGCTGACGACTTTAATATTCATGACCCGTTTTCCCACCGTCTGTCCGTTCATGAGCACTTCACTGGCAAAGTCGTAAGTGAAAATGATGATCAAAAAAATGTAGAGCAACAGGTCGCCGGATCGATATATGCTATTGTTGAAGTATACCGTTAGAAAGACTATCGCGAAAGCAGCTTTTATGAGTATGTCTACAACGGCGCCTGCCATCCGCTCACCTAAACTTGCCAGATCATATTCCAGCTCTATGTTCTGGGTGGTTGTAACTTTTATCGTATTCATTATTATACTAATCGGTGATCTGGGGGAGGGCGTGAATCATTTCGCCGGGAGAATTATGTTACAAGTATATAAAAATTAAAACATTTACCAAATACCGTTTTTTCTGTTATCTTACGTTTAACCAATGAGGGAAGCCCAATTTCTGAAGCAAAACGCCGAAAAGTGGAAGCGGTATGAAGAGCAGGCGCATCAATTTCACAACCCGGATAGTTATGCTGATGGTTTCATTGAACTTACCGACGATCTTGCTTATGCCAGAACATTTTACCCGGATAGCAATACCAGTAAATATCTCAATGGCCTCACTACCCTTTTTCACCAGAAAATCTACAGGAATAAAAAGGAAAAGTCATCCCGTGTGATACATTTCTGGCAGTTTGAATTGCCTTTTCTGTTCAGGCAGTATCACAGGCATTTATTAATCTCGTTTTTGTTCTTTGCCGCGTTCACCTTCCTTGGAGCCTTGTCTGCAAAATACGATGATTCATTCCTCCGGCTCATCCTCGGAGACGGATATGTAAACATGACAAATGAAAATATTGAAAAGGGAGACCCCTTTGGCGTATACAAAAGAGAAGGGCCTTTTTCCATGTTCTTACAAATAGCTTTCAACAATATACGTGTAGCTTTCATTGCTTTTGTATATGGTGTATTTTTTTCCGTGGGAACGGTTCTGCTGCTCATGCACAATGGCTTGATGATGGGGTCGTTTGAATATTTTTTCTTTTCAAAAGGACTGGGCATGCAATCCATTCTGGTAGTTTTCATTCATGGAACACTGGAGATTTCTGCTATCGTAATTGCCGGTTGTGCGGGTCTGGTACTCGGTAACGGCATTCTTTTTCCGGCAACGTATTCAAGAAGCGTGTCTGTTTTAAAAGCAGGAAAAGACGGCATGAAAATAGTAGTGGGCCTTGTTCCGGTGTTCCTCGCTGCGGCATTTCTGGAAGGGTTTATCACCCGGTATACAGGCATGCCGGTTTGGATAAGCTGGTCCATCCTGATCTTATCCCTTGCATTTATTATCTGGTACTTTATCGTTTATCCTTTGAAACTACACAGGCGCATGAAAGCGGCTCACCTGCAGGGAACTGCCGGGGAAAGCCAAAATTTTCAAATATGGCTGAAGAAAAAATTGAATTCAGAAAAGTAAGAGACTTCGGTGAAATCATTAATGATACTTTCTTATTTATCAGGCAGAATTTCAAGCAGTTAATTACCGCATTTTTTGCCATCTGTGGCATTTTCCTCCTGGTTCAGGCTGTATTTTCCAGCTTATATATGTCGAGCATGTTGGGGATACTTACCCAGGCGAGGAGCGGTGGCACGGATTATCCGCGAATGTCCGATATTTTCACGGGTCAATATTTTTATCTCTGGCTGTTTGTCTGGCTTTCCTTTACCGCTATGAAAGTAACCATTGCTTCATATATAAAGTACTATACCGAAAACGATGGCGCCAGGCCCGGAATAGAGGAGATTTGGGTGTATTTCAAAAGGTACTATGTCAAAGTCTTCACCTATTCAACACTGATTGTGCTTTTGATTTTTTTTGGCCTCGGGTTTTGCCTCGTTCCCGGTATTTACCTGGCGATTGTATTTACCCCTTTCGAGCTAATACTCATTGTTGAGGATGCTTCATTTGGGGATGCGTGGGTCAGGTGCTTCCGGATCGTAAAAGATCATTTCTGGAAATCCTTTGCCGTTTACCTGGTTGCTGCAATAATTTACTGGATAAGCAGCGGAATCATTAGCAGCCTTATTAGTTTATTTTCAGGAGTTACCAATGTATTTACTACATCAGACATCTCCCGGGAAGAAACGATGGTGGCATCTTTCCTCAATATTTTCTCCAGCGTATTCTTTATCATTTTTTATATTGCCGCAGCTTTAAATTATTTCAGCCTCGTTGAACAAAAAGAGGGTACCGGTATCATGAGCCGGATCAACAGGATTGGCGATCACAAAAAGGATGTTGACAATATCGATGAACAGTATTGATGGCTATGAAACAAATCTTTCTTATGATATGCCTGGTTACCTGTCAACAGGTAAGTTTGCCCCAAAAAAATTATTCAGGTGATACATCTTCCATTAAGGTCAGAAATTTTTCCAGTGGCACGATGTCAGAATATAAAAATGACCCTGACTTTCAATATGAGCTGGTGGCAGAACCGCCTCAGTCCTTATGGGATCGTTTCTGGAGCTGGTTCTGGCAAAAAGCAGGTGAAATATTAAATACAGATGCAGGCAACAGAATCGCAAAGACTATCGTTATTGTGGTTTCTATTGCCATCCTGCTGTTTTTCATCGGTAAACTTACCGGCATGACAAGGGCAGGGATTTTCGGTAAAGACAGCAAGGCGGGCCAACTCCGGTATTCCATCCACTCCGAAGACATTCATGATATCAATTTCGAAGCTGCCATACAGCAGGCTATTGACGACAGGAACTTCCGGTTAGCCGTCCGCATGCTATACCTGCAATCATTAAAAAGTTTAGCAGACCGCGGGAAGATCAACTGGCAGCTCAATAAAACCAACGTGGCCTATGTGCATGAGCTTCAGGGTACGGCATACCAGCTTATATTCCGTGACCTTACCTGGCAGTTTGAGCGCAACTGGTATGGAGATGTGCCCATTTCCGAAGAAGAATTTGCCGGGGTACGAGGTCAGTTCAACATGTTTAATCAACAACTTGCGTGAATGAAAGGGTACAAACGATTCATCCTGGCACTTACGACCCTGATGGCCATTTACATCATTGCTGAAATGAACCGGCCGGGAAACATCGATTGGAAAGTTACCCTTTCTGCGAAAGACAAAAATCCATTCGGGGGATATATATTGTTCAGCCAGTTAAAGGATCTGTTCCCCCGCGCAACTATTTCCTCCCACCGGGCGCCGGTGTATAACCAGGTGAATAATTTTTCCGGGTCTAATACGTCCTATATTCTTATCAGTCCGCAAGTATTAATGACACCTGAAGATGTAAAGGAGTTGCTTACTTATGCCGCCTTGGGTAATTACGTATTTATCTCATCAGCTAATTTCAGCAAAGCCTTTACGGACACATTAAAATTCGAAGCATCGCGTCGCTTTGACCTCGTAAACGGCGATTCGGTTACCGTCAATTTTAAAAATCCCGCTCTTCGGTCGAATACCAATTACGGTTTTAAAAGAATGACCCTTGACGGGTATTTTAAAAAGTTCGATACGGCTAATGCTGTTGTTTTAGGCACCAATCAGCTCAATGACGTAAACTTTATCAGGATGCCATACGGCGACGGTGCATTCTTTATTCATGCATTACCATTATCTTTCAGCAATTATTTTATGGTCACCCGCGACAATGCCGCTTACGCTGCAAAAGCATTATCTTATATTCCTGAGAAAACCGCAAAAATTTTCTGGGATGAATATTATAAGCTTGGCCCCGAAGGCACCAGAAACCCTCTGCGATTCATTTTAAACGATACGTGGTTGAAATGGGCCTTCAGGATAGGGTTGATAGCCATGCTTATGTTCATCTTATTTGAAATGAAACGAAAGCAACGGGTTATTCCTGTAATCCCTCCACTGACAAACACCACGCTTGATTTTGTACAAACCGTAGGTAATGTATATTTTAACCAGCGGGATAACCGGAACATTGCGTTAAAAAAAATCACCTATTTTCTTGAATTCGTCAGGGCTTCATTTTTTTTGTCTACGGGTAACCTGAATGAAGAATTTGTGCAGGCGCTTTCAAAAAAATCATCCGTTCCCGAAGAAGAAATTGCTGACCTGGTAAATGTTTTTAACAGGGTAAATGCTGACGCCAGTGTGAGTGATGATACCTTACTTGAACTAAACACGAAAATTGACCTTTTCTATAACCGTGTTCAATAATGATGGTTGATCAAAGGCGTTTGCAGATAACGATGAATCTGAAGAAGAGGTGTTTTGGGGTTTTCAATCGCTAATGAATAAAAATAATGTGAAAAGATGGAGACAATCGATTATGCAATCAACACAAACAGGTCTGATCTCTCAGGCCTCAATCGAGCCTTAACTGCGGTGAGGGAAGAGATCGGGAAAGTGATTGTCGGGCAAGTGGATATGATAAACCTTTTATTGGCAGCTATACTTGCGGATGGCCATGTATTGATCGAAGGAGTTCCTGGCGTTGCAAAAACGCTTACCGCAAAATTGCTCGCCAGGTGCATAGACGTGAAATTTTCACGTATACAGTTTACCCCCGACCTGATGCCAAGCGATGTACTGGGAACGTCAGTATTCAACCCGCAAAATGCCTCCTTTCAATATAAGCAGGGGCCGATATTCAGCAATATCGTTTTGATCGATGAGATCAACCGCTCGCCTGCAAAAACCCAGGCAGCCTTGTTTGAAGTTATGGAGGAAAAGCAGGTGACATTTGACGGCATCACCTATCCAATGTCTAAGCCATTCTTGGTTCTTGCTACACAAAACCCGATAGAGCAGGAGGGCACTTACCGGTTGCCAGAAGCGCAACTTGATCGTTTCCTGTTTAAGGTTGAAGTGAAATACCCGACAAAACAGGAGGAAGTCCAAATACTGCAAAATACACACGATGGCAAAACCACTCACTTTAATGATGTGGTGCAAAAAGTTTTATCTGCCGGTGAGATTGAAGCGTACAGGAGGCAGGTAAGCAATTTGTATATCGAAAGAAAAGTGATGGAATACATTGCCGAAATTGTTCATGAAACCCGCAACAATAAATCTCTATTCCTTGGCGGATCGCCGAGGGCTTCAGTAGCAATCCTGAGAACGGCCAAAGCTTTTGCCGCTATGCAGGGAAGAGACTTTGTAACGCCTGATGATGTTATCATCGTTGTTCCTCCCGTTTTACGTCACAGGGTACTGCTTACCCCTGAAAAGGAAATGGAAGGTATCACGCCGGATGAAGTGATACAGGTTATTCTTAAAAAAGTTGAAGTTCCCAGGTAGAACGCGCGTACCGGCAGCATTGCAGGGAAATTACCAGCCGTCAGGTGCCTTTTATACGGCGCCTGTAAACACAGCAGCGCAGATGATAACCCTGAACGCTTTTGCACAAACCCGATCCACAGTTTACAAACCGCAAACGCTTGAACAACTTCTTTCATAAATATATCGGGGACCTGTTTTTTTCTCCCCGCTGGTATGGGGCTCTTTGCATATCCGCCTTTGTATTCCTGCTCCGTTTTTTTATCCCGCCGCTGGGAGTACTACCCTATATCACTGTCGGTGTAACAGTATTGTTGTGCTGCGCTGATTATATTTACCTGTTCTATCAAAAAAAGGGGGTTTTTGCCACACGCACGCATGCGGAACGTTTTAGCAATGGTGATGAAAATCTTATTGGCATGCATGTGGAGAGTTTTTACAACCTGCCCGTACGCGTTGACATTATCGATGAGATCCCACACCAGTTCCAGCGGAGAGACGTTTTGTTTCATGCAACGGTGCGCCCTTTCAGCAGCCAGGTCATCAGTTATTCTTTGCGGCCCGTTAAAAGGGGCGAATACGAATTCGGTAAAATAAACCTGTATGTTAATGGCCCTCTTGGATTGGTAAAGCGGCGTTTCCGTTTTGGCACTGCAACAATCGTCCCGGTTTATCCCTCATACCTGCAGATGCGCAGGTACCAGCTACTGGCCATACACAACCGCCTGAGCGAGATTGGCATAAAAAAAATACGCAGAATCGGCCATAGCATGGAATTCGAACAAATAAAGGAATATGTGGGGGGAGATGATTACAGAACGGTTAACTGGAAGGCAACCGCAAGAAAGGGACAATTGATGGTTAATCATTACACCGATGAGAAAAGCCAGCAGGTTTACTGTGTGATTGACAAAGGCCGGGTGATGAAAATGCCCTTCGAAGGCCTGAGCCTTTTAGATTATGCCATCAATGCATCACTCGTACTATCGAACGTTGCACTGATGAAACAGGACAAAGCCGGCGTGATTACTTTTGCAGAAAAATTAGGGGGCATGCTGCCCGCTGATAAGAAAGCCACACAGATGCAGTCAATCCTCGAACTGCTCTATAAACAGAAAACGCGCTTCCTTGAAAGCGACTTTGAACGGTTATATAGCCATATCCGTTCACGGATCACACAGCGTAGCCTTATTGTACTGTTCACTAATTTTGAGTCTTTGTCGGGTCTGCAGCGGCAATTGTTATACCTGCGCAAAATAGCACAGCATCATTTATTGCTGGTGGTAATATTTGAAAACACAGAACTGCGGCAATTAACGACCACGCCGGTATCTGATGTTGAATCTGTTTATATCAAGACAATTGCCGAGAAGTTTGCCTTTGAGAAAAAACGCATCGTAAAAGAACTGCAGAGGTATGGTATCCTCTCCATTCTTACAGCGCCGGAAAACATCACCATCGATACGATCAACAAATATCTCGAGCTAAAATCAAGGCAGGCAATTTGAGAGGGAATGTCAGATGGGCAGTTGCAGGTGTAGAGAGTATTCTTTTGAAGGAGATTTAGATTTCAGATTACCATTTTAGATCTAAAAAATTTTTCTGATTATACAATTATCTTTACGCTTTAGCATAAATGTTAACGATGATGCTATCCAGGCTACGGAATATTGCCGGAGCGCAGGGAACAAACGGTAAATTATTGTAATCAGCAAACGCATTTAAAATCGAATCAGTTTCATGAACACATTTGAAGAAGGCCGGATGATCCTGCTCAACAAGCCCGTTAACTGGACATCGTTTGATGTAGTGAGAAAAGTTCGCAGTACGCTAAGAGTCAAAAAAGTGGGGCATGCCGGTACGCTTGACCCTTTAGCTACCGGATTACTGATCGTATGCACAGGTAAATTCACGAAGAAGATCAATGAATACATGGCGCGTGAAAAAGAATATACCGGTACGATAACGCTTGGATCTACAACGCCAACCTTTGACCTTGAATCGGAGCTGCAGGATTTCAAAGACTGTCATCATCTTGACAGAGACCAGTTGCTGCAGGCTGCGCGCCAGTTCACCGGGGAGATCCTACAGGTGCCACCGGTTCATTCGGCAATCAAACAAAATGGCACGCGGGTGTACGAGCTCGCGAGAATGGGGGTTGAAGTAAAAATGCAACCGAGGAAATTGTTTATTCATGAATTTGAATTGACGGAGATTCAATTACCTGTAATCAGCTTCCGGGTGGTTTGCTCAACAGGGACGTATATCCGGAGCCTTGCAAATGATTTTGGTGCAGCGCTGAATTGTGGAGGGCATTTGAGCAGCCTGTGCAGAACAAGGATAGGGGAGTTCCTGCTGAAAGATGCTTATTCGGTGGAGGGATTTCTGAAAGAAAACAGTATAATACCGCGCGTTTGAAGTCCCGCTCATCTCAACACGTATCGTTCGTTATATGGACCTTCAAAACGGATAATTGATCCCTAACTGAAACTGGCCACTGTCCAGCGATAACTTTTGAAACCAGCCGGCATTTATGCCGGCGTATACCGGATTTTTGATCTTATATGCCCAGTCGAACCGGACCAGGAAATAATTAAAATCCAACCTCAGGCTCGTTCCTCCGGCAACGGCGAGGTCTTTGTACAACCTGTTTAAATTGAATTCAGCTCCCTGCTGTTCAGGAGTTCCGTCGGTTTCCCTGTACCAGATGTTACCAACATCTGAAAACAAAGCGCTCTTCACTTTCACACCACCGATAGTGGCTATATTGAACCTGAATTCAACATTTCCTTCAAGCTGAATATCGGCAAACCTGTCGTATCCTCCCCGCTTGAAAGTATCGAGGAATGTTGAAGAGCCTATCCCGAGTTTTCTTACCTGCCAGGCACGCATGCTGTTGGGGCCCCCGGCGAAAAAAGATTTAAAAAAAGGCAGCGAAGTTTCTTTGCTTCCGTCAATCCGCTTTCCATATGGAATGCCAATGCCGCCATATGCCCGGAAAGCCCACCCGCTCCTGTCGAAGCTGATCAGGTGGCGATAGTCAGCGTCAACTTTTACATACCGGTATAAACCTGCCTGGCGGTCGATATGTTTAAGAACCCCGGCTATAGCCCCGCTTTCTTCCAGCCTTAATTTAAGAGAAGTCAATACTTTGCTGCCTGCTAAACTTTTGGTTACGATGGACTGGTAAACAAGATTCTGGCTGATGATCAAACCATTATTGAACGAAGACTGCAGTCTCGGTATCTGTTCAAATAATTTTGAAAGGCTGTCTCTGATACCTAACCTTACCAGCTCAATATTAAAAGGGCTATAAAACCATATATGATTTTTTTTCGACCATTCGTAACCGATAGATCCGTTAAGGGAACCCAACGTAAAAAAATCCCTCCTGTCGGTATAAGACGCATTGAAATTTAATATGGTTCTCGAAGAAGCAAGCTTGTCCTCACCTTTTATGTTGAATAATAAAAATTTCGGGAAATAGATATTTTGCGCAATGCTGCCCTGTAAAGTCTGGATAAGCCTTGTTTTTGTCCCCAATTCAATGCCGCCTCTTACATTGGTGGTAGACTGAATAGATTCTTTTGCAAGATTACGGTTACGCAATCCAAGATTCAATCCGATCCCAAACAGGTTACTTGTGGCCACTACGTCACCTGCGTTTCGCGTTGCCTCGAGGTCTACAACGATATTTTGCTTTTTGGCCGGGTAAAGTTTGATAAAAACGTCAAGCACCTGCAAGGAATCATTTGCCCGTATATCGATGTTTACCTGTTGCCATGCCCCTAACTGGCTGAAAGTATTGATGGTTTTATAATAATCGGATTGTCGGAATTGTGCGCCCGGAAGCAAACTGGTTTCTCCCACAAGAAAAGAGGGCTTGAATTTATTTTCTTTCCGGATAACGTTGACCCCGTTGAGGCGAACCGAATCAAAGACAATCCCTGTTGAATCTTCAAATAGTTGAAGATCGGGGTAGATACTTACATTTCTGACAGTATATTGTTTCAGGTGATCCGTACCCTCCTTGCTGCGCTGGCGGATGACGACGTCTATCGTAGGATTGTCCCGGTTTTGCTGAAGCTCGTTTATCAGCGTTACCTGTTCAAACAGGTCAAGACTGGGATTAATTAAACCTGCAAGTACAGTATCAACTTCGGCATATAAGTTTTCCCTTGAAATTTTGTAGTAACCATTGTCTTTGTACACTTCGATCAGCCGGTCAAGTTCTGCGGATACGATCTGTTGGGAATACGGTTCATTTTTTTTTAATAGTGTAGCCGTGCTGTTCTCCAGGGTAAGTTTTTGCAACGCTGAATCTGATAATGCGTAGCCGATGGAATCCAGTCTCAGGTTTTTGCCCGGCGTTACCGTAAAGTCCACGATTACCCGTTGTTGTTTACCGACATTCCTCAGGGTAGAATCCCATTCAATCTGCGCCTGGTAATATCCAAGAGAGTTCATAAGAGCATTCATAAAAAGAACGGTGCGGTTGGCATAGTTGGTATCAAATACCGCCGGTTTTACGAGGGTTTTTCTAATGCCTGCAAAGGAGATCACTCTTGTCTTGAGACTGTCATCAAGCTGGTTTGCCAGCCGTACTTCGAGGTTTTGCTTTTCTCTTGCCTTCAGGTTGCCCTGTATGGCAATATTCGTTTTAAAAACAAAGGGCTTGCCTTTCTGATATTTCCTTGGTACGGTACACGAAAAAGCCGTGAAAATTACCAGCAGTATTAACCAGCATTTAGCAAAGAGAAAAGAATTGGTAACTTGCCGGCAATCTGACATAGAAATGAAATGCTTAACCCGTTTTACTGATTAACTACTGTTGAAATATTTCAAACATATTTCTGAATACCTTTCGTGATCGTCCGTGTGTAATTTTTATCCTGAACAAACGATGGTAACAAAATCACAGGTCAAATATATTCAAAGTTTAAACGAGAAAAAATTCAGGAACAGCGAAGGCGTATTCATTGCCGAGGGCCCGAAACTAATTAACGAATTATTGGCGGCCCGCAATATCGAAGCGGTTGCCGTGTATGCAACCGGAGAGTGGTGGATGCTGCATGAGTCGGTTAAGAACAATGTTCCGTTCGTTTCTTTCCATGAGGTGTCAGCACAGGAACTGGAAAGGCTTTCTTTCCTTACAACACCGCACCAGGTGCTTGGCATTTTCAGGCAGCCCGTTTTTCCGGCAACTCATCATTTAAAAGATACCCTTACGCTGGTTCTCGATGGTATTCAGGATCCGGGAAACCTGGGCACCATCCTCCGTACTGCTGACTGGTTCGGAATAAACACCATTATCGCCGGACATGATAGTGCCGATGTTTATAATCCGAAAGTAGTACAATCCACTATGGGAAGCATCGCAAGGATAAATCTGAAGTATGCTGAATTGAAGGATTTCATCACCGTACACAACGATATTCCCGTTTATGCAAGCACGCTTAACGGCGTGCCCTTGCAAACATTCGGTAAAATCCGGGAAGGTATGGTACTTATTGGCAATGAATCGCGGGGGATAAAAGATGACCTGGTACGGTTAGCTACGCACCGGCTTACCATACCTGGTGAGGGGAAAGCGGAATCGCTCAATGCGGCGGTAGCTGCAGGCATCATCTTATCGCATATTGCTTAGCGATACCTGCACCGCAACCGGGTGCTGATGATGGTTTATCAGTTAAACTGAGCGTAGCAACAATGCCTGATGCATATTCCACTGCCGGTCAACAATTCTCTCCTGCTTTCAGGTGTACGTTGGATACTATTGCTTACGGGTGCTTCTGGTTTATTGATAAATTGCATTACCTGAACTGGATAGCTTTCACCGGCTGTATACGCCGGATGATGAATGTAGGCACTATCAGAACAAGCGTGCAGATGAGGAATGTTCCACAATCAACAAGGGCTACCTGCCACCAGACGATCCTTGCTTCAGCTTTGGAGATATAATACATCTCTTCGGGAAGTGAAATTAGGCCATATCGTTGCTGCAGCCAGCAGAATCCGAGCCCTGCTATATTGCCCAGTAGAATTCCGCTGACAGCGATAATAATGCCCTGGTATAAGAATATCCTTTGCACGGTAGTATCAGTAGCTCCTAAAGATTTCAGAACGCCGACCATTCGTGTTCTTTCCAGAACCATAATGATCAGGCAGGTAATTAAATTTAATACCGCAACAACAGTCATGATGATCAGTACAATGACAATGGTTTGATTCTGCAGGTTCAGCCAATCAAAAATATTCGGATTGATTTCCTGGATCGTTCTGCTGTTCCACAAACTAGGCAGTTCATTAAACACAGCTTCGTTTACGCTATCGATTTTACGGTAGTCATTGAGGAAGATTTCGTAACCACCGATCTCATTTCTCTCCCAATTATTAAGGCGTTGAATAAGCCTGATGTCACCTATCGCAATCAGCTTATCATACTCTTCGATGCCCGTTTTAAAAATGCCCGCCACTGTCAGCCGTCGTGCACGGGGTGGTGATCCGTCTGACTGGATAAAAAAGATGAGAACCCTGTCGTTGACTTTAAGCTTTAGTTGATTAGCGGTAAATTCTGACAAATTGATCTCATTGCTGTAACCGCTGTCTGTAAAATTGATCCAGCGGCCTGCGCGGAGGAACTCTTTGAGGTTGCCGAAGTCATACGTTTTCTCAACACCCTTAAAGAGTACGCCTTCGATGCTTTCAGCGGTTTTCAGGATCGCATTTTTTGTGGCAAAGGGTTGTATTGTTTTAATGTCTGTATTATGTTTAAGAATATCGGTGACGGTATCATTTTTCTCAATAGGTATCTCCTCCGCAAATGAAACTTTAGTGGGCTCAAAATGCTGAACCCGTATATGCCCGAAAAAGCTGAAGATTTTCTGACTGATCGCGTATTGAAAGCCGTTTGTAAAAGCCATGGCGATGATCATGGTAGCTACGCTGATCACGGTAGCCGACGTTGCCAGGCGAACAATAAATCTTGAGAAAGACCTTTGCTGATTGAAGGCAATGCGGCGCGCTATGAATGTTGATAAATTCAATATTGATCTTTAGGATTCAAAAATAGAGGTATAAAATTATATCTGCCTGAATTCCCGCATTTGGCAGTAATTAATGCAACTTTGCCGGGTGAATGGACATCATTGAAGGGTATGAGGTATGGGGTAGGGAGTAGGGAGTAGGCAGTAGGGATAATGCCTGTTTTGAATACAATGGCAACGACATTTTATGATCCGGTGACACTTATTATTCGCACATGAGGGAGCTCCTTTTCCTGGTTGCATTTTTTGTTGCTCTGGCGGGCAAATCGCAGGTTCCAGATCGTATCTACGCCGATAACATCAAAACGGTTAAATTTCATATGTATGGTAATCCATTGGCATACCCTGTCTGGCAGCTAAACAGCCCGGACAGGATGGAATTGAATTTTGACGACCTTGATGCAAATGTTAAGAATTTTTCTTATACCTACCAGTTGTGTAACGCCGACTGGACACCGGCGATGCTCAGCCAGTTTGATTATATCAGCGGTTTTTCGCAAATGCGGTTAACCAATTACCGCCTCTCTTCGATTGCGTTTACTAAGTATACGCACTATCAGGTTATTCTGCCTGAAAGGAACTGCATCCCCACAAGGTCGGGTAATTACCTGCTTAAAGTATTCCGTGACGGCGACACGTCGAGGCTGATCTTTACCTGCCGGTTACTTGTTTTCGAACAGAAGGTTGACGTAGCTGCGCAAATTCAGCAGCCTTTTAATGCACAGTTTTTTAAAACGCACCAGAAGATCCAGTTTTCCGTAAATACCAGTAAGCTGAACCTGGTAAATGCCATGCAGCAGGTGCGGGTTTGCATATTGCAGAATAACCGATGGGATAATTATCTCAATAACCTGCGTCCAACTTTCGTAAGGCAGGGATCACTTGAGTACAACACAGAGAGTGATGGCCTTTTTCCGGGTGGACGGGAATGGCGCTGGCTTAATATCAGGAGCTTCAGGCTGCAGAGTGACCGGGTTGAAAACGCCACCTATTCAGACAAGGCAACACATATTTTTGTGAAGCCGGATTTAAGCCGGGCAACTCAGCGTTTTGTCTTTTACCGGGATAACAACGGGATGTTTATCACTGAGGTGTCGGAAAGTATAAATCCTATGTGGCAGGCAGATTATGCTACCGTTCATTTCAGGTTTGTGCCACCGGGCAATGTTCCGTTCCGGAACCGGGATGTGTATTTGTTTGGCGAACTGTCTAATTACGGTGCCGCCGATTCTGCGAAGATGTATTTTAATGACCAGCAGGGCGTCTATGAAACGTCGTTGTTTCTAAAACAGGGTTATTACGATTATACCTACATCACAAAAGAGCCAATTACCGGCACACCTTCCTTTGAACTCACGGAAGGCAATTACTGGGAGACGGAAAATAACTATACCATACTTGTATATTACCGTCCGCTTGGCGGGCGGGCTGATGAACTGATTGCTGTAACCCGGATCAGCTCGCTGGCAGGGAGGCAGGGGTTAGGTTTCTAAATCTTCTTTCAGGGCGTCAAAAACGTTACCATTTGGCCTCATTTATAAAACTTTTTGTATAAAACTCCTGTGTATTGAGTTCTTCTTTATATTTGCCGCGGCAAGTCTTATACGACCAGCTCCTGCAGAATCCCCCAGGGTCGGAAGGCAGCAAGGGTAAGCGGTTGTAGCGGTGCGATATAAGTAACTTGCCATTTTTTATTTCTCTCTTTCAACAATACCTTACAAATACCTCTATATGAAGTTTTTTATTGACACAGCAAACCTTGACCAGATCAGAGAAGCGAATGAGCTTGGGATATTAGACGGCGTAACAACCAACCCCTCTTTGATGTCTAAAGAGGGAATCAGAGGTGAAGAGGCGGTTATAAACCATTATAAAACGATTTGTTCCATAGTTGAGGGGGACATAAGTGCCGAAGTTCTTACTACTGATTTTAAAACCATCGTTGAAGAGGGCCAGAAGCTGGCGGCTATTCACCCCAATATCATTGTAAAAGTGCCAATGATCAAAGAGGGCGTAAAAGCTATAAAATGGTTTACTGATAATGGTATCGCTACCAATTGTACGCTTGTTTTCAGTGCGGGCCAGGCCATCCTTGCGGCAAAAGCGGGTGCCAGGTATGTATCGCCTTTTTTGGGCCGGATAGACGACAGCGGTTGGGACGGCGTTGAATTAATTGAACAAATCTCTTCTATCTATTCTATACAGGGTTTTAAAACCCAGATACTTGCTGCATCTATACGCTCTGCGTTACACATTGTTAAATGTGCTGAAGCAGGCGCTCACGTATGTACATGTCCATTGGAGTCTATTCTCGGATTGTTGAAACATCCCCTTACTGATATAGGGCTGGCCAAATTCCTTGAAGATGGCAAAAAGATGGATTCTATAGTTGTTTAATGAAGGATTCCCCTCAACCTTATAGGTTGCCAACCTATAAGGTTGTGAACCTATAAGGTTGATCGGGTGGATTTGCGCTTTCGCTGTTTTCCCTGCTGTTCGATATCTTTTAATATCTCTTCAGTTGTTTTCAGCTTTTCGTTGTCGGGATTTCTCTTAATATAAATCGTTACGCTCCTGGTGATTGCGGGATCGGATTTGAGCACCGCTGTTACGGTTACTTTCTCTTCTGAAAAATCTTTGTCTATAAACAGGCTGTTGTCTTCAAATCGGCCCGCCGTACTCCTGAAAATGATATCTTTTGCAGTAAGCGGCAGCCATTTCCCATCGGCAAACTTCCCATCGACATTGATATAATTGTGCGTGCCTTTTTTCAGGCTGTCCGTATAAAGGTTGAAAAAAATGCTGTCTGGCTTCTGGGCTTTTGTGCAGGGTGCAATAATGGTGAAAAAAGCCAGCATATATGCAGGTAAATATAGATTCATGTAACAGCATTTGCAGGTAAGTCGATATTCCCCAGGCAAAGGTTTGATGGTAATGCAAAGTATGCAATGTTTAACATCTGATAAATGAGTTTATTACCGGTAAACAGATCAGTATAAGTCTGCAAGCACTTCCGCAGAAGATGTACTTTAAAAACCTGCTTTTGCCTTTTCCTGTGTTGCGGATGCTGGTTTGTAATTCTTTACATACCTGTCGAGCCAGCTGTTTTGTTCCCATAACATATGGAGAATATTTTCTTTGGCAGCATAACCGTGTGATTCATAAGGCAATAATACCAATCTTACAGTTCCTCCATGCCCTTTAACTGCATTATAAAGCCGTTCACTTTGAACTGGGAATGTTCCCGGATTGTTATCTGCTTCTCCGTGTATCATCAGCAGTGGGATTTTTATACGGTCTGCATAACTGAAAGGGCTCATTTTATAGTACACTTCCGGCGCCTCCCAGTATGTTCTTTCTTCTGCCTGGAAGCCAAAAGGTGTCAGGGTGCGGTTGTAAGCCCCGCTTCGGGCGATACCAGCTTTAAACAATTTTGTATGAGCGAGCAGATTGGCGGTCATAAAAGCCCCGTAGGAATGGCCCCCAACCGCTACCCGGTTACTGTCGCCAACACCGGTTTTAGCTACCGCCTGGATAGCAGCATGGGCATTCAGATATAACTGCGGAATGAAATTATCGTTAGGCTCCTTTGTTGCTTCCCCAACAATCGGCATCTCGGTATTATCCATGACAGCATATCCCTGGGTCACCCAAAAAATGGGAGATCCGTAGCTGACTCTGGTGAATGTATATTTTGAGCCTCTCACCTGCGCAGCGTCAGCTGCGTTTCTGTATTCCCTTGGGTAAGCCCAAATGAGCACCGGAAGCGGTCCGTCTTTTTTGGAATCATACCCTTTCGGTAAGTAAAGGTCGGCGGTTAGACTGATGCCATCTGCCCTTTTGTAAAAAATTTTTTGCTTGCTGATGCCCGCAAGCTCCGGGTAAGGATGTTTGAAATCCGTAACTGGCGTCCCGGTAGATGACTTTTTACGCAGGTCTCTTATATAGTAATTCGGTACGTCCGTCTGGCTTTCGCGGGAAGTAACAAAGATTAATTTTTCCGGGTCAATTACATCAATGATTGTTTCGTAAAACGGTGCCTGGCATCTCCACAAAATTTGGCCCTTTTTTTCTTTAACGTTATAGGATTGAATAAAGGGCATTGAGCCTTCCGGAGAAGAGCCTTCGGAGGTAAGCAGGAGCTCAGAATTATTTTTTGTTGCCCAGAGTACGCTTTTGCCGAATTGATTTTTGATTAGAACGGGATTCCCCGGATCGGTATATTCATCGTTACTGCTTCTTTCATACAACGAATCCACAGCCCCCGTTTCAGGATTTAATGCATTCATGCGTATTCTTCGGGTAGCATACAAGTGTTCATATGTAAGTGCCATTTTACTATCGCCCCATATGATGCCTCCAAAACGCATGGTGGTTTTACATAAGATTTTTGCCGAATCTTTATTATCCGGGGTGGTTGTATAAACGGCATCTCTATATGCCGCTTTTGACTTGCCAAGGCCATTATCCAGTGCCTTTACGTAATAAATGGTAGCAGGTTCATCATTTCGCCATCCAAAGTTTCGCGGA
Organism: Flavihumibacter sp.; assembly: GCA_041751095.1. GTDB lineage: Bacteria > Bacteroidota > Bacteroidia > Chitinophagales > Chitinophagaceae > JADCRZ01. The sequence goes on from JBGSYC010000249.1 coordinate 52,100, forward strand.
AATGACACTACATCATCGAAACCGATAGGAGCTCCTTCCCTGGAAGGATTGATAGCAAGTGTTTTCACCGGTTCTCCATTCATGTTCAGTATTTCAACGGTGGCGGGGAAGCCGCCGTAAGGAACCAGGTAAGAAAATGGCTTATTTACTTTCTGTGTCAGCAGATATTTATTGTCGGGAGAAGGCACCACAGAATTATACACGGCAGGAACGCCTATGACTGTCTCTTGCTTCAGATCATTTTTCGTAATCATGGAGGTTGCATAGTATTCGAATAGCGCTTCGTCGTAAGGATCTTTGATGAGGTCCTGGTAAGTTCTTGAGGCTCCTGCTTTTTCCTTCGATTCCTGTATCACAGGCCCTTTAGGTGCACGCATTTTTCCCGGCAGCTTTAATTCGCCCTGGCGAACTGTTTTATAAACAAGCATATTGTTTCCTGCCCATGAAAAACTGCTGCCAAGTACCACGTTCAAAGGGTTTCTGTTTACTTTATATGCTTTCTTTTCAGATATGCTTACCCTGTATAAACTAATATTATTACTATCGGAATGTATGAATCCAAATTGTGTTTCACCGGGGCTCCACTGGATACTGCCTGCCTTGAGATCTTTTGGCAGGTCTGCAACGGGAAACACCTGCTTTGTCTTTATGTTTTTAAGGGAGATACCAGTAAAATAAGGGCTCCTGCTTGGGCCGTAATTCCTGCCATTGATGCGGAGCCCGGCTATGCGCAATTCAGGTTGTGCGAGCTCTTCTATAGGCGGGTAGCCAGATCTTTCAAGTATAATCATCCATTCACCTTTACTGTCAAGAACCACTGACGGGGTGGGTTTTGCCAATACCAGGTCGACGATATTCTTAGGAGGGGTTTTATAACTTACATCATCCTGTGCAGGTACCTTCAGAAAAGCAAATGTGCAAAAAACGGCCAGGAAATGTTGAAGGAGGTATTTCATGTAATTCATATAATTATTATAACAAATTAGCATATTCATGTTATTTATAGGCCCTTCAGGCAGAAATTTTTTGCAGGTATGGTAATGCATCTTACTTTTGCGCCTGAATTATGACAAATATCATTCATACTCATCACTTATCTCACCTGTTAAACAGGTAAGCTTTTGATGATGTATACTCAATAGATCAAACAAGGGCTTACCGAAAGTAAGCCCTTGTTTTTTTTAACGCCATCGGGGGATCTCATTAAATAATATTTCTCATTAAATTTTCCACCAGCGGTTGGACCATGTATGAAAATAAAAATTGCTATTCAGAAGTCAGGCAGATTACATGAAGATTCTGTTGAGTTACTGAAAGAATGCGGTATCGATATTAGCAATGGAGTAAATAAACTGAAAGCGGAAGCATCTAATTTTCCTTTGGAAGTATTTTTTCTCCGGGACGATGATATTCCACAATATGTAGAAGATGCCGTTGCGGACATCGGAATTGTTGGCGAAAACGTGGTATACGAGAAAAACAGAAAAGTTGAAGTGGTTGAAAAATTAGGATACGGTAAATGCAGGTTGTCGATAGCAGTGGGGAGAAATGAAAATTACAATGATGTACAATTCATCAACGGAAAAAAAATAGCCACCAGTTACCCGGTGCTTGTTGAAAAGTTTTTGAAAGAAAACGATATCTCCGCCGAAATCCATGAGATCAGCGGCTCGGTAGAAATAGCCCCCGGGATCGGGTTGGCAGATTGCATCTGCGACCTTGTGAGCAGCGGCTCTACCTTGTTTATGAACGGGCTGAAAGAAGTTGAAACCATACTGACAAGCCAGGCTGTACTTATACGCCATCAAAACCTCAACACACAGCAACTGCAATTGTTGCATAAATTATTGTTCAGGATACAGGCTGTAAAGAAGGCGAAAAATAACAAATACATTTTGCTGAATGCCCCTAACGATCAACTGCAGGAAATTATAAGCCTGCTGCCGGGGATGAAGAGCCCTTCCGTATTACCGCTGGCAGAAAAAGGGTGGAGCAGTGTACATAGCGTACTGAATGAGAATGACTTCTGGGAGATTATCGAAAAATTGAAAGACGCCGGTGCCCAGGGTATTTTAGTTGTGCCCATTGAGAAAATGATTATGTGATGAACACCGGCTCATGTACAAAAAATTAATACCTCTAACGACCTGCCTCTTAAATATAAAATCAGCATGCAACAAACAAATATATTCATAGAACCGGATGACGTTGACACAGGAAAAATCGTCAGGTATAAGAGACCAATGCTTGACGAGATGTTGCAGTTATTTTATAATACCGTTCATACGGTAAATGCCAAAGATTACAATAATGAACAACTTGCTACCTGGGCGCCTGTTGTGATTGATAAGTTAAAGTGGGAAAAACGCCTCGAAGACAATTTTTGCCTTGTAGCCGTTTGTAACGAACAGATCGTAGGATTCGGGGAATTGTCTGCGGAAGGCGGAATAGATACGATGTTTGTGCACGAAGATTTCCAGGGGCAGAAAATTGCGAGCAGGATCCTTGCAGAGCTGATGAATTATGCGCTCGAACAACACTTCAACGTTCTTACCACGGATGCCAGCATTACCGCAAAACCATTCTTCGAGAGCCATGGGTTTAAAGTGGTGAAAAAGCAAAAGAACTCTTATAACAATTTGGTTTTTGTGAATTACAACATGCAAAAGAATTTATCAGAATAAATGATGCAGGTGATCAGGTACCCGGAAAAAAGAGATTGGAAGAAACTATGCAAGCGTCCGGCATTGGATGTTTCTTCGCTGGAGGTTATCGTAACAAATATTCTCAGGGAGATTAAGGAAAGCGGTGATGAGGCGGTTAAACGCTTTACTCTGATGTTTGATAAGGTGTCGTTAACCAATCTTGAAATTTCTTCCCGTGAAATCAGGGAATCTGCCGGCCTGGTCCCGGAAGTTTTAAAATCGGCTATTCAACAGGCGAAATCCAATATTGAGAAATTTCACGCCGTTCAGCTAAAAGGCGATGAAGTGATCGAAACCATGCCGGGTGTAAAATGCTGGCGAAAAAGTGTGGCTATCGAAAAGGTCGGTTTGTATATTCCGGGGGGAACGGCTCCTTTATTTTCTACATTATTAATGCTGGGTATTCCGGCAAAGCTGGCGGGTTGTAAAGAGATCATCTTATGTTCTCCTCCGAATAAGGAAAAAATAATACATCCGGCGATCCTCTATACAGCTAAACTTATCGGTGTGACGCGGATGTTCAAGGCGGGTGGCGCCCAGGCAATAGGCGCCATGGCCTACGGAACCGGAACAATTCCCCAGGTACACAAGATTTTTGGGCCTGGTAACCAGTATGTTACCTGTGCCAAGCAGGTTGTTCAAAAAGATGGCGTGGCTATAGACATGCCTGCAGGGCCAAGCGAAGTGGCTGTTTACGCCGATGGGTCTGCCAATCCTGTTTTTGTTGCGGCAGACCTCCTTAGCCAGGCTGAACACGGTCCCGACAGCCAGGTGATGCTCGTTTCTGTAAATGAACCTATGATCGGTATGGTTAGAGGGGAGGTGTTGAGGCAATTGGAAGGTTTATCACGAAAGGAATTTGCAACAAAGGCTCTGGAAAACAGCAAAATGATTTTGGTAAAAGATAAGGAAGAAGCAATGGATCTGCTCAATGAATATGCGGCTGAACACGTGATCCTTTCCTGTAATGATCCCGAACGGCTCGCTGCCCGGATCATAAACGCGGGGTCTGTTTTTCTTGGACATTATTCGCCGGAAAGTGCAGGCGATTATGCCAGCGGCACCAACCATACCCTCCCAACTAACGGGTATGCGAAAGCGTATAGCGGTGTTAGCGTTGACAGCTTTATCAAAAAGATCACCTTTCAGCAACTTAGCAAAGAAGGATTGAAGAATATCGGACCTGCGGTAGAACTGATGGCAGATGCCGAAGGGCTCGATGGGCACCGGAATGCTGTGTCACTTCGCCTGGCAGAATGAATAATGAAAGTTGTGGGATTTCCATATAAACTTACCGCTTACAACGTGGGTTTATGAGCCGCCTTTGATCGCAGAGATCAATCAATTCTGCGGCTGTGGCATCAGGCACCTGGATATATAATTTACAATCATGTTCAATTTAGACAACCTGCTCCGCGAAAACATTAAAAGGCTTACCCCGTACTCCACCGCAAGAGATGAGTTTAAAGGAGATGCCAAAATATTTCTTGATGCAAATGAAAACAGTTATGGATCCCCTTTATCAACATCCTATAACAGGTATCCTGATCCTCTGCAGTGGAAAGTAAAAGAAAAGCTCAGTCTGGTAAAAGGCATCCCGGCAGCGAATATATTTCTTGGAAACGGCAGCGACGAATGCATCGATGTTTTATACCGGATATGCTGCGAACCTTCAACCGATAACGTGTTGATCGTTCCACCTACTTACGGGATGTATGAAGTAAGTGCAACGATCAACGATATCGGACTCATCAGGGTTCCCCTAACAACCCAGTTTCAACTTGATCTGCCCGCTATAGAACAGGCAGTTAATGATCATACCAAAATGATCTTTCTCTGTTCACCAAATAACCCAACCGGGAATTCACTTCACCGGCACGACGTTGAAATACTACTTAACAATTACTTTGGGCTGGTAGTCATTGACGAGGCCTACATTAATTTTTCGCGTCACCACTCCTTTATCCGGGAGCTTAAAGATTACCCGAACCTGGTTGTTATGCAAACATTGTCGAAGGCCTGGGGGCTGGCAGCTTTACGGGTTGGAATGGCTTTTGCTTCAGAAAACATAATACATGTAATGAATAAGGTAAAGCCGCCTTATAACATCAACGCAGCTTCGCAGGAACTGGCACTGAACGCCCTTGATGAGGTGTCAAAGGTAAATGGAATGATTTTAGACATCGTTAAGGGGAGAGAGATGTTATCCATACAATTGCAGGAGTTTCCATTTGTATTACACGTTTACCATAGTGACGCAAACTTCCTCCTGGTTAAAGTAACGGATGCAAATAGTATCTATGAATATTTGTTAAGGCAGGGAATCGTTGTAAGAGACAGAAGTAAGGTGGAAGGATGTGAAGGCTGCCTTCGGATCACGATCGGCACTGAAAAAGAAAACAACGAGTTGATACAAACCCTTAAACGTTTTGTAAGCAGCAAATGAAACTTTATTTTATCAAAGCTAAATTTTTCTTCAGGATGCAAATGCCCACAAATCTGAATTTGTTGTTTTTTGTTCAACTTTTTTTTGTTTTTAGCTCTTTTGGAAATGACACGACGGGAATCAAAAAAGCTAAAGCGGCGCCTCCAGAAACAGGGATTACGCTTCCCACAGGCTTCACTTCAACCGCTTTCGCGGATTCTCTTGGCAATGCACGGCATATAGCCGTTGCTCCCGGTGGCGAGGTGTTCGTAAAGCTGCAGCGCCTGAAAAACGGCAAAGGGATCATTCGTTTAAAAGACATGAATGGGGACGGGAAAGCCGACCGAATGATGTCGTTTGGTAGTTATACGGGCACAGGTGTGGCCGTCAAGAATGGATATTTATACGCGTCCTCCAATAAAGGAATCTTCCGCTATAAGCTGAACGATCAAAACGAAGTGATAGACACGTCAAAAGCGGAAATGATCGTTACAGGCCTGGTTGACAAAGGTCAGCACAATTCGAAATCAATTGCCCTGGACGATGCCGGCAACATCTACGTAAACATCGGAGCTCCATCAAATGCATGCCAGGTTCAGGACCGGACTAAGGGATCTCCTGGTCAGGACCCCTGCCCGATACTTGATTCTGCAGCAGGGATATGGCAGTTTAAAGTTGACCGGTTGAATCAATCTTACGGTGATGGCGTACGATACGTTACAGGTACGCGAAACGTTGTGGGGTTAGACTGGAATACTTCGGTTAAAGAACTATACATTATGCAACATGGCAGGGATGGTTTAAACCAGATGTTCCCCGAACTATATACAGAAGAACAAAGTGCAGAATTGCCTGCCGAAGAATTGTTGCTCGCCAGGAAGAATGCAAATTTCGGATGGCCTTATTGTTATTATGATCCTAATCAGCAAAAGAAAATATTAAACCCGGAATACGGTGGAGACGCAAAAAAGCAGGGAAGGTGCGCCGGAGTCGACACCCCGCTATACGGCTTCCCCGGGCACTGGGCTCCTAACAGTTTGCTTTTTTATACAGGCAATATGTTTCCTGAACGCTATAAGAATGGGGCATTTATTGCCTTTCACGGATCGTGGAACCGTGCTCCCTTAAAACAGGGAGGGTATTTTGTTGCATTCGTTCCCTTTAAAGATGGGAAGCCCGCCGGTAAATGGGAGCCCTTTGCTGAAGGGTTTGCCGGCAAAGAAGTGTACCAGCCAAGAGATGCCGTGTACCGGCCGTGCGGACTGGCGCAAGGCCCGGATGGTTCACTGTTTATTTCTGATGACGTAAAAGGAAGAATCTGGAAGGTTACCTATAATTCAAATCAATAGTATGCGAAATATCAAAAAAATCCTGGTGCTACTTGTTGTCGTGAGCCTCGCGATTGGTTGTCTGAGCTTTATCAATTCGCAACAACAGCCCGGAATAGCCGCGTCTGTCAAACGCGGAAATACTGTTTATATGACGTACTGCCTTCCCTGCCATCAGGCAGACGGGGCCGGTGTGCCCAACCTGAATCCTCCACTGATAAAAACAAAATACGTGCTGGGGGATAAGAAGGAGTTGATTACGATAGTTTTAAAGGGGCTTACCGGGGAAATAGAAGTAAATGGCGAAACATTTAACAACGTAATGCCATCTCACATTTTTCTTACCGACCAGCAGGTTGCGGATGTTTTAACGTATGTAAGAAACAGCTTTACAAACAAAGCCACCCCTGTTACTGTCGCTGAAGTTAAAGCAGTCAGGGCCAAAGTGAAGTAGGTAGTGGGTAGTTAGTAGTGGGTAGTTAGTAGTGGGTAGTAGGTAGTTATTGGGAGTTATTGAGTTTAAGTTTTGATCAGCCGGTCTCTTTTTAGGTTAAAACTGTAATTGTTTCAATTTTGATATAGTTGAATGGCCCTTTCGCCACTCGATCTACTATCTATATCTACTAACTACTACTACCCACTACTAACTACCCACTATTTACTGATTTCCTGCTCTATTCCAAAATGTCTTAACAATGAAGCGAATCCTGTTCATCGACCGCGACGGCACTTTAATTAATGAAGCGCCACCCACATACCAGTTAGACTCGTATGACAAACTGACCTTTTATCCCCACATGTTTGAATTCATGGGAAAAATCGCACGTGAACTGGATTACGAATTGGTTATGGTCAGTAACCAGGATGGACTGGGGACCGCTTCCTTCCCTGAAGAAACATTCTGGCCTTTGCATAACCTGGTCATGAAAAGTCTGGAAGGCGAGGGAATTCATTTCAGCGCTGTGCATATCGACAAGACTTACCCCTCTGAAAATGCGGCGACCCGCAAGCCCGGCATCGGCATGTTTACCCAATACCTCGATAATCCTGATTATGATATTGCGCGTTCATTTGTGATAGGAGACCGGATCACGGACATCCAGCTTGCTAAGAATCTTGGATGTAAAGGGATATGGTTGAAAAATGATGTTTCGCTCGGAGCCGGTGAAATGGCGGGCAAGATCGCCGGGCTAAATGACTCGGGAACCATTGCGCTGGAGACCACGGAATGGATGGATATCTATCACTTTCTGAAATTAGGACTACGAAAAGTGGTTCATGAGCGAAATACCAGTGAAACGCAGATCAAGCTCGAACTAAATATCGATGGACAGGGAAAGGGTCAGATATTTACAGGGCTTGGATTTTTTGATCACATGCTGGAACAGATCGCCAGGCACGGGAGAATGGATCTCACGCTCCGCTCAAATGGCGATCTCCATATCGATGAACATCATACCATTGAAGATACGGCCATTGCCCTCGGTGAAGCCTTTGCGCAGGCATTGGCAGACAAACGCGGCATGGAGCGGTATGGTTTCGCATTGCCGATGGATGATGCTGATGCAAAGGTACTTGTCGATTTCGGCGGCCGCAGCTGGCTGGTATGGAAAGCAGAATTTAAAAGAGAAAGGATAGGAGAAATGCCCACAGAAATGTTCTTTCACTTCTTTAAATCTTTTTCTGATGCAGCCAAATGCAATCTTAACATTGAATGTAAAGGAGACAATGAACATCATAAGATCGAAGCCATCTTTAAAGCATTCGCCCGGGCTATAAGGATGGCCGTAAAACGGGATCCCATGTCAAATTACCTTCCTTCTACAAAGGGCGTGCTTTGATTAAGTCAGTTGGCGTTCATCTTTGCAGGAATTGGTGTGCCTCAGATATCACTTATGCAAAGCACAATACTTTCTCACAACGGCGAAACCCGCGTTGCTAATCCAGAACATCCCTCATCTCCGGCGTTATCCCGATTATTCTTTTTGCAAAAGAACAAAGAGGGATGATCTTCATGTTTGATGCACGTGCATGTTCAACAGCCGCAGAAACCAATTGCCTGCCAACGTTTTTGCCTCCTAATAAATCGTCCACTTCGGTGTGTTGGATGACCATCTTCCCTTCAGCCGAAAGGGAATAGACTAATTCAGCCAGGTCTTTTCCATCCTGCCGTACAAAAAATCTTCCGTTATCGCCTTCTTCGGTATGTTCGATATGCATAAATTATTTTGTTAAAAGTAATGATCGCCAAAGGTACTCTTCATCAAAGCAATTGTAAGAGTAGTACCTCATTTTATAAGGCATGTATGATTCAATTTTGCATCACTATCCTTTATGTACAGGATGAAAGGAGTATTTGGTGAATTGTTCGACGTTGGTTTACCGCCGATTTATTTAGATATTCCTATCTATAAAAAGTTGGAAATTGAAAAAAAACATACACCTTTGCACTATAATGGCAAAAGCAATAAAAAATATGAATTGGTGGTGGCATGTAAACTCCAAACGGGGCTAGCAATGTAATTGCTGATTTATATATAACCATATCTATGCCCCGGTTTTTTCCGGGGCATTTTATATTAAAAGGCGTGCGTAATCCGTTTAGAAAGTACTTAGGGGATTTCCAGGAACAAGATAATCCGGTATTCAACAAATCATGCAGCTCCTCTTCGACATAATATTGTATGAAAAAAACTGCTATCAATACAACCGCTAAAAAGTTACTTGCCGATGTGTTTACTCCGGTAGGCATCTATCTCAGGCTGCGTGACCGCTTTCGTGATACCATCCTTATGGAAAGCACAGATTTTCATGTTGGCGATAATAGTTATTCGTTCATCGGTATTAATGCGATTGCCGGAATCGAGATCAGGAACGCGCAGCAGGTGGAATGTAAAATGCCCGGGCAAAGACCTGAAATTCTGCCTATTCAGAACCCGTCTCATATACCAGGCCTTTTGCTGGCTTTCATGCAGAGGTTTGCCGTAAACACAAACATCGAAAAGCATGTACAGGCGGCTCAGGGTTTTTTTGGGTACACTACTTTTGATGCGGTACAATTTTTTGAGACGATCACATTCTCCGCCAGCGGCAACCGCGCCCATGATATTCCACTGATGCGCTACCGCCTTTACCAGTACGTGATCTCTATTCATCATCTTAAAGATGAATTGTATATTTATGAGAACCAGGTATCAGGCATCAATAGTGAAGTGGATATTGTTGAAAGCGTCATCAAAAGCAAGGACGTTCCCGTATATCCTTTTAAAATTTCCGCTGGCGAGACTTCCAATCTGGATGATGACCAGTACGTAGAAATGGTAAAAAAAGGAATACATCATTGTCTCCGCGGAGATGTGTTCCAGATCGTTTTAAGCAGGAAATTTCAGCAAAGTTTTACAGGCGACGAGTTTAACGTATACCGTACCTTACGTAATATTAACCCTTCACCTTACTTATTTTATTTTGACTACGGTGATTATAAACTTTTCGGATCCAGCCCTGAAAGCCAGTTGATCATAAGCAACGGCAAGGCAGTAGTGCATCCGATAGCAGGTACTTTCAAGCGAACGGGTGATGATGTAACCGATCAGCTGCTTGCCAAAAACCTGCTTACAGACGTAAAGGAAAATGCCGAACATGTTATGCTTGTGGATCTTGCAAGAAACGACCTTAGTCGTCTGTGCGATGATGTATATGTCAGCAGCTATCGGAAAGTCCACTACTACAGCCACGTTCTTCACCTGGTAAGTGAGGTAACAGGTACAGTAAGGCCTGAAAGTAATCCCTTTGAAATGCTTGCCGTAAGTTTTCCTGCCGGTACTTTAAGCGGAGCTCCGAAATTTAAAGCTATGGAACTTATCAGCCGGTATGAGCCTACACCAAGAAGCTATTATGGTGGGTGCATCGGGTTTATGGGGTTTGACGGAAGCTGTAATCACGCCATTATGATCCGTACTTTTTTGAGCCGGCATAATAGTCTCGTTTACCAGGCCGGCGCAGGTATCGTTGCTGCTTCACAGCCGGAAAGCGAATTACAGGAAGTGAATAACAAATTAAATGCCCTGAAATCTGCCATTAAAATGGCAACTGAGATGAGTTGACAAATGAAAGCTCATGGGCAAATGCGAATTAAATTCCTAATCATCTTTGAGGCGCTCAGGGCCGGTGGAAGAGGTAAGAGTGGTCTCATCCAAATTAAAAATAAAAACAGTGCCTCGTATTCTTGTTTTTGACAATTATGATTCTTTCACGTATAACCTGGTTCACCTGGTCGAAAAGATCATGCATATAAAGGTTGATGTTTATCGCAATGACCAGATCAGTTTAGAAAAGGTGAATGAATATGATAAGATTATTCTCTCCCCGGGCCCCGGCATACCCACCGAAGCGGGAATGTTATTGCCTTTGATAAAGGAGTATGCGTCCTCAAAATCAATCCTGGGGGTTTGTCTTGGGCATCAGGCAATAGGGGAGGCGTTTGGCGGCAAGCTGATGAATCTAACAACTGTTTACCACGGCGTGGCAACGCCGGTATCAGTTATTAATCATGAGAGATCGATACGCGGTAACAGGGTTTTTAATAAGATGCCCGAAATACTCGAAGTAGGAAGATATCACAGCTGGATAGTATCCGAGAAAGATTTTCCATCAACCCTTGAAGTAACCGCTATTGATGAAAACGGGTATATCATGGCTTTACAACACAGAACGTATGATGTTCAGGGTGTACAGTTCCACCCCGAAAGCGTATTGACGCCGGGCGGCGAGGAGTTAATGAGGAATTGGTTAAAGGAGTAATGCTTTAGCCTTAGCGAAGAATATGACCCGTAAAAAATAACCGCGTGATTTAAACTGACATATGAAAAGCAGCAACAATAGTAAGGGTTATGCCAGGCAAAAACTTAATATTGTTGAGCCGCAGAGATCCTGAATATGAGTTGATCCTTACATTTCAATAGTTCCAAATCTGATCATTACAATGAAAAAGATTCTTCAATATTTATTCGAGCATAAAACCCTTTCCAGGGAGCAAGCCAGGGAAGTATTGGTAAAAACATCAGAAAACGCATTTAATGAAGCGGAATTAGCTGCTTTTATAACGGTATACCTTATGCGAAGCATCACCATTGATGAACTACAGGGTTTCCGCGACGCGTTACTGGAGCTATGCGTGAAAGTGGATATGAATGGGCATGATGTTATGGATATCGTAGGAACGGGAGGTGATGGGAAGAATACATTTAATATTTCTACGCTTAGTTGCTTCATCGTAGCCGGATCGGGTTGTAAGGTGGCAAAACATGGAAACTATGGCGCATCGTCTATCAGTGGCTCTTCCAATGTGATGGAGCAGTTAGGATATAAATTTAAAAGCCAGGTAGGGCAATTACAAAAAGAAGTGGAAACAGCAAACATCTGTTTTCTTCACGCTCCCTTATTTCATCCTGCGTTAAAAGCGGTGGGTAATATCAGAAAGAACCTCGGGTTACGCACTTTTTTTAATATGCTGGGTCCGATGGTAAATCCTGCCTTTCCAAAATTCCAGTTGGTCGGTGTTTATAATCCTGAAATGGCACGTATTTATAATTACCTTCTCCAGCAAACGGGTAAAGCTTTTACCATTATCCACAGCCTTGACGGCTATGATGAAATTTCCCTGACGGATGATACGAAAGTGATCACCAATGAAGGGGAAAAGATATATACGCCTGAAGAGATCGGCAAAAGGATGGTGAGCCCGCAGGATATTTACGGAGGAAACACAGTTGAAGAGGCGGCCCGTATTTTCGTTAAGATACTCAAAGGAGACGGAAGCTGGGCCCAGAATGCAGTGGTGCTTGCGAATGCGGCAATGGCGTTGCAATGCACGGGCAGATACAGCCGCTACGATGATGCGTATGAAGCCGCCGTTGAAAGCCTTGAAAGCGGGAAAGCGAACCAATGTTTACAAACCCTTGTTTCGCTGCAGTAGGATTTTAGATTTTCTATTGGTGATTCCGGGCCTGACAATTAGATGTAAGAGATCAGTAATACACCTCAGTAAGTACGGGTGCTTTCACCAGATATGTACTCCGGGAACTCAAGTTTAAATATTGCTCAATCTCGCATTTAAAACGATTTAATGAATAAAGCGCAGCACATTTGCATATGGCGGAAAATATATTAGATCAAATCATCGCACACAAAAGAAAAGAAGTCTTAAAAGCCAGGGAGGCTGTACCAGTATTGGAGCTTGAAAAGAGTGAATTATTTTCAAGTGAAGTGTTGTCTCTCCGGGAGGCTTTGATGAATGGAACAGGCAGCGGTATCATTGCCGAATTTAAACGAAAATCTCCTTCAAAAGGAGTGATCAACAGCGATGCGAGGCCTGAGGTGATCACGAAAGCTTACACCGACGGAGGAGCTTCGGGGTTATCAGTTTTAACCGATGAATTTTTTTTCGGTGGCAGCAAACATGATCTTATCCAGGCCAGGAGTAACCGGATTCCTATTTTGCGCAAAGAATTTATTATCGACGGGTACCAGATTATTGAAGCTAAATCAATAGGCGCAGATGTGATACTCCTGATAGCGGCGTGCCTTACACCCCGGGAGGTGAAGGCATTAACTTTGCTGGCTAAATCATTACACCTCGAAGTGCTGCTTGAAATTCACCAGGAAAGTGAAATACGCCATATTTGTGACGAAATAGACATTGTAGGGGTGAACAACCGTGACCTCAAATCGTTTACCGTAGATGTAAACTGTTCTATCGGCTTAAGTAAAAAGATACCTGCCGGCAAGTGTAAGATATCAGAAAGCGGCATCAGCGATGTATCAGTGATCCATCATTTAAGAGACTATGGTTTCCATGGATTTCTTATCGGTGAAACATTCATGAAAGAAAATGATCCTTCCGCTGCCTTTGCCCGATTTGTTCACGAGTTAAAAACGGGACGGATATGAGAGTAAAAGTTTGTGGTATGACACAACTTGAACAGGTTGACAGGCTTGAAGAAATAGGAGCGACATTTGCAGGGTTTATTTTTTATCCTAAATCCCCCAGGTATGTCCTCAGGCACCTTACGACCAGCCAGATAAAAAAGGAAAATAATGTCAATAAAGTGGGTGTGTTTGTCAATGCTGCTGTTGATCATGTGCTGCAAATGGTTGATGAATGCAGGCTCCATATGGTTCAGTTACATGGCGATGAATCGCCGAAATATTGTGAGAAGATCGCGGATTATATTTCGGTTGTCAAAGCTTTCCGGCTGAGTGATAATGACCACATCGAATGGATGATAAAGCCTTACATGAATGTTTGCGACATGTTCCTGTTTGACACGGAGGGGGCGGGTTATGGAGGAACGGGAAAGAAATTTGACTGGGATGTGCTGGCGGGAAGCACAATCGGCAAACCATTTTTCCTCAGCGGGGGAATACAGTCTGATGATACCGCCAGGCTCAAAAATTTTGCCGTGCAACCTGTAGCTAATGCGTTATTTGCGGTAGACATCAACAGCAAATTTGAAGTATCGGCTGGTGTAAAGGACATGGAGAAGGTGAAAAATTTTATAAGTGAATTAAAGGCTTAGGACGACAACATCCCGGCATATAAAACGCTTTCTATGTTATACAATGTTAACGACAGAGGATATTACGGTCAGTTTGGAGGTGCATACATTCCTGAGATGTTGTACCCGAATGTAGAAGAATTGCGCATCCGTTACCTGCAGATCATAAATGAAATATCATTTCAAAGGGAAATGCAGGAGCTTCTCGCCGACTACGTCGGCCGTCCCACACCGTTATACCACGCCAAACGCCTAAGTGAGCAGTTCAATACGACGATTTTTCTGAAGCGCGAAGACCTGTGTCATACGGGGGCCCACAAGATCAATAATACGGTGGGCCAGATACTTCTGGCGGAGCGCCTGGGTAAAAAGCGAATAATTGCGGAAACAGGTGCGGGTCAGCACGGCGTGGCCACTGCAACCGTGTGCGCCCTTAAAGGCATGGAATGTATTGTTTACATGGGGGAAAAAGATATTGACCGCCAGGCGCCGAATGTGGCAAGAATGAAGATGCTCGGTGCAACAGTGATACCTGCCGTCAGCGGAAGCAAAACCCTTAAAGATGCTACCAATGAAGCTATACGCGACTGGATCAACAATCCTGTTGACACACACTATATCATCGGGAGCGTTGTAGGGCCGCATCCTTACCCCGATATGGTTGCACGGTTCCAGAGTGTGATCAGCTTCGAAATACGTAGGCAGCTGAAAGATAAAACGGGGAACGATGTGCCTACGCACGTGATAGCATGTGTAGGCGGAGGAAGCAATGCTGCCGGTGCATTCTATCATTTTCTAAATGACCCAGGGGTTAAACTGGTTGCGGTAGAAGCGGCAGGTCATGGCCTGAGTAGCGGCCAGAGTGCCGCCACCACTCAATTGGGTACGCCGGGGGTTCTCCATGGAAGTAAGAGCCTTGTGATGCAGACAGCCGACGGACAGGTTGTTGAACCGCATAGTATTTCCGCCGGACTGGATTACCCGGGAATAGGCCCTCTTCATGCGCATCTTTTTGAAAGCGGCCGGGGTCTGTTTCTAAGCGCAACTGACGATGATGCCCTCGGGGCCTCGTTTGCGGTAGCAAAACTCGAAGGTATCATCCCGGCACTTGAAACCGGCCATGCCTTTGCCGTGCTTCCTGAACTGTCACTCACCCCGTCTGATGTTGTGGTCATCTGTCTGAGCGGAAGAGGGGATAAAGACATGGCAACTTACATGAAAGCAATGCAAAGCAACGGGCAGTGATTACCGGCTGACAACTTTGACATTTGCTTGGAGCAAAACGCGTGACTCCAGAGCCAGTAAAAGCAATGCCGTGTTCAAACACCATCCTGAAGGCGATTCATCCTGCAGGAAATGTTGTATTAATTCAGTTAAAATCTACGGTGAGACAATGAACAGAATCGAATCACTTTTTCAAAGCAGGAAACAGGATATTTTGAATATTTACTGCACGGCAGGGTTTCCTTCGGTCGACAGCACGGTGCCGGTGATGATGGCGCTGCAGCAAAATGGCGTCGATATGATCGAGTTGGGAATGCCCTACAGTGATCCCTTGGCTGATGGCCCCGTTATTCAGCAGAGCAACATGGCAGCACTTCAAAACGGCATGACCATCCACAAGCTGTTTAGCCAGCTACAGGGATTCCGGCACCAGGTGTATCTGCCGGTGATACTGATGGGTTATATGAATCCGGTGCTTCAGTATGGATTTGAAAAATTCTGCCAGCATGCGGCAGACGTTGCCATAGACGGGCTGATCTTACCTGACCTGCCCATGTATGAGTATGAGACGGAGTACGGTGAGTTTATCCGTAAATACGGATTAAGCTTTATCTTTTTAATTACCCCGGAAACATCCGAAGACCGCATACGCATGATTGATGAGATCAGCAGCGGCTTTATTTATGCGGTTTCATCTTCTTCCACAACAGGAAAGGACGCCGATATAACCTCGCAACAGCAGTATTTTGAAAGACTGAAAAGTATGAAGTTAAGAAACCCGGTGCTGGTTGGTTTTGGTATCAAAGACAGACAAACCTTTACTGCCGCCTGTCAGCACGCGAACGGCGCCATTATCGGAAGCGCATACATAAAAGCGTTAGAATCAGGGACAGATATAAATGAGTCTACCAGGAACTTCGTGGAAAATATTTTAAAGTAAATGAATCGTCCCTCATGAATATCGTAATAGTTAAGTATAACGCCGGCAACATCCAATCGGTATTGTATGCACTTGAGCGGCTTGGCGTGTCGGCTACGGTAACGGACGATCATGAGGAGATACGGACCGCTGACAAGGTGATTTTTCCTGGTGTTGGTGAAGCAAGCACGGCCATGAATTACCTGAAAGCGAGAAATCTGGATAAATTGATAATGGACCTTAAGCAGCCTGTATTCGGTATATGCCTTGGGATGCAGTTGATGTGCAGGCACAGCGAAGAGAACGATACATTGTGCATAGGTATTTTTGAGGAAGACGTAAAAAGGTTTAATCCTTTTCCTTACGGGAATCGGCTATCCGAAACCGTTACCGGCCCTTCCCGCGGTATCAATAATGAACACGAAAATAAGAATTTCAAGGTTCCGCAAATGGGGTGGAACACTATTTATAATCTTAAGACCGGCCTGTTCAATGCTGTTGACGAAAATTCTTATATCTATCTTGTTCACAGCTATTATGCTTCACCCGGAGCGCACACCATAGCTACTGCAGATTATATCCTCGCGTACAGCGCTGCCTTACAAAAAGATAATTTCTATGGCGTGCAGTTCCATCCTGAAAAAAGTGCGTCGGTAGGGGAGCAGGTCATAAAGAACTTCCTGAATATAAATGACGGGCCCGGCGGTCCGTAATTTTATGTTATGAACCATTGTCATGGAGAAAGAAAACAAACATCCGAAAGACTTAGTGAACGCAATTCCTAAAAGAGTCTACTCCTGAGGGGTAGCGTGGGTAAGCTTATTTCGATAAACCATATATTTTAAGCGGACAATATTGATTATGAACAAAGAAATGTTTTATGGAGCAGACAATCTGATCGTTGAAAAGGCAACAGCATTAAGAAGCTACCTGACTACGGCAGAGGAGACGCTATGGAATCACTTGAAAGGAGGTCAGCTTGGAGTAGAATTCCTCCTACAGCACCCTGCGTATGTATATGTGTTGGATTTTTACTGTCACGAATTGAAATTGGTGATTGAACTGGACGGAGGCGATCGTCAGGCAGATAAGCTAAAAAGAAACGACGCTCAAAGGCAGGAACACCTTAAACGTCTGGGCCTTTCTGTTTTAAGGTGCAGCAACGGGGAAGTTTTATCAGACACTTCCGGGGTTATTCAAAAAATAAAAAAAAGTATCGCCGAAAGAAAGCAGGTGCTTAAATCCGGCGCTTCTGCAAAGACGGGAGAATTTTCAATCATCCCGGCAATCGATATCATCGATGGAAAGTGCGTCCGCCTCACCCAGGGCAATTATTCTGAAACGAAAATATATAATGAACGCCCGCTCGAAGTTGCAAGGCAATTTGAAGATGCGGGTTTGGTGCGGTTACACCTTGTTGACCTCGATGGCGCCAGAACGGGCGCTGTAAAAAACTGGAAGGTGCTTGAATCGATCGCTGGTAAAACCAGTTTGGTTATTGATTTTGGAGGAGGAGTAAAAACGGAGGAAGATCTTTCCATAATTTTCGGTTCCGGCGCTACCTTTGCCACTGTCGGCAGTATTGCGGTAAAAGAAGAAAGTGTGTTCGCAGGCTGGCTGCTTAAATATGGCCCTGCCAAGTTCCTGTTGGGCGCTGATGTGAAGGATGAAAAAATTGCGGTTAGTGGCTGGGCTGAGACAACTGACATCTGGATATATGATTTTTTAGAGAACTATTTGGAAAAGGGCGTTAAACAGGTTTTTTGCACTGATGTAAGCAGAGATGGTTTGCTTCAGGGCCCGTCTACAAGCTTGTATAAAAACATTGTTGAAAAGTTTCCGCCCCTGCAGTTTATTGCCAGTGGAGGTGTAAGTTCAATG
This sequence comes from Flavihumibacter sp., assembly GCA_041751095.1. Taxonomy (GTDB): domain Bacteria; phylum Bacteroidota; class Bacteroidia; order Chitinophagales; family Chitinophagaceae; genus JADCRZ01. The sequence continues at coordinate 70,138 of JBGSYC010000249.1, forward strand.
AGCGACCTCGATGATCTGAGAAATATTGGCTGCAAAGGGGTAATTATCGGCAAAGCAATTTACGAAGGGAAGCTGTCGCTTGAAGAATTGACGAAGTTTAACCAGCCTTAGCTGCAGGCGGTGTCTGAAGATTGAATCATATCGCAAATGCTGACAAAAAGAATTATACCGTGCCTCGATATCAAAGATGGCAGAACCGTAAAAGGTATCAACTTCGAGAACATCCGCGATGCGGGCGATCCGGTGGAATTGGGTACTTTATATGCACGGAAGGGTGCTGATGAATTGGTGTTCCTTGACATTACCGCAACGCATGAAAAAAGAAAAACCCTGAGCGCGCTGGTAAACCGGATTGCACATCACCTCAATATTCCTTTTACCGTGGGAGGAGGCATCAGTAGTGTTGAGGATGTAAATGTGTTGTTGCAAAACGGGGCAGATAAAATATCGGTAAACACTTCCGCATTTAAGCAGCCTTCTTTGTTAAATGAACTATCGCTTGCATTTGGCAGCCAGTGTATCGTTCTGGCCATTGATACCCGGAAGGAAGACGATGGAGAATGGTATGTTTATTTAAATGGAGGCAGGGTGAAAACCAGTACCCGTTGTGTTGATTGGGCCCGGGAAGCGGTTGACAGGGGAGCCGGTGAAATTCTGCTTACAAGCATGAATCACGACGGAACCAGGCGGGGTTTCGCTATCGACATCACCAGGCGTCTGGCGGAAAGTCTTCCTGTTCCGGTGATTGCTTCAGGTGGAGGCGGTGCAATGCACCACTTTTCGGATATCTTTAAAGAAGGCGCCGCGGATGCCGCCCTGGCTGCAAGCATATTTCATTATAAAGAGATTGAAATACCGGTGTTAAAACAGTATCTGCACGGTGAGGGAATTGCGGTCAGGCTATGATAGTCATTTTACGGTTATTTTTTTAGATCGATAGAATATATGTAAACGGGTGCAAATTGCCACACAACATGAGTGTATTGCAAGTAAATTTTGAAAAGTTCCATGATAGGCTGGCTCCTGCAATCATCCAGGATCACCACACCGAAAAGGTGTTGATGCTGGGTTTTATGAATGCCGCAGCGTTGGAAAAGACAATGCAGGAAGGTAAGGTGACGTTCTTTAGCCGGAGCAGGAACCGGTTATGGACCAAAGGCGAAGAAAGCGGTAATTTTTTATTTCTCAAAGAAATAGCTCTTGACTGCGACAACGATACTTTGCTTATAAAAGTCAACCCTGCAGGTCCGGTATGTCATACCGGGGCTGACACCTGCTGGAGTGAAAAGAATCACATGAATAATTTCCTGTTTTACCTTGAGGATATCATTAACCTTCGTAAAAATGCTATGCCTGAGGAATCTTATGTCGCTAAATTATTCCAAAAAGGGATCAACAAGATTGCGCAAAAGGTTGGCGAGGAAGCCGTTGAACTGATTATTGAAGCGAAGGACGATAACAAAGCCCTCTTTCTTGATGAAGCTGCAGACCTGCTATTCCATTATTTGCTTTTACTTAACGCAAAACAGTATAATTTACAGGACGTTATCGATGTGTTGCGGCAAAGACATGCTAAATAAAGCTGCCAGGAATTCAGGAGTTTTACGCTTTCCTGTGAACTTCACGGATCTTTATAAAAGCTTATTGCCGTATTTTTTAGTTTACTGATAATCCAGACCCCGGTAGGGGTGCTAATTTATATGAAAAAGATTTTCATTGTTTTTTTCCTTTTGCCTTTACTTGCAATTGGCCAGGAAAAGGGTTTTGTCATAAACGGGACTTTCTCCGGTGTAACTGATCATTCAAAGGTTTCACTTTTAGATGCAAATAATCCTTCAGATACCATTGATGTTTCAGCTGTTACCCACGGAAAGTTTTTGTTAAAAGGGGAATTGCCCGAACCGGGATTATATTATTTGAATTTCGGCGGCCCACAAAAAAGCGGTCTTTTATTTCTCGACAACAGCAGGGTACTGGTAAAGGGCGATTTGGGAGACCTGAATAATATAAAAGTAGAAGGCTCTGCATCGCATCATGATTTTGAAACGTTTCAGAAAGAGTTTACTCCGCTGATGGAAAGGATGAATGCAATAAGGAAGCAGGCAGCCGTCAGGGGAATGACCGACAGCCTTAAAGCTGAGTCTGCTAAAGCTTCCGCCGGCCTTAGCGGTCAGGTGGAAAAATTTATATCCGGGAGAAAGTCTTCCTTTGTTTCACCGTTCGTTTTGCTGGTTACTGCGCAATTGCCGGATAATGTTCAGTCGGTGCAGGCGCTATATTCCGGTCTGTCGGAAGAGGTTCAAAAAGGATACTACGGCAGGTATCTTAAAAATTCAATAGACCAGTTAATGGTGGGTGCTGTTGGCACCGAAGCAATCGATTTTACGCAAAATGACCCTGATGGCAAGCCTGTTACGCTGTCTTCATTCAGAGGCAGGTATGTATTGGTAGATTTTTGGGCAAGCTGGTGCGTACCCTGCAGGCAGGAGAATCCCAATGTGGTAAATAATTACCTTCGGTTTAAAGACAAAAAATTTACCGTTTTAGGCGTTTCGCTTGACCGTAGCCGTGAGCCATGGATAAAAGCCATTAAAGATGATAACCTGGCCTGGACGCACGTAAGCGATCTTAAATTCTGGAGTAATGATGTTGCCCGCAAGTACCAGATACAGTCCATTCCGCATAACTTCCTGGTTGATCCCAATGGAAAAATTATCGCCAGGAACCTCAGAGGCTCCGAACTATCCGAGCGGTTGGGTGAATTGCTAAAATGACTTTGAGATTTCCCCCACATCGGCGTCGATGATTCTGCTGTTCGCACTTACTATGATTGTCTCTTGCAGACAACCCCGGCAGAGTTTCGTGTTCTACTATAAACTCAAGGCGGGCTATTGGCTAACGCTTTATTTTATGCACCAGCTGAGTAATATTTTATAGTCAAGTTCCGGTATAGGCATTTGCCGCAACTTCTAACATTACGGTACGTTGCACCTCTTATATTACGAGGTGCGTTTTTGCAAATGCAGGAAACGGGCTCACATGTTATTTCGACATTCTTATAGTAGTGCAGCGCACCGTAATATTATTCCTTACACGAACGGTCTTTATCTATATGCTCCTTCTTTCCTTTAATAAACAACTGCTCGCTGAAATGCGGGAGATTTCAAAGTCCGCCGCAATGAATTGCCGTGGGTGCAAGAGCGTACATCGGCGGCTTTGAAATGACAAAAAGGAGAGAAGAGGTATCATTATTATGGCGCCACTTGCCTGTACCGATAGTGCTTGTTTATGCGCCCGGGTGCCTCATCCTCGTTTTTCATTTTCAACAAAGCGCCTCTCCCTTTTTTTGTCATTTCAACGAAGCGCCTTAGGTCGATTGCGTAATGAGCCTCCCTGGCGCTTCGTTGAAATCTCCCGACGTTTCGGGAGGTGCTTACTATGGCACCACTTGCCTGTACCGGTAGGCTCATCATCGATTTATTGTAGGTACCTTTTGCTTTATTGCCATGACAGGGTGCCCACTGGTGCGGGATGAATCGATCTATTTCCCCGAGTCCCTGCTCCCACCTCCCGCATTCGGAATATTTTGAATCACAGGTGATTGCTCCGCGTTCGGTGTTGATGTGCCGGTTTGATATTGGGCGTCAATCATATTCAGCATTTGCAATAATTGCTGCGCACCCTGTAATTCCTGCTGCATCGCTTCCTGCCATCTTTCGGGGAGATAGGTATAGTATGCTATCTGCTGGTCGAAATCTTTATGCAGGGCACGCGAAACTTTTCCGGCAAGATCGTTGTATCCTGCTTTATACGCGGCTTCGAGAAATTTAAGGCTGAAATAATTATGCTGGTTGTTTTTGCTTACCATGGCATAAGGATGATTTTCGTTCAGAATGTTCTTATCTGCTTTGGTAAGAACAGCTTTTGCTTCATCGTTGCGGTTTTGTTCTGCGAGGCTTGAAGCCGTTTCGGCAAAGGCCATCCTGATGCTGTTCAGGTGAAGGCGATTTTGTTCGTCAAAATAAACGCCTTTGATACTGGCGCCGCCAAAACCAAATTTATTCATCAGTTTATCCACCATCCAGTCGGTATTAACCTGGGTATTGTTTTTAACAGGCACTAAACGGTAACTTAATCCATCTTTCCGGATATATTGTGAGAACCCCAGTTCTGACGCGGTATAAGGAGCTGTAAAATAGATCGGACGCTTCCAGTTATTTGCAGCGATGATACCGAGAATGGCAAGGTCGTTCTTCATGATGTAATTCTTTTTCTCGGGGATGTCGATCGTAACCTGGCTAACGACGGTATCACCTGGAGTGATTGTTTTATTTGCCCTTACCAATGCTTCATCCACATCGATCTTAAACTTCTTTGACGGGAGATAATTAACGTTTTCACCATTCTGGATGGACACTTTCATTTCGGGGTCCGTGTCGTTTGCCACAACGTTCTTCATCACATCATACAAGTCGTAATATCTGTTAGGGTCTACGTTAGGCTTGGGATTATACACCACATAGTTGCGGTTGTTGCCCTGGATCTGTTCAGGAGTGAAGATCACGTTTATGGGATCGCTTTGATTGACCTTATAGCGCATTTGATTGATGTACCAGTCGATACCCAAAAGGCTGTTATTAATAACCCGGATATCAGGGCGGATACCTTCCACTTCCTGGGCATACCATAACGGGTAAGTATCATTATCACCGAAAGTAAACAGGATGGCATTAGGCGCGCAGCTTTCGAGATAATTTTTTGCAAGGTCGCGGGCGAGTACTTTTTTACTGCGGTCGTGATCATCCCATTCCTGGGAAGCCATGAGAACCGGAACAGCAAGTAAACAGACGGCTGCCGCGAGGTAACTGGAACTGGATGCGGGCATTTTCTTGCGGAGCCATTCACTTACCTGCATAACACCAAGGCCAATCCAGATCGCAAAGGCATAAAAAGAACCAACATAAGCGTAGTCCCTTTCACGGGGCTGATTACCAGCCTGGTTTAGATATAGAACGATGGCGATTCCGGTAAAGAAAAATAACAGGAAGGTAACCAGGAAATCTTTTTTGTTCCTGTTGTACTGGTAAACAGCGCCTATAATTCCAAGGATGAAAGGCAACAGGAAAAGTTTATTGTTCGCTTTGTTGCGCCGGAGGCTGTCAGGCATCTTAGACTGGTCGCCAAGTCTGAGGTTGTCTATAAAAGATATCCCACTGATCCAGTTCCCGTCGCGTACATTACCCGGGCTGGAGCCCTGCAGGTCATTTTGCCTTCCGGCGAAGTTCCACATGAAATACCTGAAATACATCCAGTTTAACTGATAGCTTAAGAAGAACTGAATATTGTCTTTCTGATTTGGTTTTTCTCCCTCTCCAAGGTTGAGGTATTCCTTATAGTATTCCGCATGCTGCTGATCATTGCTGGCGTCCCATACCCTTGGAAACAGCATCATATCTTCCGGCGCATACACCGGTTGAATATCCATGCCTATTTCTTCGTATTTACCTTTTCCCTTCGTGTACTTCATATCCGTTTCCTTATAATCTGAAGGCTGTGCCGTAAATACCTGTCCGTAAACCAGGGGAAAGTCACCATACTGGTCGCGCCCCAAATAACCCACAAGGGAATTGGGATTGTCAACATTGTACATGTCAACACTCGGATTAGCATTAGAACGGATCATCGTGGTCAGGTAGGTAGAGTATCCCAAAAGCATAAACGCAATGCTCCATAATCCAAGCCTGACGATAGGCCCCATTCTTTTATATACATTAGAAAGAAGGTAGACAATTATTCCAAGACCAAGCACCAGGCCGATCAGACCTCCGGCGGTGTCGATAAACGGGAATAATAACAGCAGGAGAAAAGCTGAGAGCCATGCTGCCACGGGCGTAAATTTCGACTGGGGTGACGTAAATAATTTCAAACCCACGTAGATCAGTGCACCAAGCGCAAGGAAGTAAACCGCAAAGCCTGAGAAAAATGGAAGGCTGAGGTTATTTACAAACCAGACGTCAAACTTACCAGCACCTTCAACAGTATACTGTATCAGCACCTTCTGTACAAAGCCGGTTAATGCGCAGCCGATCACAAAAGCCCAGAAAGTACCCCACCGGGTAGCGTTGAATCTTTTGAAGTAATAGATCATTACGATAGCCGGTATGGTAAGGAGATTGAGAAGATGGACACCAATGGAAAGACCCATCATAAAAAAAATGAAAATGATCCATTTATCTGCACCCGGGCTGTTGGCGCTATGTTCCCACTTGAGCATAGCCCAAAAAACAAGTGCTGTAAACAAAGAAGACATTGCATAAACTTCGCCTTCTACAGCGCTAAACCAGAAAGAGTCACTGAATGTATAAGCAAGCGCGCCCACTACGCCGGCGCTCATGATACCGAATAGTTGCAGACCAGTTAACCCTTCTCCGTTCCTCGTGAGAATCTTTCTGGCAAAGTGGGTAATGGTCCAGAAAAGAAACAAAATAGTTAAACCACTGCACAGCGCGCTTAACAGGTTAACGGCGCGGGCCGGGTTACTGCCGCCGAACAAAACAATAAATAACCGGCCCATAATAACAAAGAGAGGAGCACCGGGAGGATGGGGTACCTGAAGTTTAAATGAACTGGAGATAAATTCACCCGTATCCCACAGGCTTGCCGTAGCTTCCATGGTGAGGATATACACCGTGCAGGCGATAAGGCATACTGCCCATCCGGTAATATTGTTCACTTTATTGAAATTCATATGACTTGGTTTGTTAAACTCCGCAAATATAACGGTATGGCTGTAATGATGGCAAGCGGGGGTATGTTTTAACGAAGAATTTTCAGCGATAGCTTTGCGGGTAAGCAGCGGTGAATGAAAGCCTTATTACCTTCACCAAAATACCTCAATTTCAAATAGTTGATTTTCAACAGTGCAAAGTTGGGTTATATAAAAGGTTGAAAGTTTAAAACGGCCCCATGGGGGCCTCGTGTTTATAGCAAAACATGCCCCCACGGTTCGGCTCCATAGGAGCCACGTGAAGTTTACGCGACTCCTATGGAGTCGAAGGATTTTTGAATTGCATTGCTATAAACACGAGGCTCCTATCGGAGCCGATTTAAGTCAATAACCTAATTGAAATAAATGATGGCGGCCCTAAAATAAGGTCTCTTTTAGCTAAAGCTCTATCGAATCAAAAGATCGTTACCAATATAATACCAGGAACGAAAATCAGTGTTTAAAATGGCCTATGGGGGCCTCGTGTTTATAGCAAAACATACCCCCCTCACCAGGGTTTACTCGAAATATATTCTGACGGTCTGGTAATACAAGCGGTTTTGAAGGTAATTATTCTGCGATTGCTCCATAAAGCCATGCAGGCCAAATAATCCTGCCGCATTGCCTTTGTTGATAGCGATCTCCAGGTAACCACCTGCGTTGAAAAGGGCGAGTTTTTCTCCTTCCATGGTATCGGCGTATGTTTCACTGATCTTATCGATGATTTCGTCGCGCTTGAAAACGATACGGAAGCTCCGCCCTTTGCGTTGCTCTTCAAATTCCTCTCTTGTAATATTTACAATTACATTTTCGAAATTGTCTATGAAAATGATCTGTCCTTCAATCCAGTTTTCACCTAATAGCGGCCTCAAATGATTTTTTTCAATGATGGCAACATCCGGTTCGCCGATATCCATCATGCCAATCCCGTTTACGATGTCATTAATAGCCTTGCCGAATACCTGGGCGCAGTACAGGGTATTTTTGCCGTTCTTTTTATGCAGGGGCAGGCCAATAATGACCTCAGGCTTTTCTTCCAGTATCATGGTGAGCAGCCCATTGTCTGCACACAGAATATATTGTTCCTGGTGAAAGGCGAGGAGCAATTGTTCTGGTTTTTGTTCGAAGAGGTTTACAAGAATGATATGGTAAGTGTATGACGGAAAGTTCCGGATCGCATTGCGGCAGATATAAGCCGACTGCGGATAGTTAAAAGGAGCCAACTGGTGGGTAATGTCAACAAGCGTAAAATTTGGATTGATTTGCAGAAGCTGACCCTTTACTGCACCTGTAATGTAGTCTTGCTGGCCGATGTCGGAAGTTAGGGTAACTAATGCCATCAATAGGTGTTAGAAATTTCCAAATGTACGATCTCCGGCAAAGTGTTTCAACATCATCATTTAGATCACATTCTTTGTGCCCCTACCGGACATTGAGCGAATATCCACTACCCACTTCCTACTACTTCCTCAGAAGTATCCGCTTGCGGGTGAAAATGTTTTATGATTACTTTATCAGCCTTCCATTTTTAAAAAAAAATTTATGAACCATTTTATCTGCCAGGGCAGGAAAAAACCGGTTCATGAATACTGCCCTCATCCCTGTGAAGGTGAGCACGAGGGTGCGCTTGTGCTTTTCTATAGCTGTTATAATATGCCGGGCACATTCGGCAGCGCTCATCATTTTGCCTTCGTCCATTGTTGTTTCTCCGTGGGCAGAACCTTTTTCGTTAAGGGAGGCGTTTCGGATATTCGATGTGGTAAACCCCGGACATACCCACATAACATTTACTTCATTTTCCAGCATTTCCGTGCGCAGTGCTTCCAGCCATCCCTGGAGGGCGAACTTTGAAGCCGAGTACCCGCTTCGTCCAGGCAGTCCCCTGTACCCGGCTATGGAAGAAACGCCAACGATAGTACCTTTTCTCTCTATAATCGAAGGCAGTGCGAACTTCGTGCAATACACGGCTCCGAAAAAGTTTACGTCCATCACTTTGCGGATCACATTTACGTCGACGTCATTTACCAGCGCGCGCATCGATATCCCGGCATTGTTGATAAGGATATCGATGCCTCCGAATACTTCTATGGTTGAACGGATGAATTTCCGGCAGTCCTCTTCCTGGCTTACGTCGCAAACAACAGCGTGCAGCAATACTTTGGAATACTGCATCTGGAGATTGTATAACTTATCATGATTTCTCCCGCACGTCGCGACTTTTACGCCAAGCGGTACCAGCGCATCGATCAGGGCGCGGCCAATACCGTCGGTGCCCCCCGTTATAGCTACAACTTTGTTTGCAAAAAAAGACGACATGGTGTGTGCTATTTATTGGCAAACCTACAGGAAAGAGCGTTAATACATGATTAATATCACAAGCTGCTAAAAAAACGAACCACATGTGATGAGTGCTATTTACTTTCAAGCGCGGGGAACGGCTGGTCAGTTTTTCTTTTGGTAAACTAAAAAGTGCTGGATGGGCAGAAAGTCACCCTTAAAAGACAAGGAGAATCCGTTGGCGGAGAGCTCCCGGGTGACCTGGGCAGCAGTCATTTTATGAAGCTTTTTGATGGCAACTGATGGGTCTTCCGCTTTATACTCCATGAGTACGATTTTGCCATTAGGCCTGAGTGCCTTTTTGATGCCGTTTAGCATTTCTACAGGAAACAGCAGTTCATGGTACACGTCAACCATGATCACCACGTCTACAGAATTGTCGGGGAGGTTAGGTGAGTGACTGTTCCCTTTGATAACTGCCACGTTTTTAATGTTCTGCTCTTTTTTTTTATTGTTGAGCGAAGTAATGTATTCGTCCTGTATCTCCACTGCATATACTTTCCCCTGTGGTATCTTTGCAGCAATACGAAAGGTATAATAACCTGTGCCCGCGCCTATATCGGCGATAGTGCCTGAATCGGAGATGGGTATTTTGCTGATGGCGAGGTTCGTATTTTCATCGGTGGGCCTGCTGTTCCTTTCCAGCCAGGCGGCGCCTGCGGCTCCCATCACTTTGGCAATTTCCCGGCCCATGTATACTTTACCCGTGCCGTCGGCAGAAGAATTTATATAGGAGTAGGCGTTGCTTTGTTTTCCCTGGGAATAGAGTTGATCTACAGCGGAAAGTGTAATCAGAATGGTTAGTAAACAATTAAAGAGAATAGATCGCATAATTATCAGGGTATGGGTATGATTGAATCGGGATATGACTGATTAGAACACCCCTGCGGCGGTATTGTTTGGTAGTGCGTCGTGGTGCAGGGATTTGACTGATTCAACAATTGGAAGAGAGTGGGGAAGATTGACACCGGCAAAGCGATTGTAACTACATACATTAATGATTCTTTTGCGGTAAATGTTTATTTTTTTCAGACTGGTTACAAAGGAGTGGGTAATAAGCTGATAAAAGAATGTAAAAATTTGGTGCGAAGCTTAATATCCTTATTTTTGCACTCCAAATTTAAACATTTTAAGTTTAAATGAGGGATGATTTGGTAGCTCAGTTGGTAGAGCAATACACTTTTAATGTATGGGTCCTGGGTTCGAGTCCCAGCCAGATCACTAAGAATTTGAGAGCCTTTAAAATTGTTGATTTTAAAGGCTTTTTTAGTTTGTTAGAACTGAATATTTGTGTTATTTACTTATAATTTGCTGACTTACAACTGATTTTGAGTTCGGGTACCAGCAACCTGTGGTACTTTTAAAATTAATGCTACCGCTGATTAATTGCTTATATAGTTCAATCTTTTATCTTATCTGCATCCAGGTCTTGGTCCACAGTAATCTTCGCAATATTGTTCATAAAGGCTAAAATTCTTTCTGCTTGTTCTTCTGAAACAATAAGACCATCTTTTGCAAGAATAGCAACTGCCATGGCTTGGGTGATGTCATCATTTCGGCCTTGTGTTTTTTCATGAGTTCTAAAGTTTATAATAATTATCAACTTTGAAATAAATCCTTCATTGGTGTAAAATATACCGGCCGTACACAATCCGGATAATGCGATGGTGTAGCGGAATTATCTATTGAACAGGATGTGCCGGAATTTCAGATCAGCAGTAGTTATCAGGAAGAATTTAAATACTTACCGGAAACTTTTTTTCAATTGCTTTTGTGATATTTAATTGTCAACTTGTCAAAAAAGGTATTTTTGAAAAAATATTTCCATTATGCAAGCGATAAACGTAGGTGAGTTGAAGGCTAACTTTTCTGAAGTATTGGAAAAGGTACAGGCTGGAGAAGAAATCGCGATCTTATATGGAAAAAGAAAAAAAATTGCCGCAAAGCTGGTTTCCAAAATTCCCAAAAAAAAATCCGGAAGGAAGATTGGTATCTGGGATAAAACGGGAGAGTAAAATTTCATGCTGATTTTAAAATGACGGAAGAAGAATTTCTGAGAATGGCGGTTCAGATACCAAATAATATTTTATGAAGCATCTTAAAGAAAATATTTTAAACTGTCTGAAAGATTTAAAAGGCAGCGGTAAGTTTATAAGTGTGCAGACAACGGAATTTCTTTTTCCGGGCATGGAAGTAGATGGCGTGGGCGAAATTGCTTACCCTATAAATGAAACGCAGGCCAAAGCATTGATAAAAGTCGCACACAAGGCTCCTTTCGGTAAAGGCAGTGAAACTATTCTGGACAACAACGTGAGAAGTGCATGGGAAATAGATGTTGCTAAACTGACATTCAAGGGCAATCGATGGGCTGGGTTTATAGATAAAATATTGCACAATATTAAGCCTGGACTGGGTTTGGAAGATTATAGCATATCAGCACATTTGTACAAAATGCTAATCTATGAAACCGGCGATTTTTTTCTTCCTCATAAAGATTCCGAAAAAGAAAAGGGGATGTTTGGCACACTGGTAATAGGACTGCCATCCAAACATACAGGAGGCGAGCTGGTAGTAGGTTTTGAGGGGGTGCAGGAAATTGTAGACTTTTCCGGGAATTCAGGCGATTATAAAATTGACTACGCTGCGTTTTATGCCGATTGCGATCATGAAATAAGACCGCTTACTTCGGGATACAGAATTTGCCTGGTGTACAATCTTATTCAGCAAAAGTCCGGCAATGAAATACGGTTAACATCCCTCGAAACCTATGTCGAAAAACTGGCTGAAATATTTGCAAAACAGCAGCGTGGTAATACCAAACCGTATATAGTACTGTTGGGGCATCAATACACACCGGAAAATTTTTCAGTGGACGGGCTAAAGCTGAATGACCGGCCTAAAGCAGAGGCACTTCTGCGGGCAGCACAAAAAGCAGGATGTTATGCAAAAATGTGCTTGGTAACTTCATACCTGTCGGGTACGCCGGAAGAAAGCGGCGGATATTATGACGATGATGATTCTGGCGATGAAAATGCAGAAATGGCCGAAGTTTATGATGAGCAGTTATACATTGAACACTGGCTGGAAAATGGTATTCCTGCTTTGAGCAATGTAAGCTTTGAAGAAAATGACCTTATTGCTTCGTTTGTCTTAGATGAAGATGAGCCCATAATAAAGAAATCAACCGGTTATATGGGCAACTATGGCCCAGACCTGATGCACTGGTATCATTATGGTGCAGTAATGATATGGTCGCCGGAGGCAAATGCACAATTGCTCCCAATGCAAAACCCGGAAAGCCAACTGGAGTGGATTGACTATTTCAATAAAAATCTACAACAACTAACCGATAGCGAAATTTCAGCAGCAGAACTTATATTATCAACAGGATCATACAATGCCGGACCTGATAAAAATGTAAACTATAATGCCGTTGCCAATTGGATAATAAACAGAAAGGACGATACATTTTTTTTGAGGCTGAATAATCAGCTACGCCAGTTTTATTTCACAAAAATTGATACCGCTCATTGGATAAAACTAATTCATTTTTACACCACAGAAACCACTAAAAAAATATTCGGACTGGTTACACAAGACATCAGCCTGCCGATTATGGAGCAATTGCTGTCTGTACTCCATGCACTTTCGGCCATCGCTAAGCCTGATCAGCTGTTGGTTTCCGAAATAGAAAATCTGCCACGTTATTTTTCTGAATTATCAATCAACACGGCTAAAAAAAACCTTCCGCTAACCGGTACCGCCTTGCTTGATTTGTTTTGGATAGAAGAAAAGTTAGCACAGGATGAAGCTTGGATAAACCCCATAGCTGAAATACTTACCCGAAATCAGGAGAGAATTTATGTCAACAGTGTGCTGATACCTCAACTGCTTTCACTACCTGAAAGAACTGTTCTTGCACATAAAATGCTGCTTATCTGTCGGCAATATTTGCAGGAACGTGTAACCAATAAACCGCAGCCACCTGCCGATTGGTCCAGGCAAGTGCCTGACGCAACGGGGGATAAAAAACAATGGAAGATATTAAAAGCATTCCTGGAATCGGTTTCTGAACAGGTTTTTGACTACCGGAAAAATCAAAGCGAAAGAAATGACCTGGAAAATGCCATCAGGCATGTAGTAATTGATTTAAAAACCGAAACAATCAGAAAAGGCTCTCCGCATACGCTCAGAATTACCAAAACACAGGCGGCATACAACCGGGAAATGAAAAGCTGGAATGAGGACCTGGAGTTGCTGAACAAAATAAATATAATCGATTAAACCTTGACAATTTATTTACTGCTAAGGCATTTTAATTAAATGCTATTATCTATAGATTATTCAGGCGCAATCATCTTTTTGAGTGTTTATAATGATCGGTTAATAATCTGGAATCCTGGGGCAATTACCGGGTTCTCTTACGGTTCATCTATTAAAAAGAAAAACATCGTTCACAACCAGGGAGCCGGTTAATTGTGGATGTGTTTTTTATGGCAGGTTATATTGAATCATTGAACGGGAATAGATATAATTATGAATGCCTGTAAAGAATATGATCTACCGGAGTCTGTAGTTGCAGAAGAGCAGGGCGGCATTTCTGTGACCTTCTTAAAGAATATTTATTCTTTAGAGTACTTAAAATCGTTTCACTTAAGTGATAGGCAGACAAAGGCTGCATTGTATATAAGGGAGAATGAAGAAATTGAATTACGAACGCAGTATATCAGACCCTTAATAAAATCAGCTAAGTGGTAGCAACAAAAAGATATGTCGGATTTTGGTAAGCCAGAAAATTATTCAAAAGATATAACCATTAAATTGCATGCTTTCCTGAAAAGTTTTATTCTGAAACTTTTTCAAAAGCCCATATCCTTCAATTGTGGGGAAGAACCGCATTTTTTTACTAAATAACAATCTTTAAAATCATGGCAAAAACAACAACAACTACAACGGCTACAACCAAAGCGCCGGTAAGCAACAAAACCGCTCCGGCAGACAGCAAGATGGCTTCTACAGTGGCGGCGGCAACGTTGGATGATTTATTTCTAAGCGGCCTTAAAGAAATCTACTGGGCCGAAAACCATCTGGTAAAGAACCTTCCGAAAATGGCTGCCGCCGCAGGCTCGTCGAAACTGCAGGCAACGTTTACGGAACATCAGGCCGTTACAAAAAAACAGGCAGACCGGCTGGAAAGCATCTTTGAAAGTATGGGCGAAAAAATTGTTGCGCAAAAATGCGATGCGATGGAAGGCCTGGGGATGGATGGCGAACACGTGATTGAAAACACCATTGCCGGCACCGAAGCACGCGACACCGGTTTGATTATGGCCGGATTGAAGGTGGAAAATTTTGAAATTACCTGCTATACCGGGTTGATACAGTTAGCAACGAAACTGGGCCAAAGCGACGCGGCCTCGCAGTTACAACAATCCCTGCAGGAAGAACAAAAAGCCGATGAACTTTTAACAGCACTGTCGCAAAAATAAAACGGCGTAAAAAAAAGATTCAACCGAATTACTTCATCAATTCAAAACAAAGCGATGCCAGAAAACAATAAAAGCACGGAACAAAAAGAGACCGACAAAACCACCGATTTATCTAAAAATACGGTTACTGATACGGATCAATTTTTAACCACCAATCACGGGCTGCGCATCAACGACGATCAGAATTCGTTAAAGGCCGGCGACCGCGGCGCTACGTTGTTGGAGGATTTTATTCTGCGTGAAAAGATCACGCACTTCGACCACGAACGCATTCCCGAACGCGTGGTGCATGCACGCGGTTCTGCGGCGCATGGTGTTTTTAAATTGTACGAGCCGATGGCAAAATATTCAAAGGCGAAATTTTTGAACGATACATCTGCAGAAACGCCCTTGTTCGTACGCTTTTCCACGGTGGCCGGCTCGCGAGGCTCATCCGACCTGGCCCGCGATGTGCGCGGCTTTGCCGTAAAATTTTATACACAGGAAGGGAATTTCGATTTGGTGGGAAACAACATACCGGTGTTTTTTATTCAGGACGCCATCAAGTTTCCCGATATGGTGCATGCAGTGAAACCGGAACCGCACAACGAGATCCCGCAGGCCGCATCAGCACACGATACCTTCTGGGATTTCATTTCTGTGACGCCCGAATCGGCCCATATGATTATGTGGCTGATGAGTGACCGCGCACTGCCGCGAAGCTACCGGATGATGGAAGGTTTCGGCGTGCACACGTTTCGCCTGGTAAATGAGGAAGGTGTGGCGCATTTTGTAAAATTTCATTGGAAGCCCCTGCTGGGCGTGCATTCCATAGCCTGGGACGAAGCGCAGAATATCTCCGGCAAAGATCCCGATTTTCACCGCCGCGATTTGTGGGAAGCCATTGAAATGGGTGATTTCCCGGAATGGGAGCTTGGAGTGCAGATCGTACCGGAATCCGACGAATTCAAATTTGAATTTGACTTGCTTGATCCCACCAAATTGATTCCTGAAGAGTTAGTACCGGTGCAGCGTATCGGTAAGATGACCCTGAATAGAAATCCGGATAACTTTTTTGCAGAAACCGAGCAGGTGGCGTTTCATTTGGGCCATGTGGTGCCGGGTATTGATTTTACAAATGATCCCTTATTGCAAGGCCGTCTTTTTTCTTATACCGATACGCAGTTAATCAGGTTGGGCGGCCCGAACTTTCATGAGATCCCGATCAACCGTCCGGTGGTTCCGGTGCACAACAACCAGCGTGACGGCCATATGCGGCAGACCATTAATAAAGGACGTGTAAGCTACGGACCTAATTTGTTAGCTGGAGGCTGCCCGTTTCAGGCTGGGCAAATGAATAGCGGATTTACATCATACGCTGAAAAAATAGATGCCAAAAAAGTGCGCGAACGCAGCGCTAGCTTCTTTGATCATTTTAGCCAGGCAACGCTGTTCTTTAACAGTCAGTCAGAACCGGAAAAGAACCATATTGTTGATGCTTTGCGCTTCGAGTTGGGTAAAGTAGACATTATCGAAATCCGTCAGCGCATCCTGCATATTCTAGCGCATATTGATAAAGGACTTGCTGCGCAGGTGGCGTACGGCCTGGGACTTCATATTCCCACCGATATCGGTTTGATGAACCAGAATATCCCGGCCGATGCCGATCCGCAAACGTATCAACCGGTGATCGTAGAAGGATCGCTTGCTAAGTCAAAAGCGTTAAGCATGGCCGACAATGTTTTAGAATCTATCCGCACGCGAAAGGTAGCTATACTTGCTGCCGACGGCGTGGATGAATCAGAACTGATGACCGTGAAAAAAGCATTGAAATCGGAAGGTGCAGCGGTGGACATTATTGCTCCAAAACTCGGCATTCTTATTAGTGAAAACAATGAAGAAATTCTGGTAGATAAAAGCCTGCTTACAACAGCATCCGTGCTGTACGATGCAGTGTATGTGCCGGGTGGTGTAAACAGCGTTGCCACGCTGGAGGCCGAGCCTGATGCAGTTCATTTCTTAAACGAAGCGTATAAGCATTGCAAACCGGTGGCGGCTTCAGCCAGCGCCATGCAGGTATTGGAAGCAACTTATTTCTGGAAGAAACTGCCGGAAGACAACGGTGATGCAACAGTAATGCGCGAAGGTGTAATTATTGGAAGGGATGCTGCTGCATTAGCGGCGCAATTTGTTGAAGCGATGAAGCTGCACCGTTTCTGGGAGCGCGAAAAAGCACGCAAAGTGCCTGCATAACGGCCTTGAGCTTTTTGTAATGTCCATGCAAAGAGCCTTGTTATATAATAAGGCTCTTTGTTTTATAGATCGGTTTCTAAAAGAATAAACCTAACTATTTTCTTGACCTTAGAAGGGTGAAATTCACTCTCGGATTGTTAGGTCAGGTGAAGACCAGTAAAATAGAAAACCATCTTTTCATCCCAGCCAGATCACTTGATAGGACAAACACAAAAATCGCTGTTTATCCCACCCGGAAATTATTCTTGCTGCACCTGAGCCTCCTTCCCTGGCCATTTTCCAGACTTATTCGTTATTGAACTTTCAGTCAGCAAGCCTCCGAATACCTATTTGCCGGTTTCAGGCAATTCAATCTGCGAATGTGATGGCTATACTACTACATATTTTACGAGCATCAACAAATCATTGACCTTCGAAGCATCCAAGGCATTCGCTCCGGTATTGATTGTCCATGCGCCAAACAACGGCCCGGACTGAGTCGATGTGCCAATAAACATCTCGCCCAGCTTCGCAGCAGGATCAAAGTCGACCATTTGCCCGTTAAAGAGAATATTCAACGAATTTACATTGATTAACTGTCCTTGTTTTGATTTTAAATACATTAATTGTCCATCAGCAGAACCTTCAAATTCAAGTGTCTTTCCACTTAGCCAGTACGGCGCGTTATTGGGTCCAAAATTGATATCAACTGTATGTGGCGCACCGGGAGCATGAAGCAGTTTATGCCATTCAGTTGGATAATCCGTCTTCATACTGATCAATTTAAAGAAACCCGTTCCATTTTGATAGGTTTTGATGATCTGGTCAAAGTTGTTGTTAAGTTCTGACTTCACTTTTGTAGCAAGCAGCTTACCGGCCTGTCTTGCTGTGTACCGTACATGGATAATGACATCACTGATTGTTTCTAAATCGAAATTTTTAAAGTCTTTATTGATTTCAATCTTCCACTCACTAATGGCGCCATGTCCCTCAAAGGTGAGGTACCGATCATCACGCAGGTTTGTTTCAAACACACCGTAATCATTCTGGCCGCTGCTTGTAACAATTTGTTGAATGGATGAAAAAGCAAAGCTGAAACCAGGATCGTTTTCTGTTGGCAGGTTGGAATAATCCACATTCGCAGCCAGCGGAGATATCCTCGTGCGGCTTTTCAAAATAGTGAGCGAGCAATTTAGATTATTGTAGGGTCCGATAATACAGGGCACTGAGATTGCAACCGACTTGATTCTCCTGAAATAATGCCCTGGATAGTCAAGGTCAAAAAGTTCTTCGGGCAGGTTCACAAAACATTCACCGGTTTGTTTTACTTGAAGCAAGGCGAGCGGGTCCACCTGTGCAAGGGAAATATTCTTTGTAATCTCGAATTCGCGCTTGTTCTGATCGAGGAACGATGATTCCATCCGGTGAATATCCAGCGATAGCTTCTCGCCGCTCAAGAGTCCTTTCTTCAGACTGTCCCAATACCCGAATTGTATGAAATTCGAATCGCTTAACCCCAGCTCAAAGCGGTAACACCTCTCAGCCTTCTTAGCCATATCGAATGCCAACTGGTAAGATTGGAAATAGACACCCGATACCTGGCCGATCATCCAGTCGTACAGTTCCTGGTTGGTGAATTTATTTTCCATGAATGCCCTGGCCTCATTCGACTGTTCGATCTGGAGCTCCTGGTTTTCCTGTTCTTTTTCTGCAATGGCGAGACGTATCTCAGCTCCGGTTATTTGTTTGTCAATCTGATCAAGCTCCTTACCAGCCAGCAATTTCTGAAAGTCCCATTCCTCCTGCCTTCTTATATAAGTTCCCTGCGTGGAAGCAAGGGTGGCTCCCTTGTCCAATGCATTGGCAATGGACGAAAGCGTTTTTGTTGCCGCATCGGCAATATCACCAAATTGCTGACCACCAATTTCCCCACTGGCTTCGGGAGATCCGCCAAAACCAGCCGCACCGATCACAAACTGAGGAATTGCTTTGAGCCCTCCCGCCAGGATATAACCAGCAGCAATAGCTGCATCAATGGCGGTTGAAGCTGTAGATAAAGCGAATGCAACAATTTCTGCAGCGTTCATGTAAGCGAGGTTGGAGTAATACTTTTTCTTTTCCTCGGTTATGATTTTTTGTTTTTTAAGACTTTCGATATTTTCTTTTGCCTCTTCAGTTTGTTTTTTTCGCAAGGCCTTAACGGCTTCCTGCATTCTTATTTCATGCGTCGATCTCAGAAGAGCAATGGCTTCGGCATCTTTTTTCTCCAGGGCCGACAACAAGGCGCTCCCCAAAGATTTTACTTCATTACAGAAATCATTTGCCTTTTGCACAATTATATTAAAACGGTATTGCGGCAAGGGCGCATTCAAACCGGCCAACGCCGCACCAAGACTCATGCCCGATGCAGCTGCTTTTACCAGCAAACCAGGATCGATCGGCGGGTCAAACAGCGCCAACTGACGCTCTAAGCCATCAATGTTCATGCTGTGCCTTATTTT
This sequence comes from Flavihumibacter sp., assembly GCA_041751095.1. Classification (GTDB taxonomy): domain Bacteria; phylum Bacteroidota; class Bacteroidia; order Chitinophagales; family Chitinophagaceae; genus JADCRZ01. Next base: position 89,442 of record JBGSYC010000249.1, read on the forward strand.
GAACAGGCGATCGGCTATCTTATCCCAGTATTCCAGCAATTTGTCATTCTTTGGTATGCAGTAGTAAAATGTTTCGATATCCGGCAGTGGCGGGGTATCAATTTCATCTATGTCTGTTTCAAAAAATGGAATGAAGTTCTCGACATTGATCATTGCATTCGAGAAGGCATCCAATTTCGGCTCAAGCTGGTTGAAGTTTAACACCGGCGACTCCACATGTTTAGGGATGATCATCGGTTTTGGGCCCAAAATCTCTGCAGCAAGCACATAAAGCTGCGTGGCTTCATTAATTGCCTCTCTTCTGTCGCTCCTGAAAAGATTATCGGCCCAGTCAATCAGGTTGTCGAGGTACTTCATCACAACAGCTTTCTGGTAGGCAACAGTCCTGAACTTCGCAATTAAATGAGGCTGGAAAGCGTTTCTTCTCCAATCCTCCACCTGCTTGATCAACTCTGGATTTCCACTATTGATCATCGTTAGTATCTGCTCGATCCGCTGGTCAATGTATTCCTGGCTGTCACGTTGAAAGAATGGTTTGGTGTTCCAGAATTTTTGGGGAGAAGGATGCGATGAGGTATCCGTTGGATTGAAAATATAATGGAACCAGTGCTGTGCTTCCTCAAATCGTTGGTTTTTGCTTAATCTCACCGCCAGCATCAACGGCGCGTGAAAGAACAACTCCCAATTATAGCTCGAATAGCTTCCCGATGGATCGAAGTCGAAATGTTCTTTGGGATAATATGGGAATGGATCAGTTGGCGTTGGCAAACCCGGGTTCACAATCCATGTTGGATCGTATGTTGACTTGAAGCTAAAATCCGTCAATTCGGGGAATTTGTTTTTGTCAAGCAATTGAACTTCACGCTTCATGAGGCCATCGAGCCCATGTTTGTACAATTGCTTAATCATAAAACACACATATGGATGGTAGAAATTGGTAAACTTGATCCGGTAAGTTATGCCCGGAATTTTTCCGTTTTCAAAGAATGGTTTGATCAGATCGGGAATCTCCCCCGTTCTAAAGAATTCCTCGATGATCCTTATTATGTCCGTATAGAATAGCTCGGCCATTTTAATATCCGGAGCAGAATCTGTGTTGTTTATCTTTCTATCATACTCATACAGGATGATCTGCTGCAGCGCAAAAAATGTTCTTTTCTTATCCTCATGGAAAAATGGCATCAGCGTTCCTGTCATATACGGGAAAGGCCATTCCCTGCCATACTTGATATTATTATCTTCCAAAATCTGTATATAGATATAGTAGACCCACACCAATAATTTGTCGAAAAAGCTGAGTTGTGCCGGAACAGGATTTTTGAACCAACCCGGTGTTTTATTCAGGATAGCCTGATGATTGATGAACAGGTTACCCTGCTGGTAAGCAAGAATATCCTTGGAAGAAGAGTTTGCCTCCTGACTTTCAAGGTATCTTAACTCAGATCGTTCAAATTGCGGTATGACGGGCTGATCGATAAGTCCCCAAACGCTGGAATCGGTTAACAATTCAGGCGTACCATGGCATCCACCGAGTTCAAAAAAGTCAAGTGCATAAATATTATAATCCGACTGGTTATTTGGACTTGAGTTCCCAAAGCAACCAATCAGGTATTTATCGCAGATATCAAGCAGGTCGAGTGGAATGAATGAGAATTGCTCCTTCGGCGAAGGATTCTTCGATGAAGCTGTTGGGGCAAATGTTTTCGATATTTTCATGGGGGTCCACTTATTGTTCCTCAGTTCACTTACGCATAACCGGATCTCCCAATACTTATACGGATTGTCAATAGGAAAACTTTCTTGTTTGATATCAGGAACATCGGTCGACGTTGGCTCAACAGATTTTTCCCTGAAATCGGGCCAGTAAAGGTACAGCCGACGGTTGATCACAACCGGGATCACATGGGTGGCATTGATCTCGAGGTCCAGTTTTTCCCAGGGCGTCCAGTAGCGATCTTCTACCCATTTCCGGTAATAATAAATATTCGGATCGTCATAAGTTCGTGCGAAAACGTGCATGGTGTACGTTTCGTGATCGTAGTAATAACCACTCACATTCAGGCGCGCTACATTATCAAGCTTTTCCAGGTAGGCGAGATAGGCGTTCTCTACATTTGGCAGTGTGACTTCATTCTGCATAAGGTCGCTCTCCAATTCCTTGAAGAAATAAGATTTGTCGGGCCGCAATTCGGGTTCAATCCAGTTTTCCGGGTAAAGAAATACTTTCCGGTTTGCTTCCCAAACCCTGTAGGTTTTCATCCAATCCCATTGCTTCCAGCCATCGTCAACTGTTTCATCGGCAATCACGTCAATTTCGAGATTCATGAGGCAGCGTTGCACAAACAATTGAATGGAGAGGTAGGCCTGTAAAATCCTTGTTGTGACTTCTGCGCTTCCCATTTCCACATCCAGCAAGTAATAACTGTATAATTCATTTGCGTCTTTGAACGTATTTCCGTTTACCGTGTGATGGGTAAAAAAAGAAATTAGTGCATCCCTTTTCTTCTCCCGGATTCCCTTGCTCTCCAGTGTTGAGCCCTGGATATTTGCAGACGTGTTTAGCCATTGCTGGTTATCGTATTTTGATTTCACCATTTGTTTCACGGCAATCGCATCCACACTAAGGGGTATTGGATTGATCACAATGGGAATCTGCGATGCCTTGATCGCTGGTGTAATCAGCATGTTGATACTCTTGTCGAGGTCCATTAACGTGGAAGGTCTTTTATAATCAGCCGGGTAAGCTAAGCCAATCTGTTGTTTCAGCTCTTTCAATTCTGCATCATCCCAAGCCGCATACAAAGAAAGCCCGGTAAGAAAGTCAGTCTCTGAAGCTACAAGCGGCAAAAGCATTTTCAGCACTTCGGCAAGTTGCCCGTTTTCATTATCCGGATACAGCACACTGAATTGATGCAGAAGTGCAAATTCCTTCCATTTCGTGAAATTCGAATTCGCCACCGGCGCCGATACAGGCAATTCGTCGTATTTGATGATCGCAAAATCAGACGCGTTCGAAATCAGTAAGGAAACGATAGATGGTGACAGCGGCAATTTTGTATGAATCAAAGAAAGCTTGTTGAAGAGATGGTAGCTGTGAAATATATTTGGAAAGTTTACATCCGAAATCGCATTGATATAGTTGCCGGCATTGTTCTTCGTTAATAGTGCAGGGTTGAACCAATGTTCGATAATGGGCAGAGCTGCCAGCTGCAGGCCAACCAGGAATAACTTGGTGATATCCTCCGGTATTTTGAACTGCTCCGTGTACAGTTGTGTCACTGCCTGACGCGTAGAGTCATTTTGCAGGTAGGCGATCAATAAATTATTTAATTCCGCAAAGGCCTCGCTGGTTTTCTCGTCTTTTTGGGCAGGTAATGCAGCATCCCGGGCATTCAATTCTGCTTTCAGTGTTGCTGTGCTTATAAATGTATTGAACGTTGTATCGAGGAATAAGTCTCTTGCCGCAACATTACCAGTAAATGTTCCCTGGAATATCTGCATAGTGGTATTAGCTGCATCTTCCGTAATGGTACCAAATTTTCCCAGTAGCGTTTTAGCTATTTCAGCTGGTAGGCCGGTAAGATTTTCCAACTCATCCTTTATTTTTTGCAGCGCGTCGCGCCCTTTAGCCAGGAATGCCGTGATTCTATCCTCAGCTGGCATCAGTGGTTTCAGACCTTCATCTTTGTGTAAAAGCAGGTAACCTAATTCAAAAATATTTAGTTTGACAGATTTGATCAGTTGAATGATCTCAAGGAACTCCTTTGTTTTTTGAGGGGATGCAAATACATCAAATACCGAACCCGTATTCAGGATGTCCTGCAACAGGTAAAATTCTTTAACGCTGATCTTAAGTTTGCGTGTGAGCGATGCAATACGAAAAAAAATGCTGATGTTAGATAAGGTCAGGTTATCGTTGGCAAGTGATTTAGTTCTTATTGCTGCTGTTTCCTCTTCTTTCAGTTTCAAAGCCGCTGTAAGCGGGGATAGCTGCGCGGTGATTGTTCTGTCCGCCGGGGCCGGGTTGGGAAATGGATTTTGTGTAACATTTTCAACCTTGAACGCATCAGGAAGCGGGTCGAGGACTACTTTGTTCCTGAAAAGTTTCTGATAAAGTGATTTATTATCTGTTGTATTCAGGTCGCCATAATAGGCAAGTATGTCTTCTGGCTTAAGATTGAGCAGTTTCACCAGTTCGTCAAAACCCATCATGCGCACCAGCGTAGTATTATTCAACAGGCCGTTGCCGATCCTGGCATTCATAATGAGCTGGTCTAACTCCCACATATTCCACCCCATCTTTCTCCAAAGACGAAGGAAGCGGTTTATGTTGTCGAGCTTTGCAGCGGTCAGGTTGGAAATGGTTTTCTCTTTGGTGTTGCATGTTGCATCGGCATGCACAATTTGCGAATCCAGTGCCGCGTTAACGAATTTCAATCTCAACAAATCCCTAAGCTGCTTGTAATCAAGCTGCGACTTATGGAGAAATACCGAAACCTTCTCGATGTCTGCAAGGCCTCCCCAGAACTGCGCCTGCGCGCCGATGTTTGGAGTTGTAATGATATCTTTTTCCTTTGGCGATAATCGCAGGTATTCCGCTGCACGTGCGTCATCGCCCGGTGTGGAAGTTGCCCTGTTCCTGAAGACTTCCATCCATTGAGGTTTATTCACCTCTATCTTATTCAGATAGGCCCGGCTTTCTTCCCATCCAAGATCAAAAGGCAGGGTGAGCGGATGTAAGGCAGTTTTCAGGTGGTTATCGTAAGCACCGTAGTTGATATATTCTGGAATGGCCTTTCTTTCAGCCGCCGTATCATGGGTCTGCCTGACAATTTTTGCTGAAAGTTGCAGACCTGTTTTTTTGATCTTATAGGTTCTCTGTTTATCCCTTATGAACCATTCGTTAGATAATGGCGACCCTGGAGTAACCACTGCATCAGTAAGCAAATCCAGGTTTTTTGATTTAAACTCGGTCAGCACACTGGCATGGACAATTCCTTCCAGAAGTAAGGGTTCGATTCCCGGTGCCAGGTTTACCGTAGTGGTCACGAGCGCATCTTCGAGAATTTCGCATACAAGATCAATATAGGGGATGGGCACCAGACTGTTATCGCAATTCAGATCAATCTCACCGATGTCGGGTCTGCGCTTGAACAACGCGTCCTTTGCACCCCTTTTTTGCAGAAATCGCAGAAGATCGGTTAAGTAGGCGGCCGGACTGAAGACCGAGCGGCAATGTTCACACTCGCAGATATCGGTGGATGTGAATAGTGTTTGCCAATCGGGAAAGTCTTTGACAGTAGAGTATTTGAGATTGTTGTACGACTTTGTTACATCAGGCAAAACCCGAAGGGCGGAACCGGCTTCCAAAGATTTAATCTCACCCATGATTGCAAGAGATGCGGCATAGGTTATTTCAGCCTTCCTGTATATCTTTTTTGCCTCCTGCCTGCTGATAACGCTACCTGAAATTTTTTCAACAAACCTTTTTTCACCAAGATTATAAACAGACTGGGAGGAATGGATATTGCTGTTGAGAAGGTGCCTGGTCTTTTCATAAGAAGGTGCAAGTTTAAACACGCGTTGAATTTTTTTCAACTCTTTTCTTACCTGTTCAGCATCGGGCAGCTCGCTTCTTATTTCCTTTTCTCTTGTATGAAACAACAGATCAAAATTCGTTTTATGTATTTCCACCGTTGGGTTCCTGTCGAGAAATCTTAAAAGGGATGACTTTGCCGCAAACTGATTCTCACCGTCATTCTCCAGCCTGCCGGCAAAGGCAGTTGTAGGAAAATCGTGTTCCAGCGCTGTCATGATAGCCCCGATTCTTTTGTTGTTGCGCGGGTCGGTAGTTTGTACGGCGCTTTTCGAAAACATTATTCTGTTCCAGTCATCGGCTGATAGTTTGGCCAATTTCCGCACATCGTCGATGTGCTGAATGTTCAATGAAGATTTTATGGTGGCAGCCACCGATGGATCGTTAACGAAGCGGTAGATTCTGTTTGCCACTTCTGCATCCTCCCCTCCTGGTTTTCGTTCTTTTGTTTTGAGATAATTCCATTCTTTCTCCAAATCTTTTCTTTTGGCTACAAAACCTGCCGGAATGATATTGTTTTCAATAGCATAATCAAATGCCTGGGAAATGGACTCTCCGGTAACATTAAACAGTGAATCACTTATCTGTTGCGGATCGTGTGACAATGAAATGAACGAGGGATCTGGTTTTTCCTTGCGCTTGAATTGTTGTAACAGATGGGCGACCGTATCAATGTCACGGTTGAACATTTCCGTAAAATGCAATGCCGGGTCACTGGCCAGTTGGCCTCTTAACATGGCGTAATAAAACTCTGGGGGCAACTTGCTTTCGGCCGACAATTGGTGAGCCTCCACATACCATTTCAGCTTTTGTTCGCGCTCGCCTGTTTTTTCACTCAGTAATCGAAATGGGTTGTTGTCATTGTCTGCCGTTAGCCTGATGTCTTCGACCGCGCATCCTTTCAATAAGGGTTCCAGCTTTTTTCCAAGTTGTTCAAATTCCGATTCCCGGGGAAATGTGGCACCACCAATAACATAGTTGATCTCTGTAACCGAAGCCGCGTTGTAGATTATATCGCTGCTGAATATTTTCTTTTCATCTACTCCAACTGTCAGGAAAATATCAGGAGTTTGCTTGCCTGTGCGTTTAAAGTCTTCGCTCGTGAATGAAACTTCGTAGGTTCCGGTGGTTGATGTTTTTCCACCAACAAGCTCTATGTCCGACACCAGGCCCTTGTCCATTATCCTGATTTCAAGGCCAGCCGCAGGAGTAAAATCCTGCTTTAAAAGGGTTCCCCTTACCATATAACTTTTCGGCTCCGGTGGCGTGGAACCCTCCGGGCGCCGGTATTCTACCGGGATTACAATTTTTCGCTGACTGTTGCGGAGATTAACCACGAGATCATTCTCCGTATTTGCAAGAAGCGTTTGCCCACTAAAGATCTTAAAGTACAATTCCAGGGATTGATTCTTGTACAATTCAGCAAGCATACTTTCATCAAAATGAATGGTGAACATACCATCGTAATTGCTGATGCTGCTGCCAAGCGACTCTTTTGATGCGGGATTGTTATCCCACGCTTCAACATAAAGTCCTGAAATAGGATTGCTATCCGCTTTGCGGATGATTGTTCCCCTGATAGTGCATATAGGCATTGCAGAAGGTTTATTAATTAAATAATAATCAATCGAAAATCTTGTCCCAAATGATTGTAGGCGGCAGCAAGACGTACGTGAGTGTTTTCGTTGCCGCTGTTGCAGCTCCAACGCCCCTTGCGAAATCATCGCTTGCGCCAAGTTGTTTTGCGGCCTCTTCCGCTTCCATTCCTTTCTTAAAGGCCAAATCATTTGCACCTGTTTGTTCAAGCATGAATGTCGAGGCATCGTATACCAACTCTGCATCCACCGGACCAATACCAACTTCTGACGCTACAGCGCGCAAACCAGTTTCCGCCGCCGATGCATCTTCAGGAGCAAGTAGTATGGTTGCTACCGCCCCTGCAACAGGGAGGAAGCTTGCCACCCGTTTAAGTCCCCACTTTCCTCCTTTTTCGGCTGCTTCTTTGAGTGCCTTATCTTTTAATTCTCTTTCAAGCTTATCCGCCGCTTCTTTCCTGGCCCGTTCTTGTGCCTCTTTTCTTGCTCTCAGGGCGGTCTCTCTTTCGGCTTTGTCCTTTGCTTCCTGCAGCGCTTTTTCAGATGCTGCGCTTGGTTTTACCGGATTAATGCCTTTTTCCTTAAGGAACTTATGGTAGTCGGCTTCGTTGTCAAAAAACTTCCAGCCATCTTTATCAAAATGTTTGTGTTTGATTTTTTTTCCACCAGTTTGCTGTGCCACGGCATCCGCGAAATCATTCATATTACCTTTCCACACTCTTAAGAAGCTATCATCGGCAACTGAAAGCTTGCTTCCCTTGGGTAAAGCAAGTGGCCCGCCTTTTTTACCCGTGATTTTTATTTCTGCGCCCTTAGGTGTCTCGAATTCCTTGATATAAAGTTCCTGTCCCTTGGTTGAGAACGCGTCGGGATCCAATCCCTTCAATTCAATCGGCACATGTTTTTTAGTTTTTGGATCAATCACCACCAGGTCAAACTTGCCTTTCACTTTTTGACCGCCCTTGGTTGTCATTTCAAATTCAACCTCCTCGGCATATTTAATTCCGTATTTATCCAGCAGATCTTTCACAAAGGGTTTCACTTGTTTTGTTTCTTCGCCTGACCTGCCACCTGGGTCTACCAGTACAATGGGATTGTTGGATGAATAAGTAAAAAGATTCAATCCATCTTTTATCCCTGACGGATCGGCTGTAGTCCACCTGCACAACCAGGGCGCATAGTATCTCACTCCATGATGGTTCAATCCGCTTTCTTCATCGCGTTCTTTACCCGTATACCGGTATCGTTTTGCGGCAACCTCACGTGTTGCATCTATCGTAGAGAAAGAAGTAGTGCCAAAAGGAAAATATTCTTCGTAAGAGATCACCTGCGCCGCATCATCGAGCTCAATCGAAGCCGATCCAAGGTGATTATCGTATTGAAAACGGATCAGTTGCGTTTCGTTGTTCCCCGGCGGAAGCGTAACAGGTGTGTCCACCATGGCAATGCGGCGCTGATC
>JBGSYC010000250.1:0-2886 GCA_041751095.1 Flavihumibacter sp.
TCTTGGTCGGTAAATGTCGGTTACAAGCATCTTTATGGTCGTATTTCCAATATTTCTACCGGAGTCTGTTAATGGACCACTGACCAAAGCCATTCCTGTTGGAAAAGTAAGTGTGTCCTGCCTTCCTGCTTCCCGCATATACAGGGACATTTTACCACCTTGAAGCATATAAACTGTGTGGTCAGGATGTGTATGCAGTCCCCAAGATTCCCCCGGTTTTACTGCGAACTCATACATCTTTACATCCAACGTATCACCCAGCTTTTTGGACATCTGTGCGCCCACCGTTAAGGGGTCCATTGCAGGGTCATAGGCAGGCATAGCAAATGTGTCAGTATTTGAAACAACTGATGTCGTATTCATGTCATTTGTTTCTGAAGTGGTTGCAGTGTCGTTGCAGCTAAATTGAAATAGAATGCAAATGACTACAAAAAAGTATACGGTGGTTTTGATTTGTTTCATGGCTTTTTATTTAAAAATGAAGAATTTATGTTCAGCAATGTTTCCAGAGGAGGCGGGCATGGCTGCTAACGAGTACGCATTTAAGAAGTTGGGGCAATTCATATTCGTCTGTCCGGCTAACAAATGCTCAATATTGATTTAATTGATCAAATATATTCGAAATGGTCAATATAGTTCCTTCCGCCGGAACTAAAGCTGAATAAAGAAATACAGCTACAAACACGGCTTACGTCTGCCCCAATTTTTTAAATGCGAGGTTAGCGGCATACTCTTCTTTTGCTAATCCAAAGTCTGGCCTTTCTTAGGGTATCCCTTACAGTGAATTTTCTGAGATTATTAAAAGCCTTTCTTCTCCAATTGCGGATATTTAACGCCAAGTTGTTCGAGATAGGTTTCATATTTTGAAGGATCGTAATAATATCTTTTTAGTTGAGGTCGATATTCATCCATGATCCTCTTGTTGAGATGGATAGCAGGCAGAGTAGTAGGTTCTACAAAAGGAATATATTTCACCTCCTTTGCTTGAACATTATTATGATAGGTCCATGCATCTGTAATGATCTTAGAATTCGTAAGCATATCGAATAAGGTGGCAGCAACCACTTTACTTCCGGCCACTACACCTTTGTGAGCGATGGGTGTAGCCATTGCAATGGCATCGGCCCAGTTATGCCCGGGTGTGCCGGGAATATTAGCCGGATAGCGAAATACCACCGTTGGAACGTTCCAGGCAATATCAGCGATGTCATCGCTACCTGCTCCCCAGGAAAATTGAACGGGGCCATTTAATGTATCGAGTTTCGTTGCCAATCCATCAATAGGTTCACCGCGTTGTGTTTTTTTTGGAGCATTTACAAGTTTCTGAACAGCCTTAGCTAATTGCTGGTCGGATGAATCCTAGACCGGCAGACCAACTGTTTTAATATTGCTATATACTGCATCGGCTATTGGTTTATTGAAATGCCCCGGCCAGGCAGTGCCCAATAATTGGTGCGAAACTTTAGTGCCTGTCATTGTCGCTACGGATTTTGCATATAGTATTGCATCATCATACATACCCTTGATATCTTCATACGTTCTTTCCCTGAGATAATACCATACGGCTGCTTTGGACGGGACAACATTTGGTTGATCGCCACCATCCGTTATTACATAATGCGAACGTTGTGTAGGCTTCATGTGTTCTCTTTTAAAATTCCATGCTACGTTCATTAGCTCTACAGCATCCAATGCACTTTTGCCACGCCATGGTGCGCCAGCAGAATGTGCGGAACTTCCTTCAAATTTAAATTCTACAGATACCAATCCGTTATTGCCTGCATCTCCCCAAGTCACTCCCATATTGCTGCCAACATGTGTAAAAATGCATGCATCTACATTCTTAAAATAACCATCACGAATGTACCACGCCTTTGTTCCCAATAATTCTTCCGCCACTCCTGGCCATATGATAAGAGTTCCCTGAATCTTTTCCCGCTCCATTACTCTTTTTACTTCGATCGCGGATAATATTACTAGCGGCACTCCTGAATTATGTCCTTCGCCATGACCGGGAGCATCTTCCACAATCGGTTCCTTATAAGCTACGCCCGGCTTCTGAGAGGCTTTTGGGATACAGTCTATATCACTCCCCAGGGCAATGACCGGTTTGCCATTACCCCATTTAGCCATCCACGCCGTGGGAATTCCTCCAATTCCTTTTTCTAGACTAAAACCATTTTTTCCCAGGATGCTTGTGAGATAGGCAGAGGTTTCCGTTTCCTGGAAGCCTAGTTCGGAAAAACTGAAAACCATATCAACCATTTCCTGCGCAGTTTTATATTTCTCATCCAAAGATTTCATCACTTCATTTTTCCAGATTTTAACCTTTGATTTTACCACTGCTTCATTTTTTTGCGCTGCGATATGAATAGAAAAAGTAAATAAAAGCAGGAGCATTACTAGTTTTGAGTAAATCATAGCCTTATTTTGACTGTATCTAAATAATAAAATAAATTTTTGTTCAATTTAACGTTCGATAATATAATGTCCAGACTCCTTTTAATAACTCAAAAAATTCAGGTAACTCAAATAATATGATGTCGGTGTCAGAGTTGCCGCTAACGTTCGAGGCTTTGTGCAATTGGGGAATTGACCAACTGTCCGCCCGGAACCGAAGGCAAATTTATAACTAGAAGCCGAAGTTAAGAACTACTGCCCAACAGAATTACGTCCGCCAAATATAAAGCCTGGAAATGCACTGCCGATGATTGCTGTAACGTCATGCCCCAATTGCCCAAAGCGGCATGTTGAACCGAACCCTCGTACCTCGGGAAACTGTAAGTTCGGGCTGATGATGTAATTTAAGTCTCTAAATTTTAAATGATGAAAAAAAATTAACACCACAGGCAGAGGCCGCCTTACTTAAGATTCAACAGGTAATGA
>JBGSYC010000251.1:0-19366 GCA_041751095.1 Flavihumibacter sp.
GAAATTATGTATTGACTGGAAGTAAATTCATTAGGAACCGGATGAGGGATTATATGCTGGCTGACACATTGAAAAGTAATACTCAAAAAAGCCTGTAATAGGATGGTAAAAACTATATTTTTTTGCATGACTTTTTTGAATTAAATCTTTAGAAAATAACATTCGAGGCCGAGCCTTGCGTTATTTGTTGATCAGATAAATCATGAGACTAAAAGAAAAGTAAAATAACAATCAAAAGCATTGCATAACCGGACCTGATATCTTATTGAGGTTTATAACCCGAAGCATTATTTTTGTAGTTTATCTGATTATCTTAAACAATAGCCCTTTTAATTTGGGCATTTAGAATTTTAAAATAAAATATGCGCCCATAGTGTCCTTTCTATCCAGGTAATACAAGAGTTTATTGGAGAATTCCTCTGAAAGCTGAGGAACAGTACAATTGGGTGTTTATCCTTCCGTGGACCCTCGTATTCATGGATTGAAATCAGTAGCCCGTATTCTGTGTGATCTTTGGATTTACATCAATTTCGCTTTGAGGTATAGGAAATAATACATGGTGCGGTTTAATGTTAAATCTCAAAGCCGACATTACAGGTATGGCCCTGTCGGTACGTGTAAGATCCAGCCATCGGTGTCCTTCAAATGCAAACTCCAACCTTCTTTCATTCTCTACAGCCAAAAAGAAATCTTGTTTAGAGATACCGGCTCGCACATCACGTATTGAAACAGCAGCAACAGGTAAGCCATAAGCACGCCTTCTTACCATATTAATGGCATTATAAGCTGCAATCGTTGGCACATTATTTACTTCATTAACAGCTTCCGCATACATCAATAAAACGTCTGCATATCGCAATACAGGCCAGTTGTTATCACCGTCATTGGCAGCAAAGAGGGGTGTTCCATAAGTAGAATGGAGATATTTCCTGGTAAAGTAAACTGTCGAATTTGTTGTAGCGCTTACTATAGAATCCACGTTTATCCTTTTTCTTAGATCACCGGCAGGATGAGCATCCACTATGTTTTTTGTAGGAAACATGAATACACTATTTCCACCTCCAATAGTTGTTATAGATGTGGGGGCTCCGTTAGGAGGGGTGGTATTATTGTAATTGCTTCCCTCCCCTGTCCCACCACCCTTGTATTGAATTTCAAAAATAGATTCTTTGTGTCCTACGTTGTTAGATTTTGCAGGATCAAAATTATCGCCATACGAAGGGGCTAAAGCATACGTTCCTGAATTTATTATCTCCTGCAATTTTGCTACGGTAGCAGGAAAGTCTTTCTGCGTAAGATATACTTTACCCAGCAAAGCTTTTGCCGCTCCTCGTGTAGCGCGTCCTATGTCGGTACCCGTAAAATTAACAGGAAGTTTTTGCTCTGCCTCCTTAAGGTCTTTAATAATTTGCGCATAAACCTCCGCCTTAGGGGCACGGGCGTACTCATAACCTTCCTTAGCATTCTTTATTTCAACTAATATCAATGGTACGTCCCCAAAAAACCTGACCAGGTTAAAGTACACTAAAGCTCTTATAAATTGTACTTCGCCCAACCGTACGTTTTTTGCTGCATCAGGAATTGATGATTGTACTATTCGGTCTGTAACGATATTACAACGTTGTATAACGCTATACGAAGTAGTATAAACCTGTAAAATGCTATTATCGGTAGAAGCCATTTGAAATTTGTCGATGACCTCCTGATCCCTGCCGCCTGCACCTCCGGGATTTTCTACGCCTACATTGTCTGAAGGTACCTCGGCTAAATGACTATAAGAACTCCCGTACAAGCCGGCCTCCTGCATATTACTGTATGCCGCATTTACGGCATTTTTGAAATCTGACTCAGTTTTATAAAAATTTTCGCTCGATACCTGTGAACCAGGTATTATGTCGAGGAAATCTTTCTTGCAACTGCTGATGCTTGCATAGCATACCAGCAACATGGTATATATTATAACTCTCATTGTTTTATCTGTTAATTGTCTCAAAAAAAATCAAATTTAAAAACCCACGTTTAAACCCAGAGACACGGTCCTTGCCAGAGGATAAGTCCCATAATCCACCCCCGGATTTAATATTGAACGGCCGTCGAAGCTAACGTCAGGATTATAACCCAAATATTTAGTGAACATATAAGCATTCTGGACAGTAGTATACAGTCGTAAACTCTGCAGGGAAAGTTTACTTAAAAGTTTCTTAGGCAATTGATACCCAAAGGAAATATTCCTGATGCTTAAATAAGAGCCGTCCTCCATCCATTTGGAATTCATATTGGCGTTGTTATTATTACTGCCAGTTCCACTCCATGGTCTTGCCAAGCCATTCCCCGGCTGTTCGGGCGATTTCCAGCCATCTTTTACTACGGATAATTGATTGGTTCCAACTCCTGTAGTTGTCAAAAATCTGCGGGTGCCATTAATTACTTCGTTCCCCTGCGAACCCTGTAGGAGGATGCTTAAGTCGAAATTATTATAATTGAAAGAATTGGTAATTCCATAAGTAAATTCAGGAAAGGCATTGCCTATAACCGTCCGGTCAAATGAATTAATAACTCCATCTCCATTAACATCTTTGAATTTATAATCTCCCGGGCGGGCTTTATTGCCAGTGGCCCATTGGGGGCTTTTATCTATTTCTCCCTGAGTGTTGAATACTCCTTCTACTATGTAACCGTAGAAATTCCCTAAGGGTTTCCCTACTTCAATAATATGGGAGTCCGTTATTTGGGATGTCCCTCTCCGTATTGGAGCGCCCCCAGGGCCTAAAGCCAGTACTTTGTTATTATTGAATGAGATATTAAAATCGGTATTCCAAACAAATTTGTTAACGAAGTTTTTGGTATTCAACGATAATTCCAAACCATAATTTCTTACTGCGCCTATATTTTGAAGAACTGACGTATAACCTGTTAACCGCGGAATGTTAACATTCAACAATAGATCCTTCGTTTCTTTATCATAATAATCAACAACCAAAAATATTCTGTTTGCAAAAAGGCCCAAATCAATTCCCAGATCCAGTTGTTGTGACCTTTCCCATTTTAAATCCGGGTTGGATAAATTATTCGGCGCCAAACCGGTAACCTGAGTGCCTAAGCCAGTACCGAAGCTGTAGTTGTCATTATTGCCCAACAAGCTCCGGAATGCATAATTACCAATGTTATTATTTCCGCCAAGACCATAACTGGCCCTTAATTTAAGGTCGCGTATGACCGGAATCCTCTCCATGAAGGGCTCATCTGATACCTGCCAGCCCACAGATGCAGATGGAAACGTACCCCACTTATTATTGGGGCCAAAACGGGAAGAACCATCACTTCTGACATTTACAGTTACTAAATATTTGCGGTCAAAATTATAGGTGATCCTGCCAAAATAAGAAATCAGTGAAAACTCTGAGATGCCGTCAGAACCACTGGTTATTATGCCTGCCGCACTAAGGTAGGGTGCAGCATCTGTTGGAAAGTTAGTTCCGTCTAACGAAGTGTTTCGGCTGCTTGTCTTTTGAACTTCATTACCTAATAAAGCCGTGAGATGATGTTTTTCGCCGAATGTACCGGTGTAAGTGGCAGTATTCGTATTTACCCAGTCCAATCTGAATCCCGTTGAGGAACTTGCTACTGGGATAGAAGGGGCCAGAGCACCGGGGCGTGCCAACGTAGAAGGACTAAATTCCCTGAATAAGGTATTATTAACATTTGCTCCAAAAGACGTCCTTAAAGATAATCCGTTGATGATTTTATAATCCAGGTATATATTTCCCGTGCTCGTAAAACCGCTTCCGCTCTGCTCCAGGAGTCGGGCAATGCCGACTGGATTACGCATTCCATTTAGCCCCGTACCTGATGTTATGTCGTTGTCCTGGTTAACGTAAATTCCGTTAGAGTCCAAAACAGGTAAAATCGGCGAAATGGACAGCGCAGAAAGGATGATGCCATTTCTTGACCAGGTATCATCTGCATTTACAACGTCACGGGATGTATAAGATGGAGCTAAATTGATGCCCACTTTTAATTTGTTTGACAATTCCGCGTCCAGGTTAATACGTGAAGTAAAACGCTTAAACCCTGATTCAATAAGTATACCTTGTTGGCTAAAATACCCTCCGGTGATGGAATAACGAACTTTTTCATTTCCGCCCGTTGCCGAAATCTGAAAATTATTTACAGGGGCCATCCTGAAAATCTCGTCCTGCCAGTCGGTACCCTTACCTAAGTTTGTTTTAGCAGTGGAATCATTTTCCAGGAAAAAGGGATGTATTCGGTGTAGACCAGGCCTTTGGGAATTTTTAACCCGTCTTAAATCAATATTTCCTCCTACATCGGCATAGCCATTATTTCTTGCCAGTACGGCATGGTCAGCGTACTCCTGTGCATTCATCACTTTAACCTCATTAATTACTTGTTGCAAACCACTATAGGCATTTACGCTAAATTTTGTCTTGCCTGCTTTACCCCGCTTGGTAGTAACGATAACCACTCCATTGGCGCCTCTTGACCCGTAAATAGCAGCCGCAGAGGCATCCTTCAATACATCTATTGATTCTATGTCGTTGGGATCAATGGCATTCAGATCGGTAATCCCGGGGTATCCATCTACCACATATAAAGGCTCATTGCCGGCGCCTATTGAGCCGGAACCTCGTATTCGTACATTTATATTGCCTCCAGGCGCACCAGAAGTTTGCTGAACCTGCACACCGGCCAACTGCCCGCTTAAAGCCTGGTCTAAACCTGCCACCGGCATGTTTGCAATTTTTTCAGCAGAAACAGAGCTAATTGAACCAGTTACATCCCTTTTTTGCTGATCACCATAACCGATAACCACCACTTCGTTCATCCCTTTATCTGCAGGCGAAAGTGAAATATTCAATATAGAATTCTCTCCTACCACCCTCTCCACAGCTTCATACCCGACAAATGAAAAGACCAATATTGTATTTTTATCTGATACTTTAATGGAGAAATTGCCTGCCTCGTCAGTTGTGGTTCCACCTTTTAAATTTTTAACAGATATAGAAACTCCGGGAAGCGGTTTACCGCTTATATCAACTACTTTTCCGGTTACGGTTATATCTTTCACAACTACATTCTCTTCCAAAGGGAGATCCGCAACTTTGTTGTTATTTACATCTGTTTTTACCTGATGTTTGATAATAACTGTGTTCTGAACTATCGAGTATGTCAAAGGCTGGTCCCTAAAGCAGATTTTCAACGCATCCTCCAGGGTTGCATTTTCAATATTTACCGATACGGGATTTGCCTTTTTTATAATATAGGTGTTGTACAAGAAATGGTACCCACTTTGTTTTCTTATCTCTTTGAATACGTTTTCCAAAGAAATATTTTTTTGTTTTAAAGTAATACTTTGTGCAAAGCCATCAGCTCGCACCTGGGATATCCCTATGACTAAAAAAGCAATGAACAATTTCATAACCATTAAACATTTCGACAAATCACAGGGGAGCACCATGCGATTTGCAATACCAAAAAAAATCATAAGTTTGCAATGTTGGGTTTATAAATAAATGTTTACCGACGTTATTATGTAAGCCTTTTATCAGGGGCGTGACAGCGCTCCTGTTTTTACTATATCATAAATTCTTTTTTGATAAGTTTTTAAAGGCAACACGTATATCTTGCCTGATGATATATCCTATTTAATAGAGCCCATTTAAATCCCTCACACACATAGATTTTGAAAAAGTTTTAAGAAGGCCTATTTCTAATGCTTCGTTTCCCAGTATAGGTCCCTGGTCAATTTCTGGGCGTTGAGCACAATTGGGTTGAGCACAATGGGGTTAAACTGTTTATCCAGCGTTCAGGGAGCCTTAAATCGTTGAAAGGAATCTGCTCAATTACCAGCCTAAGTTTGGTGGTGTCAACCGAATTCGGAGCCTGGGCGGATGCCGCTGTCATATATCGTAACCGATGAGTGTCAACATACCTGGCCGGGCAATTTCTGCGACGTAAGGCGTCATCAAACTCAGCGTTATATTGGAAGTTGGTTAATTGAGCCGAACACGAGTAATTTCTACATTAAATTTAAGGTAATACGTATACCTTTGTTCCTTCAATCTTAAAATGAATAGCTCCGGTTAGCTGCAGCATTTCTAAAACTTCTTCAACACGCTTAAACCGGGAAATAGTTCCTGAAAAATCTTTATTTTTTAGCTCTGTCTCATCCTGGACATCAATATCGTACCACCCTGGGAGTTTGCGCATGATGCTTTCAATATTTTCATCGTTGAATACAAAGATCCAATTTTTAAAAGCTATTGCATCTTCAACATCTACCTGATTTACTTCAACAACATTTTTGTCTTTCTCCAGTGACGCTTGCTGTCCCGGTTTTATAAACACCTTATTTTTACCATTGTCAACCCGAACAGAGCCTTTCACTAAAGTGGTCCCTGCCTGGATATCACGCCATTTTCTAATTTACCAGGATCAAATACAGACCCATCCGACAGTGTCAAAGTTGCCTTAGCACCTCCCCCCTTTTTATTTCCCATCAAATGGCTTTCCCGTGGAAGATCAAGCAATTGAAAATCATTGGTTTGTAAAAGTATTACCCACAATATTTTTCTACATATCTGGGTTAAAAGGAATGTTTTTGAAATTCAATCATTCATAGCATACCTTATGCATAAGCTCGTTACCACGTGTACAAACAAAATAAAACCGCAAAAGTTTCCATTAACTGACCGACTCAAGTCTATGTTTAAGAAAAATGTGTATTCCCTTTTGTTCATGTAACATCTGTTCCAAACTTACCGAAAGTTCCCGGCAATGAGATCTGAAGCTCAAACAGTCGTTGATCCGCCATCCCGTAATGTGCTCCTGTTCATATAAAAAATTCCCAATTAAAATTTGTAACTGTATCCTAACCTTACTACTTGTGTTTCATAGTAATCGCTACTTATGTAGCGGAAATTACTTCCTATAATTTCTTTTCTTATATTTAATGTATTAGCGATATCTGTGGCATTAATGAATATTTCTCCTCTCCCACTTTGAATGATCTTTTTAAAACCAACGTCTACAGAAAAGCGTGAAAAAACCTTACCCTGAGGAATTAAGTCCGGAGCCTGATAAATGGCCGTCAACTGCGCTTCGGTTTTGCCCGGAAAATGGAAAAGGGCGTTGAACTTTATATTTCCGGAAAATATTTCATCTCTTTCCGCGCGATAAATATTGCTCACAGGATATTTATTCAGCACCGTAAATGAATCGATAATATTTTTATAGCCATTAAGGTTTAAGTTGATTGTTGCCCACTTGGAAATATTCTTAGAGAATATCAATTCCAGCCCGGTCTGATAACTTTTTCCCGCATTTTGAAAGATAGCGTAGATCAGCGTACTTCCGGGAATAACACTGCCGATGCGGGTGATCGTTGCATCTGTTCTTTTATGATAAACAGAAGAAAACAGATATCCATTGCTTGCTCCGGTTTTGTATCCCATTTCGAAACTATTGGTAAATTGCGGCCGCAAATCAGGGTTTCCTACTTTGATAATTTCCACGTCGTCATATTTTGGAAAAATCCTGATATCCACTTCATTGGGCCTGTCTACCCGCCGGTTATAAAATAAAGAGAGTTTGTTTGTTTCATTTATTTTGTACGCAAGCCGGATATTTGGAAAAGGCTGCGTATAATTATAGCCGTTGCTTACATAGCTTTTATGATTTGGATTTACTTTGTAATTGATACGTACATATTCCAGCCTTAAACCCGCTTCAACTTCCAACTTAGTATTCTCGAAGATATAATTGCCATACAATGCCGGAATCGTTTCAGCATAATCGGCCCATCCTCCTGCAGCACTGTCCAGTGGCGAATTCAGGCCAGGCTTAAACTGCATATTTGTGGGAATAAACCGGCTCCTGAACTTGAAACCGCCTTCGAATCTTCCATGCCGCAGCGGCCTTACATAATCCATAGTGATATCCGACACTTGTTCATCGGAAATCAGCTTAAACGAGTCGAGCCCGGTATAACCGGGCAGTATGTTGGTGAAAAAGTATTTTTCATCTTCCCTGTGAAAAGTATAATTAAAATTTACATTCAAGAGCCGGCCAGGCTGTGCAAACGTATGCTGCCAACCCGCCGAAGCCGTAACCGTTGTTTTCAGTTCATCCTCCAGAAATTGCCAGAGCCGGCTTCTTCTTAAGAGATCCGAATTAAAAAAAGGCTCATCGCCCCTGTCCAGTATCTTTTCACTGCTAAACAATCCGGAAACCGTTATCGTATTGTTATCGTCGGTGTTCCAGTCTATGCCCGTCTTAGCAGTAACTATATTAGTATTGCGGTTACGCTTGGTTTGCTGTTTAACTATTTCGCCGCTATCATAATATCTGTCGGCAAATTCATTTTTATTCAGGGTTTGGGTGTACAAATCATCCCCTTGAAAAAAGAGGTTTACTTTGTTCTTGCGGTAATTGAGTGACAGGGAAGGATTTATTTTAGGTGTTCTCTGATACTGCGGCCTGATGGAGGGATAGTTGCTCTTCTTGATCCATAAGGCCCCAAGCCCGGTGCTAAGACCCGCTTTCCCATTAAAGCCTTCCTTCTTTTGTTTTTTAAAAATGATGTTGATGATCCCTGCATTTCCATTGGCATCATACCGGGCAGAAGGATTGTTGATGATTTCAATTTTCTCGATTGCGGTCGCGGGAATATTGTCAAGACCGCTTTGCCCGCCGAAACCGGTCAACGCCGTTTGTTTGCCATCAATCAGTACCATTACTTTATTACTTCCTCTTAAAAGCAGTTTCCCTTCTTCGCCATCGGTTATTCCCGGTAGCGCTTTCATTGCTTGTAGAACAGAACCTCCGGACTGACTAATATTTTCGGAAATCGTAAACGTTTTTTTATCCAGTGCCGATGAAATAGCATCCTTTTTGGCCAAGACCGTTATCGAATCCAGCGCCCGGGAATCCGAAACGATTTCGAATACACCGAGATCAAGAAAACTAGCGAGCTGTCCTACCGGAACTTTTTGCCATTTTGTATCATAGCCGGTATGCGTGATATGAATCAGATAGTTGCCACCCGTGATATCCGAAATAATGAAACGGCCATCCTCTTTGGTAATGGTGCCTGCCGCAAAACTACTGTCGGTTTCTCTTATCATTACAACATTTGCAAAAAGAATTGCCCTTTTTTCATTTTTATCTTTAACTATTCCGGACAGCGTTACTTTTTGCTGGGCAGACAGGAAACGGCTGGCCAGAACTAAGCCAGGAGCGATGAATAATAGTTTTAGGTTCATTTGTTTTACTTCAGATGATTCAACCGATAATTTTATTGATGTAAACCCAGGTCTAATGCAACGCCAATGTTAAAACTCAAGTGGATGATTCATTTTTAGTTGTTAATCAGTGAGATTGCAGGCCTTTCCTTTAGCAATCGGTCTATTTATCATTGTTTAAAGTTTAAGCAGCTATTCCCTCAGTAAATAAAAGTCTTATTAGCACAGGTTTCAGCGTACCGTTAAAAATATTTTTCAGGCTAATTTCGCGAAGGGAAAGCTGTGGGAATAAAAAGACCTTGCGGGCTTGTAAAATACTTTTTAATTAAAGTATATTTGTTACCCATATTTTTTTCTTTTAAAAGCCCGCTCGTATTGGTTTCAGGCGGGACGAAGATAGGTTTTTTATATTGGGTGAGAAGAAGAATTACATAAAAAACACATCGGGTCAGGGCCGCTAAACAATGACATTAAAGGTTTTATGATTGTTTATGAACTGCGCAATATGCGCAGCTATTTTCGAGGTTTTCAGCAGGCACTTGAGGGGTGCCCAACCACCGCAGCGAAAAGACTATGGCATTGAAGAGCTTCTTTTCGGATCTCTGGGCGTGTTCATCTTAAAAGGAGACATTTTACGGCAATACGTATACCTTTCTTCCTTCCATCTTAAAATGAATAGATCCGGTCAGCTGCAGCATTTCTAAAACTTCTTCAACGTTTTTAAACCGGGAAATAGTTCCTGAAAAATCTTTGTTTTTTAGCTCTGTCTCATACTGGACATCAATATCGTACCATCTGGATAGTTTGCGCATGATGCTTTCAATATTTTCGTCGTTGAATACAAAGACCCCATTTTTCCAGGCTATAGCTTCTTCAACATCTACCTGATTTACTTCAACAACATTTTTGTCTTTCTCCAGTGACGCTTGCTGTCCCGGTTTTATAAACACCTTATTTTTACCATGGTCAACCCGAACAGAGCCTTCCACTAAAGTGGTTGCCAGTTTGCTTCCATCCTGGTAGGCGGATATATTAAAATGTGTTCCCAAAACATTAACCGATAAATCATATGCATCAACTAAAAATGGCTTTTCTTTATCCCTGGCAACTTCGAAATAGGCTTCCCCGGCTAATGTTACCTTCCTCTCCTTACCGGAAAACGAGGTAGGGAATGTTAAGCCAGAAGCTGCGTTTAGCCATACCTTGCTACCATCCGGAAGTATAATCTGATATTCTCCTCCCCTGGGAGTCTGAATCGTGTTTAATTGCGCGATTTGAGAGGCTCCGTTCGATTCATTTACGGTATAAATCATTCTTCCTTCATCGGTTTTCACAATGGAGATATTTCCCTGCTTAGATATAACGCCATTTTCTAGTTTACCAAGATCAAATACAGAACCATCCGCCATTGTCAAGGTTGCTTTTGCACCTCCCGGAGGAATATGGCTTTGATCTCTACCTTTTACTACTTCCTTTTCCTGGTCGTTTTCAGATCCCAGATAAATGTAAAGTCCGGTTGTTCCGATAAGAAAGAAAACAGCTGCAGCTATAAACCATTTTCTTAAAACAAAGACATTGGTTTTGGATGAGGCCTTGATTTCATGATCCAATTTTTTCCGGATAATGTCTTTAGTATCCTTTTCTTCTCCCATCAAATGGCTTTCCCATGGAAGATCAAGCAATTGAAACTCATCACTATGCTCAAATAATAATTTTAGTTCTGCTTCGGTAATCGTCCCTGCGACGTATTTTTCGTAAAGTAAAATATAATCTTCCTGGGTCATATGTTGCTTCTTGTATTGCTTCTTGCGTCACCTGTTTCATGAGAACTGCTTATAATAGAGACAATTTTAAGCCGGTACGCACATAGTTTAAAAAATGCTTGCACCGTCGTTCATATTTAACTATGATATGGCCTGTTTTAAATAAAAGTATATCATATCTTATAAGTTTTAAAACATGTATTTTGCCGAACATCGATCGTTCATTCATTCA
Organism: Flavihumibacter sp.; assembly: GCA_041751095.1. Lineage (GTDB taxonomy): Bacteria > Bacteroidota > Bacteroidia > Chitinophagales > Chitinophagaceae > JADCRZ01. Next base: position 11,256 of record JBGSYC010000251.1, read on the forward strand.
TAGCATAAAGTTTGAATATTTCAATTGTACGCTATATTGGACAGATTATAAGATATAACGAATATACCGTATTTGTAAACGTATACTCATTAAACTCTTGCCCGGATATATACAAATGAGCCACTTTAAGAAGCACAGGCATAAAGTTAAATTGTTTGTCAACCAGTAATTTCATACTTTACACTATCAACGATCCATGCAAATTAACAAATTAGATGACCTTGCCATATGGGGTATGATAAGATGTGGTGATTCAAAAGCGTTTAATATTCTCTTTGAACGTTACTGGTCTATAGTATTCAAAACAGTTTTCTATTATATTAAAGATAAAGAGGTATGTGAAACCATTACCCACGATATATTTCTCAATATCTGGGTTAAAAGAAATGTTTATGAAATTAAATCATTCAAGGCATACCTTACTGCATCAGCTCGTTACCACGTTTACAAACAAAATAAAACCGCAAAAGTAATTCCATTAACTTTTATAAAAAATCCAGAGAACGTTCCATCCGCCTTTTGCCAAAACGGCGCTGATGAAAAATTGTCTTATCTGGAATTAGATCGGAAGGTCAATATGTATTTAAGGCAATTACCCAAACGATGCCAGGAGATATTCATTTTAAGCCGGAGAGAAAATCTCTCGAATGATGAAATAGCAACGAGATTAAGAATTTCTAAACGTACGGTGGAAAATCAAATAACAAGTGCTTTAAGACACTTTCGCATTTGTTTAAAAACCTCAGCTTTAGGCATTATTACATTGATGAGTACATTGGCATCCTTATAACCATGTAACTTTAGAACTAATGGGGAATAAAAAGGTGTTTAATTCCTCCGGCTGCTTTCCTTTTGTTTCAATAATATATTTATCACTCATAAAAAATGAAACGAGCAGCAAAAAGCCAAAATGTATTTGGCTGTTTAAAAAATATCCATGACCTGCTGCCACAAAACTGGAAACCTGTTGATGAAGTACAATAGCCGCTATATACGGCATTGAAACTTCAATTACAACAGCGGGTTGGTCGGTGGCTTACAAAATGAAAAGGCAACGGCCTTATCGGAAGAAGTGAAAGCTTTAGCTTCCTGGATTTTACTTTAGAAGAGTACATCACTACAAAAACCGGTTGTTTGCTTTAACATTTCTTCACATAGCGATACCTAACGAATATATTTTATTACCTTCCCTAATACTTTTCTCAGCTTATGCGGCTTATCCATACTCCAGGGTACATCACGACCATCACTTCCTTTTCGCCTTTTTGTTGAATAAGCATCATATCTGGATTTTTCTTAATAAATATGCTCGACATTCTAAGTGATTACTTGACGTTTTTATTTAAATTTATCTTCCCGTGAAGCCGTCTTACCCACTTATTTGAATCTAGTTTGTTCACTTGTAAAAACCTTGCATTATGCTAACAGAACAATTCATCAACCAATTGCAAACAAGCTTGCGTGGTAAACTTATTCAGCCACAGGATACTGAATATGATACTGCGCGCAAAGTATACAATGGCATGTTCAGCAAACATCCTGCAATGATTGCCTTGTGCGCTGATGTTGCTGATGTAATAACAGCCGTAAATTTTGCACGGCAAAATGGCATGCTCGTTGCCGTACGGGGAGGAGGGCACAATGCAGCCGGACTGGGTACTTGCGATGATGGGCTGGTAATTGATCTATCACCAATGAAAGGGGTGCATGTTGACGTTAAGAAAAAGACTGCCCTGGTTCAGGCGGGCTGTACATTAGGAGATGTAGATCATGCTACCCATGCATTTGGTATGGCCCTACCAACCGGCATCAATTCTACTACGGGAATCAGCGGTCTTACATTGGGAGGGGGCCTCGGCCATTTAACCCGAAAATGCGGATTAACTATAGATAATATGCTGGAAGCAGATGTAGTGTTAGCGGATGGGAGTTATGTTAAAGCCTCTGCTTCTGAAAACAAAGATCTGTTCTGGGCTTTACGTGGGGGTGGCGGAAATTTTGGAGTAGTAACTTCCTTTTTATTCAAATTGCATCGGATAGGCACCGTATATGCAGGTCCAATGCTTTGGCATATGAGTGATTCAAAAGAGGTGATGAGCTGGTACAGGGTTTATATTAAAGACGCTCCTGACGATATAAATGGATTCTTCGCTTTTCTTACTGTGCCACCCGGCGAACCTTTCCCTGAAGATTTACACCTGAAAAAAATGTGTGGGATAGTGTGGTGTTATACCGGTCCATTAAAAAAAGCAGAAAAATTTTTTAAACCAATTCGTAAATTCAAAAAGCCGGCTCTCGACTTTGTTGGTCCTATACCCGTACCTGGATTGCAAAGCATGTTTGATGCTATATATCCGCCCGGTTTGCAATGGTACTGGAAAGCAGATTTTATAAATGAATTAAGTGACGAAGCCATTGAATTACATATAAAGCACGGATCAGCGTTGCCTACTATGCATTCTACTATGCATCTCTATCCCATTGATGGTGCAGCTTCTAAGGTGGGAAAAAAAGATACGGCATGGAATTATCGTAAAGCCACCTTTGCAGAAGTTATAGTCGGAGTTGATCCGGATCCTGCTAATAAAGATGCTATAACCAACTGGGCGAAAGACTACTGGAATGCATTACATCCTTATTCTGCCGGAGGAGCTTATGTTAATTTTATGATGGAAGAAGGAGAAGACAGAATAAAAGCTACCTATGGTAATAATTATGAAAAATTGGTTGAAGTAAAAACAAAGTATGATCCACAAAATTTATTCAGGGTTAACCAGAATATTAAGCCCGCTGTTGAAGAGCACGCATAAATGAAATAGAGAGTCAACTATATTGTTATCCCGGAGCGTAGCCTTGAATTCCTCCGGGATTTTTCTTAATGTTACTGGCCGGTTTTAATTGTAATCAAAAAACAATATGTCTCAATCCCGCCAATTAGCTGCAATCATGTTTACTGATATTGTCGGCTACACTGCTTTGATGGGTGAAGACGAACAAAAAGCATTTGATCTGCTGCGAAAAAACCGGCAGGTACAGCAACCGATTATCAAGCAATTCAACGGAAAGTTGATAAAGGAATTGGGCGATGGAATACTGGCCTCCTTTTAGGGCGTTTCGGATGCCGTGTTGTGCGCCTGCGCTATTCAACGGACTTGCAACAGCATACCCAATCTACAATTGCGCATCGGTATTCATTTAGGCGAGGTTGTTTTTGAAAACAATGATGTGTTTGGCGATGGGGTGAACATTACATCCAGACTGCAGGCAATTGCTCCGGTCGGCGGCATTTGGGTCTCCGAAGCGGTACACAAGAATATTTCCAATAAAAAGGGATTTCGATCCAAATTTGTCTGCGAAGAAAATTTGAAAAATGTAAAAGAACCCGTCCGTGTTTATGAAGTAACTATGCATACTACAGAAGAACGGCCGACGGTTACCACTTCTGCAAAAGAATTAGAGGTATCTCATGCCAAAAGCATAGCTGTTCTTCCTTTTGTAAATATGAGCAACGACCCTGAACAAGAATATTTCAGCGACGGCATGGCTGAAGAAATACTCAACTCCCTGTCACATTTAAAAGAATTAAATGTTGCAGGCCGTACTTCATCGTTTCAATTTAAAGGAAAGAATATTTATTTGCGGGAAGTTGGAGAAAAGCTTGGTGTAAACACAGTGCTCGAAGGCAGTGTACGAAAACAGGGCAATCGTTTACGAATTACTGCCCAATTGATCAATGTTGAAGACGGATATCATCTGTGGTCTGAGAAATACGACCGGAACATGGATGATATTTTTGCCATTCAGGATGAGATCGCTTTAGCTATTACCGAACAATTAAAGGTAACCTTATTAGAGAAAGACCGTGAATTGATCACTAAAACCTCAACTCAAAATGCCGAAGCCTATGAATTGTATTTAAAGGGCAGGTTTCATATTAACCGACGTGGAAGTTCTATTCTAAAAGGTTTGCAATATTTCAAACAGGCTATCGCTGTTGATCTTAATTATGCACTGGCTTATGCCGGATATGCAGACGCCAACCTTATAGCCGCATTCTATAGCTTTTTTCCGGGAAAAGAAGTTATGAAGGAAATAAAGTCAGCAACGGAAATGGCTATAAAACTTGATAATCGCTTGGTGAGCCGTACTGTACTTTAGGATCTTATTATTCCTATTTTGAATGGAACTTTTCAGAAGGAAAGAAGAATGCCCGTAAAGCAATTGAGCTTAATCCAAATATGCACAAGCTTATTCATGGTATGCTATGATTAACCTTTCCTGGTTAGAAGGCCAGTTTGATGAAGCGGTAGAGCAAGGTCAAATAGCGATCAGGCTGGAACCATTAAGCGCTATTGATCATGCAGATCTGGCGTGGAATTTTTTAACAGCACGAAGGTTTGAAGAAGCACTGACTATTGCCAAAACCGGCATTGAACTGGATGCAAATTCTTTTCTCTCCCATCGCATAGCAGCTCTTTGCTGTATACAATTAGAACATTATGAAGAAGCTATCAATACCTTGAATCATATAGTTGAAAATTCCAACCGGCATCAACATGCCGTTACTGCGCTAATCTGGGCTTATTGTAGTTACGGAAAGATGGAAAAAGGAAATAAACTAATGAAGGAATTAGAAAAAAGATCTGTTACTGAATACATAGCCGGTACTTATGCAGGCTTATCTGCCGCATACTTAGGAGATATGGATACGGCTTTTCATTATCTGGAAAAAGCTTACGATGATCATGATCCTATCTTAGCTCAGCTTAAATATGCACCCTATGTTCCGGCTGCGCTTAGAAATGACCCGCGTTTTCAAAACTTATTAGATAGAATTGGCTTTCCCAAATAACAATTCCTGATACAATGTTTCAATACATCAAAGATAATTAGCAATTTAAAACTCCTATCATCTCATTTTCCTTACCTTTCTAATACAAATTTCTTCACATGTCTCAATCCCGTCAATTAGCTGCCATAATGTTTACCGACATTGTTGGCTATACTGCATTGATGGGTGAAGATGAACAAAGAGCATTTGAGCTTTTAAAGAAAAACCGGCAACTGCAAAAACCGCTTATTGAAAACTACGGAGGCAAATGGATAAAAGAAATAGGTGATGCTGTATTAGCAAGTTTTTCTACTGTTACCAATGCCATACAATGTGCTATTTCTGTTCAACAATCCTGTAAAGATATTCCTGATCTAAAACTTCGCATTGGCATTCATCTCGGTGAAGTGGTATTTGAGAATAACGATGTGTTTGGTGACGGTGTAAACATTGCCTCAAGACTCCAGGGTTTGGCTCCGGTTGGCGGTATATGGATTTCCGAAGCAGTTTATAATACCATCATCAATAAAAAAAATATTGAGGCAAAATTTGTGCGTGAAGAAATGTTGAAGAATGTGAAAGAACCAATGCGCATTTATGAAGTAACGATATATAACACAACATTGGCGTACGATAGTTTAACCACTAATGAAAAAACTGTACCCCAGAAAAGCATTGCCGTATTGCCGTTTGTTGATATGAGTTCCTCACACGACCAGGAGTATTTAGGAGATGGACTGGCAGAAGAAAATTCTGAATTCAGTTGTTCATTTAAAAGATTTAAAAGTAGCAGGCCGTACTTCATCATTTCAATTTAAGGGAACTAAAGTGGATTTACGTGAGGTGGGGCAAAAACTTGGTGTAGGTACCGTATTAGAAGGCAGTGTACGAAAACACGGCAATCGCCTTCGTGTAACGGCGCAATTAATTAATGTGGAAGATGGCTTTCATCTCTGGAGTGAGAGATACGATCGCGATATGGATGATATTTTTGCAATACAGGACGAGATTGCTTTGGCCATTACGGAGCAATTGAAGGTTACATTGTTAGAAAAAGACCGGGAGAAAATTACCAAGACCACAACCCACAATGCCGAAGCTTATGAATTATATTTAAAAGGCAGGTTTCATATTAACCGGAGGGGAAGTTCTATTCTCGCCGGCTTACAATTCTTCAAACAAGCTATTGCAATTGATCCACATTATGCTTTGGCTTATACAGGTTATGCCGATGCCTGTCAATTATCGGCTGTTTATAATTTTCTTCCAGGCAAAGAGGTGATGCATGAAGTAAAACAAGCAGCAGAAACTGCAATAGAACTTGATGATTCTTTGGGGGAAGCTTATGGTCCACTGGGCTCTTATTATACATATTTCGAACGGAACTGGGTTGAAGCAAAGAACAATTTTACTAAAGCAACTCAACTTAATCCCAAGTATACCCAAGCCCGATCTCTTTATGGCTTAATATACCTTTGTTGGGTAGAAGGAAAATTTGAGGAAGCGAAAAAACAAGCACAAATATCAATAAAGCTGGAGCCTTTAAGCACTATTGATCAGGCTGATCTCTCCTGGATTCTTTATACTGCTAATAAATTTGAAGAAGCACTTACTTATGCTCAAACAGGTATTGAAATTGATGGCAATTCTTTTTTGTCACAACGATTGGCTGGTCTTTGTTATATAGCATTAAAGCGTTATCAAGAAGCAATTTACACTTTTAATTATTTAATTAAGATCTCCAACAGGCATCAACATGCACTTACAGCTCTTATATGGGCTTATTGCAGTACCGATAATTTTGAAGAAGCCAGCGCATTAATGGATGAGTTAAAAAAAAGATCAGCTACTGAATATATTGGGTGTACATATTTTGGATTATCGGCAGCTTGGTTAGGTGATGTAGATACAGCAATCGAATACCTTGAAAAAGCTTATAACGATCTTGATCCAATTTTGATTTCTATTAAATATTCACCTTATGTCCCTGCTTTGCTTAGAAACGATCCGCGTTTTCAAAACTTATTAAAACGGATTGGTTTTCCGGAATAGTTTATAACCAAAACGAAGAGGGAGTTCAATTAATTTTAGCAGGGCTACATCTTAATAATATCCCCTTTCATAGAATTAAGAATAGCTATAACTTCATTAGCGTTTTGATGTTATAAATATAAGTTCTTTGAAAGTCTTGTCAGTATTGAGTTTGCAAAGATTTTACCTTGGAAACGATTTGATTTTCCAAAAAGATTGACTTTTGTAACAAATTGATAATCAATTGTTATGAATCAAGGTCAGTATATTTTCGCTCAAATTATAGAATTAATTTCTTACAAAAAATTTCAAACCCTTGTAAACCGCCATAAGGGAGATTATAAGGTCAAAGATTTTAATTGTTGGAAGCAGTTTTTGTGCATGGCATTTGGTCAACTCACCCATCGTGAAAGTTTAAGCGATACCATTATGTGTTTGAAAGCTAATGGTAACAAGATGTATCATATGGGCATTGGCGAGGTGGTATCTAAAAGCACATTAACTACTGCCAATGAAAATCGTTCTTATCGAATCTATGCTGATCTTGCTATGCAATTAATTAAAGAAGCCAAACAATTGTATTTAGGTGATGATGAGTTGGAAGTTCAATTAAAAGGAAATGTATTTGCCATTGATTCTACTACCATCGATTTGTGTTTATCTACTTTTTATTGGGCAACATTTCGAAGCACAAAGGGTGGAATTAAATTACATACACAAATAGATTTAAAAACATCCATTCCAGAGTTTATTCTCTTCTCCAACGCATCTTCACATGATGTTAATGTATTGAATGTGGTATCCTTTGAAGCAAATAGCTTTTACATAATGGATAGAGGATATGTAGACTAACAGCGGCTTTACCGTATTCATCAATGTAGCGCCTTCTTTGTTACAAGAGCAAAAGATAATATGAACTACAGGAGATTGTATTCACACCCAAAGGATAAAACCAATGGAGTGCTTTACGATCAAACCATCATGCTAAACAATCACTATGCTTCAAAGGATTACCCTGAAAAGATGCGAAGGATAAAATTTCAAGATGACGAAACGGGAAAGGTGTTAGTCTTTCTTACAAATAACTTTGATTCGTCAAGTCCCAGTTAGGCCGATTCCAAAGTTAGCGGTTCGTTGTTGTCAATTGTCAGTCTGAAAGTTTATAAATATATTCTTCATCTCGATTTGTCGAGCATTAGCAAATTCTTTATCCCTTCCGATTCTTACAAAGGAGTGGCATAAATAACCT
>JBGSYC010000252.1:0-6453 GCA_041751095.1 Flavihumibacter sp.
TCATAACTATTTGATTTATAAGTAATTATAAATCAAATAAACGAAATCATTTCAAATCATTTGAAATTTTGAATCTCTGAAACCCTTATCCAGCAATATTTTCAAAGAACTGATGTACTTTATAACAAGACGCTAGTGATACATTATAATTAATAAACAAAGCTGTGTATGAAAATTTTAATTGTAGAGGATGAAGACCTGGCCGTAAGAAAATTGCAGAAAACCCTTTCAGAGGTGGATCCGGAAGCAAAAGTTGTGGGGGTAACAGAAAGCATCCAGACTACTGTTGACTGGCTGGAAAACAACCCTTCACCCGACCTGATCCTGATGGACATTGAACTGGCGGACGGCCAGAGTTTTGAAATATTCAGCAGGATAGAGGTAAAAAGCCCTGTTGTATTTACAACGTCTTATGATGAATACGCGCTGAAAGCTTTTAAGGTGAATAGTGTCGATTACCTGCTTAAGCCTGTGCAAAAAGACGAACTGGAGTCGGCCTTGCAGAAATACAGGCAGATGAAGGGGCTGTACACGCCTTCTACTTCCGCACAGGATTTTAATATAGATACGCTGGTGAAAGAACTACAGCAAAAGCTCCAGGTAAAAGAGTTCAGAAAACGCTTCCTGGTAAAGCATGCCCAAAAACTCGTTTCCATAGAAATCGATGAGATCGCTTACTTTTTTAGTGACGGCCGGTTAAATTTTTTTAAGACCTACGACAACAAAAAATTTGTTGTTGATTATACCATGGATGAACTTGAAGAAATGCTTGATCCCGATAGATATTTCCGCATCAGCCGTTCCTTTTATATTTCTGTAGAAAGTGTATCACAGATCCATGACTATTTCGGAAACCGTTTGCTGCTTCATTTAAAACCTGATGTTGATAAGGAAGCGCTTGTCAGCCGCGAAAAAGTGTCTGATTTCAAAAAGTGGATGGGTAAGTAGGTAGTAGGTAGTAGAGAGTTTTACAACTACCAACTTTGAACTACGCACTACTCACTACGCACTACTCACTACTCACTACCCACTACCTACTACCTACTGCCCCCTACCGGTACCTGCAAGATAAGCGAGGTGCCTTTTTTGTCGGATTGAATGTCTAATACGGCATTCAGAACTTCGGCTCTTTTCATCATTTCACGGAGCCCGTTGTTGCTTTGGCTTGTTTTTACGTCGAACCCGTTTCCGTTATCATGTATTTTCAGATACAGGGTTGAATTTACCAGGTCAATATTTATGATAGATTCGGTGCAGTTCGAGTGCTGGATGATATTATTGAGTGCCTCTTTAAAAATGAAAAAGATCTCATGCCGCAGCTTCATGTCGAGCTTCATCGATTTCACTTTCTCCTCTACAATAAGTGTTATGCTGCAGCCATGGTTATTCCTTAACCCTTCGGCATATTCATTCATCCTTTCAAGGGTTTTTTGCATGCTGTCGTTTTCAGGCGCTATACTCCATAGCATGTCATCCATTGCATCGATCATTCTCCGGCTTTTGTTGTTGATCTGGTCGATATATTCTTTTGATTTGACCAGGTCTTTATCCGCTTTGATCTTTGCAATTTCGCTTAACAGGTGAATGTTATTAAGGGTGGTATTGATGTCATGATGAAGATTGACAGCAATCTGCGTTCGTACCTGTTGTAAAGAGAGCAGACGCCGTATTCTTTCCTTGTCGATGTAATACAATAAGCCGATACTCATCAGGAAGATAATGCCGTAAAACCACCAGGTCTTCCAAAACGGCGGTTTTACATAAATAGCAAGGCTTGTAATATTGGAGGCTATTCCATACCCGTTAACCGATTTTACCCGGAATGTGTAAGTTCCCGTTGGGATATAGGTATAGATCGCCTGGTGCCATTCGTCGGCCAGAACCCAGTCGTCATCGATCTTATCCATCTGGTAGTAAAACACTTTTTTATTTTTCCGGAGATAGCTTAGGGTTCCGAAATTGATCGATACAGAGGCTTTGTTATAATCGATGGTGATTTTTTTCAGTTTAAGAAGGGAATCCACGCGCAAAGGGTTATTTGCTACCTTGAAATCCAGAATCTTCACATCTGGCGGCGGGTCTTTTTGTACCATTTCAGAAGGGTCGAAAACAAGGAAATTATGGTCATTGGTAAATGCCAGTTTGCCATTGGCAAGTTTAAAAGCGCCCGCAACATTAAAGTTATCGTAGGTGATACCATCCCTGCGGTCATACATGATGAAGATCTTTCTTTCGAGATTTAACCGGCAAAGACCATTGATCATTCCTAACCATAAAAGGCCGTTATCATCTTTTTGTACACATAAAACATTGTTGGAGGGCAGTTGGTCATGCGTGCTGATGGTAGTTACCCGGTTCGTTTTTGTATTTAGCACGTCGAGTGTCCCGTTAGCGATCAACAGTAAGCTATCGTTATATTGAACGACATCCGAGGGTGCATCGGCCGACAGGCGCTGGCCCTCCGGCCCCCGGCTATTGTATACCGCAAATGAGTTGTCAGACGGGTTAATTTTAAAAAGACCGGTACCTAAGGTTGCAACCCATACAAATCCATCCCGACCAGTGTATATACTGTGTACAAGGCCTTTTTTGTGAAAAACACTATATCCTTTATGAACGTTGTTGCCGGCTAATCGGCGGTCCCATTTGATAACATGCCCACCTTGTGTTCCGAACCAGAGATTACCCTCTTTGTCCTCTGTTACTTTGCGGATTGTTCTGCCCTCGAAAATGGGTGGATAAAAAATTTCGGTTTTATCAGCTGCCGGATCATAAACGATCATACCACCCTCCTGCAGTCCCATCCAGATAACGCCGGACGTCCGGTGCTGCCACATACACCAAATGTACCAGGAGCCGGAATTCTTTCTCAGGCCCGGGGGCAACTGAACCGCGTTAAAGTTTTTGTCGTAAGCGTATAATCCCAGGCCCCAGCACCCAACCCATACGTTGCCGTTGGGAAATTCCAGGATAGCCTGCGTTGGTCCTTCAGTCAGTTCTTTGTCTCCCGGCCTCACGAGGTAATAGGAATTAAACGGCTGAGCGTCCGGGTTGAACAGGAAAACACCGTTATCAGTCGATATCCAGATATTTTGCTCCTGGTCTTCAAACATATTGTTCACCCGGTCGTATTTAATACTCTGCTCATTATTATACTGATTTCTTACCGGATTAAACGGGTTCTTACCTCCGGTGAACTCTGTAATAAACGGCAGTCCGTAAAACCAAAGCCTTCCATTCCGCTGGCGAAGCTGGCCAAGCAATTCATGATAGCCAAGGTTCAGCGACTCGCAAAGATTAAAGACCCGGAGATATCTGGTTTTATGATCATAATAGTGAAGCAAAGGGAAACGGGCGCGCGGAGCCCAGGTGATAAAGAATATACGATTGCCTTCCACGTAAATTTCATAGGCCGTCTTTTCATTCTCAAAAGCCGTAATGAACGGATTTTTATCAATGTTGTGCTTCCGGTAACTCAGGTGGCGTGTTGCGGGATCAAAAACCGCCAGGCCCGAGTCAGCAGCCATCCAATACCTTCCGCTCACAGGATCCTCCACCAAATCATTTAATTTCCACCCCTTTGGGATATCTATGCTTGTATCCGGTACAAACTCATCAGACCCCGGCCCAAGGGTGTAAATACCATAAACACCCATAAAAAGAACAAGCTTACCTGCCTTTGTTTGAAACAGCGATTTAGGCGCATAGACAGTAGAGTTGATATTTGCCCGGATGGGAACATTTGTATAGCGAAAGTATTCGGTGTTGAAAATACCTACCTTATTATCAGCTGTTGCTATCCACAATTTTTTTTGACTGTCAGCGAAAACCCAGGCAACATTGTCCGAAGGAAGCGATAACGGGTTGCCTGCCTCATTCCTGAATGTAACGAATTTATGACCATCATACCGTTGTAAACCATTAACCGTTGCAAGCCAGATAAATCTCTTATGATCCTGCGTAAGATTGTTTACATAATTGGATGCTAATCCGGCCCCGGTATGATAACGCGTAAAGGAATACTGCTTGGCCTGCTGCGCTAACATTCCGCACGTAAAAAACAGATTGTAAAAACAGAAAAAAATAAACTTCAGCAGCCGCTGCCCGTTTACATGTAACACCCGAAAGATGGTTTTGCTATTAGGTTTTATATCTCATTTTTTTTGAATCCCAAATATAATCATTCGCGTTTAATTACGATTGGATGCGGTTGAAACACCTTTTTTATCAACTGATCCGGGATATCGTTCATTTCATCCTGATTGGCATTTGATTAGGACTTATATCGGTGCACATTTGATCATCAATCATCTTAAAACAACCGATATGAAAAATTTGCTATTAGGACTGGCTGCGCTGGCAGCCCTGACAACCTCGTGTCAGAAAGATAAAGACGAGGCAAAAAACGGCATGTATAAAGGGCCGCAGGTGAAGATGTATTCGGGAAAAGCATGGACGTGGGTGGAAACGAAAAAAGACGGCACTCCCGAACGGATAGCGGTTTCAATCGATGATGCCGCCTTAAACAGCGTTCCAATGCAAAGCGCACATCCGGGTACCGGAGGCCATATGCATGAAACCAGTTTTGTGCTTAAGTTTCACCCCAGGGCTGAGGAAACAATATTTAAGCACGTTCTTTTAGATTGGAATGCCGCCGGCCACGAGCCTCCCGGTGTTTATGACCTGCCTCATTTCGACCTGCATTATTACATGACATCAAACGAAGACAGGATGAAAATACCACCTTATGAAACCGATATTCAAAGATTCGATAATCTTCCCGCCCCCGCATACTTTCCACCATCATATATTCCTTTTCCCGGTGGTGTTCCTGCGATGGGTAAACATTGGGGGGATCCTACTTCGGGTGAATTTAGGGGGCAGAAGTTCACAGAAACATTTATCTATGGCTCGTATAATGGCAAAGTGACTTACTACGAACCTATGATCACCCTGGATTTTGTCAAAAGCCATCCCGCTTTTGACAGGCCCATCCCGCAGCCTGCAAAATTTCAAAAGACAGGCCATTACCCGACGCGGTTTAAAATGATGAAACACAACGGGGTAACGGACTTCATACTTTATGCATTCGTATACAGGCAGCAGTCCTAAACCGGATATCTCAAAAAAATGCAAACGGAGTTCATACGGGCTCCGTTTTTTAGTTTCAGAGGGTGCTAAACAATTTGCCTGTCAGGACTGGTAAAATTAGCCCGCGAGGTTATGAGGACATGCTGTTCTGACCCGACATTTCATTCGTCCGCATTCAGCCTGGGGTGCCAAAACGAGGGCGGGTACGTCTTTGAATGTTCACACTGCCAAACACGGAAACTCACCTGCCCGGCACGATGCGGTGGCACTCTTTTCGCATCGCATTGAAACCGGCAGCAATGCTTTGTTTTACATTTATTGTCCACATAAAAACATAACGATGGTTGTAAACTACAGCGAGGAAGGATGGGATATTATTACCCAAAGGGCTCATGGAATTTTGGCTGCCCAGATTGGAATGAACTGGAAGGCCGCACACCGCCCTGAAAGGTGGCTGGAAACACTTCTTGCTATTGCAGAGCATGATGACGCTGAAGTAGAACTGGACGGCGAAAACCTGCTGACTCAGAACGGGGGGCCTCTGAATTTTACCATGAAAAGCTTTGAGCTTGCTCATTGCCAGAAACTTGCCATGCTCACCATTACCAAGAGCCGGTATATTGCTTTGCTCATTTCTATGCACATGGTTTTTTTGTATGCTAAAGACGAAAGGCATACTCCGGAAGCACAGGCTTTTCTGACGGAGCAACGAAATTTGCAAAGCCAGTGGAGAAAGGAGTTAATGCTTGGTAAGGAGGAATCTGAAAAGATATACTCACTGCTGGAATGGTGTGATGCGTGCTCACTGCTTTTGTGCCAGCGTGAGATGCAGCCTGAGCAAAGATCGGTAGAAGTGAGCTACGGGCCTGACAACATCAAATACCATTTATATCAGATGGACAGTGAAAAGATAACCATTGATCCATGGCCGTTTGACACAACTTCTTTCAGGGTAACCTTTGAGTCGAGGTTAATAAAGCAACTGCAGTTTTCAAGTTCGGCCGAATTCAGGCAAGCCTTTCTGAATGCACCGGTGAGAGAAACAGTTTGGAATATGGTAAAGCAGAAGCTACCCGCCAAAGTAAAAACAGCCAAAGTGTAGTGGAAGACGTGCGATATTAATAGTATGAAGTTTGACCTGCGAATCGAGCAGGTATAAAGTGCCGGGATATAATCAGAAGTTCACTTCTGCCTTCATGCTTATTCGAAGCTGCCAATGTAGTACTTACAATATAGCATTTATATTTTGTTGCCGGGCAGAACACGGCACCGGAATAAATGGAAAGTAGTACATGAAGAGCACCTCTAATTTCCAGAGCGATTTTGAACTACGCATTATTTGTTTCATACGGATGATGATGA
>JBGSYC010000253.1:0-5546 GCA_041751095.1 Flavihumibacter sp.
ATCAGAAAGGTCGATACTTTCCGCCTAATAGCAATATTTACGGCAACGTCGGCCAACTCAAAAGTATACCGCAAGGCCCCGTATCATACATGTGATGCGGGGCTTTATCAGGGGGCCTTTCGGATACTTTTCTATCTGTTGTGTGCAACCGTATGAAGCGACCCTCTAATCATTAACGAGAGTAACATTTAGACACTGAAAGACTATTTTTTTTTGACTGCTTTCAATTTGACAGAAGAAACGAAATTTCACCTTTGGTGCTTTTATTTTATTTGGATATCGGATAAGATAAGAAGTTATCTTATTGGACTTTGAATGGAAAGAACATTTCACATGACTGCAACTAATGATTTGGGCAATAAATCTACTTTACGACAAAACTCAAAATATATGCTAACAGACATAAATCCAAAATTACCAATGCGGGACAAAGCCGCAACAAAAAAATTTTACATAGACGAATTAGAGTTTACCGAAATTTCGGACTATGGGGATTATTTATTGATAAAAAAAGACAATGTGGAAATTCATTTTTTTGAGTTTAAAGAACTTAACCCAAAAGAAAATTACGGACAAGTATATATTAGAACGAATGACATTGATAGTTTGTACCAATCGCTTTTGGACAACAACGTAAACATACACCCAAACGCTCCCCTACAGACAAAACCTTGGGGACAAAAAGAATTTGCTCTGCTTGACCCAGATGCTAATTTGCTTACTTTCGGACAAAGCGTATAACCAATCGACGAAAACGGTATGCTGCTAACAATCGTATTTGTGCAAGTGTGGCAGGAAGTTTAAAGCTTCGGCTAACGTCATTTGTTCGGGCTGAATGGTTTCAAATATCACACCTGCACAAATACGTCAACGTTGTTTGCAATTTAATTTAAACACCATGCGCATCATAGCTTTACTTATTTTCTTGACAAGTATTCAACTGACCTCATTGGGACAGAAAATAAATTACAATATTCCTGAAGGCTACGAAAGTGACATTAGCAAGGAAGATTATAAAAAGGTAGTAGATATTTCCGTTCCTATAGTTGCTAAACGTTATACTATTGATTTTGTAAACGACGGGACAATTCAACTTAAAAAGGGACAAGATATGCAAGCATTGAACTTGCACAATCTAATCGGCAAGTGCGTGGCAGTAAAAGACAAGTCTCAATTGGACAAAGTAATTCAGGAGCACTTTAATAATATGTTTTCATCAATTGACGAACAAAAAAAGATTGACCCCGCAAATTATGAGACTATAAAAAAGTATTTGAGTATTCGCATTTATCCAAAGGGAACAGTAAACCAAAGAGGCGGAACTGCATCATTAGTTGCTAAGACAGACCTTGAAGGCACTTACTCTTTGTTAATGCTTGACTTGCCAGGTGCATTTACGCCAGTTCAAAAACAAATCTTTGACCTATGGAAAAAAGATAGTTCGGAAGTATTTAAGATTGCTCAAGAGAATATCAACGGACAGCAAGTAGAAAAAGTAACCCAAAAATTTGACATAGACGGATCCAACGTCGAAATGGTTTTTTTAGGCAATGAAGATTACGCAGCAAGTTATGCTTTGGACTTAATCAATAATTCGCCAGAGCTTGTTGGTCAATGGGGTTCTGTTGTTGCTTTACCAAACAAAGGACTTGTTGATATTTGTAAAATAAGCAAAGACAAGCCTCTTGACTTTGTAAAATTCATTCAACGGACAAAGCCTTTAATAGAAAAGTCTTATAGGGAACATCCGCAACCCATTTCTGACCAATACTTTTGGTATTACAAAGGAAAGTTCACAAGAGTAAATGTGTTGACAGGGGCAAACGGAAATATAAACGTTATCTCGCCTTTTGGTTTGACAGAGTTAATGACCGAGAAGAGATAAACTGCAAACAACAGATAAGGTTCATTGCGTCCGGAGGACGAACAATGAACCTTATGTTGCACGGAACCTTCGGTAGCTAAGGCTGAATTATGGAGAAAGGATGAGTAATGTAATGGATGATCGATCCTCTGATGATGAAGTAAATCCAGAATTAAGCGTGTGTTGGTAGCTGTTACTACACGTATTTGTTCTTAAGGATACGCTGATTGGGTAGCAATATTTCTCCTATGGGGTATTATTTTTCTTTCGGGCAATACATTACCAGCCCGCTTTTTCAGGCTATTTGTCCTGCTATCATTTTCGCTTTCTGTATGTTGATTAATTTCTCGTATTCCTTATGCGGTCCTCTATGGTCAAACTCCATCACCGTTCGCATTGTTTCATTTTTGCAAGAGGGACAGATTTTGGGATTATAGCCTAATCGTTCACTACTGACTTTTTGCCAATTTTTTTTACAGCGGGAACATATACACTGTTAAACTGCCGATGGATAACGGTAATATCTGTTCCCTTTCGCTTGCAGCTGAGCACACCGTAATGACGGATCCTTACAAACCTTTTGGGCAGGATATGCAAGGCAAACCTCCTGACGAACTCATTAGGGTGTAACCTCATCTGCTTTTTCTTTGCCGTGTCGCGGTAATCTTTATATCCAAAGGTAACAGCATCCTTTTCTATGTTTTGAATACGGTGGTTGCTGATAGCAATCTTATGGGTATATCTTCCTAAGTATTCTATCACCTGCCTGGGCCCTGCAAAGGGTCGCTTGGCAAAAACTACCCATGGATGTTTAAACAGTGCATCAAAAGTGATTCGGGGTTCTTCAGGAAACAGGTTTCTTATCCCTGCTACAAACCTTGCTCTGAACACGGGGCTCATCGCTTTAACAGGAAAAGGAAACCTGCCTTTGTTGAGGGCGGACTTCCATTTGTTTTGCTTTGTTAATCCTCCGCCGGGAACTATGCAATGCAGGTGCGGATGAAGCGAGAGGTTTTGTCCCCAGGTATGCAGAATGGAAATCATACCAATCTGAGCGCCCAGGTATTTTGGGTTATGGCCAAAGCTTTCCATCACACTCCATGCCGTGGCAAAGAGAAGGTCGTACATCTTCTTCGGCTCATGCAGGCAGAGGCGGTTAAGTGTATCTGGCAGCGTAAACACAACATGGAAGTATGGCACAGGAAGCAGTTCCTCTTCCCGTGCCATAATCCATTTCTCCTTTTGCACAATCTGGTACTTAGGACAATGGCGATTGCGGCAGCTATTATAGCTGATGCGAACGTGATGGCAGCTATCGCACTTATCAATATGACCGCCCATAGCAGCCGTTCTGCAACGCCTGATGGCATGAAGGGTTCTAAGCTGCCAGCTATTATAACTTCCCGATTGGGCAATACTATCCCAGTGCGCATTAAGCACATCGGCTACTTCAAAGCGGGGCTTCACGGCTGCTGGTTATACAGCGTGTCAAGCGGGCTGAATCTTGCTTTTCGGCCGGGTTGGGCTACATGCAGATAGACCATAGTGGTTTCAATGCATGCATGCCCCAACAGTTCTTTGATGCTCACAAGATCCATCCCGTCTTCCAGAAGATGGGTGGCATAGGTATGGCGAAGGGCATGCACATTTACATCTTTTTTGATCGCTGCCTTCTTGCACAGACTCTTTACTGCCCATTGCACGCCACGCTGAGAGTAGCGGCTGCCATACTCATTGCCGTTGAATAGGAATGTTTTCGGATTTTCTACATCAATGTACTGTCTAATGCCTTTGCATAAAAGTTTTCCCAGTGGTACATAGCGGTCTTTATTACCCTTGCCTTTACGAACCAGTAACTGGCTTCGATCCAGGTCAATATCTTTGAGATAGATACTGCGTACTTCACCGCACCGTAGCCCGCATCCATACAGCAAGCCGATGAGTAGCCGGTGCTTTAACAGATCCGCCGCTTTCAATAGTTGTTTCATCTCCTGACGGCTAAGCACTACCGGTAGTTTCTTTGGCCGTTCTATGGAAGGCAGCTCAGCAATCCGGTAATCTAGTCCTTCCATGCGAAGAGCGAAGCGAAGGCCATAGACGGTATGCTTAAAATAGGTTTCGGAAGGAGCATGTTCCTTTTTGACAAAGTGCAGATAGTCTTCGATTTGTTCCTGATCCAATTCAATGGGAGGACAATTAAAATGGAGCGCCATCTGAGCCAGATGAAGACTATAATTCTTTAAGGTACTGGGACTGCGGCCGAGTACGGACATTTTGCGTTCCAGTCGTTTGTACAATTTGCCGAATCCATTTACTTTTGCGCAGGCTTGTGCTACAAATGTAGCAGAGGTCTCCTGGAGACGTTTGGAAGTTTGTATATGTTTAAAATTTGGTTTATGCAAATTTCCAAACTCTCCAAATTATTACGGGTCTTCCCTAAAGCTACCGAAGGTTTAGTGCAACAGCGGGCTTTGGGCAAGTGGGGCGGACGGAAATATTTCGATCAGCTGCCTGTTAGACTTAAGCAGTTGTTCAGGCGGAAGAATAAAGCCAGGCAACAGACGCTACAATAAACATTTGAATATAAGTCCGCAGCGGTCATCGGGTGACGGAACACGACGCCCCAGGAAATGGGTTTCAAAAGAAAACTCAAAAGACACCATCAAATGAAATTGAAAGAGCAGAAAGAATAAAAAATGAGTACTATGAAGAAAAAAAATCTAACAAGTCTTAAAGCATTTGTTGATCAGGAAATTGGCAGTAAAGGGACAAAAAAGCGTAACAATTTCGATGCAGGTTATGAGGCATTCAAACTTGGTGTACTTATACAGCAGGCAAGACAAGAAAAAGGATTGACACAGGAACAGGTTGCAGAACTTTCAGGAACAAATAAATCTTACATCTCAAAACTTGAGAAAGATTTAAAAGACGTTCGCTTTTCCACACTACAACGAATCATCTCTGAAGGACTTGGCGGACATTGACGGACGAACCAATGATTTAAGTGAGCAAGTACATTTGTACTTTTCTTTTGCTGACCGGCTTTCTGAACAAAAAGTCAATGCTGCTCAAACAAGAGCAGAGTTCATAAGACTTCAATGTAATAACGTGGACACAGAACAGTATTTCGAGCACCATAGAGAAAGTTGGGGCATTCCAAAATTTGACGAAGGTTTAGTAATGGACAAAGACTTTAAAAATGGTTTCTTATGGACATTTCGAGATCATTCAACATCCTGGAATGAAGATGGACAAGCAAGAAAATGGTTTTTTGTTCATAGTGAGTCAAGGTTTGTAAGACACTATGAGTTTTGGGCGTGTGACAAAGGGCATGAAGAAGTATTATTTAAAATAGATGGTGGCTATAAAGGTATTATGTGGTCACTTGTGAGGCAACATCACGATTACTCAACGTTAGCAAGCCCGATATTTACCAACCAGGAATTAACTGAGTATTACAATAACTTCGACGAAAAGAAGGGCGATTATTACAAAGAGGAACTTTTGGAGATTATTCAAGAAAACCCAAACTGGTGACAGAAAAGGCGGCGTACAATCGAGTAGACGGCCCTGCCACTTGTAAGTGACAGGGAGCGCCTCTCACACCACCGTACGTACGGTTCTCGTATACGGCGGTTCGTTAAGTATAAATACAACCGCTCTTTACACCAGTTGCATCCTG
>JBGSYC010000254.1:0-1978 GCA_041751095.1 Flavihumibacter sp.
CCGGCGTATTGACTTTAGCGCATTCTTTTCGGGCTCTCAGGGTAATGACATTTATAACCTTAGCCGCCTTGCATTTGAGAATCCACTCGGGTTGCGAAATCAGCTCCGTGGCCTGGTTAACCGCTGGACTGCAGCAAACCCCGGCAATGAATATGCAAGTGCTGCACAGGGCGGACGATTACCCCTTAGCAATCATTTTATAGAAGATGGCTCTTATGTCCGTTGTAAGAATATTACACTTGGCTACAGGCTTGCACCCATAAAGGGAATACATAATGCACGGATATATATCAGTGGAAACAATCTTTTCACCATCGCTGATTATAGCGGATTTGACCCCGAGGTAAATACATTTGCCGGTTCAAATACGCAAATTGGTGTCGATAACCTGGTTTATCCCCAGGCACGTTCTGTTCTGGGAGGCATTCAGATCACTTTCTAAGGTTGCCTTCTTATCAATAAAAAAACGAAAAATGAAACCTGTACAACTTCTTCAGATATTCCTTTCAGCATCTTTCCTCTTTCTTTCCTGTAAAAAATTAGATGAAACAATTTATTCCTCCATATACACCGAAGCCTTTTACAAAACTGCCCTTGATGCAGAAAAAGGACTTATAGCAGCGTACGACCCTTTGGCCGATATGTGCGGAGGCCCCGCATTGACCGTTGTTTCTGACTTCAGCGCGGATCAAACATATCCAAGAGCTGTAGTAGGCAGAAATACACTGACGTTATTTAATTACGATCCCAACTATACAACACAAAAAAGTTCCGGACGAGTAAACGAATCACCTCAGCAGATCTGGTCGTCATGCTATGATGGTATTGAAAAAGCCAATTGGATCATTGAAAGAGTGCCAAATGCAACAATGGACGCTACCCGCAAAAAGCAAATTATAGGTGAAGCTTATTTCCTGAGGGCATTTTATCACTGGATCGCCACTAAAAATTTCGGCGACGTACCTGTGAAAATAAGAGCAAGTATAACCGAGGAAGAAGCAGTTATCGGGAAGAGCCCCAGATCAGAAGTTTACAAACAGATTTACAGTGACCTGGAACAGGCAGTATCGGCAGGATTGCCATCATACCCCGCCGTAGATAAGGGGCGCCCGTCAAAGGAAGCGGTAAATGCCTTATATGCCAAAGTTGCCCTTTACAACGAAGACTGGACCAAAGCTGTGCAAAAAGCTCAGGAGGTCATTAACTCCGGCAGATATTCACTGATGCCTGACGTACGTGACGTTTTCCGCTATGATAAAGAAGACATTGCCCGTATTGAAAATATATGGGCTTTTGAAGCGGAAAGTTACAGCCCGGGCCGGCAACACCAATTGATGGGCCTGACCGGGCCCGTAGGAAGTGGCGCACCGGAATACGGCAAAACCACATTCGGATCTATGTTTGCCTACCAGTCATTTTTTGACTCGTTCAGTCCCACCGATAAAAGGCGGGCTCTTTTAGATACTATGTATGTGGACAGAGCGGGCAGAATAGTTCCGCAAAGGAGCATTACTCCGATCACGACAAGAGCAGTTTTGATAAAAAAATACCAGGATCCCAATTCCGTAGGATCGTCAACATCCGTTAATATTCCCATTCTTCGTTTTGCGGATATGTACCTGATAGCGGCAGAAGCGGAAGCAAGACAAAATGGTCCCACATTAGCAGCATATGGTTTTTTGAATACGATAAGAGCAAGAGCCGGTCTTACCAGTCTGCCGGCAGGGCTGAGCAAAGATAATTTTATCAACGCCGTTCTGCAGGAGCGTTCATGGGAGTTTTTTGCTGAAGGAGACCGTTGGTATGATCTGACCAGGACAGGAAAATTCTTAACGGTAATTCCAGTCGCTACCAATAATGTTTACCCTGTACGAACACCGCAGGCCAGGCATCGTTTCTTCCCGATTCCTCAGGACGAAATAAATGCTAACCTGAAGCTGGAACAAAACCCTGATTGGAAATAAGCCTGAGCACAAAT
>JBGSYC010000255.1:0-3284 GCA_041751095.1 Flavihumibacter sp.
ATCGTTCATAACTTAGCTTCTCAATTTCGGCTTCGCTGATTTTGAATGAAAGAGTGGGCATATTTGTGATTTGGCTTTTGCAAAATTGCCCCTCTTTCTTTAAAATACAAATCACTATTTTATCCCTTGCTTAGTATAATGCAATTCATTGCGGCGGACTTTGAAATCCCCGGAATTTTCGCGAGCAGTTGTTTAGTCAGATTGATCACCAATTACAGCCTGCAAAATTTTCAGTGATCTTTCATGTCGCCCGAAAGATCGCTACATAACAAAACATCAAAAGGGGGCTCATGAAAGATGACAAGAGAGTGTGGTAAGCCGTTCGTGTAAAGGGAGACAAAGAATTTTATGAATAAGTATTTGACACTTTGAAAAAAACCGCATAAAATAAATCGATGGTTACCAATAAACCCGACTACAGTTATATAGTAGTTTTCGAAATTGCGCCTTATTTATCACCGGTTATATAACTTTAATACAAAAGCCACATGCAGCGATACCAATTTTGTCAATGAACGTTTTCGCAATGAAGATGCAAAATTGGCCGCTGCATAAACCTCAAAAAAATGGAGTTATATAAAAGCCTAATTGACGTCAGGGCGTACGCTAGTACGGTTTAATTCAGCTATCATTTCTTCAAAAAAATAAGGCTTCCACGGAAGCCGCTGCTGATTCTAAATAAAGTTGTGACATTTTAAATGTACTCCTTCACGATCTGAATTAATGTTCTCGTTTCTTTTCTTTCAAACTCCGGATCACTACATCTGTGATCCGCAGGCCCGGTTAAGATATTTCGTATATTGCCTGTCTCGAAATCAAAAAGGCCAATATGCAACTGCAATGGGAAAATCTGGGAAGAGGTGCGATAGGAATGGTCTTTCTGGTATTGGTCTGTTACATTTTAAGCAATAACCGGAGCGCTGTAAGCTGGAGGTTGGTTCTGACGGGCATTTTTGCGCAGATCATGTTTGCCATGGGAGTATTGAATACGACATTCCTGGGACAGCCTGTTTTTTGGATGATGTTCGGCGCAATTTTGCTTTTCACGATCGCAAGAAAGTACACTGAGATAATAAAGAATCGCGTCCGGGTGACGTATGATTCAATAGACATCATTGTTTCATTGATGTGGCAAACACTGTTTATTAACGGTATCATACGTGCCCAACATTTGTTTAAAGAGTGGTCTGGTTTAGCGATATTTATAAGTGCTCTTGGGGTGATCGTGATTGCTTTTAAAATGGCTAAACGCCATTCAGAGCTCATGAAATGGAATATCCTTGTTTCATCTTTAATTCTTACGGGGTGCATTTA
The DNA here is from genome assembly GCA_041751095.1 of Flavihumibacter sp. Taxonomy (GTDB): domain Bacteria; phylum Bacteroidota; class Bacteroidia; order Chitinophagales; family Chitinophagaceae; genus JADCRZ01. The sequence continues at coordinate 1,315 of JBGSYC010000255.1, forward strand.
TACAAAAGTCTGTCCTCCTGCAATCTTCACGATCATCCTGCAGTCTGCTTCAGGTGTTTTTGTCAGCCTGATCAATATCAGTCATAAGGGCACTGAATTCTTGTTTGGCAGCCTCGCAGACGCATCACAAAGCTGGGCTTATATTTTTGCCATACAGGTGCTGCCGAATATTATCTTTTTTGCAGCCCTCTCCGCGATTTTATTTTATTTAGGCATCCTTCAGAAGGTTGTTTATGTTTTTGCCTACCTGCTCAACAAGCTTAAGATTTCCGGTTCCGAAAGTCTTTCCACAGCCGCCAATATCTTTCTGGGCCAGACGGAAGCACCATTGATGATCAGGCCCTACCTCGATAAGATGACAAGATCTGAAATCCTTTGTATAATGATCGGCGGAATGGCAAACACGGCAGGCAGTGTGCTGGCGGCTTATGTTGGTTTGTTGGGAGGAAACGACGTTAACCAGCAAAATTATTTTGCATTGCACATGCTCAGTCAGTCAATCATGAGTGCCCCCGCAGCAATCGTTTGTTCAAAAATTCTATTCCCCCAGACCGAACCTCACCTCGTGTCAAAAGAAATAAAAGTCCCTAAAGAAAAATTAGGCGACAATTTCCTGGATGCCCTTTCGCTGGGCACAACAGACGGTTTAAAATTAGCCGTTAATGTAGGCGCCATGCTTATTGTTTATACGGCGATTGTATGGGTTTTGAACGGGCTCATGGGTTGGGTAGGTGACATAACACACCTGGACGCCAGGATTGCCGGCGCTACCGACGGGAGGTACAAGGGCCTCTCCCTGCAGATGATCCTGGGGTACCTTTTTTCCCCGGTTGCCTGGATGATAGGCGTTAACCAGCGCGACATCATTTCTATCGGTCAGCTATTAGGTGAAAAAACAATACTCAATGAATTTGTAGCCTATATATCCCTTGGGACCATGAAGGCAAATAACGTGCTGTATGAAGCAAAGTCATTGCTTATTGCTACCTATGCCCTCAGTGGATTTGCGAACTTCGCTTCTATCGGTATCCAGATCGGTGGAATCAGCCAACTGGCACCGAACCAGCGAAAAAACCTGACGGAATTAGGCGTAAAGGCTCTGGTTGGCGGAACGATCGCATGTTTGATGTGTGCCTGCATAGCAGGGGCTTTGTCTGTGTGAGCAGGGTTCCTGGTCAGCCGGTTCAACTTCCCGGATACGCTCGATAGAAAGGCACGTGCGGATCTTACCCCCCGCTTCCGGTTGCATAAGCATAACTTTGCTTGTGATTTATCAATTGCCCGAAAGATGAACTTTAAGGCTACACATCTTGTTTAGAGAAGTGAACCAATGATTAAGATAAAGCAATGAATGAACAATCTATTGAAACGCTGATCAGGCAACAACCGGTGAAGGGATTGCAAATTATTGGAGAAAAAATTCTTAACCGGGAACGCCTGACGCTCCAGGATGGCCTGCTTCTTTTTGAAAGAGGGACACTCTCCTATTCCGGGGCATTGGCCAATTTCGTACGGGAGAAGCTCCATGGTCATAAAACATACTTTAACCGGAACTTTCACATCGAACCGACAAATGTCTGCGTGTTTTCTTGCAAGTTCTGCTCTTACTCACGGTTATATGCACACCGCGAAGAAGGCTGGGAACTCAGCATTGAGCAGATGCTCGATATTGTAAGGTCGTACGATGGCAAGCCTGTTACTGAAGTACATATTGTCGGCGGTGTTCATCCCAAACTAAACCTTGGATATTTTGCTGAGCTGTTAACGAAAATAAAGGCGCTACGACCGGGTCTTCACATCAAAGGCTTCACACCGGTAGAGCTTGATTACATGTTCAGGAAAGCTAAAGTACCGGTAGAAGAAGGCATGAAAATATTGCATGACGCCGGTCTGGATTCCCTGCCTGGCGGAGGCGCCGAAATATTCCATCCTGAAGTAAGAGAGATCATCTGCCACGACAAAGTTGACGC
>JBGSYC010000256.1:0-16420 GCA_041751095.1 Flavihumibacter sp.
ATTCAACAAAACCCGGGTTACCAGTAACGGTAATTTAAATAAAAATAAAAGGGCCGCCTGCATAAGCGGACAGCCCTTTTGTTTTGTTATACTTTGTGTTCTTCGTGCCTCCTTTGTGTTCTTCGTGTTCCCTAAGCAAGGGTACGATCAGGAAGTTCACCCCTAAAGAGGTTTATTTTCCAAAGGAAAATTCGTAGGCGCTTAGGCGAAAAAAAGTTACAACAAATCGACAATTTCTTCTAAGTCTGAAGGAACACAAAGAACACTACGGTGCACAAAGTTCACGACGTATTACTTTGCTTGAGATGCGGAATCTTCAAATCCATTAAGCACTCTTTTAATCCCATTCTTTAGCAATACTGTATTAAAATTTAATATCAAGCCATGTCTTATCTTCAAAAAGCGAAGGTAAGTCAATATTTGCGCAACCTGTATGTCACCTATTGCTTCAATAGTCTTTGTATCAACTATCACCCGATGCTCCACAACTAAATCAGCCCTGTAGCCACAATCCATTTTTATCTCTTCAAAAATAACCGGAACAGGCTTTTCCATTTCTACAAATAAACCTCTTTGGCGTAACCTATAGGCAAGGCATGTTTCATAAACATTTTCCAGCATACCGGGTCCGATTGTTTTATGAATATAAAAGCCTTCGTCAAGGATAACTCTTATAATTTCTTCTTCATTCATAATATTCTTTTTGATTGACGGAATATAATAAATCTTAGTGTTCTTCGTGCCTCATCGTGTACTTTGTGTTACCCTGAACACCTATCGCAGAGAGTATTCCAGCCTGTTCTCAGAATGCTGCCCCTCCGCCCAGGCGGCGAACATTCCCTAAAGGTTATTTTCAATGGCGAAAATTCGTAGTATTGATATCTGAATCCTATCCTGTAAAGTTTCTGTGAGGATGCTCTCTATAGAGCCGGAACTTAAACAATGGGAATTTTGGACACCTAAAAGTGGAATAAATGCAAGCGACGCGATGTTGCCAATCCGCGTTGTAAATTCTGAAGTAAAAAGTAAAGAGTGACAATCGAAGAAACAGGTTGTAAATTTGCTTTGGTTAGATTATTTGTTGGTTTGTTACAGTAGTCCTGATGCTGGTGTGTTAATATTTACAGCGGTAATAAAAAGCGTTAACCAAATACTGTACAGGTAATCAGGCTATTTGCTAACCAGGAATTTATTAATGCGATTTTATGCTCAATGAAACAAATTTAAAGAACGATGTAAAATCCTTCTGGAATGAGGCGTCCTGTGGTGAAAAAATGTTTATGGACGGATTCAGCAAAGAGGATTATTTACTCCAGTCTAAGCAGAAGTATGAACTGGAGCCGGAAATTATGAAATTTGCGGAATTTCACAGGTTTAACAAAAAAAAGACTCTTGAGATAGGCGTTGGATTGGGATCTGAGCATCAGAAATTAGCAGAAGCAGGCGCCATACTAAACGGAATAGATCTTACGCCAAGAGCTATTGAACACACAAGAAGGCGGTTTAATTTATTGGGCCTGACATCTACATTGCAGGTAGCTGATGCTGAAAATCTGCCGTTTGAGAATGATACCTTTGACGCTGTCTTTTCATGGGGTGTTTTACATCATACTCCAGATACACCCAAAGCGATTAATGAAGTACATAGGGTGATGAAACCGGGTGGTTTTGGGAAAGTGATGATATACCATACAAACAGCCTTATAGGGTATATGTTATGGATTAGATATGCACTTTTGAAAGGCAGGCCTTTTTTATCTCTCAGGTATATTTATCATCATTATTTGGAAAGCCCGGGCACAAAGGCATATACCTATAACGAAGCCAGGAAACTGTTTTCACAATTTCATGCTGTTTCTATTGATTCATTGCTAACTCATGGAGATTTACTAACATCCCAGGCTGGTCAGCGACATAAAGGCGCTGCACTTAATATAGCAAGGAAATTTTGGCCCAGATGGTTATTTCGCAGATTTATGCCCAGGCACGGGTTATTCCTTTTAATATCTTTTCAGAAATAGTCCTGTCTGTAAAGAGTAATTACCTTTTCTGAAAAAAAGCCAAATATATTCGACGTGTTGATTCTATTTGTTTATCTATAGAATAATTTAAAGCTACGTGTACTTTGCCTTTCTCGCCCATAGAAGATTTTAATGTGTGAGTACTTATAAGTGAACCGAGCAGTCTGGTAAATTCCCCAACGGTATTTACATCACATAAAAAGCCTGATACATTTTTCACCATCACTTCATCAATTGCGCCCACATTAGTGCTGACCACAGGTTTCCCCGCCGCCTGGGCTTCGATTACGGATACCGGCGTTCCTTCGTTTAAAGAAGTGAGGGCGACGATATCTAAACCCGCCATGCAAACATCCATTGCCGTGATCCAGGAGGTAAACGTAAGGAATGATCTTTTTGCGTGCCTGGGGAAGTACGTGTAGTCGATATTATGCTGATCTAAAAAACTTTCCAGCTCTCCTCTTAACTTCTCGCCATCGCCAATCACGAAAAACCGGGTTTTTACATTTAATTTGCTAATCCTTTGTGCAACCTGCAGAAAGAATAAATGGTTTTTAATGGGTACTATCCTGCCAACAATGCCAACAGCCACCTCGTCGTCATCAAGAAAATACTTTAGCCGGAAAGCCTTTCGCTTGATACCGGTATCGTCTTGAAATCTCTCTATGTGAATGCCAACGGGAACATGAACAAATTTGCCGGCAGAGGCTATCTTGTATACTGCCGACAATTCAAGCAAATTTTTCTTACTAACGGTTATAATCCTGGTCGTCCATGTTGCGGCCCACCGTTCAAGTAATATAGCCAGCCGGGAAAAAAAAGAATTAAAATAAGAATGGAAAACGTGGCCGTGATAGGCATGAATGATCACCGGCACTTTACATAATTTCGCAGCGAGCCTTCCGAGGATGCCCGGTTTTGCCCCTATCGTATGAACGACGTCCGGCCTTTCCCGGTTAATAATTCCTTTTAGGGTGAAAAATGCGCGAAGGTCATCAAAGACGTTTATCCTACGCCGTAATGAACGCACGTGAATGTGACGAATATCTTTTAACGTATCTGCAGGAGCGCTTATTTCCAATTCATCCGCTTCCTTCATACCGGTGATCAGCACAAATGAAAAATCATCCTTTAAAGCGTTGATCACTTCCAGCGTATTTCTGGCAGGGCCTCCAACAATAAGCCTGTTCAGGATAATAATCACCTTAGGCTTCACAATTAACCCGTTTATGACGGTGCGTTTAAGGTAGCATTAAGGATCTTTCCTGAATCAAGCAACTTTTCAACCGTACCCATAATTGATCCTGCATGTTGAAGTGCTTCGAGGTGACGGTGATGGTGAAGATCTGTGCCTAAAAAATCGATGTAATTTTTACTCACCAGGTAATTTGCCAGTTCCGTAGTAGCTTTTCCGTAATAACGGGTAAGCGACAGCAGGTTAAGCTGGAAGAGGCATCCTGCATCTTTCAGCATGTCGTACAATCCCCTGTTCTGCATAAAATAAAGGTAACGCTCCGGGTGGGCAAGTACGGGCCGGTAGCCACTTATCTGCAGGTTAAAAATCATTTCTTTCAGATCAAACGGTGCGTTTACAAACGACGTTTCTACAAGTATCAGGTTGTCCTTCAGGGTTAACAGTGGCCTGCTGCCGGTGAGTAATTCTTCGATATGGTCATCAAGAAAATATTCGGCCGCAGGTATAACCTTAACGGCTATTTCCGCAGACTTTAACTCACCCTGTAAAATGAGGTTGGCTTCGCGGATCGTTTCAAAGGTATTCTTATAAATATCCCAAAAAATGTGAGGCGTTGTGATCAGTTGTTTATAGCCAAGTCCGATCATCCCGTCGATAAGCTGCAGGGAAGTCTCCGTATCGGGAGCTCCGTCGTCAATGCCGGGCAGTAGATGCGAGTGCATATCCGTTCCGATGCCACTGAGGTCTGGCATTACGTTCTTCTTTCTCCGGAAAATTTCAAACATGGATGTAGTATATTAGTCTTTAAGTTAGCGAGACTATCTGTTTATTTCACTTCTCATCCCTCCAGGGGGTGCATCCAAATTGTCGCCTCACCTGGCCATTGGTAGTCAGGCATACTCAACCTAATTACCTTATTTACATGGAAATTCTAAATACAATGAAATAGAGTACAAGTATTTATAAATTCACTTAGATTACCACCTGCAATTTACCCAAAGACACTGTAAACTTTTGGTAAGCATTCATGAAATAAGGTAATAAGGTGGGAGGGAGGAATGAAAGGTTTTCTACTAAAAAAAATTACGAAACCTACCCTGGAACAGGTTCCATTAAAGTTGCACATTACATTTAATGCCCTTATTCTAAAGAGCCGAATTGTGCCATCAATCTTAAACCTTAGTAGAAAACCCCAGTATAGTATTATCTACCTTATTACCTCATTAAAACTGCATATTCTAAATACATTTAAAAACAGATAACACCCATTTAGCTTTACCAAAACACTTTGCAACCGTGTGGTAATAAGGTGGGAGGGAGGAATGAAAGGTTTTCTACTAAGGTTAAATTGAAAGACAAAAAAAATTACGAGACCTACCCTGGAACAGGTTCAATTAAAGTTGCACATTACATTTAATGCCCTTATTCTAAAGAGCCGAATTGTGCCATCAATCTTAAACCTTAGTAGAAAACCCCAGTATAGCATTATCTACCTTATTACCTCATTAAAACTGCATATTCTAACTACATTTAAAAACAGATAACACCCATTTAGCTTTACCAAAACACTTTGCAACCGTGTGGTACCATTCATATAAAATAACGTGATAAAGTTAGTCTCTTCTTTAAGGAGAGGATTTGAACAATATTAAGCAACACAGGTAGCCGTAGAGACGCCATGCATGGCGTCTCTACAAACGCAGGGTTACAACAATTTCATTGCACCAATCTATTTACCGGTTAGAGTTTATATAGTATTCATTGGTGAATCGGGGATTCAAACATCTGGTAAGATAACGGTAGTCAGGTTGATCACCAATCACAGCCTGCAAAAGTTTCAGTGATCTTTCATTTCGCCCGAAAGGTCGCTACATAATAAAACACCAAAAGGGGCTCATGAAAGATGACAAGAGAGTGTCGTATCCCTTCACTTGCCATTTCAAAATCAGGGTCAGCCTATTTTGTCGATGCTAACCGAAGGTCACCGGTATTTGTGTTCCATCGGAACACCCCGTCGGTAGCACAACGTCAAAATAAAGTCCGTTCCAGCGGTTCGTGCTTTTGAATCCATATCTTCCGGCAAGTTCAGGCAATAGCTCGAAGCATTCAAACGGAACGCGGTTTGGCGAGCAATTTGATTACTCAACGTGAAGAGGAGACGTATAAAGAGCCGTTATGAATGATAAGAAAAATTTAAGTGCAAGTAGATTACAAAGGCTTGACGAATTTGGAACGGACCTGATTAGACAAAGCTTTCCAGCATTTAAGCGAACACAGCTCTTACACCAATGCCGTTTCATACTCCTGGTAAACTTTCTCTATCCCTTCTTTGAGACTTATGCTTGCTTTCCAGCCAAATGCCGTTAGCTTACTCACATCCATCAGCTTACGGGGTGTTCCATCCGGACGGGAAAGATCCCGCCTGATCTCACCTTCGTAACCGACAATCTCCTTGATCAACATTGCAAGCTCATTGATGGATATGTCGGCGCCGGTACCGATATTGACAAACCCCGGTTCACTATAGTTCTGCATCAGGAAAACACAGGCATCTGCAAGGTCGTCAACGTGTAAAAACTCACGACACGGAGTGCCTGTTCCCCATATCGTAACAAAAGGTTTGTTTTCAATCTTTGCTTCGTGAAATTTCCTGATCATGGCCGGCAGCACGTGTGAATTGTTAAGGTCATAATTATCATTGGGCCCGAAAAGGTTGGTTGGCATTACAGAAATAAAGTTACACCCGTACTGCGCGCGGTAAGCGTCACACATTTTTATACCCGCAATTTTGGCGATGGCATATGGTTCATTGGTGGGTTCGAGTAAACCGGTAAGGAGGTACTCTTCCTTCAACGGCTGAGGTGCAAGCCTGGGGTAGATACATGATGAACCCAGGAATAACAACTTTTTTACGCCATTGATATAAGATGCATGAATGACATTGTTTTGTATCATAAGATTATCATACAAAAACTCTGCGCGATAGGTATTATTCGAAACAATACCACCGACCTTTGCAGCGGCCAATACCACGTAATCAGGCTTTTCCGCGGAGAAGAATTCATCCACCCCCTGTTGGTTGCGCAAATCCAGTTCGTGCGAATTGGATACTACGAAATTTGAAAATCCCTGTTCCCTAAGCTTTCTTGTAATTGCGGAACCTACCATTCCCCGGTGTCCGGCAATATAAATCTTGTCGTTTTTGTGCATCTTAAGCTGTTATGTGGTATACTTTACTATGGGAATAATCGTCAATATATATTACTGAACTAAAATATATATTACTGAACTAAATTAACATCAATTTCCTGCTCCTTGCTGCTTATCTCTGACTTTATATTTTCGTTAGGGTTTATTATTCATACTGGTTTTTAATCGCAAACCCTGAATCCTGCAATAACTTCTCTTTAATAAATAATTCAACATCACTTTCTACCATTTCCTTTACAAGCATTGGCAGGTCATATTTTGGCTTCCATCCCAGCTTTGTATTAGATTTTGTCGGATCTCCAATCAGCAATTCAACCTCCGTAGGGCGGTAATACCTTGGATCAACTGCAACAACCACTCTGCCGGTTTCAACCTGATAGTCAGGGTGCGAGCAGGAAACAACTATTGCCTCCTCTTTTTCATTTTTTCCGCGGAATTCCAGTTCTATGCCAACCTCCATAAATGCCATCCGTACAAATTCGCGTACCGGGGTAGTAACACCGGTTGCAATAACAAAATCTTCAGGTTTCTCCTGCTGGAGGATCAGCCACATGGCCTCAACATAATCCTTTGCATGCCCCCAATCGCGCCTGGCATCTAAATTACCTAAAAATATTTTGTCCTGCATACCCAAAGCTATTTTTGCAACACCCCTGGTTATTTTACGCGTTACAAATGTTTCCCCACGCAAGGGCGATTCATGATTGAACAATATACCATTTACTGCGAACATTCCATAGGCTTCCCTGTAATTTACGGTGATCCAGTAGGCGTACATTTTAGCCACGGCGTAAGGCGACCGTGGGTAAAACGGCGTTCTTTCAGACTGCGGAACTTCCTGAACCAGGCCGTACAATTCTGACGTAGACGCCTGATATACCTTTGTTTTCTTAGTCATACCCAACAGGCGGACGGCTTCAAGTATCCTCAGGGTACCGATACCGTCTGCGTTTGCCGTATACTCAGGTGTTTCAAAACTCACCGCAACATGGCTCATTGCTGCCAGGTTATAGATTTCATCCGGCTGAACTTCCTGGATGATGCGGATAAGATTGGTTGAATCGGTCAGGTCGCCGTAATGGAGAGAAAAATGAACATCTTTTTCATGGGGGTCCTGGTAAAGATGGTCAATACGATCCGTATTGAACATCGAGCTACGCCTTTTTATGCCATGTACGATATACCCTTTCTTTAGTAGAAGGTCGGTTAAATAAGCACCATCCTGACCGGTTACGCCGGTTACTAATGCAACTTTTTTCATATTATTTGAATTAATACTGCTGCCAGGCTATTCTGGCTTTTGTTAAACAGACCTCCGTTCAGGCAGGTCTTTAAATATTTTATACATTAACCTGCTCCGGGGAAATATTATTACCCAGGCCGTCAGGAAAACGATCAGTAGATCAACTGAAAAAGACTTCTTTTTATTGTACCAAAGGTCGAATTTTCCCTTTTAAGGTGCAATAAATCTTTCAAAAATAATATGGGAGGGGACTTTCGCCTGGAAATCAGTGCTTCCTCTTTAAGAAAAACGCTTGAACTGTTCCGGTGGCAGATCGCCGAATTCAGATAGGGTTTTATATTGAGTCTGATTATGCTTTCTCTGGAAACCACGCTATTTTAGATAAACGCTAATCGAGTCAGCAATTTTCCGGGTAATATTTTTCCGATGAAATTTATCGACAAAATCATTCCTGTTCTCAAGCCGGTAGGGATGTTTGGTGAGGTAAGTGTAAAGTTGCTGGCTGTTACAGGGATCAAATACAAAAGCATTCTCAATATATCCCTGGATGAACTTCCTTGCGTAGCCGTTCACACCAGCTATTACGGGAATATCGGTAGCGCCATATTCAAACACTTTTGAAGGCAGCACTTTTTCAAATGCTTTATAATCATTAAGGTGCAAAAAAAGATAGTGTGACTGCCGGTAATGTACTGCCAGCATATCGCGTTTTACTGGCTTCAATAATTCTACATTGCTGATTTTCATTGCCTCCAATCTTTTTCTCAATTCTTCCCTCTTTCCTCCGTCTCCGATTACGCGGAATAAAAATTTATCACCAAGCATTTCGGCCACCTGAGGTATAATATTTTCAAGCCCCTGACCTTCCCCTATATTGCCGGCATAGGTTATTACCTTTGGCCATTCCGGCAGATTCTTGTTTCTCACAATCCTGAGAAACTCGTCATCAATGCCGTTTGGATAAAAACTAAAAGTAGCCTGTTTGTATCTAATGAATGAATCCCGAAATCCCTCGGAAACCATATTTATGTGAACGGCTCTTTTAAAGGTTATATTCTCAACATAGCGGAGTACTTTTAATATTGACCACCTGGCGATTGAATTTTTGATGATCTCCGCCATGTTTTCACTTAGAAGATCGCGCATATCAAGATATAACGGGCAATCATTTTTCTCCGCAGCAAGTTTTCCCAGGTAGGCAGTAAATAACCGCGAGGAAGAAGCAAAAACAAGATCGTATTTCTCGCGGCGTATAATCTTGCGTACACCCCTGTAATAAGCCTGAAAGGAAATGATCTGATCGATGAATCCGTTTTTATGACCGGGTAATTTTACTCTGTCAATGATCAGATTACCTGTCTCCTCATGTGTGGGAGCGGATTCCTTAAAACTATGATAGCGGTTTGGCTGAGTTGTAATTACATGCACAACAGCATCTTTCTGAACAAGACTTGCAAGCTTTTTTGCCAACGGTGTGTTTCTGAATGATCCTGCACTAAGGTCAGGTTCAAAATAAAAGGTAAGGTAAAGGATTTTCAATCTTCGTTAATTTTTGTAACCAGCTTTTCCCTAAAATAAACTATTAGTCTTTTTGCAGTGGCCAGCCGGTTAAAGCCTACTGCCTGTTTATATTCGTCAATTACAACCCTGTCTGCACCCTCAAATGTCATCTGTAAAAAGTAGGCAGCGTTGATGGTAAAATCACCGGATTGGGTAAGATTGATGGTATGATTAAAATGAAAATGCGCTCTTGTTTCATGATTTTTAGCTACATACCTGGCCTGCTGCATTTCATCTGTAATTTGCAGCATTTGTTTTTTCAACGTGAAACTGCGTTGATGAATGAGCCCATACTTTTTTTCGTAACCGTTGTGGCTTGCTACAACCCTATCATACTCATCATTTAGGATGATGAGCTTTGCTCTCCTGCCAACTCTGAAAGCACTCCATATTTCGGACTGATCTTCCTGGTTAAGGGTAACCGAATTGTGGGAAATGGTCCTCCTTTCCAGCATTCGCCTCTCCGAAACCTGGTAAGTACTTGTTCCGGTATCTACAATAATGTTTTGATTTTTATAATTAAGGCAAAAGCTTAGCATCCCGCTGTGATAATGCCCCGGCTGATAAGGAGGGGAAATGTTTCCTACATCAGCAACTATTTCCATATCCGGGGTTCTCATCTTTCTGAAGCCGGACTCTTTCAATTTTGCTTCAAGGCATTTAACCGTATGCTGGGCTCCGACCTTGAAATACACCTGAGGCTCAGGAGTAATCCCTTCGGTGGAATCGTTTATATGTGCAAGGCTGTTGTTGTCAAATTGAAATGCACGTAACCACCCCAACATTTTTGAGGCTACTTCCCTTAGGACGCCAGCATTTATCTTAGCCCATTTAATGTGACTGATCATATCAATCAACAACAAAACCTTTCCAAGAATAATAGAATGATACATCCATGAACGTTCGTAGTGCCCTCCATCAGCAAAAACCTGATCCTGTAACTGACCTTCTGTTGCGGCCAAATAATATTTTGTGAGGCGTTCATCCTGCAAGGCAAATCCGGCGATAAGCAAAGCAAAATAATTTTCAAGCAAATGATTGGCCTGAATATGGTGCTCGAGATTACGTTCTAAAAAATCAACCTGGAACTTAATTGCTTTTTCAAATTCAATTGAATGGTATCCTGTCCTTGAATAATACATGATCCAGTTTATCAGGCGAAGGGAAACGGGATAAGGCTCAGCAATAATTTTCCTGTTCAGTATACCTTTGCTAAAATCCTGTAGCCACTGTTGCTTTTCCTCATCCCTGATGGTGTCATCATGCAGATAATCAAAATACTGCAGGTTGTAGTTCCAAAGCTTACCCTGGCTCATGAAACCCCAGTCGACCCTGTTGGTAAATGTATGGGTGCAATGTAAAAGCGAGAACGTGTTATTACCCAGGTATTTTCCTTTAGAAGGAATTAATTCAGCACACCTGAAGATTACCGGGTGCAATGAAGCGCGACTGTATTTTCCTCCATATTTCAAATATTGCTGAAAGGGTGATTTTACCCTGTACCACAACTGATAAAATACCTGCGACAATTGTAAATACTGAAGTGTATTCCAGAATGTTATCAGTTTACTCACTAACTCAACGGTAAAGTGAGGTAAGTATCTTTACAATACGGCCAGACGTTCGCCCGTCCCACAACTCGGGAACACTACCCTTCTTCCAATTGCCTGAAAAAAGTTTTTCGAAGGCCGGTTTAATGTTGGCGGGATCTATGCCGATGAGTTCATTGGTACCCACCGAAATTGTCTCGGGCCTTTCAGTGCTATTCCGTAAAGTCAGGCAAGGTACTTTCATTATGGTTGTTTCTTCGGTAACACCCCCGCTGTCAGTAATAACTGCCTTTGCATGCTTAACCAGGTAATTAAATTCCAGGTAACCTAATGGATCGATCATATGCAGATTTGATCCCTCTATCCCAAGCCCCGACAATATTTTTGCCGTGCGGGGGTGTACGGGGAAAATCACCGGTAAGCCGCGCGAATGTTCAATTAGTTCTCCGATTATCGACCTGAGCTTATCCTGCCCGTCAACATTAGAGGGGCGGTGCAGGGTTGTTACAAAATATTCCTGCGGACGGAGGCTTAAGATATTCCAAATTTCAGGTTGTTTAAACCTCCCGATATTTTTCATTAATGTATCAATCATGGTATTGCCTACAAAATGAATCCTATTTTCATCTATTCCGGCTTTTTTCAAATTGTCATTTGCTACTGTGGAAGTAGTGAAAAACTGATCGGTGATGGCATCCGTTACCATTCTGTTGATCTCTTCGGGCATGGTAAGGTCTCCCGACCGGATTCCCGCCTCAACATGGGCTACATCTGTACACAACTTCTTCGCGACGATGGAACAGGCTAATGTAGAAGTGACGTCCCCCACTACCATTACAATATCTGCAGGATTAGCCATAAGGTCTTTTTCAAATCGAACCATAATATTTGCAGCCTGTTCGGCTTGTGTACCTCCTCCGCATTCAAGGTTCTCATCCGGTTCCGGAATACCAAGCTCTTCAAAAAAGCTATCACTCATGTTCTTATCATAATGCTGGCCAGTATGTACCAAACGATATCGTATATTAACACCTTCTTCTATTGACTCATGGATCGACTCAATAATAGGAGCAATCTTCATAAAATTGGGTCGGGCGCCAGCAATCAAAGTAACCTTCATTAAATTTTACAATTTGCAATTATCTTAAATTTTGCACTTAAAGAGAGTGCCTGCCTGCATATTCTCTTTTGCGCATCGTAAACAAACCTTTAAGATGTTTAAGAGCTTACAGGTTTGTTTCGTCGTCTGACTGATCAACTTTTATCCACTTTCCGGCCTTCAAACTTTCAATTGCTGCAAAACTGGCCCGGGTTGTGTTTATCAATTCACTGAAAGGTATTAGCGCCGACCCTCCCTCCTTTACACATTTCATTAACCGGGTAAATTGATTTTTATGGCCTTTATCCTGACGGCTTTTTAAAGAGGAAAAATTTTTGAAGCCAAAGCCCTCCAGCTTCCGGAAATTATCAAGCACAAGCGTTCTTCCCTGTGAATATATCTCAATGCGTTCCTTGGCGTAAGATTTACTTCCATTAGAGAAGTAATTGATAACCCCTTGTGAGCCGTTACTATATTTTAGCATAATGACGGCATTATCGGTATTCTCCTGCGGTGACTGCCCGATAGCGTTCATCACCACTTCTGTTACCATACTACCTGAAAAAAAAGTAATCAAGTCGATGAAATGACATGCTTCACCGATAATTCTGCCACCTCCCGTTTTCATGTCATGAACCCAAACCTCAGGTGGAATGAATCCCGCATTCATAGTAGCTATTATATTGACGGGAGTGTCAGCAGAACCAATCAGCGCTTTTGCTTTTTGTGCAAATGGCGAAAATCGCCTGTTAAATCCAACAGTTAGCGTTGGCTTGTTACCCTTACTCTCTATGCTGTATGCATTTATCAGCTCGTTGAGTTCCCGGGTATGTAGTGCAAGCGGCTTTTCAACAAATACATGTTTGCCGTGCTGCAATGCCTCCCTGGCAAGCCGTGCATGGAGATCGTGCCGCGTCGTAATCATGACAAGGTCAACTTCCGGGTCTCTATATATCTGAGTGTAATCAGTTGTACTGTACGCAAATCCATATTTACTGGCTAAAGCTTTACCTGTAAGACCACCCGCACTTGAGATATACTTAAAACTGGCAAGTCCTTTCATTGCCGGCATCAACGTCATTTTAGTAAAGTTCCCTGCACCAACAATACCGATTACACCCCTGCTTCCTTTGAAGTCTGCGGCCTTCACCCTGACAACAGACTGCATTGCAACATCAATATTATTGCTATTATACTTAAGAATGGAAGCTATTGATTTACCAGACAGGTTACCATAGATTTGCATGAACTCCGGCAACGGAATTACCTGTGTAATAAGCGGTTTGACGTTCAACTTTCCGGAGGAAATTGCTCCCAAAACAGTTTCGAAATTCCTTTTTTCGGTCCAGCGGACATATGGAAGCGGATAATCATGGCCCTGCTGTTCATACCGCTCGTCATAACGGCCCGGGCCATACGAACAGCTAACCTGAAAAGTCAGCTCCTTTTTGTAAAAGTCTGCGCGCTGGATGTCGAGGCCGATTACACCCACCAGCACTATCCTTCCACGTTTTCTGCTCATCTTTGCAGCCTGGCTGATCAATTCGTTGGTTTTTGCAGAGGCAGTGATAATTACGGCATCTGCGCCAGTACCACCGGTGAAATCTTCTACCGTTTTAACCACATCGGTTGATGAGGCATTCACTCCTTTTATGCCTTTGCTGCTGGCGATGTCGATCTTGTTCTGGTCAACATCCAACCCGACGACAATGCATCCGTTTGCAACCAGCAATTCAGCCGTAACAAGCCCGATCAGTCCTAATCCAACCACTACTATAGTCTCTCCTATTGTTGGATCGGCCAGCCTGATACCCTGCAGGCCGATAGCACCCACCACCGTGAAACTGGCTTCTTCATAGCTGACATTTTGCGGAATTTTCGCACAGAGATTCTTAGGTACACAAACAACTTCTGCATGATGGCCGTTTGAAGCGACCCTGTCACCAACTTTGAATTCACTGACGCCTTCCCCTACAGCGATAACGTCTCCCGCATTACAATAACCCAGTGGTAAGGGCTCATCTAATTTATTAAACACCGCTTCCAGTGTGGGCAGCAACCCGTCAGTCCTGACCTTATCAATCACCTGTTTTACTTTTTCGGGCTGCTGGCGTGCCTTTGTCAGAAAATTGCCCCTTCCGAATTCAACAAGCATTTTTTCCGTGCCCAGGCTTACCAGGCTGCAGCGTGTATTGATTAATACATGCCCTTTTCTTACAAGCGGGGCAGGTACTTCTTCCAAAATTGTATGTCCATTCTTTAAATCCTGTATGATCTGCTTCATGCCTGACTTTTAGGTTCGAGCAATAAAAAATGAATATGGCTGTCAGGATTTAACTCGATAACTTTTGAATTTGAAACATCAATAAAATTATATTGATCTTTAAGCAGGCTCCATGCTGTTGACAGTTCATCCGAACCTTCATGCACCTCAAACAATATAGTGGGCCTGAATCGGGTAATGGTTTGAATCGCTCCTTTTAAAACTTTACCCCCATATCCTTCAACATCAATCTTCATTAGGTCAATACGCGGGGGTGGTTCCTTTTCAAAATACATGTCCATTGAAACAACAGGAACAACCATTTCCCCATCCTCAGCAATTTTACCCATTGAAGAAGTTGGGCCACGCCTGAATTTTAACTCTCCGGCTTCTTCACCCAAACCTTTATTCTCTACCCTCCAATGGCTTATTCCATTTATTTCCTTTACGCTTTTAATATAATTATAATTGTTACCATCAGGTTCAAAACTAAATATTTCACCATTACTTGCTTTTGAGGCTGCAATCAGGCTAAAATAACCTGCATGGCTTCCTGCATCTACAAATACTGAATCAGAGGATAAAAAATTAGAGATGTAATTAGTTAAACGCCTTTCATAGTACCCTTTATAATAAGCCCTGTCATATCTTTTATTTATGATCCAATATTTACCCCTTGCTGCATTGTCGCCTTGCATTTGTATAACTCTTCCGTGAAAGATTCTGTAATAGATATTCCTTGCTAGCTTTTGGAAAACTTTGGGAATGTAATGCATTAACGAATCCTTAGTAGTTATCATGTTATATGTTTTCAAATTGTTTCATCCAGCTTTCTATTGCCAGTAACGACCAGATCGTGTATGAAGCATCAATTTTACCCCTTTTATTTTCATCGATCATTTTCTGCACCTTACCGGCATTAAAAAATCCCCTGTTATTTATTGATGTAACACTTAACCTTTCATCAATCATTTCCTGCATGTCATTCTTTATCCATTTCCTTACAGGAGCACCAAAACCGGTTTTAGAACGGTAGATGACATCGTGCGGAATGTATTTTTCAGCCACCTTTTTGAGAACGTATTTGGTGACATTGCCTTTCATTTTCATCTCAACCGGCATACTCGCCGCAAGTTCAACCAATTCAACGTCAAGGTATGGCACGCGGGCCTCCACACTATTGGCCATGCTCATTTTGTCTATATAATTCAGATTGTGATCCGGAAGAAAAGTCTTCATTTCCAGAAAAAGCATCTTGTTCAGGTCAGCCGTATCCTCCGGAAGCTGATCTGCCAACTGCATCCAGTAATCTGCGGGCAGAACCTGGCCATTCAAATGGTGTTTACCGTTTTCACTGAACAGGTCCATCACCTTATCTTGTGGCATCCAGGCAAAGTACCCGGCCATTCGCTGGCTTCCTGACTGGCCCATTTCCCGCGTTATTTTCTTCAGCCTGCGAACGGTTGCATTTGAAGAAGAGAGCGGCGACACTGCCATATTAAACAAAGAAGCAACCGGGCCAGGGATCCATTTAAAATATTTTTCAAAATTAAGCGCCTGATGGCGCCGGTATCCGGAAAAAAGATCATCACCCGCCGTTCCTCCTAACAATACTTTAATACCCTGCTGACGTGCAGACCTGCAGATGTTATAAACATGTAAAGGAGCCGGGTCGGCCTGTGGTTCATCAAGATGCCAGATCATTTCATCAAACCGGTCAAGAATGTTTATATGCGCAGGTACAATTTCAAGGTCGGCATTTAAATGCTCCGCGACTTTTTTTGCATAATGCTCATCGTCGGCGAAGCCGTCGTTTTCCATATCCTTACCTGTTGCAATCGTAAAACACTTTAATGCCTGAGCACGTGAATTTTTTGCTGCCATTGCAACAATCAGGCTTGAATCAAGCCCCCCGGATAAAAAATAACCTAACGGTACATCACTCATCAACTGCCTTTCAACTGCTTTTTGCAAGCCGAGGTCTACCCTGTTGATCCAGTCCTGTTCGCTAATGTGCTTCGTTGGGTGAAAAGATATTTCATAGTACTGGCTTAACCTGAAGGATTGTTCCTTTACATTGAAAACCAGGTAATGCCCGGGCAGTAATTTTTTTATGTTTAGAAAGGGAGTCATTTCACCCGGAGCATAAAGCATCTGCATATAATAAAATAATGCAGTGATGTCGATCTTTTGATCAAAATGGGGGATCTGCCTTAATGCCTTCAGCTCGGAAGAAAATGCAAACAATCCATTTATGGTGTAATAATATAACGGTTTGA
>JBGSYC010000257.1:0-3344 GCA_041751095.1 Flavihumibacter sp.
GGTGTTTTCCCTCTTTCTACTTTTTGTTTTAGATGTTTCATGATGGGTGTGGCGGTGAGCCCATGAATGATCACGGATATAAGAATGGTGAAAGCTAAGATGGCCCATAATTCGTTAACAGCGCTGAACTTTGCTTCTTTCACAGCAAAAGCGAGGTAGAAGACTGAACCCATTCCCCTGATCCCAAAGAAGCTGATCGCCAATTTCTCTTTGATGTGAAAATTTGAAAAAGCAATGGACAGATAAGCACCCACCGGGCGGATGACAAGCAGGAATAGTAAAGAAAAGATCACCATTTTCCACGTTAGCGCGTTCAAAATACCGGTAGCCAGGGCTCCGCCAAATAAGATCAGTAAAACTGCGACCAGCAAGCGTTCTGCCTGGTCTGTAAACGAATGAAGCTCATCATGATACTCATGTTCCTTTTCGAAATGCCTTAGCGTGTAAGCACAAACGAAAACCGCAACGAAGCCATATCCATGGGCTAATTCGGTTATTCCATACACTACTAACGTGAGCGAAATAGCTAAAAATCCATCCTGCGTTCGAAAAAAGCTGAATTTCTCTGACAGCCTGAAAACAAGATAGCCCACCAGTCTTCCCAGTATGATACCGATAATTAAACCGGCAACAATTTTATACACCAGATGATATCCAAACCAATTCAGGAGGTTGCCATTTTCACCGGCAGTACGCGTGGCGAGAATGATAGCCAGCCAGGTAAACGGGAAAGCCATTCCATCATTCAGGCCCGCTTCAGCGGTTAATGAAAACTTTGTTTCCGATTTTTTTCCATTGTTGGGCGGGCCTACCTGCACATCAGAGGCCAGTACCGGGTCTGTGGGTGCCAGAATAGCTCCTAACAATATCGCAGAGGCCAGATCCAACCCCAATAAGTTATAGCCAAGATAAGCCGCGGCAGCTATACAGACCAGCATCGCAATAAATATGAGCCGGAGTGGAGAAGACCAGTTTTTGAATGTAAAGCGCCTGTCAATTTTGATGCCTGTACCCATCAGTGAAATAATAACCACCATTTCACTTAAACGCATGGCTACATGATTGTTTTTAACCGGGTCGGGATCGGGCAAAACCCCGGGGAAGAACCTGTACATTATTATCCCCGCAAGAACATATATGATCGAATATGAAATGCCTGTCCGTCGCGTAATTGCAGGCATCCAGGCCATACCGAATGCAGCTACGCCTATGAGTGTTATGAGGATAATATAAGAATCCATAAAATCGAAGGTAGTCGATAAAAATTTCTGGCAATTATCTGAAGAACCTGTTATTTAGCAGCGGCTTACGCAAATTGGAAGGACGATTGTTTGGGAGGACCGGAATGCTTCTCCATTATTTTTTGAATCTCAGGGGCCGTGATACGTTTATAAAGCAAAAAGCAAATATTGCATAGAGCCTTTGAAATCAATAAAACCTATAAGGTTTGAAGTAGCGGGGAGCAGAACCTTATAGGTTTGAGCCGCGAGACTTTACAGGTAAGCAATTAAATTAAAACTTATAAGGTTTGAAGCACGGAAGAGCAGAACCTTATAAATGTTTGTTTCCCATGTGAGCAGCTTTGGTTAAATTCGATATTGTGCGCTGCAGCGTAGAATGCAGGTCAGCATATCCGGGTGGTTTTATTTGTGCAGTTAATACCTCTGAAGCAGCGGGGAAAGCAAGAGAAATCAACAATCCTGGTATCAATTCTTTTCTCATCAGCATCATAAAGGCTGCTGCGATTTAAAATGATATTCCCCGGAGCCGGCCAGGAACGTTACCAGGTTATTTTCGGATCTCAAAAATCGCAGACCTTCAGCCCTTGCTACCGGCAGGCCTGACTCCGTTACCATGTTAATATTTTGTGCTGGTATGGATACCGTTGCTGTACAATTCACAGGGACGGTAACATGAAACGTGAATATATTTTTTTCGTGCTTCCATTCGCTGATAATTCTTCCGTAAACAGAATCATAATACCCTTTTGCAGAAGTTAAACCAGATGCTACATCCGGTTGTGGAGCGATAATAAATTTTTTAAACCCGGGAGATGAAGTGTCAGGCATGATACCAAGAACCGATTCAAACAGCCAGGCACCTATTTGCCCGCCACACGAAGGCATCTGTGCACCGTCGCCTTTCCAGGTTTCCAAAAAGACACCGTTTTTTGTCAGGGTATTCCAGCCGGGGTAATCTTTTTGGTTTACCATCTTATTCGCAAGGGCTGTTTCCCTGTTGACCGCCAGCGTGTGGAGCAGGAAAGAAGTTGCAACAAAACCTGTTCCTAAATGATCACCTCTCAAATGAATCGCATCTATCAAACGCTGGTACGTCAGATGAATTTTATCCTGCGGAACCAGGCCGACGGCTAACGGCAACACCTGGCCGGTCTGGCTGGCGGATGAATCCCCGTAAAGGCCATTTTTGGGGTTAAAATACTTTGAGTTGAATCTTGCCTGGATCCGGTCCGCAAGGTCAGCATACCTTTTTGATTCTACCGGCTTATTCAACAGCGATGCGGCTTTACTGACTATCCTTGCATAATTAAAGTATGCTGGCATTGTCGTCATCGGTGCCGGAACGGCAAACTGCCCTGCAGTATAGGGATTTTGCCAGTCACCTGCACCATTCCAGATAATCATTTTTTCCCCCGCCGCGAGTGAGTCCAGGTTTATGCTAAAAAAAGGATATTGGTACCAGATCTTCCCGTCGCCTTTGTCTGCCATTCTTCCAAGAAGATCAACATATTGTTTCATTGGTTGAAAGGCATCCTCGATTAATCTTTTGTCGCCATAATATTGATAGTGTTCCCAGGGCAGGAATACAATTGCTCCGCTCCACCATGGGGAATTCCAGTCATAAACCTGCCGGTTAACCATAGGAACTACAGATCCTACATAGCCCTGTTCATCCTGGTTATCGGCCATGTCCCACCAGAAACGTTTGTAAAGTCCACGAACATCTGTAAAGTTGGCTGCCGTATTAAACATATTCTGCGCATCCTGCGTCCATCCCTGCTTTTCCCGGGTAGGGTCTGCGGGGAAGTCGATGATATAATTGCGGTGTGTCCGCATCGCAATCGAGAACAGGTCATTTAAGTAAGGATTTGAACAATGAAATTCACCAGCTGTTGGCAGGTCAGCGCCGACCAACTGAATAGTAATTGCATCTATCGATAAAGGTTCAAGGAGCCCGTCGACCTGGATATCTGTAGGGCCGGAAAGAACAATATATTTTGGTTGTAGTACGGCAGGCCCGTCTGTTGCGATTGTGAAAGTGAGAGCAGGAATCGTAAATCCAGGCCCTTTGCCGCTAATGGTAACCGTTTGCCCGGCCTTTCC
>JBGSYC010000258.1:0-3819 GCA_041751095.1 Flavihumibacter sp.
CAGAGCGTCCTGGCCCGGATATTTATCTTTCAGCCACCGGGAGAATTTCCGGCATAACAACGCCCTGTATGAGGGTGTTTGCTTCAGCGTCGCTTCCATTGCAGACCAGAAAATATTATCTTCATTTTGCAACTCGATATATGCCAGTGCAGGATCGTCTGCATAACGCAAACCGGTAACAGGGTTACGATGGCTAAGCATATTAACGGTCAACTCTATATTTAAATCCTGAAGGTCTTCAGCAAAGTTAACAAGCGAGGCGGTTGAACCATTTATGTGAGACCACGGAAAGCTTGTTTCCGCTACTTCTTTATAAGCAATGAGGCGGCTGCTGTCTCCTTTCCTCACGCGGTGGCCATAGATATGTGACCATGCATAATAGATTCCCCTGTTCTTTAATTCAGAAGAGAAATGATCAAACTTTTTCCATTTATCTTCCGTCAGCCGGGTAGAGTGCACCCCATCCGTCGCATCCCAGGTAAATTTATGAAATCTTACTGCATTGATGCCGTGAGCAGCGATAAAAGCCGCCCAGGTTGAAGCTTCTCGCGGTTCCGTGAAGGGCCTGTTGCCGGCTATGTTCACTCCCCAGAATTTAACCGGCTTTCCATTGCTAAACCGGAGATCATCCTTATTCATCTCTAAAAAGCCATGTTTGCCAGCGGGCGCATCAAGCCAGTGTTTCATGTTGATACCTGACCGGCTGTAATCCGTGCCCGGAGTAAACACAAACCAATCTCTTGTTTCTATCTGCGCATGAGCATTACCGGGAATAATCAGCATCAGGAAGATGACAACATGGTTCTTTACATCACCTTTTATGCTTTGCAGTTGATGCTCCAAATAGCGCTGAATTTTTATGCGCAGATGAGGTAATTGCTGTTTCTTCAAAAAGAGGGTCAATAGCCCGTGTTCTGCCGTACATTTGGATTTACATCAATCTCGCTATTGGGTATGGGGAAGTACAGGTGCTTCGGTGCCTGAAATGATATAGCCGCTGAATTGGAACTAAAAAAAGCATTGTTCAGCGTGATGATTCCCTGCATGTGCCATCTTCTTATGTCAAACCACCTTTGACCTTCTCCGGCAAGCTCTCTGAGCCTTTCATCCATTATCCACTGCATGATCCGTGTTCTGTCGGTTTCTGCCGTAGCAAAGTTTGCAGGTTCAGCACCCGCTCCCATAGCTCTGGCCCGGGCTCTCACCTGGTTGATATACCCGACTGCTTCCGATGTTGAGCCGCCTGATTGCACCAGGGCTTCGGCCCTTAATAACAATACATCAGCATAACGAAGTATCCGGTAGTTGTTGATAGAGGCGACACCAGAAGGGGACAGCCTGTCCCTCGAAACATACTTTCTTACTGTTCTGTCAGCAGGGTTTAATGTACTGTCTCCCCGGGGATCGGCAGCAGCATAGCTGTTTAACAACTTGGTAGTACCAAAATACCGGGATCTGCCGCCCTGGCCGGTGCCGTTATTTGAGTAGAAACCCCAGTATATCGATAACGCCCCGACCGCATTGTCAAAATCATTGTCTAACCAGACATTATCGAATCCAAAGGCCTGTGACGCCTGGAATTCAAACAACGACTCACTGTTATTTTCCGTATTCCATGCAAAATTGTCGTTGAAATTCGCAACCAGTGAAACGCCTGTAATTTTACCAAGGGCCGTTAGGGCGGCAGTAAAGTCTGCGGTAGACTTTGTAGCAGAACCTCTGAATACAAGCGACTTTCCCAACATGCCATTTGCAGATTGTGAGGTCACCCGTCCCCTGTTTGGAGTATCCCAGTTGGCCGGCAGCAACGTTGCGGCTTCCGTAAAATCTTTGATTGCCTGGTCAAGCAACTGGTTACCTGTTGAACCAGGCGGGGTAAATTGTTCCTGGGAAGACACTCTTTCTGAAACCAACGGAGAGTTGCCAAAAAGGTTCCACAGGTTATAATAAGCATACCCTCTTAAAAACAGCGCTTCCCCTTTATGATAGTTCTTCAAATTCGGTGTTTTATAAACATCGCCCTTTTCGGCCGCAATCTTTTGCAGAACCAGGATTGACCGGTTAATCAACTGGTAGTGCCTGGAGTACAGATATGAAAGCCTGCCGCTGCTGGGTTGAAGTGCCCCGAATTCTTCAAACTCCTCATTGCTTTGATTGGTAGTGATGTCGTCGCCAGGTAAGATAAAAACCGTAATGGGAGAATTTGCTGCTCCCCCGTTATACCAGAAAAAATCAGACAGTTTTGAATAGATACCCAGTGTTGCCCTGTTGAAATCGTCTTCAGATAAAAAATACGATTGTTCGGTAGGGCCGTGCGGCAGCAGGTCAAGCTTTGATTCTTTACACGCATCAATAAGGATAACATTAAAGGTAACGAGCAGAACCGGCAACAATTTTGTTATAGATTGTTTCATCTCTTATAATTATTTTCGATTAGAAAGTTGCGTTTATGCCAAATAAGAACTGGCGTGTAATGGGCACTCCATCATTTTCCGGGTCAAGTCCCGTCCAGTCGGTAACCGTAAAGAGGTTAACCCCTGTGCCATAAACCCTGATGTTTTGAATAAAACCGGTCCTTGTAAGAAGTGTTGACGGGATAGTGTATCCTATCTGGAGATTTCTCAACCGGAAGTAACCTGCATTTTCCACATACCTGTCAGAAAACCGGGACGGGTTAAAACGGCTATTGTATTCTGCGCGGGGCATTGTTGTTGAAGGATTTGAAGGAGTCCATCTGTCAAGAACAGTAGTTAACTGGTTTGCAAGAGAACCCATGCCTTCAAGGCCGGACCTGATATAGTTATATTTTCGCACATCCCCTACTCCCTGGAAGAATATGCTGACGTCTATTCCTTTATAGTTTGCCCCTACGTTGAACCCATAATAAAAGCCGGGGATCGTTTTCCCAAGATAGGCACGATCGTTAGCGTTAACCAGGCTGTCGGGCGTGGTGCTGTACCTTTCTTTTGAGTCCCGCGGGTTGCCATATATATTCTGGAAATACATATCTCCGGGCCGGTAGGCATAGCCGCCTGTTCTGGTCTGACCAATTGTTCCATCAGCATTTGCAGCCCGCCAGGCCGTAATTTCGGCCTGGTTCTGGAAAATGCCGCCCACTTTATATCCCCAGAGATAAAATAAAGAGTATCCCTCTTCTACTCTTCCTCCCTCACCGCCGATGGGCGTTCCTCCGTTTAATTTCACCACCCTGTTTTTTGTTGTCGTGAGATTTGCAGAAACATTAAAGCTTACGGGGCCGAGGTCATCGTTATAACCTATCTGAAATTCGACGCCTGTATTTCTGACCGTGGCGACATTTAAATCTGCATTGTTCTGGATGCCTGTATTCGGAGGCAATGCAACACTTTGAATAATGTCGAAAGTATTTTTATCATAATATTCAGCGGTAAACGATATGTGGTTGTTGAACAACTGAGCATCAAAGCCTATGTTAACAGTTTTTAATTTCTCCCACGTAAGTGTGGTATTTGCGAAGTCGGGAAGCCGTGCAGCCTGAACCTGGGTGCCTACTCCATTGCCTGCACCGGAACCAAGGGAATAATCTGCGGAAAGGGATACCCCTGACAGAAACTTATAAAAGCCGGCTGACTGAAAGTTGCCTAACCGCCCCCATCCACCGCGCAATCTGATGTCGTTGATGAAAGCTATTTTAGGAAAGAATTTCTCACCGGTTATGCGCCAGGCGGCAGCAAAAGACGGGAAATAATCCCATTTCTGACCTGGGGCCAGCCTTGATGATCCGTCATAGCGAAGCGTCCCGTCAAGGTAATATTTGTCGCTGAACTTATAACTCACCCT
>JBGSYC010000259.1:0-2844 GCA_041751095.1 Flavihumibacter sp.
AGGAGATTTTTGTCCATTTCTATAAAAGAAATAATTAATAAACCATTAGAAATCATCATTGTCCGACTAAAATCGATTAATAATGTGCTAAAAGCCTTGTCGGATAAGGATTTTAAGCATTTTTTGTTATACACCTGAATCAGGGGGAGTTGCCCATGACTTTCTTATGGAGAAAAATTGATTGGTAAATGGTATGCTTTTCTCCATGCTTTGTAGGTGTCTTTTATAAAATTCAACAACTCTACATAACTCATCAGGTGCAGCCTTATCACTGTGATCATATTGGAAAATGACTTTTTGGTAGCTGCCTTTTTTCTAATTACAACCATCAGTAGTTGTGCTATTAATACACAATAAACCTGCATTTTGATGGCATTGGAACTTTCACCCCAAAAATAACGGAGTGGAAAATTTTGCTTAATCTGTTTAAAGAGCAACTCTATCATCCAGCGGTTTTTATAAATGGTCGCTATCTTCGATGCAGGCAACGTAAAATTATTGGTGATAAACACATACACGTTATCATCATCAGACTTAAAAGTGATTCGTCTAAGCTTCAGCCTTTGGATCACAGCTCCATTTTTTCTCATGGGAACACTAATATATTGCTCTTTTAAAACTCCCTTAGCCTTTAGCCGCTTGGTTCTATCCACTATTACTTTGGTCACATGAAAATCTGCATTATTCTTCATCCTGGTAACAAACCATATCTTTTGCGCTGTCCATTTACTAAACTGCTGGTACACATTATAGGCCTTGTCAAAAACCAGCCAACTGTTTTCAGGCAACTTCAGGTGGTAAAGAAAATTACGGTCATGCTCTCGAGCAGCGGTCATCCGTACAAACTCCACCACTGCGCTCAAAGCATCCAGCATGGCATGCACTTTTAATCCACCTTTTCTTTTAGCTCCATCCTGCGCCTTGCGGCCCACACCTCTGAGTATTTCAGTGAACAGCCGGATAGTAGTGCTGTCAATAACCTTCAGGTTGCGTATACTTAAACCCTTCAAGCGGCTGTCCGAGATAAGGCCGTGATATTTTTTGAGCAGTTCATAATAAATCGTTTCAAAGACCTGATAGCTGCGCTTCGTGTTTGCATCGGAAATTGTACTGCGAGCCGGTGCCTTATCTAATCCCAGATGCGTCAACTTCCCTTCACACGCCAGCATTCCTTCGCATAGCTCCCGAAGCCCATTACAATAGCTGAACACCCCATACAACAGACTCACCAAATGAACTCGAACCGGCAGTTTCTTATAGTACCGGTTAGATTTATGTTTACGAGTCGCTGCACTTATTATCGAAGCCGGAATTACATCTAATATCTGAGATAAAACCGGCTGTCCGGAAAACTTTTTAACTTCACTCATTAGAAATGTTTGTCGTGTGGTAACTCAAACATAACTAATCGGGGTGGTTCTTATTGAATCATCCCTTTTTTATCTACTTATTCAATATTTTAGTCGGACAATAATGATTAGAAATTATTAATTATTAATTATCAGTAGCGTCCTAAGAAAACAAATGTAAGTTCTTTGAAAGTATTGTCAGATAAGTATCTCATGGGATTTTAAAGCGTAAACGATTTCAAGTAAGATTGGGCATTTTCTTGTTTTTCCGGCTATTTTCAGTTATGAATACAGGAAAATACGTTTTCGCCCAAGTGATTGCTTTTTTATCAGTAAACGACTTTAATAAATGCGTCAATAAATATGAGGGCAATTATTATGTAAAGCATTTTACTTGTTGGAACCAGTTGATGTGTATGGTTTTTGGTCAACTTGCTAATCGGGAAAGCTTAAGTGATCTGATCATCTGTTTGCAATCTCAACGGAGCAAATGGTATCATTTGGGCATGGGTACTGGTATATCAAAATCTAATCTGGCTTATGCAAATGAACAACGTAACTGGCAGATTTTTGCCCAATTCGCTTACAGTCTAATTGATCAGGCCCGCAAGATTTGTGTTAGCAGCAAGGACTTTGAACTTAACATCGATGGTAATGTCTATGCTATTGACTCAACAACGATCGACTTATGCTTAAGTGTGTTTTGGTGGGCGCCATTTAGAAAGAACAAAGGCGCCATTAAATTGCATACACAGTTTGACATTAAGACTGAGATACCAACATTTATTCAGCTAAGCGATGGTTTGACGCATGATGTAAATGTTCTTGACAGCCTAACATTTGAGCCAAACGCTTTTTATATTATGGATCGTGGTTATATAGCGTTTGATAGATTGTACAGGATAAATCAGGCAGGAGCTTACTTTGTAACAAGACTGCAGATAAACCAGGATTACAGAAGACTGTACTCCATGCCAGTAGATAAATCAACTGGTGTATTGTGCGACCAGGTCATTAAACTCAATAACTTTTATCCATCGAAATTTTATCCAGATAAGTTAAGGCGAATTAAATACTATGATAAAGAAACTGAAAACAAACTGGACTTCATGACAAACAATTTTGACCTTGATCCTTTGGAAATTGCACGATTATACAAATATCGCTGGAAGGTTGAATTGTTTTTCAAATGGATTAAGCAGCACTTGAAAATAAAGGCCTTCTGGGGTTACTCTGAAAATGCAGTTCGCGTACAAGTATTCTGTGCCATCATAGCATATACAACTGTTGCTATAATAAAAGAACAATACAAGCTGAAGCATAGCACTTACGAAATATTACAGATTTTAAGTCTGACATTACTTAACAAAACCGAGATAAATCAACTGTTTGATGATGCTTATCAACAAAATTTCAAAGAACTAAACGATAACCAATTGAATATGTTCTAATTATTCTTAGGACGCTACTGATTGTTAATTATTAATTATTAATT
>JBGSYC010000260.1:0-8440 GCA_041751095.1 Flavihumibacter sp.
AGGCCGATTCCAAAGTTAGCGGTTCGTTGTTGTCAATTGTCAGTCTGAAAGTTTATAAATATATTCTTCATCTCGATTTGTCGAGCATTAGCAAATTCTTTATCCCTTCCGATTCTTACAAAGGAGTGGCATAAATAACCTCCCTCCCCAAGTCCAGATAAGTAGAAGCTGTTTTAGGAACGGGGCTACAATGTGATTACATTTGATTGAATGGAAATTATTCCGTAATTTAAAGAAAATTTTCAACATGCAAGATAATGCGTCCAACGAGCGAAAAAGGGTTGAAAACAGTTCCAAAAAAGTCAGTCAAAGTTCGAAGATTAAAATTACGGCCCAAAATGCACTGGTAACCTACAACACCAGGGACATATCAATAAATGCCCGAATCGGAGTAGATCCCCGGGTGTTTTTCCAGGCACTTGCAGATTTCAAGCTCTCTAACCAGCAACTGGAGGCACTTTTACATATATCCAGCAAGACAATTCAAAACAAAATAGAAAAGAACGTAAGCTTAGGTCCGGTGCACAGCGAGCATCTTTTGAAATTGCAGGCCCTTTACCTCAAAGGTGTGGAATTATTCAGAACAGTGGACGAATTTAATCATTGGCTAAATAAACCTTTCTGGTTCAGTAATGAAAAGCCTGCGGACTGGCTGGTCACTCCCGGAGGCATTGATGCTGTAATGGATGAGCTAATAAAGATGGCCTATGGAGATGCGATATAATCGTCCCTATGCTTGTTTACCGTATCGGCCATAAAGATTATGCAACAAGGATAGAAGCCTCAGGAAGGGATGGAAGGTGGACTTCAGGAGGCAGAAAAGTAGTTTATGCCGCATCGTCCTTTGCCTTAGCTTACTTGGAAAACATGTATTATAGGCGTGGTGCCGGCTTTAACGACGATTACAGAACTGTATTAATTTATGTACCTGATGATCTTGGTATTATGACTTTATTAGAAGATGACCTTCCTGCAGGTTGGCGAAATCCAACAAATTACCCCCACTCACAATCAATTGGCAACAAATGGTATGATGAGCTGCATTATCCTTTATTGAAAGTTCCTTCAGCAGTAATTACTCCGGAATACAACTTTCTCTTCAATACCCTGCATACTCAATTCTCAAAGGTTAGGATCCTGGAAGTGGCTAATTTTCTTCCAGATTCCCGTATAGATTATATCCTTAAACAACAGGCAATTGCACAAAAATAATAAACAGGTCACTATAAATTGGCAGTTCACAAATCAGCAGGCAAGAATAAAACTTAAAAGGTTATATCCGGCAATAGTTGATTGACATGACTTTTATATAAGATATAAGACAATAGAAAAGCATTTTACCCTGTAAGATTAAAAATCCATTAAATTGATAATTAATGGAACATGAGGAACCGACGGCATCACCTCCTGCCTGGCTATGCAGTTAGGTGGAGTGCTGGTTTGCTTGCTTAGTGTTACAGCTGTCTTTTTTTGTTAGCTTATCAGGCGGTACTGATTGTATTAACAAGGCCGAAAATTGCTGTACGTAAGTTACTCTTTAACCATCTAACACTCACGGTAGGTTGACGTGTTCCGATAGTACTTAATCTTACATGATTGCAGGATGACAGAATCAAGGGGTAAATGCACCCGGGCTACCACTACCGGCGGCGACGTATTGGTCATCAGACACACGATTGATCGTTTATGATAACCTGCACTTTTTAAACCTGCTGGCGTTAGTCCAGTCTTAGCCAGACTTATGAGAAGATTAGTTTTTTCGCTTTTGGTACTGGCAACTTGTACGGGTTGCAGTAAAAACAAGGACCCGCAACCAGCTGGTCAACTTGCCGATTCCATGTACTTTCCCCCTAACACCGGCGCGAAATGGGAAGCTGTTACTCCCGCTTCACTGGGATGGAATGAAACAGAGTTGACAAACCTGTATACGTACCTGGGGCAAAAGAAGACAAGAGCGTTTATCATCTTAAAGAACGGCAGGATGGTAACCGAGCGATACTACAACACCTTTACTGCCGACAGCAACTGGTACTGGGCATCAGCAGGAAAGACAATGACGGCGTTCCTGGCAGGGATTGCGCAGCACGAAGGTTTACTGAACATCAACAACAAAACGGCGCAGTACCTGGGAACCGGCTGGACGAGCCTCCCACTGGCGAAAGAAAACCTTATCACTGTGCGGCATCAACTAACCATGACTACCGGCCTGGACGATGGGGTGCAGCCTGACACCGATTGTACGCTGCCGGCCTGCCTGCAATACAAAGGCGATGCAGGAACACGATGGGCGTATCACAATGCACCTTACACGTTAATGGATAAAGTAGTAGAGGCTGCAACCGGCACCACCTACAACAACTATTTTCAGCAAAAAGTGAGGGATAAGATTGGCATGAACGGCTTATGGATAAAGACCGGTTACAATAACGTTTTTTATAGCACGCCCCGCAGCATGGCGCGCTTTGGTTTGTTGTTGCTGAATAAAGGAAACTGGAATGGTGCTGCCATTCTTGCCGACACTAATTACTTTAATGCACAGGTGAATACTTCTCAAAGATTCAATTCGTCGTATGGCTATCTTACCTGGCTGAATGGCAAAAGCAATTACATGCTTCCCTCGTTGCAGACAGTATTTAGTGGTTCGCTAACTCCTGCCGCACCTGCCGATATGTATGCGGCCCTGGGTAAGAACGACCAGAAGATATATGTAGTGCCCTCCATCAAACTGGTAGTGATACGTTTAGGCGATGACGCCGGTAATGGGAACCTTGCCTTATCAAGCTTCGACAACGAGGTCTGGGGTAAGCTTAAGCTGGTGATGAAATACTAAGTTACATTGTGGCCGGATACTAATGAATTTTAAGACGTCTACCCAGGTAACCGTTAGTAACATCATATATACTTTTGTCATATCCTGCGTTCGTTAATTTGTTTAAATAGATTTCATTCCTTTGCAATGGCGCGGGGTTATTTGTATCCATACTAATGCTATCCCATACAGCAATTGCCCACATTACCCCTTGGGCTGTAGCAGCGTAAACTACCTCATCATAAAAAGGCAATTTTGCCTGAGAAAATACTTCTTTATTTATATTTAACAGGAGTAGTATAAAACAGGTAATTTGAAATCCTCGTTTTTTTTATCTGGTTGATTGTTTTTATTTCTCACCAGGTCTTATTACTGAAAAGATGAAGATGTACATTTACTCTTCCCTTTATTACTTGGTAGTAATGTGTTAGTAATTTTATGTTTTACTGTAGATACAAACTTCAGGTTCTTTAATATCATTCGCTCTTTTTATTTTTAAAACGCCAACAACTGTTTAATAATAAAACCCGCCGTACTCTTGTACGAACAGGTCTGATCGTTTAAATTCAGTTATGACGTGCGGGCGTAAAGGCGAAAAAATGAATAAGCCAGAATATCAGCCAGAACATTTTCATCTATTCGACTGCTTAATAACTCCATCATGTAGTGAATTAAGGCAATTGAAGCACCCAAACTTCGTGAATATATGCTCTGGGACTTGTTCCTTTTTTATTAAGCAGCTCTGTAAGGTAGGAACAGCGGAATGTCCAACTCGATCTGCAAGCTGGTCGGCAGCTGTTATTCTTACCGGCAGCTTATCCATGTCAAGGGCAGACAACATGAATTGACTATCTAAAAAACAGAGATGCCTTCAAATCAATATATATAGCAGGCATTTGAAGGAATTTGATTATGATCTTGTCGGGATGGGTCAATGAAAATTGTCGGGCGAGACAATTTCTGTCTAAAGCAAATTCAAATGTTATAAAAGACATCGTTTCTGCATCAAATCTTTCAACACTTTTCCTTTTATCAAAAGTACAAATCTTTGTTGTAAAGAGAAACAAGTAAAAATATTAAGATGTAAAAAGTATACTTCTGCAAAACCACGTTCTGTTATCCCTCTTGTTTAAAAAAGAAAGTTTTTTGTTGGAAAGGGAGAGGTAAAAGCAGTTATAGCTGGAGAATTTATCAGACAAGGCATTAAGGCAAAAAGGGAGTGAATCTTCGGCTAATTGGCTAATTAGCAATGACATTTTTTAGTAGCACTTACTTTTATAATAAACTAAAGCCACTGACCGAAAGTCATTTGAGCTTGCTGTAACAGCATTGAAAATTGTAAACTAAAAGTTCATTAAAACTTTTCAAGAACGAAATTCTAATCGCTGTTCGGACGCTCTTTGTGGTGCTTTAAGTAACTCTCAATCATTTTATCGGTGATTTTCCCTGACTTCATGCTCCATATCCTATTCCCCATAGATGCAACTGTATATTTTATCCCATCTATTAATTAAAAATTCTCCGTTACCCTAAATATCTTAATTTTATTAAGTGGACTCATTTGAGCATTATCACTGTGTTCCTGTCATAAAATGACGTTTTACAATTATTGATCTATTTAAATAGTCCAGCTCATTGTTAGCTCGGCTAGATGTGCTCCTCAGATTTACAAGATAAGTATC
This sequence comes from Flavihumibacter sp., assembly GCA_041751095.1. Lineage (GTDB taxonomy): Bacteria > Bacteroidota > Bacteroidia > Chitinophagales > Chitinophagaceae > JADCRZ01. The sequence goes on from JBGSYC010000260.1 coordinate 4,492, forward strand.
GGGATGAAAAAAATGTTTTTCATATTGCTTACAATGATGCTGTTTTTAAGCACTGTGAATGTTTTCTCTCAAGCTAACAAAATAGATAGTCTTCTCCTCTTAATTAAAATTTCAAAACCGGATACGGACAAAGTGAACACACTAATCGCTCTTGCTGAAGAATTTAAGAACGATAACCCCGATACAGCTATCTGTTTTGCGGCTGAAGCAATGGCGTTCGCCACGAAACTCAATTATAAAATGGGAATTGCTGATGCTAAATTAGCTAAAGCAAGAGCCACAGCCAATCTTGGCAAAACAGAGGAGGGACTGGAGAACTGTAACGATGCACTAAAAATTTATGATCAGTTGTCCGTCCTAGCAACTACGGTTGATAAATCAAAAGTTCTGCAACAAAAGTCCAACGCCTACAACATAAAAGGAATTATTTACATCATGCAGGGTAATTATCCTAAAGCATTAAAATATTTATTTTCTTCTTTATCATTACGGGAGGAAACGGGAGATAAAAAAGGTATTGCTTATATTGAAAACAATATTGGAACTGTTTATTTTTATCAACGCAATTTCTCCGAATGCCTTAAGCACTATTATATTTCTTTAAAAATCCGAAACGAGCTTGGAGATAAACAAGGGGCGTCGGGTTCTTACAATAATATAGGGCTTGTTTATATGGAGCAGGGCAATTATGATGAAGCATTACAAAATTATGCTGCATCGTTGAAGTTCGCTGCAGAATCGGGAGATAGGGGCACGATGGCTAACGTTTACAGCAACACCGGATTTATTGAAACGAAGCAGGGAAAGTATGACGATGCGGAAAAGCATTTTCGCTCGGCAATTAAAATCCTAAAAGAAACGGGTAATAAAGATGGCCTTATTGCGGCATATATAAATATAGGGCAAACTTTTATAAAACAAAAACGGTACACAGTTGCATCCAAATACCTGCATCAGGCTTTATCGCATGCAAAAGAAATGAACGGTTTGTTAAGAATGCAGGAGATATATACTGAGTTAACCATATTGGATAGCTCGCAGGGGAAATTTGAGCAGGCATTGGAACATTACAAGATGTTCATTTACTGCAGAGATAGCATGTTTAATAATAAGAACGCAAAAAGATTAATGCAAACGCAACTGCAGTTTGATTTTGATAAAAAAGAATCTTTGGCAAGAGCTGCGCAGGATAAAAAAGACCTTTTAACGGTAGCGGAAATCAACAAAACAAAAATGACCCGCAATTATGCGTTTGCAAGTATTGGAGTTGTACTGCTTTTCAGCGGCTACGGCTTTTACCACTATAAAAAAAGAAAACAATTACAAATCCAGCAGGCTCTAATGAATGAGCGCTTACGCATCAGCCGTGAACTGCATGATGAGGTTGGCGCTACATTGAGCGGCATCTCTATGTATAGTCACTTAGCTAATGATCAAATAAGAAAATTTTCAAGAGTAGAAGTTGAAAAATCATTAAACATCATACAGCAATCTTCAGGAGAAATGGTTAATAAGCTCAACGATATTGTATGGCTAATAAACCCTGACCAAAGTTCGCTGCAAAAGCTTATTGACAGGCTGCAAGAATATGCAACGGATATGGCAGCTATAAAAAATATGCAAGTAAAGGTTACAATTCCTAATAAAATAGCAGACAGTAACCTATCGATTGAAAACAGACGTAATGTATACCTGTTTTGCAAGGAAGCTATAAATAATGCGGTTAAATACAGTCAGGGAAGCTTGCTTGAACTAAGTATAAAAGAAGTTGGCAACACTCTGCATTTTACTGTTAGTGACAATGGGAAAGGTTTTGATGCGACGATGGTAAGAAAAGGAAATGGTCTGGAAAACATGCAGAAAAGGGCTGATGAAATTGGGGCAAAGTTAATACTTGAGTCTAAACCAAATGAAGGTGCCACTATTTCGATGCAATGTAAAAGCACCTGATGGGGTATTGATTGCGCCAAAATTAAACTGTATATTTGTTATAGATTATGGAAATAAGGGTTGCGATATTTGAAGATAATAAATTGATAAGAGATGCCTTGCAAGCTATCATTTCCGGCACTCATGGGTATGCTTGTACCGGAGCTTTTGCAGATGGCTATAGCTGGGAAATAAATATGAAACAAAGCCAGCCCGATGTAGTGCTAATGGACATAGAACTGCCGGGGCTAAGCGGCATTGAACTTACAAAGCATATCTGTGAAAAATTTCCTGAAGTAAAGATTCTGATTCAAACTGTTTTTAATGATAGTGAGAAGATCTTTCAGGCACTTTGCGCCGGAGCCTCAGGTTACATTCTTAAAAATGATGCGCCATCAAAATACCTTGAAGCTATTATGGAGGCGTACAATGGTGGTGCCCCAATGAATTCACTTGTTGCGAAAAAAATACTGGGTTTCTTTTCTAATAAAAATATTGTACTTGTATCACCTGGCAACACAGACTATGGGCTTAGCGACCGTGAAAAGGAATTACTACGTCTTATGGTTGAAGGCCTTGATTGTAAAACCATAGCTGGTAAGATATTCATTAGCTATGAAACCGTCCGCACACATGTAAAGCATATCTACAAAAAACTCCATGTTGCCAGCCGTAGTGAGGCCGTAATGAAAGCAATTCAGCATGGCCTTTCCTGATCTTCCAAAATACCCCATTGGGGTATTGGTTTCCTATCAAGAACAACTGACCTTCCTGTTATAAAATAAGCAGTCTTAAACAAATAGGTGTCCGCATCTTGTCTATGACAAATACACGTTCCCTATTTGAATAAATATCTACTTGCATCAACAAGCATATACTTTTTTAGAATTATCACAATCAAATTTTCAAACTAAAAACCTTTTTTATGAAAAAGAATTTTTTGAATTTGACTCTTGTTCTTTTTGCAGCAATGTTCATAGCAAGTTGCGAAAAATCAGTGCATGAAACAACTGACAAATGCCAGTTGACTTTTGGATATGATCATGGCGGTTTCCCAAACTATTTTCATTATAACAGTATAGGATTGGTTGATGAATGGCGTATAGATCTCCCCGAGAATCAGTATATTATTAAAATGGGGTATGATAGTAAGAACCAGCTTTCTACCGCAAGTTTTCTCGATAATGAAACCCCTATAAGCATTGACTTTGTGTGGACAGGAGATCGTATTACACGTGAACACTGGGATGTGGGTGGTTTTTTGCAATTTGATTATATAAACACGTATGACAATCATGGAAGGATCATAAAAAGGGAAACCACTAATGGTTTTTATTCCATTATAGAATTTACACCGCAAGGCAACCATTTACGCGACAGGGTTTATTCAGGCACTGAATTAACGCAATCTGATGAATATACATACAATCAGCCCAACAAAAATCCTTTTACGGCAATACCGGGCCTGCCATACGCCTTTCTTTATACCAATCCCTACCAAAGCAAATGGTATGCAACCAGTAACAAATTTACGGAGTATGAAAACGGCAATCCTGTTGTAGTGCTTGATACTGATCCGGCACAAACCGTAATGGAATTCGGCTTCCGGAATTATCTTTCTTCCGTTACTTATTACGACAGGGTAAGCGAAACGTTTATGACACGGAATTTTGAATACCAGAATTGCGGAACCCAGACCAATATGTCAAAAAAAGTAATCGAACCATCATCTAATGTTTCTAAGGATAAAAAAGGAAACAGGCATGGTCCAATGCTTATTATTTCGCATGATAAAATGAGGAAGCAAATAGAAAAGGCAAGGAAGTAAAAAGGCAGACAGACTCATATGAAAAAGTTTTCACGATAAAATACTAATATGAAATCACTAGCGTCTTGTTATAACTCGAATAGGTTCAATTGATTACCATCTTGTTCTTTGACATATTGCGGATAGGTTTTAGAAAATAATTCAAGCAACGGGATTTTACATAACAGTGAGATACTTAATATTTGTAGTATT
>JBGSYC010000261.1:0-10080 GCA_041751095.1 Flavihumibacter sp.
TTTTACCTTTGACCTGGGTTTCGGACGTAGCTGAAGTTTGCTTTTTCATTTTATATAAATTTGATTTTAAATAGCAAAGTTCTTCATTGCAGCCTTTCGGACTGCCGCTACTCCGAAACCTTTTTACATATAGACTCTACATGCATGGCGTCTCTGCGATTTTATTGAGGGCCCCTACCTACCGGATCAACGTAACCTTTTGAATGTTAACCGTTGATTTGCTTACCATATGAATAAAATATATGCCGTGAGAAAGTCCATCGGCTTTAAGAAGTACTTTTCCCTGTACACCTGATTTTACCATGCCGTCAAACAGCTTTTGCACCCGCCTTCCATTAAGATCATACAAATCAAGCCTCAGACCCCCCGATTCAGCGGGAGTATACAGTATGGTAGACGAGCTTCTGAAAGGGTTAGGGAAGACATTAAGTGCGGCATTTTGAACGTGGACCTTTTCTGTTAGTTGTTCCTTGTCAGCAGCGATCTTTGCAGCGCTAACGAACTGGTTTATATTAAAGGGCGACAGGCTGCCGCCGGGGATAGGAATCTCGGTAGCTCCGTTTGGCATTTCCCATCCTACAGAAACGTGATCCTGGCCCCATCCTTCCTTGTGCAGCACTTCAATGTAATACCTGGTGCCGGCCTGAAGGCTCACAGGTGCCGACCGCTGCGACGGATATTTGTTCCACTCATGGAAGGCGGTATGGCCCGGCACCCCGGCGATCAGTCGTTTTCCTCCCGGATTATCGCTCGTGCTTAACCAAAGTTCCACCGCATCATCTCCTGAAACGAGAAAGGTATAATTACCGGTTAGCGGAGGACAAATATAACCACGCAGGCGTTCGCCGAAGTTGTCATGGGTATCAGGAGAAGTTTCAAGCCTATTGATCTGGACTGACATGTCCGGAGTACTTGTGAGGGGAATCTGGTTCACATCATTGCCGCCAACATTATTCCATAGCTCATGCAGAATACCGCCCGTTCCGGAACATACCTGTGAAGGAGGAACGCTGGTATAAGATGACAGCCGGTTTCCGGGGATAGGAACCTCAGAGGCTCCGTTTGGCATTTCCCAACCTACAGAAACGTGATCCTGGCCCCATCCTTCCTTGTGCAGCACTTCAATGCAATACCTCGTGCCGGCCTGAAGGCTCACAGGTGCGGACCGCTGCGACGGATATTTGTTCCACTCATGGAACGCGGTATGGCCCGGCACCCCGGCGATCAATTGTTTACCTCCGGGATTATCGCTCGTGCCCAACCAAAGCTCCACCGCATCATCCCCTGAAACCAGAAAGGTATAATTACCGGTTAGCGGAGGACAAATATAACCACGTATGCGTTCGCCGAAGTTGTCCCGGGTATCAGGAGAAGTTTCAAGCTTATTGATCTGGACTGAAATGTCGGGGGTAATTGCCAGCGGGATCTGGTTCACATTGCTGCCTTCTACGTTATTCCATTGTTCGAGCAGTATGCTGCCCGTACCTGAACATCCAACCGGGGGTGTTGGGTCGGAAGTCGTAACTGTGAAACTTTGGGTTGCTATAGCCGGGTTGTAAGTGGCATCGCCTCCCTGTGACGCTTCAATCATTACTCTTCCTGAACCATTGAGGGTTACGGTATTCCCAGAAATTGTTGCCGGTCCGGATACTACGCGGAAGATTACCGGCAAGCCCGATGAAGCAGAAGCGCTTAGGCCAAAGGGTGGATCTCCATACATTTTATCGCTCAGTGTTCCGAAACTTATCGATTGATCTGTTTTACCCGGCCCAGACGTGTAAGGGGCAAGACGCTTGCCCGGTATGGGTATCTCAGCGGTTCCATCGGGCAATTGCCACGCAACCGTAACATGATCATTACCGTCGCCTTCTTTTTGCAACACTTCTATATAATATCTCCGTCCTGTTTCAAGGTTAATCTTTGCGGACTTCTGCGACGGGAACTTCGTAAATTCGCGGGAATTTGTCCAGTTCAAAAAGCTTGCAATTTTCTTTTTATTGGCAGGATCTTCATCCGTGCTCAGGAATAATTCGCCGGCGTCATCTCCGGAGATCATGAAGGTATATTCGCCGCTTACGGGAGGGCAGATAAACCCGCGCATGCGGGAACCGTAGTTGTCGCCCGATCTAAAGGTTTCTAACCAGGGTTGCTGCCTGTTGCTTGTTGGCGTACGGTCAAGCGGAATACTGGCTATGTCGTTGCCGGATACATTATCCCACTGCTCATAAAGAATACTTCCCGCACCAGGACATCCGGGGGTGTTGTCAACCGCAGAACCCTGTCTCATCAGCACTACTGAAGTAAAAGGCTGCAGGGTCACACTTCCGGCATAAGAGGTATTATAAACGTCAACAAAATTTCCGTCTAATGGTACATTCTTTACTGAAAATGTACCATTGTATTCAAACCGGATATCATCTGATGATAATAATTGCACAGGAGACTTCCGGGAATTCTGATCTTTGCCAAATAACGCTTTCCACTCATCAAGGTTGTAGTCTTTTTCAACATAATTGCCATTCACCGCATATTTGGCATAAACCGTAAGAATATCATAGGTAGGACGGGCGTAGTAGTTAAAGTCGAAGGTGCCGAATTGAGCGATATCATTATTCGGGCTTCTCAACTCGATAACTTTCTGGTAAGAATTCGCCCCGACTAAAATATTGTTCAGAAGGCTGACGTTCCGGATGGCACTATAGGTAGCGTGCTCATCCTGCGTCATCGCTAACTGACTGTTGCTGTTAAACAGGGTGTTGTTGTGTACTGCAAGTTCATGAGCGTTGTGAATGTACATACCATAGAGGGCGCAATTAGCCATTGTATTCCCGGTGATCTCCAGGTTGGCTGTGTTATCATCGATGTATATTCCACTTGCCGGGTAATAATCCGGCCACTCCGTACCTGCCGCAGCTCCGATACCATTTAAAATAATGTTCCCGATAAGTTTTGATCCGTAGGTAAGGGGAATGTTGGGAATATTGTTCCATGTATAAATTCCGGCTGCATCATCTTTAACCGTCGCAAAGTTATTGATGTAATTATTTTTGATCGTATTCACGTTCCCCCGGAAGGTGATCGCAGTATATCCGGTGTTGATAATTTCATTTCCCTCAATTAACTCATTATCACCATCGATCAGGATTGCCTCGTATGAGCCGCTGTCACCCTTGCCCATTCCCGCAATCATTCCCGTGTTCCTGATCTTATTATTTGAAATGGTTATATTGGAGCACTCTTCAAAGTTACAGGCAACGTTGTTGGTATAATCAATAACCGAATTCTGTACGGTAATGTCGCTGGCGTTTTTTGCCCTGAACGCATTAACTCCGGAGTATAATATTTCGCAATTTGAAATCCGGATATGCCTCGCATTATTCATTTCAAAGGCATTAATATTAGCTCCGTAAAAACCCAGATTTTCGAAGACAATATTGCTCAGATCGTTCAATGAGGCGAGCACATTTACGGTGCTTGCCTGGATGAAAGAAGATGACGGGCTTCCTGTCGGCAAATAAATTCCTAATTTCTTTGCATTCAGATGATAATACCATTCTCCTGCAATGTCCAGGGTCTTTGCGTGGTTTTGTATAAAATAACCGAATTTAGCCGCAGGGTGCCAATGCGATTCTGAGATATATTCGATCGAAGTCCCGGAATGCCGGGTGATAAGGTTCCTGTCAAGAACCCATCGTGCTTTGCGGATAACAACTTCACCGCCGGTCCAGTCAGGAAAAGACGGCAATTCATTATCTGTGATCCGGGTGTTTCCACTTGTGCTTTCGATGGAGAGGTATCCTTTGCCGGGCGCATCTAAGTTCGGATAACGGCCTATTGGTTTAACTTCTCCGTTTACAAGCACCGTATTAACCATAGCATTTGCATAGCAATCACTTTCCCAAATGCCGTTGCCCGCAGAAGCCCAGTTGTAAAGCGATGTTAACCCATTGATTACCGGCCGTGCCCCTGATCCATAAGCAGAAAATACGATCGGGAGCCCCAGGCTTCCAGACCGGTTTAGAATAAGAGGGCCGTCAAACACTTCACCTCTTTTAAACAGGATGACGTCTCCCGCCTTAAGCGAATACGCCATTGCATTTAACTTCGTGATCGTTTTCCAGGGTGTGGCAGGATTTTGCGCTTCTTCTGTAGTATGATTATCGTTTCCGGAATTTGAAATATAATATGTGTTAGCCTGTAGTTTTAAAAGACTAATTGCCATCAACAGAATTAGGGGTATAATACGCATAAAATATAATTTAGAAAAGATTTTAATCGTAGGCAGAACGTCGGTTGCACTAATTATGGCCCGGAATCAAAAAAATAATAAAGGCTTGACGTTAATGCAGGCAAACAGCAGGATAAATGGCGTACTGCAATATAAGAAACCTATTACGGATGAAAAAAAATTTGAATGGAGGAAGCCAACCTATAAGGTTCTGGGAGCGGAGACTTTAAAGTTCAAAGGATTCCAACCTTATAGGTTGGCCGGGCTGCGAACCTATAAGGTTCTGGGAGCTGAGACTTTGAAGTTCAAAGGATTCAAACCTTATAGGTTGGCCGGGCTCCCAATTTCATCCACAAAGTTGTAGTACTGCTGAAAAGAATCCACAGATCAGTATTTTAAATAGTTATTTACCCCGAAGTGGGTAGTTATTTGCAATCCTGAACGTATGTGTTAACCACCTTAAATGTTAATCTCTAAAACTTAATTCCCATAGGTCTGAAAATTGTATTATAAGTTATTGTAATAAAATTCTGTTATGCAATTGTTGATTGTAGATAATGACCCGGGCAGGCATAATATTATTCAGGAGGCGGCAAATGGAATCTCGATGGATATCAAGGTGTCGCATATTTACGATGACAGCATATTAATGGAGACTCTGGAAGTAGAACTTCCTGATATGATATACGCGGATTATGATATCCCGGTAAAAGATGAGCTTGAACATTTGTCGCAACTACATGCAGATAAGGATCATCAATCAATGCCTGTGATTGTATGTTCTGTTGATTATAACGAGAAATTCATCGGAACTTCTTCAGAAAAAAAAGCGAACTTTTTCCTGCTAAGGCAATCATCATTTTCAACAATGATCATGCTGTTAAAAAAGTTGTTCCTTGAAAGCCGCAACAGGATGTCTGCACTTTCCGTGCAGGAATTCATTATCCGTTAGCAGCGAAGGATCATCCGATGACTCCCATCCGCTCAAAGGGATCAGAACGCCATTTTCAAAGCTCCGGCCTGATGACAAACCTGTCTATGGGTGGGTATACCGGAGCTTTCCAATTGCTGGAAAAAAGCTTGTTTAAAGACGCAACAATCTTCTCGATAGTATCAGGTTTGATAATATAGGAATTTGCACCCGCGTCAAAAGACTCTGATATATTTTTTGGGCTGTTGGAGGTGGAATAAATAATAACAGGAACCTTGTCGTACCTTTTTTCCGCCCTCAGCGATTTAAGGCATTCGATGCCATTTTTGCCCGGCATATTTATATCGAGAAATATGATATCGGGAGTAAAGATTTCCAGCACATCGTTCATGCGTTCACAACTGTTTGCATGCGTAATGGAAAATTCTGCACCTATATTTTCGATGCCTTTTTGGAACAAAAACAATTCGTCTTCATCATCATCTACAAATAGAACTTTGTGCATTAGGTAAAGATAAATAAATCGGGAATAAAAATCTCCTCCCCACCGTACTTTAAATTACGCGCTTTATACCAATGCCCGCAGACAGTGCTTCAAGGACATGCAGTAGCCATTCTCTCCTGTGTTCCGGGCCAGTGATGTTATGTGGGTGTGCTAAACTTACCATTTGCAGCTTAAATCAACTTATCCGGAGTTATCGGCAATTGCCGGATACGCTTGCCAGTGGCATGAAATACGGCATTGGCAAGAGCAGCGGCAAACCCTACGAGTGATATCTCTCCAAGCCCCTTTGTGCCCATGGGGTTTATGTATGGATCCTTTCTGTCTACAAAAAGGGCTTCAATGTGAGGCACGTCAGCATGAACGGGAAGATGGTAATCAGCCAGGTTGTTATTGACATAGCGTCCAAAGCGGTGATCAATGACTGCTTCTTCCATCAGCGCCATTCCAATTCCTCCTACTACTCCGCCTATGACCTGGCTTTCCGCGGTTTTTTTACTCACGATCTTACCTGCATCGGTCACTGCCACAACCCGGTTCACTTTCACTACTCCTGTGCCCGGATGAACCCCCACTTCTACAAAATGCGAAGAGAAAGAGTACATCGAGTACTTCTCGCGTTCTGCCCCTGCTTTCGACTCTTCGGTAACTTCGAGGTAAGGGAGGTTTTGCTGCTTTAAGATCTCCGTCAGCAATACTTTTTCAGCCGGTGCAGACGCAAGGGAAACAGCGCCGTTCTTAAAGATAACGTCGTTGTAGGCTGCACTTTTGAAAGGAGAGCTTTCACTGCGACTGGCCAGTTCCAGAACTTTTTGATTCAGGGTTACACATGCATCATATACTGCTGAACCCACCGTTGACGTGGTAGTAGACCCTCCCTGAGTTGGACCCGGTGGGTACGAAGAATCACCTAACTGAAATTGTATGCTGTCATGGGGAACGCCCGTGACTTCCGCGGCGATCTGAACCATGGCTGTGGCCGTTCCGGACCCGCTGTCACTCACTGCACACTTCATCACCAGTGATCCATCAGCAAACAGCCGGGCAGCAACAACTGCAACGTTGCGAGAGGCGTTAAATGTACCCGAGCCCATTCCATATCCAATAAGCAAATCGCCAGCCTTCATGGATGCTGGTTTTGGATTGCGTTTTTTCCAGCCGATACGTTCAGCGCCCATCTGGTAGCACTCCTTCAAAAACTTGCTTGACCACGGCAGATTTCGTTGCGGGTCGGTTTCAGCATAATTTCTTAACCTGAATTCTATTGGATCAAGGTTTAAGGCATAAGCCATCTCATCCATTGCCGATTCAAGGGCAAATGCGCCGGTAGCGTCGCCAGGCCCTCTCATCCACGTAGGCGTGCTCATGTCGAGCGGCACTATTTTATAGATTGTATTTACATTCGGACAGGCGTACATGAATTTGCTCATGTTTACGGTGCGGTCTGTAAATTCTTCGTATGAAGAGGTCATGGAAATAGCCTGATGAGTTATCCCCGTTAGCTTTCCATCCTTTGTAGCCCCTAAACTTACTTTTTGCAACGAATGTGGCCGGTATCCGACCATAGTAAACATCTGGTCGCGGCTTAATACCAGCTTCACTGGCTTTTTTAACATCTTTGCCGCAAGCGTAGCTGCAATTACGTGAGGCCACGTTCGCAATGCGCTTCCAAAGCCGCCGCCAACAAATTTAGATTTGACCTGCACATTATCTGCAGGAAGCTTAAAAGCATCCATGATGCTTTTCTGAGTTGACTTTACTCCCTGCGTTTTGTCATAAATGACCACCTTGTCATCTCCATCCCATATGGCAATCGTACTGTGCAATTCCATAGGATTATGCACTTCAACCGGTATAACATACTCGGCTTCAATTTTAACGGGTGCCGATTGATATGCATTTGTCTCACCGCGTAAATAGTCACCCCCGTTTTTTGGGGTAACCGCCCTGTTTAGATTGCTGTTTAAATCGGTCTGATGCTCCTCTGCATCATATTCCGCTTTTACCAAAGAGGATGCATAAACGGCACGTTCATATGTATCAGCCACCACTAACGCGACAGGCTGGCCATTGAAATAAATATATTCACTATTGAATACCCGTAACGGCTGACCGGTGGTACGCCCCTTTACAGGATTACCCCCGGTTTCATAACCGGGGATTTTTAGCGCATTAATATGCGAGATCACGGCAAGAACGCCGGGCGCCCTTTCTGCCTGCCGCGCATTTATTGACCTGATCCTGCCGCGCGCTATAGTACTACCGACCAAAACACCATACGCCAGTCCGGGCACCTTATACTCAGCTGAATATTTTGCCGCACCGGTAACTTTCAACCTGCCATCAACCCTGTCGGAGGGGTCTGATCTTTCAGGACTTTTAAATGGTCGTTTTTCCATAATGATATGCTCTTGCGCTAAGCAATCCCCGCAGCTGTTTTTAAAGCCTGTATGATAGCGTTGGGAGCTAACTTTAATTTAAAGGAGTTGTGTTCAAATGCCCTGGAACCTTTCATAGCTATACCGGCCGCCACCTTAAAGTCCGTTTCTGTTGCCCGCCGGCCAATTAATGCTTTCTCGGCATCATACAAACGCCATGGTTTGTGTGCTACCCCGCCCATAGCTAAACGTACATCTTTGATGACATCCCCCCTGATCTCAAGGGCAGCCGCTACCGACACAAGGGCAAAGGCATAAGAAGCGCGATCCCTGACCTTTAGATAATGGGCATGTTTAGCAAAGGCATTATCCGGGATCCCCACAGCAAGGATCAAATCACCCTTCTCCAATACATTGTCCTTTTGCGGCAGATCACCCGGAAGACGATGAAAATCTGCCATTGGAATTTTTCGCTCTCCCCGCTGACCGGCAACGGTTACGGTAGCATCAAGGGCTGCAAGCGCCACACACATATCGCTGGGATGAACAGCAATGCATGCTTCGCTCGCGCCAAAAATGGCGTGCATCCGGTTATAGCCTTTTAAAGCGCCGCAACCCGAACCAGGTTCTCTTTTGTTGCATGGCATGGTAGTATCGTAAAAATAAGGGCAGCGGGTGCGTTGCATCATATTTCCACCGACGGTAGCCATATTCCGGAGCTGGGGCGATGCACCTGCTTTCAACGCCATAGAGAGCAACGGATGTTGCCTGACCACAAGCTCATTCCAGGCCACTTCGCTGTTTAATGCCAAGGCTCCTATTTTCACGGCGCCAGCATGTTTTTGTATACTTTTAAGCGGCAGGTTATTGATATCTACCAGCTTTCCCGGAATGGCAACGCCTCTTTTCATCAGGTCTACCAGGTTAGTACCTCCTGCGATAAACTGAGCTGAAGGATCTTCTGTAACAACGTCGATCGCTGTTTTCTGACTGGCTGCCCGTACGTACTGAAACTGGTTCATACTTTCCTTCCCCCCTTTTTAATATCCATGATGGCATCTACAATATTTGGATAACAGCCGCACCTGCAGATATTACCGCTCATGTTTTCCCGGACTTCATTTTCTGTAGCGGCACGTCCCTCGCGCAGCAAAGCCACACCTGAAACGATCTGGCCAGGCGTACAATAACCACACTGGAAACCATCATGGCGTATAAAAGCTTCCTGGAGCGGATGAAGCGTATCGCCGTCTGACAAACCCTCTATGGTTGTGATTTTTTTCCCTTCCTGCATTACGGCAAGGGTTAAGCAGGAGTTTACGCGCATGTCATTAATCAGAACAGTGCAGGCGCCGCATTGTCCGTAGTCGCAACCCTTTTTTGTACCAGTCAGAGCTAATTGTTCACGCAACAGATCAAGCAACGTCACACGGGGCTCTACCGAGAGCTTATGTTTAGTTCCATTTATCTGGATATTCAGGGGAACTTTCTCAAAAGCAGATGCAATCTTTTCATCCCACTGCTCATCTGCAGCCTTAAGCATGGCAGGCGGCGTTATAGCCAGCCCTGCCAGAAGCGAAGATTGTTTAAAGAAGTGCCGGCGGCTTTCCCCCGCGGCATCTGAATCATCATCCCTCTCAGCACAGTTCCTCTTTTTTGACATAAATATTTGTATGAATGATAATATTAAATTAGTCTATTCCCTGCTTATTAAAAAAACAACAAGATAACAGGTAAATTTTAAGTGTAGCAGGGAATTGAAGGCCTGCTTTCACGCGTAGATCGAATGAATTATGCCCAAATATGGGCACCGTGACCAGGTAGCGATTGCTTTGCTGCCTAAAGCTTAAAAGACAGCACCCCGACCCTAATCCATCACGAGCTAAGAATGTAAATAGAATATTATAATATGTCAAAATGATGAGTTAAATCAACAAATTTGGCCGGAATTTTTGTTGGCACGTATTTCGCGAAAGAAGAGATTGGTTTTTCATAGGATATTGGATTTAATCGGGGCTGGATTTCTATCCTGGCCCTTTTT
>JBGSYC010000262.1:0-2255 GCA_041751095.1 Flavihumibacter sp.
CCGCTTCAGTAGATCAGAAGCTAAAACTTTTTGTAGGAAATGTGCCTCTGACTACTATAAAACTCGAACATAACAAAATCTATTATAAGATCGACATTCCCAGGGAGGTTATTAAAGATAATCAACGGTTTATTATACAAAATGCCGGCTCTGATTTTGACCGTAATCTGAATGGCTATGACATTGGTTCTGGTGAAACAGATGAGGGGCAATTTGAAACTTTGCGCGAAGTGAATATGTTTTGTGGTGGAGCTTGCTTGCTATCAAAAGATGCCCTGGAAAAAGCAGGTTTGTTTAACAGCAGGTTTTTTAATTACTATGAAGACTCGGACTTAAGCTTGCGCATGAAAAAAAACGGTTTCAGAATTTTGTATAGTCCGCAGGCATTGGTACAACACTATCACTCTGGGACGAGCACAGAATGGTCTCCCTTTTTTACATATCACGTTTTCAGAAACAAGATAATTTTTGCAGGCAAAAACTTCGGCTTCAATGCATTCCTGACTGCTTACAAGGAAAGGGCAAAAGAAACATGGTTCTTTTTAAAATGGGCGACTAAAAATAACTTCAAGGATGAGGCGCTAAAAGCAAGGCTTAATTTAAACCTCCGCATATTGAAAGATGCAGTTATAGGCATAATAAAGTTTAAACCTGCTAAATTTTGAAATGAAAATATTTCTATACAATAAATATTTATCTACGGGTGGCGGCGGCGAGAAGCATGCAGGTGGCATTGCCGAAGTGTTGTCTCAAATTCATGACTTTACAATTTTACATTCTGGCGAAGTTGATATTGATCAATTGTCGAGAAAACTTAATCTTGATCTGTCGAAAGTAAATTTCGTAAGTTTTGGCCATAAAAGTGAGATCGATTTTGACGTGCTTAGCTACGTCAATGAACACAAACCCGATGTATTTATTAATGCAACCTATTTTTCGTCTCTTCTTGTAAACGCTCCTGTAAATGTCGCATTGATTTTCTTTCCGTGGTACAACCGCACTGGTCCGGTTTCATATTCTGAACGTTTTAAATACAAACTTGGTAAGACCCTTTTTCGCGAGTATGAAAGCGATGTAAGATATCATGAGGGGTTCGGACATGAAGAGCTGATAAATTCAGAAGTAGGGAAATGGTCAGGAGAAACTTCCACGATACTAATTAATAAGCCGTTTAGTAAAGCATATGTTTATTTTACGAATTTAAACAATCGAATTATCAGGGATACCGTTTCTTCCATTCGGATACACGGTCATAAGCTTAATTTTCAAATAAGCGAAAACAGGCTGACTTTAAAAAACTTTTCAAAAAGTTCTTGCGGTATACACTTAAAGTTCAATACGGTGAGGCCTAACGACTTAGTTTCTACGAATCCCGACACAAGAGACCTGGGTTTATTTATTACGCAGGTGGATACAGATTCCCTGACTCCTTTCACCCGCTTACTTTTACTTGCATGGCGGAACCGATACTTCAAAAAATTTTTAACACGCCTGTACATTAAAACAAGCGTTATCCAGCACTATAACAACTACAAAACATTTCTTTCAAAAAATGTGAATCTTTCAAATTCTATCTATACAACCAAATGGATACATAAAATATATGGCACTGAGGGAATCAAGACGGAAATTTTGTATCCTCCTGTAGACGTAGAGTGCTTTCAAGGTTCAGTGAAGAAAGAAAACATTATCATAGGAGTGGGGCGCTTTTTTGTTGGAGGACACAACAAAAAACAGATTGAGATGATAAAGGTGTTCAAGACGATGTATGATCAGTATCCTGAAATGAAGCACTACCGACTGTACTTATGTGGTGGTACGCATCCTGAGGCTCAACATCAGAATTATTTAAATATGTGCAGACTGTCTGCCCAGGGATACCCTATTACAATTCACACAGATATTAGGTTTGACACTCTAGTTGAATTCTACGCTAAATCAAAGATATTCTGGCACGCGTCCGGCCTGCATGAAAATGAAAATGACCATCCGGATAAATTTGAGCATTTCGGTATTACCTCGGTGGAGGCCATGGCTTCGGGTTGCGTTCCGGTAGTTATTGGTATGGCTGGGCAAAAAGAAATTGTCACACATATGCACAACGGAATGTTATGGAATACCGAACTTGACCTTGCGGAATATACGCTTCAACTTGTCAGAGACCAGAAACTTTGTGTATTGATGGCAGAAGAAGCAAAAAGGGCAGCGGGCAAGTTTTGCAAAAAAATATTTAGTGAGAGGGTTAAGAATATATT
>JBGSYC010000263.1:0-37891 GCA_041751095.1 Flavihumibacter sp.
AGCTTTTTGTAATATGGCAGAAGATACAATACCACAGGAAACATCGGATAACAACCGCATTATCCAGATCAATATTGAGGAACAGATGAAGATTTCCTACATAGACTATTCTATGTCAGTAATTGTCGGGCGTGCTTTGCCGGATGTCCGCGATGGGTTAAAGCCGGTACACCGGCGTATTCTTTATGCGATGAGGGAATTAGGCAACTCCAGTAGCAAACCAACTAAAAAATCGGCCCGTATTGTTGGAGAGGTGATGGGTAAGTACCACCCTCATGGTGACGGCGCCATCTATGATACTATGGTTCGGATGGCACAGGACTGGACCCTGCGGTATACGTTGATCGATGGCCAGGGAAATTTTGGATCACAAGATGGAGAAGGCCCCGCGGCGATGAGGTATACGGAAGCGCGCTTACACAGGCGTGCTGAAAGTATGCTGGAAGATATTGACAAAGATACCATTGATTTCCAACCAAATTTCGATGATTCTCTGGAAGAGCCGACTGTTCTGCCTACCCGCATTCCCAATCTTCTTATCAACGGGTCAAGCGGCATTGCTGTGGGAATGGCCACTAACATGATGCCCCATAACCTGAGTGAGGTAATCGACGGTTGTATTGCTTACATCGATGACAGGGAAATTTCCATTGACGAACTGATAAAACTGGTTAAAGCGCCCGATTTTCCAACCGGAGGCATTATCTGGGGGATGGAAGGGGTGAGGATCGCCATGCATACCGGCCGTGGGCGGGTGGTGCTGAGAGGCAAGGTACAGGTTGACACAAAACCAAGCGGCCGTGAACAGATCGTAATCACCGAAACGCCTTTCCAGGTGAACCGGGATGCCATGTGCGACAGGATCGGGCAACTGGTAAATGATAAGATTGTTGAAGGCATCGCCCACGTTAACAACGAATCCAACGAAAAAGAAGGCACCCGTATCGTTATCGATCTCAAGCGTGACGTTGTTGCTTCCGTGGTCATCAATCAGTTGTATAAATTCACAGAACTGCAGACCTCTTACGGTATCAATAACGTTGCTTTAGTCAGAGGCCGGCCAAAGATCCTTAACGTTAAGGATATGATCAGTGAATTTGTAGGGTTCAGACACGAGGTGGTTATCCGGAGAACCCAGTTCGAATTAAAAGAAGCGGAAAAAAAGGCTCATATTCTTGAAGGATACCTGATCGCTCTTGACCACCTTGATGAAGTGATATCGCTGATCCGGAATTCTTCAACTCCCGACATTGCACGGGACGGCCTGGTTTTAAGGTTTGCCATGTCTGAGATTCAGGCAAAAGCAGTTCTTGAACTTCGCCTCCAAAGGTTAACCGGGATGGAAAGGGATAAGATCAGGGATGAACACACTGAACTGATGAAAACGATCGCAAGGCTGAAAGAAATCCTCGGAGATGAAGGCATCCGGTTTCAGATCATTAAAGATGAATTAATGGATGTGAAGAACCGTTTTGGGGATGAAAGAAAATCCGAGATCACTTACCTGGCGGACGAAGTAAATATCCTTGACCTTATCGAAGAAGAAAACGTAGTGATAACGATATCACACCTGGGTTACATCAAACGGACGTCGCAGGTGGAATACCGCCAGCAGCGAAGGGGTGGGAGGGGTTCCAGCGGGGGGAAAACAAGGCTTGAAGACTGGATCGAGCACTTGTTTGTAGCATCTACACACCATACGATGCTTTTCTTCACTGAAAAGGGCAGGTGCTTCTGGTTGAAGGTCTACGAAATTCCGGAAGGGGATAAAACCAGTAAAGGACGCGCGATTCAAAACCTGATTCAGATTCCCCCCGACGACAAAGTCCGTGCCATCATAGACATCAAAAACCTCGAAGACAAAGACTTTGTTCATTCACACTGCATCGTACTTTGCACGAGGAAAGGCATTATCAAAAAAACCTCGTTAAGCGACTTCAGCCGTCCGCGCCAAAATGGTGTAAATGCAATCACTATACTGGATGGTGATGAATTGCTTGAAGCAAAGCTAACGGATGGCAGTCACGAGATCATGCTTGCAGTAAAAAGCGGAAGAGCTATACGCTTTCCGGAAGACAAAGTCCGCTCCACGGGAAGGGGAGCTATCGGGGTTGGTGGCATTGAAGTTGAAGATGATAAAGATGAAGTGATTGGCATGATATGTGTCAAAAAAGAGGATAAAAGCAGGACCGTATTGGTGGTTAGCGGAAAAGGTTTTGGTAAAAGGACGGCAGTTGATGAATACAGGATTACCAACAGGGGAGGCAAAGGGGTCAAGACAATCAATGTCACGGAAAAAACGGGGCCATTGGTAGGAATTCTGGATGTTACTGAGAAAGAGGATCTCATGATCACCTGTAAAAGTGGAATCACCATCCGCACCAGCATAGGGAATATACGCGAGGCCGGCCGCGCCACACAAGGGGTTAAGTTGATCAGGTTAGATGATGGAGATGAAATAGCCGCAATTACGAAGCTTGACGAAGTGGAGGAGATAGACGTAGAGAACGGGAATGGAACAATCATCGGCCTTTTGGATGATCCGCTGGAATCATCATCAGACGCGGAAGACCTTTCAGATGATGTACCCGATGATACAACGCCCGACGATGATATCACGTCTGAAAATCTGTCAGATAATTAATAAACATTTTAAATAAAGTAAACATTATGAAAAGAATTCTTTTTTCTTCGTTGCTTGTTGCATCATGTTTCGGCGTGTTTGCACAATCGGCCAATAAAGCAAAAGATCTTCTTAAATCTAAAAAGGTTGAAGAAGCAAAAACGGAGATCGATAAAGTACTCACGAACGAAAAAAATGCCAAGGATGCAGAAGCCTGGTATACGAAAGCCAAAGTATATGCCCAACTTGCCGATGATTCTGTACTCAGGTCAAAAACGCCGGACGCAAGATATGAATCGTTCCAGGCTATCAAAAAGTATACAGAGCTCGATGATAAGAAAACCTTGTCGCTAACGCTCGATAATTATAAGCCGATAATGGATGTTTACCAGGGTTACTTTAAAACGGGGGCATCGTTTTACAACAATAATAATTTTGCCGATGCGTATGAAAATTTTAAGAAATGTCTTGAAGTAAGCAAGTTCATGAATGAGAAGGGATGGAGTACGTTAACGCTTGATACGAGCGTAGTACTTTATAGTGGCATTTCGGCGGAAAAACTTAACAAGAAAGATGAAGCGGCAACTTATTACAAGCAACTAGCAGATGCTAAGGTGAGCGGAGAGGGAATGGCCGAAATTTACAAGTGGCTCGCAGACTACTATAACCAGCAAAAAGATGCTGAAAATTCACAAAAATATCTTGCTTTGGGCAAGTCTATTTTCCCAAAAGATACTTTTTGGGATAGGATGGAGCTTGATGTAGCCAGCGAAAGCGGCAACAAGCAGGCATTGTTTACCAAGTATGAAGACCTTATTTCCAAAGAGCCTACCAATCACCTGTACTTCTATAATTACGGGGTGGAATTATACAAGGAAGCTTACCAGGATTCGATCTCAAAGCGCCCGGCCAACTGGCAGGAAATGATTGACAAAGCGCAGGCCAATATTAAGAAATCGCTTGAACTAAAGCCTGATTTTGCTCAGGCGAATTTGATTCTCGGTCAGATTTATTACAATCAGGGCGTGGATATCAACAAGCAGCTAAAGGAGATCAAGACTCCTGCAACCGGTAAGTTAAAGCCGGAAGATCAGAAGAAAAAAGATGAGCTTAAGGCGACGATGTTGCAAAGATTTGATCAGTCAATTCCATACTTTGAAAAAGTAGACGAGTTACTTGGAGCGCAGGGCAAATTGAAAATGGACGAAAAGTCTAACCTGAAAGACGCGTATGACCTATTGGTTACGATTTATGATCAAAAAGGTCAAAAAGACAAACTTAAGGTTTATGAAGAAAAATTTAATTCGGTTGATAAGGTCCATTAAAGGATAATGAAACTACGTTACATTAAAAAAGCTGCCTTCGGCGGCTTTTTTAATGTAAGCCTATAATACAGATTGTGCGATGTATATGTTAGCTGATGTGGCTCTGGAGATCGAGGATAATTGCAAGATTGTATTTTATTTTTTCTTCTACATCTTCAGGTAATGATCCTAATTTCTTTTGTAAACGCTTTATCAATAGCTCTAATCTGGTCAATAATGATATCACAATCTTGTTTAAGTCTTGCCATGCCCGTTTTAAGATGCACTCTTAATATTTTATTACAACAGGCCGGACTTTCCCGGATTCAGTTCCTATGCGCGGATTTAAATCAGCAATCCATAAAAAATATTGATAATTTCCTTGGCACTTTCAATATCATTCTCATATGCTATGCCCACAACAAAATCAGAACGGTAAAATCCATCTTCTGTATAATTGTATACAGGCATTGTTAATACATCTGCATTGGGGATGTAAACATTTCTTCCATCAAAAGTAGCAATCTTGGTATACCTGAACTCCATCGATTTTACTTTTCCAAATACATTTTCGATCTGCACTGTATCATTTACATGAAATGGTCTATTAAATGCAAGTATAACACCTGCCAGGAAGTTTTCAGCAGATGCAGCTTTTTACATAGCTTATAATAAATTAGCGCTAATCAAAGTAATGCCATATTTGCATACACTTCAATATTTCATTGTATGATTGATTTTTACTCCATATTCACCCTGCTCATCGTGCTTACCGCAGTATTCAGTTATGTCAATCACCGTTTTATAGGGCTTCCGTCCACAATAGGCATCATGCTGATTTCTCTGATTGCTTCCCTGGCAATAGTTACAATAGGATCGTTTCAACCGGCATTCAGACAGCATGCCGAGTCCCTTATACGGTCAATTGACTTTGAACATGTACTGATGGATATTTTGCTGAGTTTTCTGCTTTTTGCGGGGGCCATTCATGTCGATTTCCAAAAGCTGAAAGCACAGGCACTGCCTATAGCGTCCTTTGCAACAATCGGTGTGATCATCTCCACGGCCGTGATAGGCGTGATCATGTTTTATCTTTTCCAGCTCTTCCAGCTGTACATACCGTTAATCTATTGTTTACTTTTTGGTGCCTTGATTTCCCCTACGGATCCCATTGCTGTTTTAGGTATTCTGAAAGAAGCAAAGATCCCGTCTGCTCTGGAAACCAAAATTGCCGGCGAATCACTTTTCAATGATGGTGTCGGTGTTGTTATCTTCTTGAGCATACTGGAAATTGCACGGGTTGGCCTCGAAAATCTTTCTGCAGCGCATTTATTCTTGTTTTTCATAAAAGAAGCAGGAGGGGGAATTGCCTGGGGCCTGCTTCTGGGCTATGCCGGGTATAGGCTGATGAAATCCATTGATCATTACCAGGTTGAAGTGCTGCTTACACTGGCTATTGTAATGGGCGGCTACCTGGTTGCTGATTTGTTGCACATTTCAGGTCCGTTGGCCATGGTAGTAGCAGGAATCTTTATCGGGAACAGGGGAAAAAGACTGGCCATGTCAGATACCACCCGTGAGTACCTGGATAAATTCTGGGAACTCATCGATGAGATACTTAACGCAGTACTTTTTTTACTGATCGGATTTGAACTGCTGGTACTTTCATTCAACTCAACCATTTTCTGGATCGGAAGTCTGGCCATTTTAATCGTGTTAACAGGCAGGCTGATCTCTGTCTCCATTCCTAGTTATCTGTTGTCTTTCCGGAGGTCTTTTGAACCCAATACCATACCCATACTTACCTGGGGTGGCTTGCGCGGAGGTATTTCGGTGGCACTGGCCTTATCACTGCCAGCTACTATGTACCGGAATGAATTTGTTGCCATTACTTATATTATTGTTATTTTCTCTATTTTGGTGCAGGGACTAACTATTGGTAAATTTGCAAAGAAACTAACATCAAAACAGCCGTGAAAGAGGCCATCATTGCATTAAAACTTTCTTAAAGACCGTGTTATACCCGGCGTATCCATTGCCACAGCGCTGATGCCGCCGCTTTGTACCGCAGGATTTAGGCTTGCAGCAGGTAAACGGTTTTACTTTCCTGGTGCCTTCTACATATAGTACATCGTACCAAAGGGGCTGCTTTGCTTGACTGAACTATTTTGGTTGATTAAGCACTGGTTTCTGAGGTGAATATTTTATCCGTTTCCTTCCGTCTGTTGAAGATCAATATTTTGCGCAGTAAGGCTTAAATCCAGCATTAGGAAAGAGAGTGTATATAACAGGTGTAAAAGGGGAAAGTGCAATGGTGAAATTAGATGAAGAAAAGTAAAAAGGTGGTATCCCACGAAATGGACTATAACTCCTTTTCTAAAATCAAACGTTTTCGTAATAGCACTAAACGGATGACAATTTTTATAGCTGTAAAGAATTGTACAGCGGTTAAAATCGCTGGAATAATTATAATCACTTTTTAAACAAGCTTTATGGAAAAGATCGACGTACTAATAATACTGTTGGTTGTTTTAGCAGCCATTGCTTTTATAATCTTTCTGATTAAACGAAATCAAAAAGATAAAAAAGATTTAGTGCAAAAGCTGAATGAGAATTATAAAAAGCCAAAAGAGCACGATGCTGAAATTGATTACGAAGAGTAACGCCTGAGGAGTAACTAAAAAATTAGAAGAGAGGAGCATTTGAAAATTTTATAGAAAATATGTTATTCCGTTGTTGAGACATGGAACTGGATCTCTGGCCGTAAAGGCTTATTTCTCTGTAGGCGATCCTAATGTCCCGACAATTCCTAAAGTACAAAACGACAGTGGCTTTGTTCGCAATACTTAACATAATATAAATTATAAGACAAATGTATTCAAGAACTATCAAAAGAGTACATTTCAAAACCGTTCTTAAAAACTTAAAAAAGTCTTCCCGGGGCTTCACCAGGTGCTTTCATGTATGTGGCGCATGTGGAATGATTTTTTATTGAATGATACATATTGCTAAACATGTTTAACTATGATTACCCGAAAAGATTATTTGCTGATATTCACATACAGTGTTTTAGCCGCCCTGATGTATACGATACCCGTGTTCTTCTTCATAAGGAATGCCACCTATCTGGATGCATGGCTCCTGTATCTTGGAAATGGATTATTTTTGGCCGCTATAGCGCTATTCATGTTGACGTTCAACAAAAAAAGAAGCGAAAATGCCAGTACAGTTGTTATGCTAACGACCGGTCATATTGCAACCGGAGCCGGTATTTTCCCTGCATGCATCATGTGTTTCCTTCTTTTATCATTTATGATTCCCGGGCTCTTTGAAACGGGAACAACTGATAAAGTACTAACCGAAGCACCTGCTAACGCGGTTGATGATAAAACAAATGGATTAAATTTTATGGTGCTGATGAACGCTGTTATTGGTAATGTCAGTGCAGGCTCATTTGTATCCATTTTATTTGCTTTTACTGCGAAGCGCGATCAGACGAGGGAAACAACAATCAAGGAAGCGTGATTTGATTCGAAAGAATCGTGAAAAAACTTCAGGTACGCACGACATCTTGTGTTTTTTGCAGGATGGTAACTTTCCTCTCGCCTCCTGCCAATTCCCCCTGACGAATTTAAAAAGGAATGAACACCCGGTTAGGTCCTGCATCTTTCTTCTCTTTGCCGTTTGGTTTCGCTCTTTATCTCTCCTCATATTCACAGCAGCCGGCAAGCTTGCTCAACTCGCTTCTGTATTTAACTGTAGTTGCGAAAACACGCGTTTACTCAGGCTTCTGTCGACATCTTCTCCCTTAACTCAAAATGCGGGCACAAAAAAACGCCGCTAAATGCGACGTTTTTCTTCTCGATCTGAAATTCTTTATAGACCTCCACCTCTTGTACCTGAAGTTCCGCTTCCTGAACCACTTGTCCCAGTTCCAGTTCCGGATCCGGAAGTTCCACTTCCTGAACCACTTGTTCCTGTCCCTGATCCTGTTGTTCCTGATCCTGTTGTTCCTGTTCCGCTACCAGAACCCATTGTGCCAGTTCCAGTCGTTCCTGTTCCTGATCCAGTTGTTCCTGTTCCTGATGTTCCCGAACCAGTACCTGAAGTACCGGAGCGTTTACCCTTCTGTGTTCCTGTTCCTGAACCACTACCTGAAGTACCTGAACCTACACCCGACTGTGAACTAGTACCAGATTCCTGGTCCACTGCAGTACCCGAAGTACCTGACTGGCTACGGGAAGATTGTTTTTTCGCTGATTTTCCTTTTGAACTCTTTTGATTCTGTGTACCACTTTTTTGAGAAGATGAACTCCCACTCGGCGAGGTTTGAGCACTTGCAATCCCTGCCATCGACACAAGCAGAGCTGCTGAGAAAAATAATCGTTTCATTTTATGGTTTTTACGTTAATGAAATAGGTGTATCTTCTACAAATGCTTTGCCAGCACGCTATTCTGTCCATAATTCACCCTCATACCTGTGTTAAAACAATGTTAATGCAAGAGATCTGCTGTAATTCGTCAGCCTCACCAGTGTAGATTTTCTTACTTCGCATTGAGACAAAATTGTAGGCTGTTTGGGGAAACGTCCTGGCCTTCCAGCAGGGCTAATGTAGCGGTAAACGGTGTTCTTCATGGTGATGCGTTTGGGTTACCATCAGGTCGTTGATCAATGCTGCAACCAGGGAAGTCCAGCCCGTTTGATGGCTTGCTCCGAGGCCATTTCCATAATCGCCATGAAAGTATTCATAAAACAAAATCAAATGTTCATTGCCGGGCTGCTGGTAAAACCAGTTATATCCGCCATGGAGGCGCCTTCTGGAACCCGCGTCTTTTTTGAACAGGCTGATTACCCGCCTGATCAGCTCATTGGCCACTTGCTCAAGATTGATTTTAGTGCCGGAACCAACCGGGAATTCTACCAAAAGACTATCCCCATAAAAGGCGCCATACCGCCGGATAGACTGAATGATAATATAGTTTATAGGTACCCAGACAGGCCCCCGCCAATTGGAGTTGCCGCCAAACAAATTAGATGTTGAATCACCGGGATCGTAATTGATCGTGTAATCGGTATGATCTATCGTAACAGTATAGGGATGATTCTCGTGGTATTTAGATAAAGCGCGGATACCTCCGGGTGACAGAAACTCATCCTCATTGAGCAATCTTTCCAGGAGGTTAATAAGCCTTTCACGCGGAACCATTGACAGCAATATTTTCTCTCCGTCAGTCCTCTCTTCGTTAGGCCAAAAACGGTCATTTTTCAACCGGTAATGTTCAAGCCAGTTCACCCTCTTTTTAAAATCGGCAAGCTTTTCAAATGTTTGTCTGTCAATAATCGATACTGCAAATAGGGTAGTTAGGCCAACTATGGACTGGATCCGCAACTGAAGTGGTTCAGAACCGGCAATCACAAGTGAGTCATAAAAGAACTTATCGCTACCATTCCACAATCCAAGCCCGTTCAATGCTTCGGCGATAAGCACAAAGTGCTCGAAAAATTTAGTAGCGGTGTCCTCGAAAGAATCGTCATCCAGTGCTATTTCCAATGCCATGTCCATCATATTGAGGGCATACATTGCCATCCAGCTCGTTCCATCTGCCTGTTCAAGATGCATCCCTCCTCTCATCTCAACACTTCGGTTAAACACGCCTATATTATCCAGCCCAAGAAAGCCGCCCTGGAACAGGCTATTTCCACTGGCATCTTTACGGTTGATCCACCAGGTAAAGTTGATGATGAGCTTATGAAATATCTTCTTAAGAAAAGATATATCTCCCTTGCCGGTATTCTTTTTTTCAATCGAATACACCTGAAGAGCGGCCCAGGCGTGAACGGGCGGATTCACATCACTAAAATGCCATTCGTAAGCGGGCAACTGCCCATCGGGTTTCATAAACCACTCACGCATGATCAACAGCAACTGGTGTTTTGCAAAGTCGGGATCCAGCATTGCCATCGGGATACAATGAAATGCAAGGTCCCACGCAGCATACCAGGGGTATTCCCATTTGTCGGGCATCAATATGATGTCCTGATTTTTCAGGTGTTTCCATTCCCGGTTGCGGCCATTCAATCTGGCTGCGTTTACCGGAGTGATGCCGTCACTCGTAGTCAGCCATCTTTCAACATCATAATGATAATATTGCTTGCTCCACAACAACCCGGCAAAAGCAAGTCTTTGAATCATCGCCTCGTCTAAAGAAGTGTTGGCAGGAAGAATAGCTTTGTAAAATGCATCGGCCTCAAGCTTGCGGATCTTAAAAATATTTTCAAAATCTTTGGCAAACGGAACGCGAATCTCTTTATCGCTTAACCTCAGGTAGATCGTCTTTACCTCACCCCCCTTAACGATATAGTTGTATACTGGTGAGAATTTTGTTCCCGAGCTTTTATCCTGAAGCAAAGACAGATTCTTACCGTCAATGATTGCGTCATGAAAGGCATCTTTTACGAACGGCGTTTCATTGGCGATACCCGAAACTTTCTCCAGGTTAGTCGCGTTCTCAGTAAAAAGCTGGTACTGTGAAGGATGGAAGTAGAAATAGTAATCTCCCAATCTTGAATGTTCTGCTTTAACGGAAGTTTTATCCCTTGCCACAATCGCTGGCTCTCTTGCGAGTTCGTGGTTACTTTGCCGGTTATAGAACCATAGTGTTGGAAGCACAGTTATTTCAGCCGGATCATGGTACCGGTTATGCACCTCGATTTTGATGAAGATGTCGCGGGAATGCTGTTTCGCATAGGTCACTGTTACATCGAAGTACTGGTTATTGTTGAAAACACCGGTGTCCAGTATCTCATATTCGGGTTCCGCCCGCGAACGTTTGAGGTTTTCTTCCGTAAGGGCCTTATAAGGAAATTTTTGCTGAGGGTATTTATATAAATATTCCATGTAATAATGCGTTGGAACATTATCGAGGTAATAGTAAAGTTCCTTAACGTCCTCCCCATGGTTGCCTTTTGTATTGCCAAGGCCGAAGAGCCTTTCTTTAAGAATGACATCTTTGCCATTCCACAAAGCAACGGCAAAACAGAGGTTTTGATAATAATCGGATATTCCGGCTATACCGTCTTCCCCCCATATGTACGAACGGTAGTGTGATTGTTCAAAAGGAAAGTAATTCCAGGCATCGCCATAGGGGCCATAATCCTCCCGTACTGTTCCCCATTGTCTTTCACTCAGGTACGGCCCCCATAATTCAAGCGGATTTTTATTCCCCGCGTTCTTCTTTAAACGTTGATGTTCTGCTGTCATGATAAATTAGTCTTCCTGCTGCATCCGTCCGGCTAAGGTAGTCTTCCCACAGCCATTTGGGAACAGGTGAAAGATCTTTTAAGATTTGCTCACAGGCAAAACATCGCATTGGTTAATCGGCCTGACAACCGGAAACGGTCGCCTTGAGGTTAGCGCAAAGATAGTATATGTACAGATCAAACGATGAAAGGATACGCGTTTAAAAAGGTGATCATAACCCAGACATTACATACCTGAAGAAAACTTTTAATGTTATGCTTTCGTTATTCAGCGTGATGAAAGAGTTTACAAACCGGTCAGAAAATGACCGCAAATAACCGTCTGCACCTCTATCACCCCATTCATCCTTAAAATATTTTTCGGGTATAAATATTTTGTAACATTATTTAACATTGTATTACGAAACTAATCGTATATTAGTACCATAATTAGAAATACTTATGGCTACTACTAAATACATTAAACCAACAGAAAGTGAACTGGAGATATTAGGTGTATTGTGGCAACGGGGCCTTGCCAGCGTAAGGGAAGTTCACGAAGAGTTAGCCCGTAATAAAGATGTCGGGTATACAACTACACTAAAGCTTATGCAGATCATGAATGAAAAAGGCCTTGTAAAAAGAGACGCTTCAGTAAAGACACACATTTACCAGGCCGCAGTCAGTCGTGAAAAGACCCAGAAGCATCTCTTGGGCAAAATGATTGATGGCTTATTCGGGGGTTCTTCTACTCAACTCGTCATCCAGGCACTGGGCAATCACAAAGCTTCGAGGCAGGAATTGGATGCCATACAGAATCTATTGAACGACCTCAAAAATCAGTAACATGATATTTCCGGGCCAATCGGTTTTTTTAAAAGCCCTTGGATGGACTTTGCTGAATAGTCTGTGGCAGTTGGGTTTATTGTGGCTTGTATATATTTTTATTGTCAGTGCAGGAAGAAAGTTTTCTCCTTCCGTCAGGCATGGATTAGCTCTCATTCATTTATCAGGAGGGCTGTTATGGTTCGTTGCTTCACTTATTGCCGGCGTTTTTATTTACCCCGAAGCTTCAGAAGAACCGGCGGGCAATCTCTTAAATAATTCTTTGTACTCCTCCGCTTTTCTCCAGGTTAAACGCTTTATTGAAGACCACCTTTCTTATCTCTCCATTGGATATCTGCTGATGACAGGAGTATTGTTCACCCGTTTCTTCCGCATATATTATCATTCTCAAAGGATACAAACCAGGGGGCTTACGAGGCTGGGTGCCGAATTACGCATGGTGGTGGTGCAGATATCCGAACAGCTTGGCATTCGAAAGAATGTACAGGTATGGGCATCCGCCTGTATAGATACGCCTATGATCATTGGCTTTTTTAAGCCCACAATTCTGATTCCGCTCGCGTGCATAAATCAACTATCAGTTAAACAAATTGAAGCCATCCTTTTACATGAACTTGCTCATGTCAGGAGAAATGATTACCTGATTAACCTGTACATTTCGGTAGTCGATATTTTCTTTTTCTTCAATCCTTTTGCAAAACTGTTTATCCGGTCGATTAAACAGGAAAGGGAAAACAGTTGTGACGACTGGGTGCTCCAGTTTCGCTTCGATCCCTTTCAATATGCTTCGGCACTTCTCGTGCTTGAACAGGGGCGTTCGCAGGTGCTCTCTGTAGGTGTTTCCGCAAGCGGTGACAATAAAAGAACATTATTACACCGCATTCAAAGGATCATGAATGTAAAGAAACCGGTGGCACAGTTCCCATCCAATATCGCCGCTTACGCCCTGTTCGTGGCCTTAACAGGTTTGGCGGCACTCTCCCTGCCCGGAGATGAGCCATTAAAGGCGACCTCAAAGTTTAATGCCATCAATGTTTATCTATCTGCCGCTGCCCGTCAAAACCGTCATTATCTGATCAACCCGCCTCCGGTCGCCGCTTCAGGTAAAAGGCAGATAAAGAATACACCTCCGCCTGTCAACAGTATTACCCCCGCGGAGAGCAAAACGCTGACGGCCGATGACACTGATGAATATTATCTGCCGTTGACCGAAGTTGCCTTGCAACAAGACGAGTGGATCGAAAATATAAATAATTCTGCCGCTCAGATAATCACTGCAGACCGGGATTTTTCCATTCCCGAAAAAGGCCGGCCTGAATTACCTGCAATAGCTGCAACCAGCAACGATCTTTTTTATGTTCCTTATGTTCCTCATTCAAGTTTCTATTACGACCGGCAGGAAGATACCTCACGCCGTAAAAGAAAAACCGTTACTTATACAGACCATGTAGCCCGTGAATCTTTGATAAAGGCTCAAAAAGCTGTTGATGAAATTGACTGGGATAAGATTGAAAAACAATTCAAAGGCAAAACCAAAGTCGACATAAAGAAAATAAAGGATCAGATTCAGCTCTCATTGCAGCAATTGAACTGGCAAAAAATCAATAGAGAAGCTAAGGACTCCGTGGCCAAAGAGAATCTTGATAATATGAAAGCTTCTCTGAAAATAGAGCATGACGAGATGCTAAAATATAAAGTGCTTCAGGAGCATTTTCAGCAGATCCGCAAAAATATAGAGCTGGAAGAGGAGAAGTACAAAAAGGGAGCCGAGTTAAAGTTCATGGATGTTCAACAAAAGATTGGTAAAAAGAAGACCATCGTGCACATATAAGGTGTACTTGGGAAAACAGTTGTTTTTTGTGACCTGCGATTTACCACACATTCCTGGGGCACCAATCGCCGTATTTATTTCCCAGCAGAAATCCAATAACAATTTCATGCGTTCCCTTGCTCACGGTGTTTAACCCTGAAGTAGTATAGTCATACGAGTACCCGATATTTAAAGCATTGGAAATGTTCAAGCCGAGCATGCCTGCGAAACCGTCGTTTACACGAAATCCCACTCCTCCCCAAAACAAATCCCGGTACTGAACTTTACAGTTGACATCGAATTGTACGGGAACAGGCCTGATAAACTTGGCCATTACAGATGGCAGGGCGGTAAAATCATCATTCAAAAAAAAGCGGTAACCCGCCGTTGCAAACAGATGGGGAACAAGTGTTGAATTTTGGGTTTTAAACCTCTGGTCGGAGAAATATATGTTTTGCGTAATAATCTGTTGTGCAGACACACCTAAAAAATAATCAGCTGAGTACAGGTAAATGCCGGTTCCAAAATCAGGTTTAACCTGGTTGATCTCACCTGAATTGTATACCGCCGGATCAATCGGGTTGGCGCTTCCAAAATCCAGTTTGCTTCGGTTCAGGCTCAGGTTCCGGATACCTGCTTCAAATCCGGCAGCGATACTGGTTTTTGCGCTTATGCCTACATGATACGCATAACTGATATAACCACCCAGCCGGTTCAACGGCCCGGTTCTGTCGTTGATAACTTTAAGCCCGATGCCGTGGTGCGGCTTTGCAGACTGATATTCCTGCCAGTAGCTTCTCCCCCTCGGATTCTCGCCAGGCATTTCGAATGATGTAGCCGTTGTACGGTCATCCTGTTTACCGATCGGCTTATGCACAGTAAAGTAAGTAGTCACCGGTGCATCCTGCAAGCCAACCCATTGGTGGCGGTGGCTGACCTTTACGTCGGTATAATTTTCAATTCCTGTAATAGCAGGATTTAAGATATATTGGTTAATAATATACTGTGTATAATGAGGGTTCTGTTGCGCACGCAGACACGTAGAAATGGTAAGCAACAGAATAATGCTGAGAGATCTTTTCATTGTCCTCGTTTGAAATTAACGTATTATGGTTACGGAACCATTCAATTGCGTTCTTCCGTTACCGGGAATGATAACATAATAATAAGTGGCAAACGGCAGAGGGGTCCCCTTAAACATCCCGTTCCACTCTTTAGTGTAATTTACCGAACTAAATACAAGCCGTCCACTCCGGTCATAAACCTGAACGGTAGCGCCTGGGTACGATTCAAGGAAATCTATCTTCCAGGTATCATTTACTCCATCTCCATTTGGAGAAAATGCATTTGGCACTTTTACTTCTTTGAGCACTTTCACCAGAACATCATCAGTTGCCGTACATCCATCCGCCGATGTTACTTTTAGCCGATAGGTTAAATCTCCCAAAGGCGTGATCTTTGGCGTAAGCGCTGCATTATTGTCCATTGCGGTATTTGGCGTCCACAAATAAGATGCATTAGCGCTGCCTTTCGCTGCAAGAACAATTGTACCCCCGTGCAATACTGTCCTGTCCGGACCGGCATCCGCTAAGGGCGTAGGATATACCCGGATAGACTGTTCTCTAAATACGGAGCAGGAATTTGCAGCAGTAAAACTATACCTGATCTTATGTAAACCCGCCTTTGCTGTTTTTGGATTGAATATACCATCAGGGCTTACGCCGTTTCCGGTGAATGTGCCCGATCCGGCGAAGCCGGTTACTTCCCGTGCCTGAATTATGGCAAATGGAGCCGACTCCTCGCAGACAGGCACCGGCGGATCAAACTGCACCTGCGGACTTGCCTGCAGGGTTATCGTTTTACGCTTTTGCTCCACACAATTGATCCCCGAGTAAGCCACGTACAGCACCTCGACGGTTTTTGACGCGGGCGTAGCAAAATTGGCATATGCATGCCTGTACGTTCTTCCTGGCAATGGCTCCTCGTCCAGTGTTTTCACAGAAGGGTCATTGCGATAGTCCCAATAAACCTCCACTTTTGTGATGGCGCCGAAATCCACAGAGGATTGATCAGTGATAATAACACCCGTGTTGCTGCACAAGCGTGACTCATCTTTCACCGTAAAGTCAGCCTTCGGAACAGAACCGTTTACCGTAAATTTCTTTGTAACCTCCGCAGAACAACCATCTTTGGATGTAATAAGCAGATGTACGTCATATACCCCGGTGGATGTATACCGGTGGGTGGGATCTTTTATCGTGGATGAATTTGTATTTCCCGACCCGGGATCACCAAAAAACCACTTATAAGCAAACTGGTTTTGCGAGTTATCCCCGATCGCTGAAGAATCATAGAACTGGGCAAACGGATCACTTAAACATATTTCAGAGGTACTGAAGCCCGGCCTGGGTACGAAAAAAACAGGAACAGCTTTGGTCACCTTATTGCTCTTACACCCTTTCCCGGTCTCCACTTCCAATTGAATATTATACACTTTAGCGGTGCTAAAGGTATAAACAGGATCTTTCACCGTTGAAGTTGTGCCATCATCAAAATTCCATTTCCACCTGGTGATATCGCCGGAGCCCGCTATCGAGGCATCAAACAGGCTAACCTGGCGTGCTGCGCAGACAGGGTCTTTGATGGTAAAGCCTGCGAGCGGTAAAGCATTAACAACTGCGTTTGACGACATAGTATCCGATCTGCATCCTTCGCTGGTAACGACGGCTAATTTCACGATGTACGTGCCTGCCAGCTGATAGCTATGACTTGGATTTTGCAGGGAAGAAACGGTTCCGTCACCAAAGCTCCACTGCCATTCTTTGACTTGCGATCCGTTGCCGCTGCTCTTGTCTGTAAATATCGTAGTAGCTCCCAGGCAGGCTTCTGGTGAAATCGAGAACCCTGCTTTTGCCTGGGGAAAGATAGTCTTCAGAAGCCTGGTTGTATCTGCTTTACATCCGTAAACTGATGACACCTGCAGCTTAACCGGGAAGGGCCCTTCCTTTGTATAATGATGCAGTGGATCTTTAGCCGTGGAAGTATTTCCGTCGCCAAACTCCCATGCATAGGATAAAGGCGATGGAGAGGCATCGCTTATCGAAGACAGGCTGGTAAATTGCGCATCTCCTCCCGGCAGGCAAACGGCAGGCAAAGTAAATGTAACAAGGGGTTTAGGGCGGATATGAATATCCTGCTTGTTAACGGTACTACTGCATCCGGCACTTGTGGATACCTGCAAACTTACGGCGAAAACACCTGCAGATGAATACGTGTGTGAAACCGGGTTTCTATCTGTGGACGTTACCTTAGTTCCATCTCCAAAATCCCAAATCCATTTACCAATATTGCCAATGGTTATTGATGAGTTGTCGGTAAAAATGGCCGCACTTTTTTCACAAAGAGGCGACGTAGCTTCAAATTTTGCCACCGGGGGATCTGTGATAGCGACCGGAAGCGTAAACGTATCGGACAGGCAGCCTATATCAGTGATAGCAGACAGACGGACCTTGTACCTTCCCGCGGAAGAAAATGAATGGGCGGGGTTCTTCACTTTGGAAAAGCTTCCGTCTCCAAAATCCCATGACCAACTGATAACCGGCCGGCCTGAGCTTTCTGATGTATCAGCGAAGGTTACAGGATCTTTTAAACACCCCGTTTGTGTAGCTGTGAATCCTGCTCCCGGAGGGTTAAAAATCTGCAGATCGTACTCGATAACCTGTTCTCCGCTGCAGCCATCCGCAGTAGGGTTATCCGCAATAACGGTGATGGGGTAAGTGCCCAAAGTCTGCACTATATACGGACGGTTCAACTTGTAGCGGTACAGCGTTCTTCCACTCACTACCCAGGTTGAATCATAAGCCGGTAAGTTAACCGTCGTATCCGCAAGAAGGCCCTTAAATAACCATTTTATTTTTACCGGCTGATAAGGAAATGTCATTGAAAATTTAAACGGTGAACCCTTACACCCCGCGGCAAAATTCACCGTTGCATATTCGTTATGTATCCCCACGAACTGGTAAAGGTCTTTTAAATTCGTTCCTGCCGAATAGCCATAAGATTCAGCGTTTCCGAAACCATAGGCGATGGCATTGAACCCGGAATCGCAGACGAGCGTGTGCGGACCTCTGTTAACGGTAATCTGGGCATAAGCATACGCCGGGTTAGCGGCAAGCGGTGTAAAAGGTCCCGGCGCCAGGCCATCTACTTTAAACGAATTGATAACCGCCGGAGTATTCTTTAAAACTACGTTGATATGGTGTTCATTGATGTTCGTATTAATGACCGGCTGCATTGAATTAAGCGTCACCTGCGTAATTGTTTGTTCTACCGGGTTAAGATAAATCATCTCCGGATCACCCTGCCCTATGTTCCCGGCACAGCCGGGCGTAGTGAGATATTGGGCAACCAGGATAGGTTTATCTGAATCGATATAATTAGATTCCAGGCTGCTGAACTCATAATACTGATTATTGGTAAAACCTGCTGCAGGTATCAGGGTACCATTGAGCTTTACCGTGGCCGTGGGGTCGGATTTGAATACCCGGTAGAAATTATTCTGGCTAGAACTCCTGGCTTTATTGATGGTTGGTACGGTGATAAATGTCTTGCCCCAGGTGCTTACCGGATACATCTGCTGATATAAATTGTCCGATGTACCTGAACCAGGACATCCGATAGCCATCTTACCACTTCCACAAAACACAGCAATCTTTTTACATTTATTCGTGCCGGTGCTTATAGAGCGTATAAGTGAGCCGGTCAGATCCGCTCCGGTGTACGGATTATTTGTGGAAGTTGACACGCCAAGGGCCTGGTAAACTTCTCCCCTGTTTAGCTGAACATAATAAGGCTTGCCTGCAGCATGCCCTCCCCTGGTATTCTGAGCAGGAATGATTTCCAATGAAGTAACGCCGGTATCGGTGGCAATCACGTTAAAATAAGAATAAGAATTTGGCTGGTTGGAAACCTGGGTATAGTTAATGGAATAATATTCCCTTCCCAGCGTGGTAACGGGCAAACATAAGGTTGCACCTGAAACGGCATTGACGTATATAAAGCTGTACACGACTATTGGTTTCAGAGCGGTTACGTGTATGCCCAGATTGTAAATGCCCTCGTCGAGCAGGGCTGCCGAGCGGGGAATATCGATCGTGGTAATCTGATTGGCCGTCACCGTAAATGGCATAGAAAATCCCACGCCGGGGATATTGACCGTGCCTGTCGTATTAACATCCGAGGTCATATACAATTGCATCTTTTCAGCAGCATTCTGAGCGGTAATGCTTTCAAACATTCGCACATGATTACCATAACCTATCCAAAATTCGCTTCCTTTATTAGTGAAGTCCTGTGAACGGACATTAATCAGCAGCAATAAAGAACCAAGAAGCAAAAGCAGTTTGTGCATGGGGCTACAATATGGAAGCGGGTATAAGTTCCAAAGTACGAAATGAGCAGCACAACACGAAAACTGTCTTTTTAGAAGCACGGAGTGAGTCAGCGCTGTTTCGTAAGCAAAGATGTTACCCTTTCGGGCCCGGTACAAAATAACATGTCCAGGATTGAGAGGCCGGGGATAAACCCCGTCCGTTCTTCGAATACCTGTTGGTAGCGAATTTTATCAGTTTCCGGCATGGGCTTTCCGGGAAGGATGAAGTGTCTGTAATCAGCTATTCCGTCCTTTTCCACCTGACGCTGAAAACCAGTGGTGAACCCATACCCGACCCTTAGTTTTAACTGTTGCAGGATCCATTCCGTGCAGGCAATATCCCAGGCTGCCAGGTACTCGTATTTCTCTGAAAACAACAATGACAGACTGTCATGATAATAAGTAAACCAGGGGGAGCTGTTGTAAGCGGAAATTATACTCCTTAGATGTTTTCGCTGCCATTCAGTGTCATTGGCAATCCGCACATCTTTCATTCCCGACTTCTGACCACGTCCTTTTTGGAGCGGGATCGACAACATCACCTCACCGTTTGCGCCTGCTAAAATGCAACGGTTAGCATAATTTTTTTTAAGATGCCTAACGTATGGGTCAAAAAGCACATATGTGTTGTCTAATAGCAATTTATAATAGTTATAATTCGCAAAGTATTGTATATCAATCAATATAGTACTTTTTGGTATCATATGCCTGTTTCATATTACGCAGCCGAAAACAATTGCCAATTTAAGCCTCCAAGGGGATATTTAAACTTATTTTTAATGTAATGTACATCGGTTATATTATTGAATAACATTTAATTATCCAAACTTTATATTACTAAAAAACTTAAACCATAAAGGATATGTATTTTCACAACCACAATTGAAGGTTTGCTAAAGCGTTTAGTTCCGGTTACAGGAGCTAAAGTAGCCATTTACCAATACTTTAAGCGTGGGTTTACTAATTTTTGCTGTACATTGAAAAATGAATAATATTCCCTGGCGGTTGTGGATTACCATGATCTGCATAGCCGTTCTTTTAATCAGATGCAAAAAGCCCAAGGCACTTGAATACCTCGATGTGACGAATTTAAAAGTGAACAGCCTGAATATGAAAGAGTCTGTCATTTCGGCAGATGTGAAATATTTCAATCCAAACCATTTTGGAATGACATTAAAGAGGGCTGAGATGGATATTACCGTAAATGATACTTACCTGGGCCATACACAACTGGACACAGTTATGGGTATCCCGAAGCTGGATACCTTTATGATCCCGGTACATTTTAAAGTAGATATGAAGACATTGATAGCTAACTCGCTTTCTGCGCTGCTTTCAAACGAGGTCGATATAAGGCTGGAGGGAAGTGCCAGATTAGGCAAGTCAGGCTTCTTTTTCAACTTTCCTTTTTCATACCAGGGAAAACAGAAACTGAAACTATTTTAAAAAAAAATGCCCCGGAACCGGGGCATTTGTAACGGTAATATTCAATGTTTTTAGGAAGCGTGTTCAGGGTATTTACTTCCGGGGGAAGAAGAGGTTAAACGCGGTTTATTGCTTGTCCTTCGGCATTCCACCACCGTCTTCGGGCTTTTTGCAGCAATTAGGTAACCTTTTATAAAAGTCGGGATTTGCCGTAACATCGTCTGCATCATATCCTACATTTGCTATGGCGGTTTTGATATTTTCCGGGTTAGTTCTGTCCGTCCAGTAAGTTACTTTTGTTAATTTCCTTTTATAATCAACAACCGTTTTAGTTACCCCTTCTTCTCTCATCATAAACTTTTCTATACGGCTTTTGCACATGCCACATTGAACAGAAGGAGTTTGTATGGTAACTGTTTGCAACGATTTTTTTGTTTGTGCAAATGATAGGGTTGCGGTGCCTAACAAAACAAATAAAAGCAATCTTATTTTAGTCATGTGATGTTATTTGCCGCAATATAATTAAACTCCTTTCCATTCGGAAGGACTTTGTCGCCATTTTAACAATATCTCCAACTGTTCCGGCAGGATTATTTGCTTTTCAACTGCCAGGGTAAGTAACTCCTCATAATTTGTTAAGGAATGGTATGGAACGTTTGCCTGTTGAAAGGCCGCTGCGGCCACCGGAAAGCTATAGGTGAATATAGAAACCATTCCAAAAACCGCTATTCCTTCATTTCGAAGCACATCTACAACCTGCAGGCTGCTCTTGCCGGTTGATACGAGGTCTTCGATTACAACAGCTTTGCGGCCTTTCTCATAGTATCCTTCGATCTGGTTACCAAGCCCGTGCTCTTTGGGTTTAGGTCGTACATAAACGAACGGCAATTTCAACTGATCTGCAACCATGGCGCCCCAGGCGATTCCTGCCGTAGCAACTCCGGCCAGCATCTCAGCGTCAGCAAATTGTTCAAACACGATGTTGCACATTTCTGACTTGATAAACTCCCTTACATATGGGAACGATAAGATTCTCCTGTTGTCGCAGTAAACAGGGCTTTTCCAGCCGCTTGCCCACGTAAAGGGTGATTGCACATTCAGTTGTACGGCATTGACCTGTAACAACTTCTCAGCTACGGCCCTCTGGTTTGTCATGCGGCGAAAATAAGTGAAATGTTGCATCTTTTTTTGCGAACTTGTAACCAGGTACTTCAGAAATAAATCAGTTTGCAGGTAAGCTATCGCCGGAAACCGTCATCCTATGCAGCCGCAAATGGCGTTCTGACATGCTGCTTTATTAACGAAGTCTGCAAAATCTGCGGCGCCGAACGCGCTTTAAGTACCCTGACCAGAGGTCGTTTCAATCACCATTATCGCTGAAACAATGCAAATAAAAATATATTTCGACGAGAAGCCACTGTTTTTATGTGATCAGATTAGTGAAGATCTGCAGGCATATATTCATCATGAGGATACGGTGCTTATTGACGAATGCTCTTCCCATGCGATAAATGCAATGATTCATGAAATGAGATCTCAGAAAATTCATGCAGGAATACTTTTGCATCCGCGGTTTGAAGAACTGAAAACTTCGTTTTGGAAAAAGTTTTCGGTCGTTCAGGCTGCCGGTGGAGTGGTGTACAACCAAAAAAAGGAAGTGCTGTTTATATTCAGAAGAGGAAAATGGGATCTTCCCAAAGGTAAACTCGACGAAG
Organism: Flavihumibacter sp.; assembly: GCA_041751095.1. Lineage (GTDB taxonomy): Bacteria > Bacteroidota > Bacteroidia > Chitinophagales > Chitinophagaceae > JADCRZ01. The sequence goes on from JBGSYC010000263.1 coordinate 22,395, forward strand.
GGGAATCGATACCGCAGTGTGCTGTTCGTGAAGTAGAAGAAGAAACCGGGCTGCAGGGAGTTCAGATCGATACATTCCTGCTGGTTACCTATCACACATACACAGAAAAAGGTAAATCTATCCTTAAAGAAAGCCATTGGTTTGTAATGAGAGCTGATGGAACCCGCCCATTGGTTCCCCAGACAATGGAAGATATTTCTGAAGCCCGATGGCTAAACAGGGAAACGTTGTCAAATGTTATGGAAAATACATTTCCTTCGATTCACGATGTTTTGAATGCTGTTGAAATCAATGTAAAGAGATAAACGCACTGTCTTGATTATAGCCTTATGCGAACGGTTAACAGGCAATTGCCAGCTATGCCTTTATTACACTTTTGTTTGCCAGCGAATCCACGACCGGTTGTGGTAAAAAGGGAGATGCATCTCCTCCGTTGCGGATAACGTCTCTTACGAGGGTAGATGCAACAGATGTATACTGGGGCAGGCAGGTCAGAAACACCGTTTCAATGCCCCCATCGAGGCTTCTGTTCATGTCAGCTATTGCTTTTTCGTACTCGAAATCGTTCACATAACGAATGCCGCGTAAGATAAATCCGGCGGATATGCTCCGGCAACAATCCACAGTCAGCCCCTCATATACTACTACGTCAACTTTAGGATTACCGTCGTATATTTCTCTGATCCATGCTTGTCTTTGCTCTTCAGAGAACATGGGTGCTTTATTGGCATTTCTGCCAATGCCTATCACCAGTTTGTCGAATAATTTAAGGGAGCGGTTTATGATATCGAGGTGACCAATCGTAATTGGATCAAATGTGCCGGGAAAGAGAGAGATACGTTGCATAAAAATCAGGTTAGAAGTACGAAGGTAGAAGTTAGCAGCGTTATGGGCAAGCTTGTTGAAGCACACTAAGGATTTGAATATTAGTTTGGGACAAATAGCGTTTATTTACGCGACAGCCATCTTTGGTTGGACAGACAGGATGCTCCTGATCTGATATTTTTTCTATTTCTGATTTATCATAGATAGAGTTATCGATTTAGCCTTATTTGTTATCTTCAACAAAAATAATTTGATCAGCAGTGGTGCCCGGCAGGATTGTTATAAATGCCCAGCCATCGCCAATGCCTCCACGTTGTGTGCAATAATCAATGAGACCTACTAAACGAGAAAGACAAAAAAAGCGAAACCAAGAGTTTTGTAAAAAGTATCTAACAGCCGACTGGGATGGCTGCGCCGCAAATGAATATTTTGCTAACAAGTTTGACTTGAACATCGCCGACAAACATTTGTTTAAGCTAAAGATTGAACTGTTTGACAATTTGCGTGAAATTGACATTGCGGAAAATAAGGTGTATTCAGATATGGCCCATTTAGCTTTTGAAAAAAATAAACTACTTACATTCCTAAATGGGGTAACCGAAAACAATATCAACTTACCTGATAATATTACCAACAGACAAAAGTATATCGAGACATATTTATCCACTATAACAACAATCTTGAAAAACATCAACATAGGACATTATGATTTTCAAAAGCTTAAATAAATATATGTCGCTCAAAGGTACGAGCGACTGGAATGCCAATGCCCCAACTGCTTAAATGCTTCAGCGTTGGCTGCAAGGCTAAAGCGGACAAGATTTAAACATAAACAATCAACAAAATACTCATGACAATTAATATTAAAAAAAGCACCATCATTTTGACAACTGGAATAACAATTTTCCTTGCAAGTTGTAGTTTCTCACCGACTGACACTTCCAATGCAACATCCGAAAGTTCAACAGAAGTAACAACGGAACATTCCGCACCTACAAATATTTACACAATAAAAGGCGAAGACATAGCTATCAGAACTGGACCAGGAAAAAATTATGACAAAGTTGTAATTAAAAAAACAAGCGACATTATGCACGAAACCGTCTATGCGACAGTTGATTTCTCTGTTAAGGTCAGAGAAGATGAAACAAACAATGATTGGTCAAAAATAACCGTTGTGGAGCCTGATTATTTATCAGAAAGTCATCAAGGTTGGATTGAAACAAAATATATAGCTAAAGAACAAAAATCAGAAGAAAATCCAAACTTGATAAGGAAAGTGACTTTATTTAATGATGTTTCAGCAGTCCAAAAAGCTTTGGGACAAAATGGAATCGGAGCTTTAAGAAAATGGAGAGGCGATGAATTAGGTTGGATGTCCTCTTCTGATTATTATTCTTTTGGCTCTTCATCTGCAGATAATGGAATGCAGAACAATTTAGCGTATTATCTTGAAAGCAATAATCAGAACTCTGTTAAGACAGTAAAACTTATTTTAAATATTAATAACGCGACAGAAAAATCCGAGGCTCTTTCACTGTTAGGGAAAACGGCACAAGAAACTTTTACATCATTGAATTTGCAAATTCCAAAAGGGCTTATAAATGCAATAAAATCAGGGAAATATTTCAACGCCGATAATTCTAATTTTAGTATTTCATTCTCGCTTGATAAGAGTAAGATTGATACTTGGAAATTGACATTAGAAACAAAATAGCAATACAGAAGCCCAGCAGCCAACATTAAGTGGATTAGACGAAAAGCCCCATAAAGACCCCGATTCTTACGGGTGTACCGGGCTTTTTGTTTTACTCCATGTTGACCGGCGCCGGCGCAGCTATTGAGTGCAAAGTAGCCGGCTTTTATTGAGGATATTGTCGTCCGATTAGCAGCTTTGTGTTCGCTATCAGCAGCAGTTTTAGCAGACGGAATGCTATCAGGACTACTGAGCTTTACCTGCATGTAAAGAAAGATCAGTTGGTTACTATTGTAAGCCCTTTGGAACGACATCTGCACGAAGGGACGGGTTGAATGATGGCTGTATTACCGCAACAAATAATTTAAAAAGGCGAGTTGTTTTTGATTGAGGTCAATAGGTTGTAAATTGAGTGATGCCAATTTACATTGTCGTCTCTCCAATCGAGTTGTAATGAAATGTGATTGTCAAATACTGGCTCAAAAACAATTTGAATAGGAGGTTGAAAGGTGTCGATTTCCTGTCCCTGCTTTAGCATTTTGTTAGCCTTCTCAATGAAGTCAAACCAAACCTTACGCTTTTCCATTTGTCAGTGAATGTTTGCTAAGGGGTTAGCGCTTTAAATTGCCACTAACGCTATGCTTTCATTCCTCCGGCGAGCAGGTAAAGTACAGCCATCCTTACCGCTACCCCGTTTTCTACCTGTTGTAAGATAATAGACTGCTTACTGTCTGCCACGTCGCTGTCTATCTCTACTCCACGGTTAATGGGGCCGGGATGCATGATAACAATCTCTTTGTGCAGTGAATCGAGCAAAGACTTCTTTACGCCATATGCGAGGTTATACTCGCGCAGGGATGAAAAAAGTACCTGGTTCTGACGTTCAAGCTGAATGCGTAACACATTTGCCACATCACACCATTGAAGCGCTTCCCTTAAATTATATTCTAGCTGTACACCGAAGGCTTCTTCGATATACCGCGGTATAAGGGTCGGCGGACCTGCAACCATAACCTCAGCACCCATTTTCTTCAATAAATGAATATTGCTTAACGCTACCCTCGAGTGCATGATGTCACCAATGATTGCAACCTTTAAACCTTCCAGCCTTCCAAATTTTTCCCTCATGGAAAAAGCATCAAGAAGAGCCTGGGTGGGATGCTCGTTTATACCGTCTCCGGCATTTACGATAGCTGCCGGGATATGTTTAGCAAGGAAATGGGGCGCACCGCTGGCACTATGTCGGATAACCACCACGTCAACTTTCATGGACAGGATATTGTTGACCGTATCCAGCAAAGACTCTCCCTTGGTAACTGAAGAGCCGCCTGATGAAAAATTTATTGTATCCGCGCTTAAGCGTTTTTCGGCAAGCTCAAACGAGATCCGGGTACGGGTGGAATTTTCAAAAAAAAGATTAACGATCGTCACGTCGCGTAATGAAGGAACCTTTTTTATCGGCCGCTGCAAAACTTCCTTGAACTGAATAGCTGTGTCTAAAATTAATTGAATATCCTGTGGGTAGAGATCCCTTATGCCAAGAAGATGTTTTGAGCTTAGCTGCATGCAAGAGTAAAATTTTTTAAGAACAGTTATTTTATTTATCCCGGATACGGTTTTACACCGGCAAATTAAGGCCTCGATTTTCACCCTTCAATCAATAAGAAAATTTACACCGCCCAGGCCAATCTGAAGTTTGACATTTCACTTACAACAGGCATACTTCTTCCCTGTCGTCCTTTTCGTTCCAGAAAACCTTAACTTTCTGTGATACGATAGAATCGATCGCCTTACCAACATAATCCGGCTGTATCGGCAGTTGGCGACTAAAACGCCGGTCGATGAGTACGCAAAGCTCTACTCTTGCAGGGCGTCCATAATCCATCAGCGCATCCAAGGCTGCCCTTATGGTCCGGCCGGTGTATAATACATCATCTATAAGAACCACGTTTTTATTTTCTACGCTGAAGGGTATATCTGTCTGGTTTGCCTTATGAAGCTGCGTCCTGATATCATCGCGGTAAAATGTAATGTCGAGCTTTCCATAAAGAACCTTGTCGTCGGGAAACTCTTTTTTTAGTTGTTCAACGATCCTTCCTGAAAGATAAATGCCTCTCGGCTGGATACCAATAAATACCGTGTTGGCAAGATCAAGGTGATTTTCGATTATCTGGTGACATAAACGTTGAATGGTAATGGTGAGCTGTTGTTCACTTAGGATAGTCTTCAATAAATTTTTTTATAAAAATAAACCAATCCTTTTTAATATAAAATTGTGAGCGGTTTATTACGGAATATAAAAAGGGCTGCTTAGCTTGTCAGCAGCCCTTTGAAATGGGCAATAACGCTGGAAACTTATAAATCAACCCTGCCTGCAAAACGCTGTCGTGAACCTTTGACTCACCCCTACTGTCTAATTTTCCGAGGCTGGGATTATACCGTGCATTAACGAGGTCTTAAATAAAGCTGTAATCCGGATTGGTTTATGACAGCGCTGCTATTCTTCCATAAAAGGATAGCGGTAATCTGTTGGAGGGTTGAAAGTTTCTTTAATGGTTCTTGCACTGAGCCAGCGGTACAGGTTAAGGATCGATCCGGCCTTATCGTTGGTTCCCGATGACCTTGCGCCGCCAAAAGGTTGCTGGCCTACCACTGCGCCGGTAGGCTTATCATTGATATAGAAATTTCCTGCTGCGTGACGTAATCTCTCTGTAGCCAACTCAACCGCCTGCCTGTCCTGGGCTATCACAGCGCCTGTCAGCGCGTATGGTGAAGTAGTGTCAACCAGCTCCAGCGCCTGTTCGAAACGGTTAGCATCATAGGTATATATCGTCAGCACAGGCCCGAACAATTCTTCACACATCGTTATGTAATTGGGATCATGGGCTTCAATAATAGTGGGTTCAATAAAATACCCTTTTGTCTTATCGCATCTGCCACCGGCTAGCAATGTGGCCTTGTCATCTTTCCCCACAGCATCTATATAGCCTTTTAATTTATCAAAACTCTTTTCATCTATTATCGCGTTAACGAAATTTGAAAAATCCTCAACACTTCCCATCTTCATCGTCCGCATCACCTCAATCAGCTTGCTTTTAATTTCCGGCGCCAGGTTATCGGGTAAATAAGCTCTTGAAGCCGCCGAACATTTCTGGCCCTGGAATTCGAAAGCGCCCCGGGCAAGTGCCGTAACAACCACCTCTGCTTTTGCACTTTTATGAGCAATCACAAAATCTTTCCCACCGGTCTCTCCCACTACCCTTGGATACGATTTGTAATGATTCATATTTTCGCCAATGGTCTTCCACATGGTATTGAATACGCCGGTTGAGCCAGTGAAATGAACACCGGCAAAGTCAGGATGACTAAAGCAAATCCCGCCGAGAACGGGCCCGTCAACATAAATCAGGTTTATCACTCCACCGGGCAGGCCGGCTTCTATTAAGACCCGCATAATCATCTGCGCGCTATATATCTGTGTATTTGCAGGTTTCCACACTACAACATTGCCACACATGGCAGCCGATGCAGGAAGATTACCAGCAATAGCCGTAAAATTGAACGGAGTAACGGCCAGTACAAATCCTTCTAATGGACGGTACTCCATTTTATTATGCATTCCAGGGCTGCTTATGGGCTGCTGACGGTATATCTCGCTTAAAAAATGGACATTAAACCGCAGAAAGTCTATCAGCTCGCACGCCGAATCTATTTCAGCCTGGTAAGCATTTTTGCTTTGTCCCAGCATGGTAGCCCCGTTGATCAGGTAACGGTATTTTGTTGATAGAAGGTCAGCCGCCTTTAGAAAAATATTGGCCCTGTTCTCCCAGCTAAGACTGGCCCAGCTTTCCCGGGCCTTTAAGGCCGCATCCACTGCCAATACCACATGTTCTTCACTGCCTGCATGATAATACCCGAGTGTATGAGCTGTTTCATGGGGTGGATGAATGGGCACCCTGGTTTCAGAGCGGACTTCCTCCCCTCCTATATACATGGGAATATCGGCGGTTTGATTTTTGAGGTCACTTAGCGCTTTCTTTAACGCTTCCCTTTCCGGAGTACCCGGTGCATACGAAAATACAGGTTCGTTTACTGGTAACGGATAGTTGAAGTATCCCAGGTTCATAATCAGGTTTTAATATTGGAAACCAGTTTCAATCCTATAATGGAACCGATCAGCAAAAAGATAAAAAATACCCGCCAGAATTCAGGAGGTTCTTTAAAAAGGAGAATACCCACAATAACTGTACCTGCCGCCCCGATTCCGGTCCATACAGCGTACCCGGTGCCGAGGGGTATTGTCTGGGTAGCCTTATTGAGTAATATAAAGCTTAAAACAATGCAAACAAAAAAGCCGGCGCTCCAGGCAACATTTGTAAAATTGTTTGATAACTTAAGACAGGTTGTAAAACCCACCTCGAAGAGGCCAGCAAGGACAAGGATCAGCCACGCCATGTGTTTCAGGTACTTTAAGGTAAGCATTCACCAGGGTGACGGGCCGGAATTTATCACCCGTTACCAAATAATATCGAATTACGTTTACTCAGGGTGCTATTATTATTTAAGCCTCCGGCTATGCTTCACGGCTTACCATCGATTTTTCCATCATGAGGTATGCTTTAATAAACCCCTCCAGTTCACCATCCATCACAGGCTGCACATTCCCGACCTCATGATCCGTTCGATGGTCTTTTATCATTTTATACGGATGGAATACGTAACTGCGGATCTGGCTGCCCCATTCTATCTTCTGTTTGTTGCTGTTTGCAGTATTTTTAAGTTCCTGGCGTTTTCTGATTTCTTCTTCATACAATTTACTCTTCAGCATTTTTAACGCTTTTTCCCGGTTTTCGCCTTGCGTACGGGCCTGCTGGCACTCTATAATAATTCCGCTGGGAGCATGTTTCAGGCGTACTGCTGTTTCAACTTTATTGACATTCTGCCCGCCGGAACCCCCGCTTCGGTAAAACGCCCACTCCAGGTCAGCGGGATTAACTTCCACTTCTATAGTCTCGTCTACAAGCGGATAAACAAACACAGACGCAAAAGAGGTATGACGACGGGCATTGCTGTCGAACGGCGATATACGAACAAGACGGTGAACACCGCTTTCCGCTTTCAAAAAACCGTAAGCAAAGGGGCCATCAAACTGCAGTGTGGCGGATTTGATCCCTGCACCGTCTCCCTCCTGGAAATCCAGTTCTACTACCGGCCAGCCCTGCTTTTCTCCATACATGCGATACATTCGCAAAAGCATTTCGGCCCAGTCCTGGCTCTCGGTTCCACCGGCGCCGCTATTAATCTCCAGCACTGCCGGCATTTCATCCTCCGGCTGATTAAGCGTGCTTTTGAATTCTGCCTCCTCGATGTCATGCAATGCCTTGTCGAACGCTTCTTTCACCTCCTGTTCGGAAGTTTCACCTTCTTTCCAGAATTCAAAAAGAATAGCAAAGTCTTCAACAGCCATGCTAACGCTTTCATAGAGTTTCAACCAGAATTCATTGACCTTGATTTCCTTCAGGATAGCTGTGGCCCGAACATTATCATTCCAAAAGCCCGGCGCCAGGGTCAATTGCTTGTCCTGCGTTATTTTATCAAGACGGTTATCAACGTCAAAGAAACCTCCTCAGGACGGTTACCCGGTCCCTCATAACCTTAAGTTGTTCTTGTGTCATAGCCCGCGAAGGTAAGCGAATTTGTGGATCTTTAAAAAGACCCGGCAATGTTCGGTACGGAAGTCTACAGCTTCGAGCCTACGGCCGCCTTTTTCAGGCCCACGTTCCGGGCACGCGCCCTGTTTCTCCTCCTTAACTAAATTATAACAGCACTTAACAAAATTTTCAAACTTTACTTGTCAAATTGCATCATAAGTTTAAATTTATTTTTTTCTCATAGCAGTTAGTTTTGGTTACGAGGCCTTGTTTCTACAAGGCCTTTTTTTTGGGCATCCCTGCCCCCTCCGCCCAATTAACAGGAAGCAAAAAAGCAGCCCCTACAACTGCCCTGAATAAAACGGGTCGAGCTATGGAGCAAGATTGAGGGACAATGAAATGCAATCCATTATCAGGGCCTGCTCATTATTCTCTTAGAGTTCCTTATCTTTAACCGAGCCATATGAGATCAGCATGAAAACAACTTTATTTTTTTTAATAGTTACCGGATTTACAACAATTGGGTGTCGCGCGCAGCAACCCGGCCTTTTACCGGCTGTAAACCGCTTTATCAATACGCTTGATAAAGACCAGAAATTAAAGGCCACTTATCCTTTTGAATCTGAAGAACGATTCAATTTTCATTTTTTTCCGAAGGAAGACCGCAAAGGCATAAGCGTTAATGAGCTCAGCCCTGCTCAAAAAGATGCTGCGATGGCGTTGCTGAAAACCTGTCTCAGCAAAGAAGGTTTTGATAAATCGATGGCTATCATGCAACTGGAAACCGTGCTGAAAGCCTTAGAAAAACGTGCTCCTGACAATAGAGTCCGTGATCCGGGAAAATATTTTTTTACCATCTTCGGCGTTCCGGGAGACAATACGATCTGGGGCTGGAGACTCGAAGGCCATCACATCACCTTTAATTTTTCTGCCAGAAATAAGAACCTGATTTCGGGCACCCCCGGGTTTTTGGGAACGAACCCCGGCATTGTTCTGGAAGGACCGCAAAAAGGGACACAGATATTAAAAGAGGAAGCTGACATGGGTTTTGCTTTGCTTAATTCCCTTTCTCCCGACGAATCGAAGAAAGCATTTGTTGATACCACCGCTCCTAATGAGATCATAACCTTTATTAAGCGTAAGGCGAATATTGACACGCCAGGCGGAATCACTTATGCAGAGCTGACGGCATCAAACCAGCAGCAGCTGTTGCAACTTGTTAAGCTCTACGTGCACCGGTACACGAAATCATTCGCTGATCAAATGCTCAGGGAAATCCAGGAAGCCGGGCTTGACAATTTACGCTTCCTGTGGGTGGGCGCAAAGCAACCGGAGATCGGTAAGGCGCATTATTACCGAATCGTTGGTCCTACCATCATTATTGAGTATGACAATTCTCAAAACAATGCCAACCACGTGCATTCAGTAGTAAGGGATCTCAAGCACGACTTTGGAGGAGATGAGCTTGTAGAACACTACAAAAAAAGCCATGAGAATTTTAACTCAAAGGCTCATTAGCCGCTCGTCGCGGTGTCTTACTTAGGAACGCGTTTTGTGACTCCCGCGCTTTTGGTAACTCCCGATGCCGTGAATTGGCACCTTTTTTTAACCGGTAATCGCTAAATTTAAACAATAACATATTATGGCCATTAACCCTAAAACTCCGGGCATTCATCACATCGCCCTGCGTTGTTCCGATTTTGAAATTGCCAAAAATTTTTATACTTCAGTTCTTGGCCTTCCGCTTGCTCTTGACAGGGAAGATATTATTGCTTTTGTGGCGGGTTCAGTCGTAATTGCTTTTAAAAAGGCAGCTCCTGCATCGTCGGAAAATAATGTTTTTACTCCCTTTAATGTTGGCCTTGACCACATAGCCATCGCCTGTGAACATGAAGATGAACTTCACCGCGTTGCGAATGGCCTGGCAGCCGCGGGGGTAGAGAACACCGGAGTAAAGCTGGATGAAACCCTGCAGAAATTATATGTAGCTTTTAAAGACCCTGACCGTATTCAGTGGGAATTTTATATGGTCTGAATCTGTTCCCTTAAGGCCCCGCATTCACCTGAATTGCTTAAATAACTTTTCTCAGCTAACTACACTTAATGATAAAGGCTTTGGCGGTTCAGGTATTGGCTTGAATTAACTCTCTATTTTCAGGGTATCTTTTTTAATAATGTTTTGCCGGGGCATGTTGATGCTGCTCGCTTCTCGTTTCAATACTTCAATACCTCCACTCATCTGAAGGTTTGCAGTAGTGATCTCCGTTAAGTAATCAAGAAGGATGTTCAGGCATTATGTGAGTAACATTGGCGGGGTAAAGCTACCGGCTGGCGAGTACATCTGCGAGGTGCATTGTTTTCAGCTTCAGCCCCTTGAATTTGATATACCCGTCAAGGTGCATCAGGCAGGAAAGATCAGTGGATATAATATAATCTGCGCCGGTTGCCAGGGCGTGGTTTACTTTCTGATCAGCCATGCTGATAGAAATCGGTTCAAATTTTACGGCAAAAGTGCCTCCAAATCCGCAGCAGGTTTCCACATCTTTCATTTCAATTAGTTCAAGGCCGGAAACCATGGAGAGGAGCTTACGGGGTTCCTGTTTAATTTTACATTCGCGTAGTCCGGCGCATGAGTCGTGGTATGTGGCTTTGCCCTTCAACACTGCGCCGTGTTTTTCGGAATGAAGAATATTTACCAGGAATTCTGAAAATTCGAATACCCTCCGGCCGAGGGATTTTACCTCGTTATGCAGGGAAGAATTATCAAACAGTTTGGTATAATAATTCCTGATGAAACCTACACATGATGCACTTGGCACGATGATATAATCGGTTCCCGAAAAGTCTCCGATAAATTTGCTGCATACATCCTTTGCATCATCCCAGAATCCGGCGTTAAAAGCTGGTTGCCCGCAACATGTCTGATTAGAATTATATTCAACGGTACATCCGGATTTTTCCAGTACCCCGATCATATTGAAAGCGGTTCGCGGAAACATCTGGTCGACAAAACAAGGTATGAAAACTTGAACGTTCATGGGTAGCGGAAAAGCAGGATTATTACGGAGTACAGCTTTTGGGTTGAAGGGCTTTAAAGAAAAGGTTAAGTGTGATCATTTTCAATGCGGAAATTGCTGCCTCTTCCCCTTTATTGCCCTGAATACCCCCTACCCTGTCTTCAGCCTGTTGGATGGTATTAACAGTGAGAATTCCAAAAATGCTTGGCACCGGCAATTGAAGATTTAATTGTACGATACCGTCTGTAACTCCTTTACATACATAATCAAAATGTGGCGTATCGCCCCGGATTACGCAACCGAGGGCTATGAAAGCCTGGGGGCGGTCGTCCCAGTACTTTGAAATGTCCCAATAACTTTTTATGGCAAAAGGAATTTCGAAAGCGCCGGGAACAGTAATCGTTTTAATGCTTAGGTTCCCGTTCTCTTGAAGATAATTTCTACATCCCTCTTCAAGTTTGTCCACGATGGCTGCATTCCATTCGGTACGTACAATAATGATACAGGCATCCTTGAGAAGAATGCCTGCCGGTGTTTCATATAATCTGCTGTTGCTGATATCAGCCATTGCTCTAAGTTTATTTTTCGTCCGTATCGATCACGCCCAGCCTTGCCAGGTATTTGTCGATATCAAAACCTCGTTCCGACTTTGAATATTTTTCCTTTATCAACCGGTACATTTCAATGGCTTCTTTATTTTTACCCATGCTTTCATAAAGGTAGCCGGCCCTGAAAAGGTATTCGGGAGAGTTATAATCATCTTTCTCAAACAATTTTCCTGCTTTGGCGTATTGGGCAGCCGCCTCTTCTTTTTTACCAAGTTCGCTGTAAGCGTCACCCAACAGGCAAATGGCGCGGGCCTGGATCTGTTCTGACCGGGTTGAAAACTCTTTCAGGTGTTTTACTGCGTTGTTGAAGTCCCCCAGTTTTAAATAACAACTTCCGGCATAAAAATGTGCAAGATTAGCCGCTTTGGTGCCTTCATATCTTGAAATAATCTTTAAAAAACCCGGGTTTACGTTATCTCCGTTCAATGCAAGCCTTATAGAATCCTGGTTAAAGTAGTCCTGGGCTCTGAACAATGCCTCTGAAGCCTTTGTCTCATTAGGAGCGGTAACAAAATTCCGGTAAGCCAGGTATGCGACGAGCAATCCTATGAGTATTGCCAAACCAACAAGTATTTTCTTACTGTTTGCTGCCCAGAATAAAATTGCCCTTTCAACAAAATCACTGGATTCTTTCACCGGTATCGCTTTATTCTCTATCATTTCTTCTTGAAAATTACTTGTTTAATGTGAGTAATATTTTTTATGAAAGTTTGTATCAATCCACGTAAAACGGATATTCCTTATCCGAATAAACATCTTTTAAAACCTCATCATCGGCTGGCCACGGGGATTCTTCAGCAAATTTAACCGATTCCGCTACCTGGCCGGAGACACGATTATTGATCTCCTCAATTTCCGCCTGGGTAGCAAATTGATTATCGAGTATTGTTTTCAGCACCATTTCGATCGGATCGCGTTGTTTGTATTCTTCCACTTCATCTTTTGTCCTGTACTTCTGAGGATCGCTTATCGAGTGGCCTTTGTACCTGTATGTTTTAATCTCGAGTAATGTGGGGCCGCCGCCTTCCCTGGCCCGTTTTACAGCCCTGGCAATACCCTCGTGAACGGCCTCCGCGCTCATTCCGTCGATAGAATCGCCCGGCATCTCATAAGCATCCGCCAATTTATAGATATCGACTACATTAGAAGTTCTTTCAACGGATGTACCCATGGCGTAGTTGTTATTTTCGCAAATGAACAATACCGGTAGTTTCCAGATCATGGCCATATTGAACACTTCGTGCAACATTCCCTGGCGTGCCGCACCGTCTCCAAAAAATGTCAGGCAAACATTGTCCGTTCCCTTGTATTTTTCCGCAAATGCCAGTCCGGCACCTGTACCGATCTGGGCGCCCACAATACCATGCCCCCCAAAGAATTTAACATCAACCCCAAAGAAATGCATGCTTCCGCCTTTACCTTTCGCGCACCCTGTTGCTTTTCCATACAATTCGGCCATACACGACGTTGCGCTTACCCCTTTTGCCAAAGCGAGGCCGTGATCGCGATAGCCGGTTATAAAAGGATCTTCAGGGCGGGTAGCTGTCATGCATCCGGCTGCAATAGCTTCCTGGCCAATGTATGCGTGAAAAAAGCCCCGGATCTTGCCTTCCATTTTATATTTTTCTTCTGCCATTAATTCAAATTGGCGTATCAGCTGCATTAACTCGTACCAATACAGATATGTTTCTTTTGAAAACTTTGTCGGCATACAAAAATTTGAGGGGCAAAAATAAGGGGAAAAAAGGAAACAGGGATTTTAGATTTGGCGGTGTTTGGTGTTTGGGGTATGGGGTTCCAGCGTTGGGAGAAGAGATATGCAAGGCAGAGAGGAAAGAAACCCGGCGCATTCACCTAAAGTACGTAACACTGCCAACACCTCATACCCCATACCCCATACCCCATACCTCCTACCCCCAGATAGATTATATTGCAACGTTAAAAGATAATTGTGCTTCGTTTGACTGACATAACATTGTTGCAATTCAAAAATTACGGCCACTCGGCTTTTGAGTTTACGGAACGCATCGTTGGCATTTGCGGCAGGAACGGCATCGGAAAAACCAACCTGCTCGACGCTATTTACTACCTCTGTTTTACGAGAAGCTATTTTACGAGGGGCGATGTTCAAAACGTGCGTGCAGGAATGCAGGGTTTTCGTATCGACGGAAATTTCATCAACAGGGAGGCACAAAACCACCTGGTCTGCATCCTGAGGGAAACAGGCAAAAAAGAATTCCAGGTGAATGAATACGGCTACGCAAAATTTTCAGAACACATCGGAAAATTCCCATGCGTTATTATAGCGCCAGACGATAGTCAGATCATTACGGAAGGCAGCGAAGAAAGAAGACGTTTTCTTGATGCCCTGCTTTCGCAGCTTGACCATGCTTATCTGCTTGACCTTATCAGCTATACTAAAATTCTACAGCAACGCAACAGCCTGCTAAAAACGTTTGCAGATGGCAGGCAAATCAATAGTGACCTGTTAGAAGTTTTAAATGAACAACTCTCCATACCCTGCGTACGCATTTTTGAAAAAAGAAAAGAATTCATGAACACCTTTATTCCCTGCGTTAAAAAATTTTACCAGCGGATTTCGGGTGATTCATACGATATTGACATTAGGTACCAGAGCCAGCTGCATTACTCCTCACCGGAAAGTTTATTTCATCAATTCAGGGATAAAGACCTGGTGCTGCAAAGAACCAACGGCGGCATTCATAAAGATGATCTCGAAATAAACCTGAACGATGTTCCTTTTAGAAGCATTGCATCACAGGGGCAGAGAAAGAGCCTTTTATTTTCCCTGAAACTTTCAGCATTTGAGGTGCTCAAAAACACGATGGGCTATCCTCCGCTTTTGTTACTCGACGATGTGTTCGAAAAATTAGATCAGGGCCGCATGCATAACCTTCTGCTATGGGTTTGCAAGGAAAATGAAGGGCAGATATTTATCACCGATACCCACCGGGAAAGATTAGCAGAGAATCTTGATAAGTTAGGGGAAAAGTATCAGCTTATTGCGTTGTAATTTTGGAGGTATGAGATATGGGGTATGAGGTATGGGTGAGTAGATAATTTAGATTTAAGAATGCAGATATTTTCAATGGAACCCGCAAAAGACCGTTGAACCGCTGTACCCATCAAACGCAACAAGATGAAGATATTATTTCCGGAACAATTCACGGATATACCTCATACCTCATACCCATATTGTGGATAGTTTCTTCATGGTGAAAAATGGCTTTACAATTCTCCGTCTTATCTTCGTGACATGAGCGAATATTCGATCGGTGAAGCGCTGAAACAGTTTCTGAATAAGAGTAACCTGAAGGGTTACGTACAGGCTCTACAGATTGAAGATGTCTGGGAACAAATCATGGGGAAAACAATTGCAAAATACACGGAAAAAATTGCCATTCACGGAAACAAGCTTTACATCACTACCTACGTAGCCCCGCTGAGGCAGGAACTGCTGTATCAGAAAGAAACCATCATTATGCGGGTAAATGAGGCGCTTGGAGAGAAGGTTGTACAGGAGGTGATTATCCAATAAAGCGGATCTTCCGTTTTGGCAATAAGTATAATTTGGCTACACCGCTTACCTGGAGAGGGTTTGGGCGATTTTTCAAGAGTATGTTTGTAAGCTACAGTGTTTTGGGTAACTTAATTTTGAGAGTATCGATTATTTTTTGGG
>JBGSYC010000264.1:0-1523 GCA_041751095.1 Flavihumibacter sp.
CGTCTGCCATTACCACAATATCCCCGGCCCTTTCATGATGGATGTTATACATGGCCTGCGCCTGCCGGTCGAGGATTAATTCGACCCCCGGAAAGCCTTCCATGATACTTTTTACTTTGCTGGTCACTGACGGCTCATTGATATACACATGCGCCACCTGGTGGTCTGCAACGGCAAACGCCTGCGAAGCGCCGGCATCCAGCAGCTCTAAACCCCTTTCCATGCGGATTTGCAGCAGCCCATGCTTTCTCAGCAACCGGTTAAGGTGAACCGGCTTGCTGACACCAGTGATCCCGTATTCCGAAAGTATGATGATCCTTACATTCTTCCCCTGGTAGAATTCCACCAACTGTTTTACCACCGCGTCTATTTCATTTAATTCCTTTGAAATTATTGTCACATCCGGCCCCGACTTCTGAAGGCAGTAATCAAGATGCGGCAGGTATATTAAAGACAGCGTGGGGTTGTAAAGGTCGTCAGTAAGAATCGAAGCGTCCGCGATCCACTGAGTGGATTTAATATTCGCTCCAGGCCCCCAAAACTGGAAAAGCGGAAACTGGCCCAGTTGCTTTTGCAGCTGATCACGTAAACCGGCAGGATGCGAGTAACAATCTGGCATTTTACGCCCGTCGGCAAGGTAATTGGGGCGCGGTGTAACCGAGTAGTCAGCCGACGAATACATATTATACCACCAGAACATCTGAGCACAGGTAAACGAGGGGTCCGACTGTTTAGCCTTATCCCATATCTTTTCACCATACACAAGCTTATTGGATTGCTTCCAGAATTTCACTTCACACTCCTGCCTGTCGTACCAGCCGTTTCCTACAATGCCATGCGCCGATGGCCATTTGCCGGTAAGATATGTTGATTGAACGGAAGTGGTTACCGCGGGCAACATCGGGTCGATCGTCGTTAAGTTCCTTTGGGCGATATAGCTGCTCAGAAACGGCGTATGTTCACCAATCAGGTTTGAAGAAAGGCCAACCACATCTATCACAACCGTCTTGTTCATAATAAATAAAGGATTACATTTTAACTACGCCTATGCTTTGTCCTTATTGGTTGGACCACTAACCTTATAGGTTCGCACCACGGCGACTCTACCAATCAGCTAATAGAACCTATAAGGTTGCAACGTTACGCATACTGGTTGCCGTTATTTGCCCGTCGCAAATATTATCTACCGCAAAGAACGCAAACATTTATCATTCGTTAAAAACGAGTGCATTTCAAGTTGTCGCAAATATGAAGTTTTGTAAATCTATGTAACCAAACTTCAATATCATAATAAGTGAACAACTTATTTCGCTGGTTTCCGTGAGAGGCTTTGGCTAAAATGCCCTTGCCTACTCGAATGAAATTGTTGTAATCCTGCGTTTGTAGAGACGCCATGCATGGCGTCTCCTATGTAAAGGTTTTCGTTGCACGGGCAGTTACATTTTTTTTAAAGGCTTCAATATGTAATTTGTTTACTTAGTCCATTTTACTAAATTCTTTTTTTGTCACAGATTGGGTCAGTC
>JBGSYC010000265.1:0-12392 GCA_041751095.1 Flavihumibacter sp.
CCAATATGGACGACCGCTTATAGGAGACTGACCCAATCTGTGACAAAAAAAGAATTTAGTAAAATGGACTAAGTAAACAAATTACATATTGAAGCCTTTAAAAAAAATGTAACTGCCCGTGCAACGAAAACCTTTACATAGTAGAGACGCCATGCATGGCGTCTCTGCGAACCGTTTTCAATAAACCATTTTTCGTAACGAGGGCGCCCTGAACCAGGTAACTATTACAACGGCTATCGTCATACATCCGCCAAATATCACCGAAGGGATGGTTCCCATGAGGCGTGCCATCACCCCACTTTCAAACTGGCCCAATTCGTTTGAGGAGTTGATAAACATCGAATTAACAGAGGAGACCCGCCCCCTCATGGAATCGGGTGTTTTTAACTGGAGAATAGTACTCCTGATCACCACACTGATCCCATCAAGAACGCCACTGAACATAAGGGCCACGAAGGAGAGAAGATACCACCTGGACAGACCGAATATAATGATGCATACACCAAATCCGGCAACGGCATACATCAGGATAAGACCCTGGTTTTTTCGCAGGGGAACAATGGTTAAGGTGAGGATGACGGCGATAGCGCCGATATCGGCAGCTGCATTTAACCAACCGAAACCAATAGGCCCAACATGAAGGATGTCTCTGGCAAAGACGGGGATAAGCGCCACCGCGCCACCAAACAGTACGGCAAACAGGTCAAGCGCCATAGCTCCAAGGATCTCTTTCGTTTTAAAAACAAACAGAAGTCCGTCCCTGATACTATCAATGGTTTTCAGATCGTGATTACTTACCAGGGCGGGCTTGGGAGCGATCATGAAAACAAAATAAAAGGCTATGCATACATAGCAGGCGACAATACTGTAAATAACCATATATGGGGTATGAGCAATCAAAAATCCCGCGCTTGCGTGCCCAAGCACCGATGCGAGGAGCCAGGTTGTTGAATTAAGCGTAACCGCAGCAGGTAGCCGGCTCCGGGGAACGATTAGCGCTATTATTGCATTAAGGGCCGGTCCTGAGAAGGCACGCACAATCCCTGTACAAAAGATAACGCCATAGATTGTCCATTGAATGCCCGCTTTAGTAAGATGGAGTGAAGCAAAATCTGTTGACACGACAATCAGCCCTCCTGCACATAACAGGTAAGCGGATGTTGTTTTTATCAGAACAGACCTTTTATCGCTTTGGTCAATCACATGGCCTGCATACAATGCAAAACAAAACGCCGGCAAAAATTCTGAAAGCCCGAGCAGGCCTATGGCAAACGGATCGCGTGTGAGTTCATAAATGCGCCATCCCACAACAGTAGTCACCGTGCGCACAGCCATGATATAAAAGAAACGTGCTGTAATGAAATTTCGGTATTCCGGGATTTTTAAGACTTGTAAAGGAGCATCTTCATTAGGTTTAAAAACCATGGGTTGGCCTTATTTATTTTTTGATGACCCAGGCCCGCTTTGCGATCAAAGGCCTTGTTTTTTTATCGTTGCATTCATATTACGGCAAGGTTCATGGCAGCGTTAAATAGTATTGCCCGTTTTCATAGTCTTTCTCCAGCGCATTAAGTATCACCTCGATGTGTTTGTCGTTACCAAGAAAATCGGCGTTTCCGGCATCAATCATCAGGGTTTTAATATTATGCTGTTTGATATATTGCGTGTACGTGTCCTGAAGGCTGAAAAGGTACTCGTCGGGAATTGCCTGTTCGTAAGCACGGTTTCGTTTTTTTATATTTCGCTTTAGCTGGTTTACCGGCACATGCAGATAAATCAGGATATCAGGCTCAGTCATTTGCTGATAAATAATGTCAAAGAGCTTTTGATAAAGGTGGAATTCTTCAACAGGAAGGTTAACTTTTGCGAACAACAGGCATTTGGTAAATAAATAATCGGCGATAGTAATGTTTTGAAACAGGTCTTTGGTATGTATAAGCTCCTTTAGCTGTTTGTAGCGCTCAGCCATAAAGAAAAGCTCAAGCGGGAAAGCATATAACCGGGGATTTTCATAAAATTTTGGCAGGAAAGGGTTGTCGGCAAATTCCTCGAGGATAAGCCTGGCATTAAAATGTTTAGACAGGATATGGGCTAATGTCGTTTTTCCCGCTCCTATGTTCCCTTCTATCGTTATAAAGTGATATTTCATTTACTTTCCTTTTACCAGGCTGGTGTGCTTTGTGAATTCCCGCTCACTTTTCAGCCAGGCGCTTTACCGGCAAATCGTCTTTACACGCCGCCAATAACCCGCTGATGGTTTGATTTAACACAGGGTGACTGGCTTCCCCTGCAATATCGGCCAATGGCTTCAGGGCAAACATACGGTTATGAAGTTCTGCATGTGGTATAATTAATCCTTCGCTCCGGTAAATGTCATTATTAAACAGCAGGATGTCCAGGTCAATGGTTCGCGGCCCGTATTTTTCGCCTCTCTTTCGGCCAAGCCGTTCTTCAAGCTGCAACAATGCATCCATCAGCTCGCGGGGTGAGTATGGTGTATGTAAACCTATGGCCTGGTTTAAAAATGCCGGCTGTTCCGTATTTCCCCAGGCAGCCGTTTCATAAACAGGCGACCTTTCCGAAGTTTTTCCGCAACTTTCGTCCAGCGATAAAGCAGCCTGATGCAGGTAGAAAAGCCGGTCGCCGACATTGCCGCCCATCAATAAATATGCTTTATTTAAAAATTGCATCAGGTAAAGGGTCAAATATCTCTATTTTTGTCTTTCGCAAAAAATTAGTTTAAAACATATGAGAAGTTTCTTTAAGATATTTTTCGCTTCATTACTTGCGCTTGTCGTTTTTGTGGTTATAGGTATTTTGGTTTTAAGCGCAGTCGTTGGCAGTCTCGCTTCTTCACAGGAAGTAGACACGGGTTCTAAAGCCGTGTTGTATATAAACCTTAACGAGACCTTTCTTGAACAAACAAAAGAAAATCCGATTGCCGCGTTTAGCTCGGGCGATCAATACGATTTTCCCGGTTTGTATGATGTAATAAGAATGATCCGTTATGCAAAAACCGACTCCTCTGTGAAAGGAATTTATCTTAAATGTAACGGAAATCCGAACGGTTTTGCCACCTCGGAGGAACTTCGTAAAGCGCTGGTTGATTTTAAGCAAAGCAAAAAATTTATTTATGCTTATGGCGACGTCATTACGCAAAAGGCCTATTATATCGGAAACGTAGCTGACAGGATTTATTGTAACCCGAAAGGAAGCGTTGAATGGAAGGGGTATGCGCTCGATTACGTATTTTTTAAAGAAACGCTGCAACGCCTCGATATCGAACCCCAGATTTTCTATGCAGGCAAGTTCAAGAGTGCCACTGAGCCTTTCAGGGAGGAAAAAATGACGGAACCCAACCGGGTACAGAGTATGGAATTACTATCCTACCTCTATAATACTTTATTATTGAAGACCTCGGAAACCAGGGGCGTAGATACCGCAACACTTCATTCCTATGCCAATAATTTTTTAATACAGACAGCAGGCGACGCATTGCGTTATGACTTGATTGATGGGATAAAGTATGATGATGAAGTGCAGAGCGAGATCAAAAAACGGCTGGATATCAAAGAGGATAAAAAGATCAATTTCGTGCTTATCGGCAAGTACGAGAAAGCCGTTAATTACAAAACAGGGAAGGGCAAGGACAGGATCGCACTTATTTACGCCCAGGGAGATATTGTTGATGGCAGGGGTGAGCAGGGACAAATCGGCGGAGAAACGTACCGCGGACTTATTCGCAAGGCAAGAATGGATGAGGATGTAAAGGCGATCGTCTTCCGGGTGAACTCGGGAGGAGGAAGCGCCCTCGCCAGTGAAAATATCTGGCGGGAAATAACGGTCACCCGGAAGGAAAAACCTGTTATTCTTAGTCTCGGTGACTTTGCCGCTTCTGGTGGGTATTATGTGGCTGCCAATGGGGACAGCATCTTTGCGCAGCCGACGACCATCACGGGTTCGATCGGTGTTTTTACCATCGTGCCGAACATGCAGAATTTCTTTAAAAACAAGTTAGGCGTCACATTCGACGGCGTTCAAACTGCCGACCATGCAGATGCAATGTCTGTAATCAAGCCTTTGAGTGAATCGGAAAGAAGATATATTCAGAACGACGTAGATACGATATACCAGACCTTCCTCACGCGTGTTGCAGATGGCCGTAATCTGTCCACGGCGATGGTTGACAGCATTGGTCAGGGAAGAGTTTGGATGGGCGAGAAAGCACTGCAGCTTGGGCTTGTTGACAAATTGGGCACCCTGCAGGATGCTGTTGATTGCGCCGCCCGGATGGGTAAGGTAAAAGACTACCGGATAAAAGAATTTCCCGAGCCTCAAAGCATCTTCGATCTTATTTTCGGTAATTATAAAAAAGTCAATGCAAACAGTATGATAAGGGAAGAACTGGGCGAAGAAACATACAACATCTATTCCACACTCAGGCGTGTGCAAAGTTTTATCGGGGTAACACAGGCCCGGCTTCCGTTTGAATTCAGGATAAATTAAGGCAGGCGTGGTAATGTTATCATCCTGGCAAAGCCTTTGTATCTTTTTTTTTTACCTGGAAAGAAGAAAGAACCGTCTCCGTGCCTCTCTTTGATCCTTTACCTGCCGGGGTTCGTTACTTTTGTTTTTACGTCTACATGAAAGCAGTTCGCGTTATTGAAAGAAGCCTCTTGAATATGTCTTCAGTTGCAGTAACTACTCAGCAGTATATTGCGGAGATTATAAGAAAACGCGGGGAGGGGCGACAACGTTAACCGTAGCTGACCATAATAAAAATGCTGAAACCTTATAACCAGACCAGGGCCATGCTGGCAATAACAAAGGCCAGTCTGCGTGCAATCTTCAGAAGCACTTCCGCTGTAGTGTTCAGTTTTGTATTCCCGCTGATCTTTATCCTGGTATTTGGCTTTATTGGGGGAGGAAGTAAAATATCGGTGAAAGTGAGCCTTGATAAAAGATCTGATACCACCAACCCCGTTTACCAGGTAATGAAGCAGCTAAGCGGCATTAATATCATTCAGGGCACTGATCAGGATATTCTCGAAGACCTGGGTAAAGGCCGGATCACAGGCCTGTTGTATATTCATAAAAATGTTGAATCTGCCACGCCATCCTGGATCATCGACATAACGACATCAGAAGCGGTTAATCCGCAAAACTCGCAGATACTCCGTTCAATCCTCGAAGGCATCATAAGCAGTATAGACAGGCAAACAAACGCATCTATACCGACAGTTGCCACTGTAAACCAAAGGTTGGAAAAAGTAAAGGGTCGCACATACCGGACTATAGATTTCATTTTACCCGGGCAGTTAGGCTTTTCGTTATTGAGCTCCGGCGTTTTCGGGGTAGCGTTTTTATTTTTCAACCTTCGGCAGACCCTTGTTCTAAAAAGGTTTTTCGCCACCCCCATCAAACGCGCTTATATCGTATTGGGCGAAGGGCTTAGCAGGGTCTTTTTTCAATTAACCACTTCCATCGTTATCATACTGGTCGGCCACTTCATATTCAAATTTACGCTTGTACACGGCTTTATTACCTTCCTGGAATTGGTGGTCCTGAGTTTTATAGGCTTGATGGTCTTTATGGGCTTTGGATTTATTGTCAGCGGCCTTTCTAAAACCGAAAGTTCGATTCCTCCGTTTGCGAATCTTATTACGCTACCTCAGTTCTTACTGGGCGGAACCTTTTTCCCAATTGATGCATTTCCCAAATGGCTGCAGCCGCTGTGTAATATACTGCCGCTCACTCATCTGAATAATGCCCTGCGGAACGTTGCTTTCGAAGGCGCGCACCTGGTTGACGCGGGTAAGCAGATTGGAATATTATTGCTATGGGGAGTAGCGGCCTATTCAATAGCCATAAAAGTGTTTCGGTGGGAATAAGAACGTACGGTACTTTGCAGCATCTTGTCTTACGCTTTTACGAATGAAATCTTTGAAAGCCATTTATAATTGATGAGGATCCTGAAATTGTTGATGATAAGTATTGTAGTGCTTGCCCTTATTCTGGTAGCATTTTCTTCATTGTTACCGGCTCAGGTAAGGATATCCCGGGCAATAGATATCTCTGCTGAACCCGAAGATATCAAACCAAAGATCAACGACATTACCCAATGGGTAGAATGGAATGAGTATATCAAAGCCCTGCCGGATAAGTCCTTCTCCGGAGACAGCGTACGTGCGAATCAATTAATTGTTAAAATATCACGCGCCGGCGATACTGTTATTCACACGCAATGGCGCCGGCCGGGAGGTAAAGCGTTTACGGGCGTGTTCAACATTTTCCATAACCGGTCGATAACAACCGTTCAATGGTATTTTGATTTTACCTTTAGATGGTACCCGTGGGAGAAATTCAGCAGCATCATTTATGATAAACAACTTGGCCCACAAATGGAACAATCTTTGATAAACCTCAGGGAGTTAACGGAAAAATCGCGCTGAGGATTATTTTTTTAAAACTTTAAACCAAATTTATTATGAAGAAGCTTTTTTTTCTTTCCGGTGTTTTCTTTATGACTTTAATGGCATGCGCCCAAAACCCACCGGCAAGCCCAAGAGTGACGGCTGAAGGAAAAGATGTAAAAGTTGCCTACGGACAGCCTTCCAAAAATGGACGTGAGATTTTTGGCGGCCTCCAGAAATACGGAAGCGTATGGAGGGCCGGCGCCAATGAAGCTACAGAAATTACATTTGCTAAAGATGCCACTTTTGGCGGTAAGCCCGTCAAGGCAGGAACTTATTCTCTCTTTGTGATTCCAAACGAAAACGAATGGACAGTAATTTTAAACAGCCAGGTCGGTTTTTGGGGAACTCAGCATGAGAAATACAAAGACAAAGACATTTTACAGGTTAATGTGCCCGCAAAGAAA
Source organism: Flavihumibacter sp. (assembly GCA_041751095.1). Taxonomy (GTDB): domain Bacteria; phylum Bacteroidota; class Bacteroidia; order Chitinophagales; family Chitinophagaceae; genus JADCRZ01. The sequence goes on from JBGSYC010000265.1 coordinate 6,881, forward strand.
ATTGACGATGTTGTTGAAAAGCTTACGTACAGGTTTACCGACGATGCGATGATCATTGAATGGGACAAGACGCAGGTGGCGGTTCCTTTGAAAATAGGATAGCCATTTTGTCAAATCGTTTATTACAAGATCCGGGGGAATTCCTCCGGATTTTTTTGTGTCAGTCTGAACCGGTGACACAGACTGTCCATCGGAACCGGAAATTCATGCTTAATCATTCCGGTAATACGTATTGCCACAACCACATCAGAAGGGGACATGAAGCGATTCATTTTCCGATCTACTACCATTCGTTTAACCTAACGGTTTTCCTGATCTGCCATCTGGCTTGCACCGGCTGTTCATTTACGAGAATGTTTGCTGTTTTATGCAATCTTTTAAGTAGCTGTAATAAATTTTGCGTAATCCTGCCGTTTTATGCAAACTTTTTTATAGATTGCCCTGCATTCCCTGTTGCGTCCAATTTTTATTGATTATCACCGCTACCCTCAAACCGCAAAAGATACCATTTCATCAAAACAGCGTTTTATGCAGTTTAGCTGCCATCAGATATATATTTACCAAAACGAAAAAAATGTAAACTATGACGAAGCACATTCCTCAGCGGAGCGTAGGCGGGAAACATATTTGTTTAGTGCTGTTAGCGCATGTGGCAACAGTAATCTGCATTGCCCAGGTAACGATCAGCGGGAGGGTGTCGGGAAATGATGCAGGGGGGATAGCAGGGATTACGGTAGCCGTTCAAAATACCGGTTTTGGAACAGCGACAGACGCCGATGGAAATTATTCTTTAACAGCAGATCTGAAAGCTGGAAATTATACTGTGGTTTTCAGTGGGATCGGGTATAAACCCAATGAAGTCAATGTGCGCATCGGAAGTCAGCAGTCTTACACAGTAAATACTCAACTGCAGGGGGATGCCCTTGGACTGGATGAAGTTGTTGTTACCGGCACTTCAGCCGGTACAACGAGGAGGCAGTTGGGAAGTTATATCAGCACGGTAAAGGCCGATCAGCTCAATAAGGGAGCCACGGGCAACGTGCTGGCTGCGCTGCAGGGGAAAACGGCCGGTGCACAGATCATGCAGAACTCAGGAGACCCTGCCGGTGGTATGTCGGTCAGGTTGCGTGGGATTAGTTCCATTTCAAGTTCGTCGGAGCCGTTGTATATTGTTGATGGCGTTATCGTAAATAACGCTACTACCAGGGTTACCAACACACAAGGCGGTTACGATGGCAGTGGTTTTGTGGGCTCTATCGGGCAAAGCAGGTTAGTGGATATTAATCCTGCTGATATCGAGAGGATAGAAGTATTAAATGGCGCCGCAGCGGCCGCGATATACGGCTCAAGGGCAAATGCAGGTGTTGTGCAGATATTTACAAAACGGGGAGTGCAGGGAAAACCGCAGGTGAGCTTTTCGAGCAGCGTACTTGTGAGCCAGCTAAGAAAAAAACTTGATGTAAACCAGGCGCCTACAAAATTCGGCGGTTCACCGGATGTGTTTACGCAGGACATCATTACCGGTGTTGGAACACCGCCGGTACTTCCAACTGCCACTACACCTGTGTCTCGTTATGATTATCAGGATTACATATTCAGAACGGGTATCGGTACCGATAATAATGTTTCTGTGAGCGGGGGAACCGAAAAGTCAAAGTATTATGTGTCGGGGTCATATTTCTTTAATCAGGGGATTGTAAAAAACACCGATTTCAGAAGATATAGCTTCCGTGCGAATATCGATCAGGTGTTGAATAAAGTATTAAGTTTTAATCTCGGGTTAAATTATGTAAACAGCGCGGCGAACGAGAAGCCCGATGGGAATTCCTTTTTTTCTCCCATGAACTCAGTTACCATCATTGGTAACTTTCACGACATTACCACGCGTGATGCCTTAGGCAATGTAAGAGCGATAGGTGAGAGGGGAAGAGTAAATCCTGTATCGGTTATAGAAGATTTTAAGCAGCGCCAGGAGACCAACAGGGTACTGGCAAATATGGGACTGAAACTGAAACCCCTCAAAGGATTGACGGTAGATTACACCCTCGGCATAGATAATTACAACCAGAATGGGACTACGTTCATGCCTCCGTTTGCCTATAATGTAAACACTGCTTTTTTTGGTGGTGGAGCTACGTTGGATCCTACATTGAACGGCTATTCCAGTACAGGTAACAACGTATTTTACCAGATCAACAACGAGATAAACGGAACTTACCAGTTTAACCTGAGTTCGGATATCGGCTCTACCACTCAGGTGGGTTTTTCCCAGCAATATGAAAAAAACCGGTATTCTTTATTACAGGGCCGGGGTTTGGGCCCGTTGATTCAAACCGTAAATGGAGCAAGCACACCGCTTCCCAGTGTGGATGAAAGAACCGAATTTTCCGTTTCCGGCGCTTACCTCCAACAAAATTTCAGGTTTAAAAACAGGTTGTTTATTACAGGAGCAGTAAGAGTCGATGGCTCTTCCGTATTTGGTGAAGACCAGCGGAACCAGGTATACGTAAAAGCAAGTGGCAGCTATATCATTTCTGAATCGGCCTTCTGGGAAAGGTCGGTAGGCAGCTGGTGGAATCTTTTTAAATTGCGTCTCGCGTATGGTGAGTCAGGGAATCTCACCGGTATAGGCGCTTTCCAGCGGTTTAATACATACGGTACCAACCCTTATCTTGGAAGGGCATCTTTGGTTTCAAGTGCTGTTCGGGCCAATGAAAATGTAAAACCTGAACGCCAGCGGGAGCTGGAGCTCGGAACCGATCTTTCATTTTTCGACAACCGGCTCGGTTTGCAATTCAACTATTATCATAAACGGGTGGATGATCTTTTGATCAACCGGCAAATAGCTCCAACAACCGGCTTTTCAAGTTTACTGGATAATTTCGGATCACTTGAAAACAGGGGTTTCGAATTCGTATTAACGGGGTCTCCGGTACGCAATCAGGATATTCGCTGGGATATTACCGGTATATTTAATCATAACCGCAACAAGGCATTGAAGATAGGACAGGCGCTTACCCTCCTGGGGACAGTATCCGGTGCCCCCGTTGCCATTCTGGAAGGTCAGCCGATCGGCGTATTTTATGGGACATACTTCGCCGTTGACGCCAGTGGCCAGCAGGTAAAAAACGCCACCGGGTTTCCCCAGATCGAAAGAGGGGTTCAAAACAGTGTTTTGTTAACCACTCCTCAGCGGGATGCAAATGGATTGCCCACAGGCACAACATTGCGGAAAATTATCGGTGATCCGAACCCTGACTATACCGCTTCTTTGGTGAATGAAGTGTTCTACAAAAAATTAAACCTACGGGTACAGTTCGACGCCGTTCAGGGCATACAAAATTTCAATGCCGATTTCCGCACGCGCCAGGGCGTGGGCAATGGAACCGTGGCCGAACAGGAACACTTCGCCTTATTGCCCCGCGGATATATAAATAGTGTTTACCAGATTGAAGAATGGAGGATCAGCGATGGCTCGTTTGTCAAGCTGCGCGAAATATCGCTTGGATACAGTTTCGGAAAATTTAAAGGCTTCAATGATCTTGCCGTTAATGTGAGTGGACGAAATCTTATCTCATGGGATAACTATAACGGGTATGATCCCGAAATAAATGCTGCCGGACAAAGCACGATCGTGAGGGGAACCGATTTTGGTGGAGTACCTGTTCCGCGCACGTTAAGTTTTGGAATCTCGGCTAAGTTCTAATATTAAATTTTTTAAAATGAAAAGGTATATCACAAAACTTTCAACATATTGTTTATTGGCGTTTTTAATAGCCACGGCCGCCTCATGTAGTAAAGAGTATCAAAACCCGGGCGGAGCGACGGATACAGAGGTAGCTGGCTCTTCCCAGGGTCTTACGGGGGTAGCTGTCGGATTACAAAGAATTTATACGGCCGGGAGAGGCAGTTCCCTGTACAACAGGATAACGGCAGACGGATTTCTGACCAATCAGCTAATCATCTTAAATCAGGGTAATACGGCAGAGTATCAATTATTCCTTGGCGCAGGATCACTGGATGGGACGAATACTATCGTCGGCGGGTTGTGGACAAGCAGTAACAAGATCCTTTATGAAGCTGATAATGTGATCAGGAATGCTGAACTCCTGGCGGATAAAAACTATGCCAGCGGCCTTACAGCATATGCTACCATTTTCAAAGCACTTGCTCTTGGTGATCTTTCAATGTTTTGGCAAAACGTGCCTGCAGGTACGGGGCAAAGAGTGACGTTTGTGGACCGGATGGAAGGGTTTAAAATGGCGATAACCGCTATTGATAAGTCGCTGGCTTTAATTGCCGCAAGCCCCGTTTCTCCTTCTTTTTTTACAAATATTCCTACCGGCATAGACATCATAAATACGTTACATGCGCTAAAAGCCAGGTACTCCTTATATACCGGAAATTACGCACAGGCGCAGTCTTCAGCAAATATGGTAGATCTCAGCAGGAGATCGGTATTTACTTTCAACACAGTTAATCTGAATCCGATCTTCGAAACCGCCACCTCAACAAATAACGTATACACGGTTCTTGATTCAACAATGGGTTTACCTGTGGCCCTTCATCCCAATCCAAATGACAAACGCGTTCCTTTCTATCTTACTGTAAATGCCGGGGCGGCGCCACGTTTTCGCATCAGCGGTTTCGGTGGTACTTCTACGGTATCCATTCCCGTTTACCTGCCGGGAGGAATTACGCTGATAAAGGCTGAAGCATACACAAGGCAAAACGATCTTGTTAACGGGTTGATCGAATTAAATAAGGTGGTTACAAAAAGGCCTGCCAACGACCCCTTTGGCGTTGGCGCCGACCTGCCTCCTTTAGCCGCATTGTCGCAGGCACAGTTGCTTGAACAGATATACCGCCACCGTGCTATAGAATTATATATGTCTGGCCTTAGATTGGAAGACATGCGGAGGTTTGGGCGGCCGACCACTGAACGCAAGAGAAATTTCCTGCCTTATCCGTTTCAGGAAAGGGATAATAATACCAACACGCCTGCTGACCCGGCTTTCTAAATTCAGATATCCGGTGGGTGATATCTACTATTGCCAATCATTTATAGCTCTGCAATCATTATGTAATAAGGTAGAATTGATTTGGCACGAACATTCTCTACTAAGGTTGAAGCAGCACCGCATCACTTGGGATGCCGGTGAATATTGCAAAATGTCGCTGTTCAGGTTCTCCAAACCGGCTCTGTAATAATTTGAATGTCAAACCAATTAGAGAGATCATCACAAACCTTAGTAGCAATGATTGTCATCGTAAAAGTCAACCTTATTAGCTTATGGAAATCAATGCTGGGGAAGTTAAAAATATCCCTAAAAGCATTTGAATAATGCCTTGTTTTATTTCGGCACCGTGTAGACGCCATGCATGGCGTCTTCTATGTAAAGGTTTTCGTTGCACGGGCAGTAACATTTTTTTTAAAGGCTTCAATATGTAATTTGTTTACTTAGTCCATTTTACTAAATTCTTTTTTTGTCACAGATTGGGTCAGTCTCCT
>JBGSYC010000266.1:0-2526 GCA_041751095.1 Flavihumibacter sp.
CGCTAATGCATTGCCCCAAACCAAGCAAAAAGAATACGATGAGATGATGAAAAAGGCAAATGCAGAGTTTGAAAGAGCATTTCCGTATCTTAAAAAAGCAACCGAGTTGAATGCTAAATCTCGTATGGGCTGGGAAAATTTAAAAACATATTATCTCGTAAAAAGGAACCAGGCTAAAGTAGATGAGATAAATAAGACCATTAGTGCATTAGAATAAATTGAGTTAATCAATATAAAAAGCCCTGATACCAGCTATCAGGGCTTTTTTGCGTTATATACGACCTATTCGTTTATGCGCCTTTCTTCTTGAGTTTGACAGCATTTACACATAACAATTTGATTATTAGCTATTTAAAAAAAGTCAGGCACACTACAAGAAATTGATAAGTAATTGATTTTAAAGATATTGAGACAAGGATACTACGGGGAAAACAGCGGGCAAAGTGTTGAGCCCCATTTTTTGCTGAATAAGTGCTTCTTGTTCCTGTTGGGCCGAACGGATGTAATATTCCTTTCCATCTTGTTCTACCAAACTTAACTGCATCTTTTCCAAAAGTTTTCTCAGCTGGGTTTCTGTGGTTTTCAGTCCGGCTTTCTCCAGTTTTAATAAGGTATAGTTTAGCAGGGTATAGGATAAATAGCAAAGACAAAGGTGCCCCTCTATTCGTTTATCCGTCCAGTGAAACATCGGCCGGGTTTCCAGATGAGATTTGAATGTTCTAAAGGTATGTTCAATCCGGTACAAGTGCTTATACTCTTCCAGTATAGTACTGACCGGCAAGTCGGTATTATTGGTGGCTATGGCTAAAAAGCCATCAAACTTTTCTTCTTTCTTTACTCGATCTTTGTCCAGCTCATAGGTGTCATTTCCCTCTTTTTTCAGGTAGAACCTGCTTGCTTTTTTGGTAACCAGTGATGGCTTAGCTAAGAGCTTTTGTGCGGTAGCTAACTTTTCTTCCCTCTCATGGGCATCTTTCTTAGCTCTTTTAGCAGAATAGGTTCCGATGATCGTTCGTCCCTGATGTTGAATGGTACAATACCGGATCACTACCTCCCGGTCCGAAGCATCTTTGTATTTCCACTCTGACAGGTAATTTTTGTGGTTCAATAAATGAGATTGGATAGCTTCAGGAAGTTTCTTTAAACGTTCCCCTACGATAAATTCATAACCGCTGTTTACCGTTATCTCCAGGTTGTTTTTAGAAAGCATGCCCCGGTCGGCAACCACAATCACTTTATCAATTTGATATTCTTTCTTTAAATCCTTTACAGCATGCTCAAAGGTGTGACCTTCAAAAGTATCTCCTTTGAACACCTTATATCCAATGGGCTGCTTATCCTGATCAATAAGCATGCAAAACAGAATCTGTGTTTTTCCGATTTTGCCATCTTTACTAAACCCTTTTTGTCGTAAAGCGTCTTCCTGCTCTACTTCACTGTCAAAATACAAGGTAGTAACATCGTAAAATACCACGTCCAGGCGCTGATTAAATAGATCGCGGCCTGTTTGATAGATCTGCTTTTGGATAACCTTATTATAATCCGCCAATTTATCCAGGCTGCGGTAGAGATGTTGCAAGCCGACCGCCTCTATACCTAAATATTCTTGCTGATTGAAATAAGAACTTCGCTTACTACAGGGATCCTGTAGCCTTTCTAAAATCATCAGCAAAACAGCGTTTTGGAGATTGAATCCGAGTTTATGTTTAGCGCTTATCTGCTTAAATATCCGGGGAAGGCAGTAATGATGAAGAGCTTTAGAATAGAGTTGATAAAAACCGTAGTTGAAGCGGGCTTTTTCAGCCGTGGTAATTCCTAATAAATCTTTCAGGTTGCCACCTCCAAGCTCGTATAGCTTAAAACCTATACGTTTTAGTTGTTCGGGGGTATAATCCTCTACTTTGCCCAAAGCATACAAAATGCGATGGCGACTTACGCCTTTTTCATCGCGGTAGCTTTCTACTATCCGAAGGTATTGTCCTGACTTCTTTTTCTCTATTCTTAGAAAGGCCATCAGGGCAAAATTAAACGCCCAATTCCTAATATGCAAAAAGTTGGCACACTACACTTTTTATGATACAACCCCTAAAAACGCCCAATATATGACAGAAAGGAGCTATTTTTGAAAAGTGCTGTCAAACTCAAGAAAAAATCTGTTACAACTATTAAACAATTGACCGACTCAATAGAAACAATAGTTAATGAGCAGCATATTCCCGGGCTGATGCTTGGCATAGTAACTAAAGATTCGGTTTTATTTTCCGGCGGGTTGGGTTATGCTGATCTGAAAACTAAAAGACCAGTAAACGGGCAGACTTTGTTTCGTCTTGGATCAATAAGCAAATCATTTGTCGCCATTGCTATTCTGCAATTAATAGAAGCTGAAAAACTGAATTTAAACGATAAACTTAGGACAATTGCCCCTGACGTGCCTTTTAATAATAAATGGGAAGCAAGCCACCCCTTGAGTTTGACAGCATTTACACATAACAATTTGATTATTAGCTATTTAAAAAAAGTCAGGCA
>JBGSYC010000267.1:0-2934 GCA_041751095.1 Flavihumibacter sp.
ATTAGTCCTCATATTATTAAATTTTCTTTCTGTTCAAACTTCAGGTATTCACCAGAAATTGCAAACTGATCAGCTTGTGGTGGTAACTACAAGCGGATGGAATCAAATACAGGGTAAGATGAATACCTATCAGTGGAAAGCTAACAGATGGTCACCTGTGTTAGTGAACATTCCTATTGTTACGGGTAGAAGCGGACTTGCCTGGGGAAAAGGACTACATAATCCCGCGCTGAATAAGGGCAAGCTCAAAAAAGAGGGCGATGGTAACGCACCTGCGGGTATATATTACTTAAGCGGCCTATTTGGATATCAGTCCATAAAAACTAAAATGAATTCGCTTAAAGTTGATGAAAAAACATTCTGTGTGGATGATGTAAAGTCAGCATACTACAATCAAATAGTGAAATCGGATACGGTGAGGAAAGATTGGAATTCTGCTGAAACTATGCGAATGAAAAGTGACGTGTACAAATACGGAATTTTTGTAGATTATAATACGAATCCAGCTGTCGCTGGTAAAGGATCATGTATTTTCATGCATATCTGGAGCAAAAGTACGGCTCCTACAGCCGGTTGCACCGCTATGACCGAAGCGAATATATTAAAGCTAATCAGCTTTCTTGATAAATCTAAAAATCCTGTCCTGGTGCAGCTTCCTCAATCCGAATATGCTAAAATGAAGCTTCTTTATCAATTGCCCTAAGAAGGAGAAAGGGTGTTATGTACTAACCCCCTAAAAGCTTGGACTAAATTATAAAAACAATTTAGAACCATTAAATTAGGGAATTATGAAAAAAGAGAGAAGGTCTTTCAGTCCTGAAGATCGGCTGGCTATCGTTCAGGAAGGTCAGCGTGAAGGAACCACGGCTACCTGCCGTAAATACAATCTAGCGCCATCGTTGTATGCCAGATGGAAAAGTAAATATCTGTCCAAAGGTGTAGAAGGTTTGAAGCCAGCTTACCATCGTATTGATCCGGAATTAAGGGCATTGGAAGAGGAAAATGAGCGCCTTAAACGAATCATTGCCAAACAAGCACTTGAGATTGAAGTCAAGTCAGAGCTTCTAAAAAAAACTTTCATCCAACCCAAACTAAGAAGATGATTGTTTCAACATTCAGGCACATGGCTCCCGCTAGAACGCTTTTATCGTGGGTTAACCTTTCTGGTAGTGTCTATTATTATAAGAACAAGGAGGGAAAGCGCGGAGTGAAACCCAGCACGCATACGTTTAAACTCGATGGTTCGATGGTTGACAACCAAGTGATCATTGAAGAAATAAAAGATATTCTATCTCAGGAGTTTTGCTGTTACGGTTACGAGAATGTAACCGGAGAACTTCGTAAGCTGGACTATTATATCAACGAGAAAAAGGTTTATCGGTTAATGGATGAACAGAATCTATTGTTGGGCAAAGTTATTCGTACCAGCGGCAAACGCAAGTTTGTCCAGCACCGTAAGATTGCTGCGACCTATCCGATGGAATACCTTTGCCTGGATATCAAGTACATTTATGTACATGCTGATAGACGCAACTACTACCTGCTAACCATTCTGGATGTATTCTCCCGTAGAACGGTAGATCAGATCTTCCAGAAAAGTATTCGCCAGATGGATGTAATTAACGCTTTCAGAAGAATACAGCAGCAATACGGCATTAAAGGAGTTACCATCAGAAATGATAACGGATCACAGTTTATTGCCAACAGCGTTAAACAGTATCTTCGAGCTGCAGAAGCTAACCAGGAGTTCACTCACGTGGCCACGCCAGAGGAGAACTCTTACATCGAGGCCTTTCACAGTATCGTTCAAAGGGAGGTGGTGGACCGCTACGAGTTTGATAGTTTCTATCATGCAAAGCACGTTCTAGCTGCGCACAGAGCTTGGTATGACAACCGCAGAAATCACCGCATGATCGGAATGATCCCAAAAGAAAAATGGGAGCAAAATATTCATATCACCGAGGCAAAACGGGAGCAGCTCAACGCAGGGGAAACATCTCCAATATTAGCAATCAAAAATAACGAGGAAAATGAATATATGAGTGAACAAATTCAGCTAAATTCGAACGAATATTACACAACTAATTCACAAATATTGTCCAACTAATAAGGGGTCGGTACACTCTGGATTGTATTCTATCCCAATTAGTTAGTATAACGCAAATTTTTGTAAAATCAATTCCTGATTGTGGATTAAGTCCGGAATGACAAGACGAACATCTCATTTTTAAAATTGCTTCAACTTCTTTGAACAGTATGCTTTTTCTAATAGAGTCGATGCTAATCTCTTTTGAAACTACACAACCGTTGTTATCTTGTATTGATAATAGGTGCTTACCTACAGATATGTTTACAAAATCAGGATTTGTTTGAAAATTTCCTTGACCCAGTTTGTACATGAAACGAGTATCAACTGGCGAAACTACCTTTACAGTACCAGTAAAAAAACAGGGGTTAGAGCTAGTTGTTATGGCTGTAATTTCGGGCATAAAATTACATTCATCATCTTTATTCTTACAAGAATAAATTATAATAAATCCAATAATTGAAATTAATTTTTTTAGATTATTTATTTTCATCAGTTAACGCATTAATAAAACTGATTATTTCTTGTTGTTCTTTTTCAGTTAAATCTAGTTTAGCAAAAGGTAAGGCTTGATATTCTAAATCATTCCAATAGCATTACCTCCAACCAATTTATAAAATTTAACTCCATCTTCCAATGTTTTATAAACTCCGTTATGCATATAAGGTGCTGTTTTTTCACTATTTCTGCTAATTGGGGTTTTACATGAAAATCTGAGTTGCTCTATTAGATTTAACTTATATCTGCTTTCATCATCATCTATAATGGCATTTTTCCATGCGATAAATCTTGGCACACCAATAACTTCTGATTCAGAATTACTAAACCTTTAAGAAGAAGTAGGAAAT
>JBGSYC010000268.1:0-8388 GCA_041751095.1 Flavihumibacter sp.
CCTAAGATGCCGTCACATCCTTATATCAGGATTACTATTTTATATTACCGTAAACCCGGCGCTGGCGCAAAAACCAAACATTGTTTTTGTGATATCTGATGATCAGAGTGCTGCTCACATGGGCAGTTATGGCAACCCAGATGTGCAAACCCCCAACCTGGATAAGTTTGCTAAAGTAGCCATGCAATTTAACCGCATGTATGTGGCCAGCCCCCAGTGTGTACCCTCACGGGCAGCCCTTATGACGGGGCGCTCGCCGGTAGCCATTGACATGACCCGTTTCTCCGCCCCCCTGGCGGCAGAATTTGTTTCTTTTCCCGAGCTTCTGCGGTCGCATGCTAATTATTATACAGGCATAGTGGGCCGTACTTACCACCTTGACGGGTCTGGAGGTATGCCAAAAGAAGCCGAAGAAGTTTTTGAAAAAGACAAGCTTCGCACCTTTGAAAAGCGGGTAGATTACCTGCGGACCGGCAACCCGGAAAAAGCCCTCAGTGATTTAAACGATTTTTTAGATAAACGGCCCAAATCCAAACCGTTTTTTATCCAGGTAGGTTTTACCGACCCGCACAGACCTTATACAACTTTTGTTGAAGGTAAACGGCATGATCCTGCTACCTTAAAGCTGCCGCCTCATTTTCCGGATACGAAACAGTTGCGGGAAGACTTCGCTCAATATTATGATGAAATAGGTCATCTGGATCGTGATTTTGGTTTAATTCTAAAAATACTCGAAGACCGCGGCCTAAGTAGGAATACAATAGTGGTTTTTATGGGAGATAATGGTGGCGCTTTGCTGCGGGGCAAGGGAACCCTTTACGAGTTTGGCATCAGAGTGCCCTTACTGGTGCAGTGGCCGGGGATAGCTAGATCAGGGGCAGTTTCTGAAACGCTGATTTCCGGAGAAGACCTTGCCCCCACTTTTTTAGGTATGGCAGGCCTGAAGGCTCCAAAAGAAATGACGGGCCTTAGCTTTGTTAGCATATTACAGGGAAAAGTGCCATCAGCAGAACGGGATGCTGTTTTTTCGCAAAGAGGTGCACATGGAGGCGGTTTACCCAATAATACCGGGGCTTTTGATTTAGGCCGTTGTATTGTTACTAAGACGCACAAACTTGTTTACAATGCGCTTTGGCAATTACCTTATTTTCCTGTAGATTTTGATAAGCGCAACTTCTGGATAGAAATCAAGGAGGATCAAAAACAAGGCAGGTTGGGCCCGCTTTGGTCCAGTCTTTATTTTCCACCTGCCCGCCCTATGTTTGAACTGTTTGATTTAAAAAATGACCCTTATGAACTGGCTAACCTCGCAGGTAAACCAGAACACGCAGCCCTGGAACGGGAATTAAAAGGTAAGCTCTTGCAATGGATGATACGAAACCGCGATTATTTGCCTTTACCTATTGGCTCCCGCTGAGTAACTAATAGTTTTTGAATACGAAAGATGTTTTAACAAGTGCAGATTTGCCTGTCCCAGGGAGTGTTCCCTGTCTGTACTTGTTATATGAAAGGAGAACCTGTAAAAGCCAACCGGGTGATCAAAAAGTAAATTACACATTAATTCAGGTACGGAAACCTGCAAAAACAAAAATCAATTCATTGTAAGCTCCATTATGAAAAAAATTATTATCATAATCTGTTTTTTAAACACTTATCTCAGTCATGCTCAGGATCGCCCTAATATTTTATGGCTGGTATGTGAAGATATGAGCCCCTATCTGAGTTGTTATGGAAATAAACTGCTCAAAACCCCTAACCTTGATAAACTGGCAGCAGAGGGCATCCGGTTTACCCAAGCACACTCTAATGGCACGCAATGCTCTCCTTCCAGATCAACCCTCATTTCTGGTGTATATGCTGTCAGCTTAGGTACAGATATTCACCGCGAAAAAAGGCCTGTTCCCAAATCGTTCTTTTACCCGATTTATCTTCGCCAGGCCGGATATTTTTGTACCAATAACAGCAAAGAGGATTATAATGCCAATACACCAGACAATGTTTGGAACGAATCATCCAACAAGGCCCACTATACCAATCGCAAGAATAAGTCCCAGCCATTCTTTGCCGTTTTTAATAGCACGATTACCCACATGACAAGGGTAGTGAGTCCGATTAAAAACAGGTTTCCCAGAACCGTAGATACAAATGCAGTAAGTGTTCCAGAATATATACCTGATCTGCCTAATGTTCGCAATGACATTGCCTGGAATATGGATGCTGTAATGCTGATGGACAAATGGGTAGGGGAGAAATTAGATGAACTACAAAAAAGCGGAGAAACAGACAATACTATTATATTTTTTTATTCTGATCACGGGGGTACTGTACCACGGGGCAAAGCTTATGTTTATGAAAGCGGAACTTTAATACCCTTAATCGTTAAATTTCCTGAACGATGGCGTCAGTTAGCTCAAATGTCTCAGCCTGCGGTTAGTAACCGGCTGGTATCTTTTATTGATTTCCCGGTTACGGTGCTGAATTTGGCCGGTGTTAAAGCGCCTGATTTTATGGTTGGGAAACCATTTTTCGGACCGGGCTCAGATAAGCCTGAAAATGAGAATAAATACATATTTACTTTCCGGTCAAATCAAAGCGCCAGTTTTGCTCCGGCCAGGGCAATAACAAATGGACAATATAAATTAATTTGGAACTATCAGAGCGCCTATCCGAACGGGACACGTCAGAGTTATCAATGGCAGATGCCGGCGCAGCAGGCATGGGACCAGGCGAACCAGCAAAATAATCTAAACCCGCTTCAGAAAAAATTCTGGAAGCCGGTAGAAGTTTTTGAGCTATATAATATAGAAAAAGACTCATTGGAAACACAAAACCTGGCCTCAGATAAATCGCATATAAAAATATTTACTGAATTAAAAGAAGCACTTCAGCATGAGGTGCGCAAACAAAAGGATCTGGGTTTTATACCCAAAGAATATCGTCTTACGCTTCAAAAGCAGGGGACATTATACGATGTAGCAAGAAAAAACAAAATAAATGTAGAAAAAGAAATTCAGGCTGCAGAAATAGCGTCAACCCGGGATTTAGCTAATTTAAAAATTTTAACGGGCTATTTGTCTGATAAAGATCCGGTTGTCCAATACTGGGGAGCCAGTGGTATATGCGGATTAGCTAAAGCAGGTTTAATAAACTTGCTTCCTCCCGAAGCAACTCTCCGCATGAACCAGGCGGAAGTGATACCTGAAGTAAAATGTATGTTAGCTGAAGCCATGGTTTATACACGGAAAGAAGAACAGGGGTTAGCTTATTTATTAAAGGGCACGCTGGATGGTTTCGGCCCGGCAGCTGCGGCCTTGCAGAACGTGGGTAATAAAGCTAAACCGGTTGCAGAAGATTTGCAGAAAGCTTTAAACGGGCAAGGCGTACCGAAGAATAGTTTTTATATGCGTTCAGTTCTTATAAACTGTGGCATTTTACCTTATGCGCAACTGTATAAGCCGGGAGAGAAAGTAGCTGATTAAAATTCTTAATTGCAGGCAAATTTTACTGTTGTCTGCTATTAGATACTGCCTATACCGATGCTTCCGCAGAAAAAGGAAAAACCCATAATGTTATTTGCTGCCTTGCTTGCGGAATAATGATATGAATAAGCTTAGAGTTAATAACTGGCAAAGTGTCTTATGACTGTTTCTATACCTGCGTCGCTAACGTTTTCGTAAAATTTTTTTTGGCAGAAAGTGTAAACACATTTAAATTTACAATATAGTAAAATAATATTTTACATTATAAAATTATAAAAATGATTGCCAAGAAACTAAAATTGCTGCCTCAGCTTTTAACGATTGTATTATTATTGGTTCTTCACACAGCGTTTGCACAAAACATTACCGTTGCGGGCCGCGTCAGTTCTGCTTCTGCAAAGGCCCCTGTTGCCGGCGCCTCCGTACTTCAAAAAGGCTCTTCCAATGGCGTTACTACAAACGAACAGGGAAATTTTTCCATCTCCGTTCCTGCCAATGCCGTTTTACTTATTTCTTCTATTGACTTTGTAGAGGAAGTAGTGGCAGTTAACGGGAAATCAGAAATAAATATTGAACTGCAACCGGCAGACAATACGTTAGACCATGTGGTGGTGGTTGGATATGGTGCGGTACGCAAAAGAGATTTAACCGGAGCTGTGTCGCAGGTAAAATCAAAAGACCTGAATGTGTTTGCTACCAGCACTCCTTTGCAGGCCTTGCAGGGAAGAGCAGCGGGTGTGCAGGTAATACAAAACTCCGGTGCTCCAGGTGGCAGCATCTCAGTCCGCATTCGCGGAACCAATTCAGTGCAAGGTAGTAATGAGCCTTTATATGTAGTAGATGGCTTTCCATTAAATGGTTCTTTAAGCTTGTTGAACAACGCGGATATAGAGTCCATGGAAATTTTAAAGGACGCATCTGCCATCGCCATTTATGGTTCCAGAGGTGCCAATGGTGTTGTGTTAATTACCACAAAAAAGGGAAAGGCAGGCGCTGTGCGGGTAGATTATGAATCGGGCTACACCACTCAAAGGCCTGTGAACAAACTGAAGCTAATGAACCCCCGACAGTATGCGGAATTTTATAATGAGCAGGCTAAGAACGATAATGTTACCGCATATTTTACTCAGTCCCAGGTAGATAGTTTCGGATCTGTTCAGGGAACCGACTGGCAGGATTTGGTTTTACGTAATGCGCCACAATTTAACAATGTGCTTACCATAAGCGGGGGTGCAAACAAAACACGTTTTTCTGTTTCAGGAGGTATTTTCAAGCAGGATGGTATCATCCGGAACAGCGATTACAACCGCTACTCATTACGGGCTAATGTGGATCAGGACTTAAGCGATAAGTTTATAATAAGCTATAGCACCAATCTTACAAGAATAGACTCCCGGCGTCAAAACTCCGGGCAGGGAAACCGTGGAGGCTCGCTTATTTCTGCCATGATATCGGCGCCGCCAACCCTGGGCCCATATATAAATGGCGTGTACAGAAGCCTAAATACTTCTTATCCTTTTATCTCAAACATTTTGCGCAATCCTGTGGCTGAAATAAATGAGAATTCTGATAATGTGAGAGCTAATAAAATCTTGGGAAATGTGGCTGTTACCTATAAGCCTTTGCCTGGATTATCTATTAAAGTTTCAGGCGGTATTGAGAATGAAGATAACATGACCACTTTTTATGACAATGGCATTACTTTTACTAACGGGCCTACCAGCAATACCACCACAGGCTCTGCTAACGTTAGCTCCTCTAATGTAACAAGTTTGCTAAACGAAAACATTATCAACTATTCAAAAGCCTTCAACGATCATAGCCTGAGCGCTACTGCCGGATTTACGTACCAGAGCTATAAATTTTCAAATGTTTTTGGTGGAGGAAGCGGCTTTATCAGTAACGTGCAGGGGCCTTTTGACTTAGGTGCTGCGGGCACACCTGGTGTCCCAGGCTCTTCGTATTCTGGTTGGTCATTGTTATCAGGTTTAGGAAGATTAAATTACTCCTTTAAAGAAAGATACTTAGCAACGGTAAGCTTCCGTGCCGATGGCTCTTCGCGTTATAGCGCAGGAAACAAATGGGGTTATTTCCCTGCCGTGGCTTTAGCCTGGCGTATCTCTAACGAAACATTTTTTAAGGGTCAGGATTTCTTATCTGATCTTAAACTCAGGGCCAGTTGGGGACGTACAGGAAGTACTGCTATCAGTCCTTACCAAACACTTAACCAACTCAATACGGATCAGGTTATTTTTGGCGATGCTTTGTTTGTAACGTACGCACCAGGCAGCCGCCTGCCTGCTTCACTGAAATGGGAAACTACCGCACAAACAGATATTGGTGTAGACTTTGCTTTTTTAAAAAACAGGATTAGAGGCAGCATTGATTATTATAGTAAGAATACAAGCGATCTATTGAATACGGTATCGCTTCCATCTTCCTTAGGGTATACCAATACCATTCGCAACATTGGTGAAATGCAAAATAAAGGGGTGGAATTTTCTGTAGATGCAGATATACTTCGAGGCAACGATTTGAGATGGAATGTATCAGCAAATTTTGCAGTGAACCGTAACAAAGTAGTGAAGCTGTACAATGGCGAAGATGTACTTGGCCAAAGCATCAACATCACGGTTGTAAATGATTACATCAACCGCCTGAGAGAAGGAGAAGCCATTGGAAAGTTTTATGGTTTCGTGGAAGAAGGCTATGATGCTGCGGGCAAAATAAAATATGTTGACCAGGACAAGAATGGTGTTATCAATGCGCTTGATAAAACATACATCGGTGATCCTAATCCTGATTTCATTTTCGGGTTCAACACCAATCTTTCTTACAAGGCATTTGAGCTAAGCATGTTCATACAAGGTTCACAAGGCAACGATTTGTTCAACCTTAGTTTTGTGAATCAAACACTGGATTATGGCGTGGGCCTGAACATGCCTGTAGAGGTGTATAAGAACCATTGGACACCTACTAATACAATGGCTAAGTATCCAAAGATCAGCCGCACTACGTCCACACAGATTTCAAACCGCTTTGTAGAAGATGGTTCCTATGTGCGGCTAAAAAACATCCAGTTGGCGTATAACATTCCGGTACAGAATTCAATAAAATGGTTCCGTTCCGCACAGCTTTATGTAAGCGCACAGAACCTCGTTACGCTTACTGATTACTCAGGTTACGATCCTGAAATCAATTCGTATGGTGGTTCCAATTCCATTCGCCAGGGTATTGACCATTACAGCTATCCGACTTCAAAAGCAGTAACTGTTGGTATCCGTTGTGGTTTCTAATTCATTCAGCTATCAAAATAAATTAAATGAAAAATATACTTGTTCTACTAACAGCGGTTTTCTTTTTTGCTTCGTGCGAAAAACAATTGCAGGAAGAACCTAAATCCATCGCCGCAGAAACGTTTTATAATACAGCAGCAGAAGTGGAAGCTGCAGTTAACGCCATTTTTGGGCCCATCCGCGAAGCTAATTGTTTGGGTGGTTTATACCCTGCACAATTGGAGGCCTATGGCGATTATGTGTATGGCCGGGGAAGCTATGCGCCTTTAAATGAATTTGCCGGTTTAGACAATACCAATATCACCCGTACCGGACAAATGTGGGATCTTTTTTACCGGGGCATACGCAATGCTAACCTTGTTATTGTAAACGCGCCGAACGGAAAATCCATTAGCGATGCAAATAAAAAAAGGTATGTGGCGGAAGCTAAGTTTATGCGGGCCTTTATTTATTTTCAGTTAGTGCGTAACTGGGGCGGTGTTCCGATACGTACAGAAGCCAACATGACCGAACAAGATATTAAACGCAGCACACCTGCAGAAGTATATGGGTTAATTGAAAGCGACCTGCTGGCAGCAGAAACCGATCTTCCAGATGCAGCGGCTCAGGCAGGACGGCCTTCTAAGTGGTCGGCTAAAGCGATGCTTACCGAGGTGTATTTGAGCGTGAATAAGTACACCGAAGCAATGAATAAGTCAAATGAAATTATTGCATCAAATAAATATTCGCTTGTTTCTGTAGCTGCTATGGCCGATTTTGATAAAATTTTTGGTCCGGACGTTACCTCCTCACCGGAAGAAATTTTTTATATTAAATTCAGCCGCACCGGTACAAACCAGGGCTGGTTTTATGTAATGTTTGCGCACCATCCTGGTGCTAAGTTGCATGGCGCCGGTGGTTTTTTTGCACATATTACTGATACTGTATCCAACCTATTTATTAAAAATTGGGACTTTAAAGACCTCCGTAAATCCTTTAACCTTTATTCCTATAACATTGGTTTGGGTAATAACACAGCACTTTTCCGCAAATTCAAAGATCCGGCTGCCGCTACACCAATGTCGGCGGGTAACGACTATCCATTTTACAAATACTCCGACGTTTTATTGTTTTATGCGGAGGCGGCAAGCCGGGTTAATAACGGGCCAACTGCATTGGCGATGGAGCGCCTGAATATGGTACACCGCAGGGCCTATGGGTTAAGCGCCACCGCTATATCAGTTATTGATTTCAAACTAACCGACTATCCAACGGCGCAATCATTTCTTGATCTTGTGGTGAAAGAGCGTGGTTACGAAACCGCTTATGAAGCTAAGCGCTGGCTCGATTTAAAAAGAATGGGCATTGCACAACAGGTAATACAGCAGGTAAAGGGAAAATCCGTAGCAACCAAACATTTGTTATGGCCAATTCCTTTATCAGAGTTGAATTATAACAAAGCGCTTGACCCTGCGAAAGATCAGAATCCGGGTTACTGAGTGTCACGAACAACAATCAGTTCTTTATTTATTGAAAGTTGATGCTGTGTAAATGATGATGGCAGGCCCATCGGTAGCGGCTTGCAGGAGTTGCTATCAAACCACCTTTAGCTGCTGCGATTAAAAGTTGTGGTA